>JBIKIQ010000024.1:0-10622 GCA_044361535.1 Crocinitomicaceae bacterium
CATTAACCGACGGACATGGTCCAGCCGGATCATTTGTAGTTAATGTAAGGGTAACTGAACCTGCTGTAATATCTGCTGCACTTGGTGTATAGGTTGATGTAACAGTTCCCGATGCTGTTGCTGTTCCACTAAAAGTTCCTGTTCCTGAACTGGTCCAAGTCGCTGATGTCGCTGATGCACCAAATGTACCACTTAAACTAACCGTACCTCCAGAACATATAGATTGATCAGCTCCTGCATTGACTGTTGGTGACTGATAAAATGTAATTAATACTGGATCTGATACTGAAGCACAAGCACCTGGAGGGTCATTCGATGTTAGTGTCAATATTACAGAGCCGGTGGTGATGTCATTTGCACTTGGGGAGTACGATGAATTGGTCAAATTTGCATTTGAAAATGTTCCTGTTCCCCCTGTTGTCCAAGTACCTGTGGTTGCTCCTCCTGTTATGCTTCCTGCTAAAGAAACAGGTGAACCATTTAAACAAATTTGTTGATCTATTCCCGCATTTACTATTGCTAATTCGCTAATGGTTAAAATTAAAGCATCATTCACCGCTGGACAAGGTCCTGCCGGATCATTTGTAGTTAATGTAAGGGTAACTGTACCTGCCGTAATATCTGCTGCACTTGGTATATAAGTTGTTGTAACAGTTCCTGATGCTGTTGCTGTTCCACTGAAAGAACCAGATCCTGCACTCGTCCAAGAAGCTGATGTAGCTGATCCTCCAAATGTGCCACTTAAACTAGCTGTTCCACCTGCACAAATTACTTGATCTGAGCCCGCATTAACAGTAGCTGAAGGATTAATTGTTATTGTCAGCTGATCAGTAACCGCTGAACATGGACCTGTTGGATCATTTGTTGTTAATGTTAACGTTACACTTCCACTTGAAATATCTGCAGTACTTGGTGTGTATACAGCAGTCATTGACCCTGAGTTTGAAAAATTACCAGTTCCAGAGGTGGTCCAAAGTGCAGAGCTTGCACCACCTCCAAAATTTCCTGACAATGTTGCCGTTGCCGTTGCACAAATCGTTTGATCAACCCCTGAATTGACAGTTGCTAATGGATTAATTGTTATTTGAATTTGATCCGTTACAATTCCACAAGGACCTGTTGGATCATTGCTTGTTAGGGTTAAATTTATAATACCTGACGTAATGTCACTCGTACTTGGGGTGTAAACAGTATTTAAAGTTGTGTTATTTTGATTGTATGTACCACTACCACCACTCCAAGCAGCAGTTGTTCCTCCACCGCCTATTATTCCTGCTAATGAAACGGAACCTCCAGCGCAAATAGTTTGATCAATACCTGCATTAACCGTTGCTGCTTGATTAATCGTCAACGTTAAATTGTCACTAACGATAGGACAAGGTCCAGCAGGGTCATTAGAAGTAAGAGTTAACAATACACTTCCCGCTGATATATCAGTAGCGCTTGGGGTGTAAATGGCACTCATTGATGTTGCATTTGAAAAGGTGCCGGAACCAGAAGTTGTCCAAGTTGCAGATGTAGCACCCCCACCAAAATTACCAGCTAAAGCAGCCGTTGAAGTCGAGCAAATCGTTTGATCAACCCCCGCATTCACAGTAGCTGCTGGACTTATAGTTATTTGAATTTGATCAGTAACAACTCCACAAGGACCCGTCGGGTCATTACTCGTTAAAGTTAAGTTAACACTACCGGCAGAAACTTCTGCTGCACTTGGAGTGTAAACAGCAGTCAATGTAGTATTATTTGGATTAAATGTTCCATTTCCACCGGACCAAGAAGCAGAAGTTGCTCCACCACCAATTGCTCCAGCAAGCGTAACAGTGCCGTTAGAACATAATGCTTGGTCAACTCCAGCATTAACCGTTGCAGCAGGGTTGATTGTCAATGTAAGTTGATCGGCAACGGCATCACAAGATCCTGCAGGGTCATTTGTAGATAATATTAGGTTTACATTTCCTGCTGATATATCTGCAGCGCTTGGAGTGTAAACAGCACTCATGGATGTTGCATTTGAAAAGGTGCCAGAACCTGAAGTCGTCCAAGTTGCAGAAGTTGCCCCCCCACCAAACACACCTGCTAAGGTTGCCGTTGAATTCGAACAAATAGTTTGATCAATACCAGCGTTCACCGTGGCTTTTGGATTAATTGTAATTTGAATTTGATCGGTTACCGATAAACAAGGACCAGGCGGATCGTTACTCGTTAAAGTAAGTGTAAAATTACCGGCTGCAATTTCTGCTAAACTTGGCGTGTAAACAGTACTTAATGTGGATGCATTTGGAGCATATGTGCCAGAGCCTCCGCTCCAAGTTCCTGTAGTTGCGCCACCACCAACGGCTCCTCCTAAAGATACTGTTCCACTAGAACAGATTGTTTGATCAACTCCAGCATTTGCTGTAGTTTGCGGAAAAATAGTAATATTTGCCGTATCTGCTGGACCACTACACCCGTTTATTGTAGCAACTACTGAATAAGTTACTAAAATTTGATTACTGGTGGTATTATTTGTAGAGGTTGTTGTAAACGAATTTCCAGAAGTTACACTTCCAGAAGTAGTAGTTGTAAAATTAGCTGGTAACGGAGAAGGGCTCACCACACTCCAAGTATAGGTAGCTGGGAAAGCTGTAGTACTCGGCACTAGTGAAACGTTGTAGGCAGTTCCTGAACAGGCAGTATTTGGTACTGAAGCAACAACTGTCGGTAATGGCTTAATGGTTACTGTGACTTGATCTTGAGCAGCTTCACAAGGGCCATCAGGGTTATTTGTAGTTAAGACAAGTGTAACACTTCCATTTGAGATTTCCCAACTACTGGGTGTATATGTTGTATTCAATGAGCCAGCATTTGAGAAGGTTCCCTTGTTGGGAGCGGCAGTTAATGTTGTCCAACTTCCTGTTGTTGCTGGAGCTCCAATACTTCCGGATAAAGTGATTGTCTGACCTGCACAAATTGATTGATCTACTCCAGCATTCGCAGTGGCGCCAGAACTTACAATAAAAGTTTCTGAATCATTAGTCGATAGACAAGGACCGCTTCCATCGGGATCGGAGGAAGTTAGCGTTAAAACAATATTACCAGTATAAGTCGAATTTACAGATAGTGTATTTTGTGGAGAGCTTGAAAATGTTCCAGAATTTGATAGCGTTCCAGAATTTGCAGGGCTTATTGACCAAACACCTTGAGTGGTACCACCCGAGATTGAACCGGACAAATTAATGACATCAGAATTACAAACGTTCAGAACCGGTGAGACGTTAGTGACTGCAGCTTGATTTACTGTTATGTTGTGTGATGAAGTTGCTGAACCACAACTATTTGATACAGTAAGTTGAACCGCACCTGTACCATGATTTCCGAAAACTGTACTTGTTGATTGTGTTGCTGTTTGATTAAAGGTTCCTGTTATTGGGCCAGCTGGTGTCGGCCCTAAATTTCCCGGAAAACTCCATGAAAAATTAGATGGTGAAATGTAACAAGCATTCACATTTGCAGAAAAACTGGCTGATTGATTTTGACAAACAACCGAAGGTGCCGTTATTGAAGATACGGTGGGAGCGGCTCCAATTGTAATGGTTTTATTTATCACACTAGTAGAACAACCAACCACGGCAGGCGAAAGTTGGGCTTGTAATTGAACATTATAAACTCCAGGGCCATTGAACTGAATTTCTGGACTAGTTGATGTTGAAGTACCACCTGAAAATTGACTACTCGGAGTGCCACACGATTCTGGATTTGTTGAAGTAACTGTCCATTGGTATTGCATATTGGATGTTGAGCATCCTGCACTACTTGTCTGGTTAGTCATGTCTAGCTTGACTCCTGAACATCCGGTTGTAGCCTCTGGTGAGAAATTAGCAGTGACGGTGGGAATTACGCAGATGGTTTTGGTTTTTATATTTTCACTACACTGATTATTAAAAACATGGAGTTGAATAACATAAGTTCCTGGACTAGTAAAATTAACATTTAAAATATCGGATCCATTTGAATTTGCGCTGCCCAGAGATGATCCTGATCCAAGAATGTATCCACCAGTGTTACTTGAAGAAATTGTCCAATATCGATAATAATCATTTGAACAAGTGGCATTGGTTCCATCGAAATTTGTTTGAACACCAGGAGTTGAATGATTATAAAATTGAATAGCATTGTTTTGACATAAAATAGTATCACATTGAGCTGTCGAATTTGGATCGGAGCTACAATTAAACTTTGCAGTAGGCCCTTTACTAACAAAAATATTTTGAATGTCACTAAAAGAAACATTTAAAACATTTGGTGAGGAGGGACATTGATTTGTTGCTCTAATCCTAATTTTTCTTTGAGGAGCTAATCCACTGGAGCAGGGGATAAATGGATAATTATTATTTAAATATTGTGGATTTAGTGGTAAATTGGGATAATTATAGGTATTGGAAGGATTGAATGTTGATCCATTATAATTCCAGTCTATTTCATAAGTAACTCCTGGCTGTTGTTCGTTAAATAAAAATTGATAACCACCAGGATCACAAACAAAATTAGAACCATCAGTTTTATTTATTGTGGGTGCGCCAACTTGAATGTAATGAGGCTTATATAATGTACATATATTTGGAAAATCTGATTTTGTCATTAAATAGTAAAATCTATTAGATGGATTTGTTGGAGCAGATAAGGTTGAATTGACTGTTGAAATTGATGGAGCAGTATTATATGTCCAAGTAATATTTGGTGTAGATATTAAGGAAAACGAGCAATTAGTTGTGTTAACATTGGGACTTACGTTTAAAGTTAAAGGAATGTTTGCAGCATTATTTGTAGGACAATTTTGAAAGGTGACAATATTATCAATATTCATTTGCACCCAACCATTTGCCAAATTTGAAGAAATATTGGGTTGATATGGACTATTGACAGTTGCTTTGATTATTAATGTTTTGATAGAAGCTCCACCATTAATCGATAATACACATTGGTAAATCCCATTCGGAAAACCAACATAAAAAGGACTTCTGTTTTGACTATTAGTGATTGTAGGATTACTACCCGAAACCGCTGTAAAAGACCAATTTATAGTAGATGATGAAGATAAATTCCCTGTAGTTGCTTGAAGAGTAAACAAAACTGACGATCCCGCACAAAGTTTTAAAGTATCACCTGGAGTGTGACTGGGAATTGTTGTAAATTCTGCAGTCTGCCCCCACACATCTACCTTGCTCACTATCAGAAACATAGAAAGCAAAAAAGCAACCCGTAAAAAGAATTTGTGCGTATAAGTGTGCAAAAAACCTAAAATTAGAGGGCTAATTTACGAAAACTAAAGGAGAGTGCCAAAAATTGTGTAAGGAAAAGAATATAACTTGAAACGCATATTTTCCAAGGGAAATCTCAATTTAAAGCATCCGTGAAAGGGGTGGTTCTTTATTCTCGAAACTTTCACTTCCTCCTGAATAGATTCTATCTTGAAAAATAGATGACGTTAAGCAATAGGTTTCGGGAAATAAGTAACTAAACTAATGAGGATATTCGCGTCTTTATATTCGCGCTGATCTTCTATGACATCGATCATAAACTCAATTTGATACGATAAACGATCGGCGCTCTCATAATCTACAAAATCAAAACGCAACTCAACATGTCCTTCCCAAAAATTTGCGATATCACCGGTTACAAGTACTTCTCGCTCTGAAGCTTGAAGATCTTTTTTCATCTTTTCAAGCTCGGCCTCTGTATTTGCGTAATAGTCATTTACTAAATGGTTAATTCGCTCGAAAAATTGTTCTTTCGTGCTGTAGTTAGATCGAGATATTTGTTTGCTATAAATGAATTCTTCTGCCATTTTTTACTTAATTTGTTGAATGTATTACGCATTCTTAGTTTATTTATAACATTACGCAAAGATTTTATGATTCCTATCTATCATATTCCTTCTGTTAAAATTTGCTTGTTCAGGCTGATCTTCGTTCTTACGGTTGTACTTTCACTAATTTCACTTCCTGCTTTTTCACAGTTCACCCCACCACTTTCAACCAAAGGTTCACGCATCATCGATCAAACTGGTTCGGACTTTATCATCAAAGGCGTCAATTGGTGGGGAATAAATGGTTCGCACATTCCGTATTCGCAAGATCACAGCAAAGGAACCAACACGCATGCTATGCCATTCGGAATTCACATTCAGGATATTGACACCATCATTTTAGCCGTCAAAAATGCAGGATTCAACACGATTCGATTGCCATTTTCCAATCAAATGCTGCACGATGCTACAAAAACGGAAAAGGAGTGGGTGGGACCAAACACGGAATTAATAGGACTTACGCCACTTCAAGTGATGGATGTTATCGTGGAGAAACTGACGAAACAAGGTTTATTTGTTTTGCTCAACAATCATTCAACGACCACGCATTGGTGTTGTAATTACGATTTTAACGGTTTGTGGTATGGAAAAAATGAGTTTTATTCGCAGTCTACCGAACAGTGGATTGCAGACTGGAAAATGCTCGCAGCTCGCTACAAGGAAAACAAACTGGTAATTGGTGCCGATTTGCGAAACGAGGTTAGACCCTTGCGAAAAAAGGGCTTGCCACTTCCAAAAAATCCAAATTGGGGAAGGAATAATAAGCGCGATTGGCACAAGGCGGCCACTCAAGCAGGCAATGCGATCCATGAAATTCAGCCCAATTGGTTGATAGTTGTTGAAGGAATTAATGCACGCGTTCATTTCTTAACAAAACTTACTTTTCCTCACTTAAAACCAGTCGTGAAAAAACCAGTTAAATTGCAAGTTCCAAACAAAGTGGTTTATGAAGTTCACAATTATTCATTCAGTTGGATAAAAGCAAATTTGCTTCGCCAGAAAAAATACGGTTCGGTGAGTTCTGAACTTCGCAAAGCGGAATACGAACGAAATTGGGGTTTTGTGATGAATGATAATTTTGAACATGTTGCTCCGGTTCTTTTGGGCGAATTTGGTTGTAGTTCTCTAGGATCAGACGTTGAACCTTGGCTCAAAGACCTAACAGATTTTGTGCAGGATAAAAAAATGGGCTTCTGTTGGTGGACTTTAGAAGAGGAATTAACTAGTGAAGGCAGCTATGGAATTATGTAAACCGATTTATTCAAATCAATGTGTTTCAGGATTGGCGCGGCAAGTATTTGAAGGAGTTATTGGAGATGAGGAGGTGATGGTTTATAGAATTTAGCTATTTTTACAAAAATGAAATTTAGCTGAATGTATAGTTCATTAAAATTTAAAATTAAACATAATGCGTAATAAAAATTTGTCACTTTTGGTTGTTCTGGTTGCCTCAATAATTTTGGGTGGATGTGGAAATAATGAAAAGGAAGCTTCCTCCGGCACAACAAATGAAACGAATGTCGATTCAAAAAAAGACAACAAAGTGTCAAATGAAAAACCAACTATTCCTTCTAAATCCGAAGAGGAAATCAAGGAAATGGTGAAAAAAAAGCTTAATGACAAAGTGATAAAATATCACATTCAATCTGGCTATTACAACGATGATAAAACCTTGGACTTTTTTATCACAACAAATCATTTAAGTCCAGCCGAAGCGAGTTACTCAAACTATTTCTTCTACGATTCTGAAGCAGATGAATTGAAGCGTGTGAAAGTCAAAAAATCTTCAAAGTTGTTCAATTCTATTGAAGTAAGTGCTATTGAGAAAGGGGAGATCAAAGGAACAGGTATCCTATTGTGTGAGTCTAATGATTTGGGTACATTTACGAAGAAAACCGATGTAAAATTCACTATTGAGGATTCTTTTATCGTATTTGATGATGAAAGTTTGTCAAACATCCAGAAAACGGATAAAAAGCTTTCAAAACAAGTTGACAAAGAGTATCAAAAATTAGAAAGTGAGATTCCTGATTTTTAAAGCAACTAATCATTTTTTCATTTACAATAAATCGAATACCCCCAAAGTTTTTCAATCTTACTCAAAAATAAATCTGAATTGCTTAATTTTGCCCCAATTATAGATTTATGTTAATTCAAGTTGTTAAATCCAAGATTCATCGCGTACGTGTTACCCAAGCTGAATTGAACTACATCGGTAGTATTACCATCGACGAACGATTAATGCAAGCATCGAACATTGTTGAAGGTGAGCGTGTGCAGATTGTGAACATCAATAATGGAGAGCGACTTGAAACCTATGTTATCAAAGGAGATTACAACTCAGGTACGATATGCTTAAATGGTCCGGCGGCACGACGAGTAGCAGTTGGCGATAAAATAATTATCATTGGGTATGGGTTTCTAGATATGGAAGAGGCCAAAACATTTAAGCCCTCCATGGTTTTTCCCGATGAGGAGACAAACTTAATCGATTAATCTTGCGCAAGCAGCTGCTTTTTTTTCTTAAAATAATTCTTCCTGTTCTTCTCGGTATATATTTGTTCTGGTTCTTCTTCACTTCAATGACTGAAAAGTCAAAAGTACTTTTTTATAAATCGTTGAGCGAAGTAAATTATTTTTGGATTTCCCTTTCCTTGTTAATTGGTCTACTTTCCTATTTCTCACGCGCCTATCGATGGAAATATGCGTTGGAACCTATGGGATATGAAACATCATTAAAAAACAGATTTTACGCAGTAATGATTGGTTACATGATTAACCTAACGCTCCCACGAGCAGGTGAGGCATCACGAGCAGTTGCACTTTCAAAATCCGATGGGGTTCCTTTTACCGTTGGTTTTGGAACGATCGTTTCTGAACGTATAGTTGATATAGTTTTCTTACTTGGAATTACTTTCTTTTCCTTTTTGCTAGGACAAGAGGATTTCATGCGCATTAAACAGATTATTGAGGATTATTTTGGTCCAAAATCAGAATCGACATCATTCACATTATACATCGTAATGATTTTCATTATTCTTTCTGGCATTGTCATTTATGCAGTAAATCAAAAAATCCGAAACAAAATAAGAGAAGTAGCGGTCAGTCTATACCAAAGTGCCATCTCCGTTTTCAAGACAAAAAATCCGCTTGCCTATATTTTACATTCGTTACTTATATGGACTTGTTTTTTGGTTATGTTTTATTTGCCCTTCCTAGCGTTTGATTCCACAAAAGAATTACCTTTATCTTGCGTTCTTCTGGCTTTTGTTGCAGGATCTTTGGGTATTTCCTTGACAAATGGAGGCTTAGGAAGCTATCCGTTATTAGTGGGAATCGTGGTTGCTTACTTTTTAACTGACCTGCCAAAAGACGAAGCGTTTGCCATTGGAAATGCACTTGGATTAATAATTTGGGTTTCTCAAACTCTATTGCTGATAATTCTTGGTTTAATTAGTTGGTTTCTTATTCCAAAAAAGATATAAAAATGGAAAGATTAAAATACGTAGTAGAAAAAATTGTTAATCAACAAGAATTGAATCATCGTAGAGCGCTCTTTGCGATGAAAAATCAAAAAGTCGTGTTTACAAACGGATGTTTCGATATTTTACATCCAGGACATGTGACTTATCTAGCAAAAGCAGCTTCTTTGGGACAAAAATTAATTGTTGGATTGAATTCAGATAATTCCGTTCGAAGTTTAGAAAAAGCTCCTAACAGACCAGTTAACTCACAAGATGCACGAGCATTGGTTTTAGCAGCATTAGGATTTGTTGATCTCGTATGTATTTTTGATGAATCAACCCCGGAAAAACTTATTGAAGTCGTTCAACCGGATATCCTTGTCAAAGGAGGTGATTACGATGCAGAAGAAATCAATCCACTCTCTAAGAAATACATAGTAGGTTCTCATTTTGTTAAAAGCTATGGCGGTGAGGTACAAACCATCGACTTGGTTCATGGGTTTTCTACTACTGGAATCATTGAAAAATTAAAATAACCAACTTATAATTGCAAATTAGTATTTAGGTATAATTCTAATTTTTTCTTTTCTAGAAAGCGTTATTAAATCATAAACGAAAAAAAATCTAAAGTCTTGATTTTTTGGCTCCACCTTTTTCATCAAGGAAAGAAGTGGGATGTATTTATTTTCAAGATTCGTCAAAGAATTTCACCGACCTAAGATTTTTAGGTTTTCAAGCCGCACTGAGTTTCGTAGTTTTAGAGGAAGCCAGAGGATCACCGATAAAACAGAAACTTAGAAGGTGAAGAAAAGGGTTCGGATAGAATAATATTACGAATTTATGTAAGAATCGCCGAACCCAGAAAAATCTAGTGTCTTGATTTTTTGGCTCCACCTTTTTCATCAAGGAAAGAAGTGGGATGTATTTATTTTCAAGATTCGTCAAAGAATTTCACCGACCTTAGATTTTTAGGTTTTCAAGCCGCACTGAGTTTCGTAGTTTTAGAGGAAGCCAGAGGATCACAGATAAAACAGAAACTTAGAAGGTGACGAAAAGGGTTCGGATAGAATAATACTACGAATTTATGTAAGAATCGCCGAACCCAGAAAATCTAGTGTCTTGATTTTTTGGCTCCACCTTTTTCATCAAGGAAAGAAGTGGGATGTATTTATTTTCAAGATTCGTCAAAGAATTTCACCGACCTTAGATTTTTAGGTTTTCAAGCCGCACTGAGTTTCGTAGTTTTAGAGGAAGCCAAAGGATCACCGATAAAACAGAAACTTAGAAGGTGAAGAAAAGGGTTCGGATAGAAT
>JBIKIQ010000020.1:0-39555 GCA_044361535.1 Crocinitomicaceae bacterium
ACTTTTTTGACCTAAATACCAATACAAACCGATATTTAAACTATCTTTTTACCTACCTTCCACTCATTTGCGGGGTGCAAAGATACTACTTCTTTTTAATTCAACAACTAATTCTTTGTTTTTTTTTTGAGAAAAATCTAAAATTATTACTGTCGTCAAGTAAAAAAGGTTTCAATTGATCATTTTGTAAATAATAATTATTTTTTTAAATCTTTGACTTTCATTATTTTAAATAATTTCTCATTCTATTTGACCACTTATTGTTAGTGGAAATTGAATGACATAAATACATGTACTTTCCAATCAAATTATCTATTTTTGTCCAAATTCTATATGAATGTTAAATATTGGAATATTAGGTATCGGTCATTTAGGTAAAATTCATTTAAAATTATTAACTGAATTAAATGACCTATATAACGTTGTTGGATTTATTGATCCGAGTGATAAGAATGCACAGCTTGTTATGGAAGAATTCAATGTGAAACGTTATCATAATATACATGAATTAATTTCAGATTCGGATTGTATTGACATTGTTACTCCAACTCCATTTCATTATTCAATAGCACAGGAAGTTCTCAAGGCAGGCAAGCCAGTATTTATTGAAAAACCCATAACTGATAAAATTCATGAGGCCGAATCATTACTTAAACTATCAATTGAAAAGAATACCCTAATTCAAGTTGGACATGTTGAACGATTTAACCCATCATTCATTGAGGCAAAAAAATACCTCAAACAACCAATGTTTATCGAAACACATAGATTAGCTCAATTTAATCCTCGAGGAACTGATGTTCCTGTTGTTTTAGATTTAATGATTCATGATATCGACATTGTATTAAGCGTCGTAAATTCTCGGGTTCGTAAGATTTCAGCTTCGGGTGTTTCCGTTGTAAGTGATTCAAATGATATTGCAAATGCCCGAATTGAGTTTGAAAATGGTTGTGTTGCCAATTTAACCGCATCAAGGATTTCACTAAAAAACATGAGGAAATCTCGTTTCTTTCAGAGAGATGCTTATGTTAGTGTTGATTTTTTAACAAAAGAATTAGAAGTTGTACAAATGGAGGACATACAAGCCACTCCAGATGAATTCGATATAGTTTTTGATCCGGGAAATGGCAAAGTAAAAAAACGCATCTTATTCAATAAGCCAGAAATTAACCAATCAAATGCTATAAAGGACGAATTAATATCATTTTACGATTCAATAGTCAACAAGAAACCACCTGTAGTTTCAGGCGAACATGGATTAAGATCTCTAGAGGTAGCTAATGCAATTATGGATTGTATGAAAAAGACTGATTAACTTCAAATAAACCTGTTTAAATTTCGTTTGTGAATTATGATTAAAAGAACTCTGTTTTTTATACCTATTCTACTTTTATTAGGATGTGTTAAAAATAATCCTGATCCATCATGGTTAGAAGTTACACAGTGGACCCTTCTTTCAAACACAGGTCTTTCAGGAGCCGAAGGGGAATTAACTCACAATTTCTCGGATGCCTGGGTTTATATTGACGACGAAGTTATTGGAGTGTTTGAAGTTCCATTTAAAATTCCCATTCTTAAATCCGGCCCATGTACAATTAAATTATATCCCACGGTTCGTAATAATGGGATTGCGGCAACTAAAAAGATTTATCCGTTCATGGAAGTGTATGAAGTAAATACTGAATTAATTCAAAAACAGACTATTACAATAAATCCAGTTACCAGATATAATTCTATGAGTCAGTTTTCAATTGAAGATTTTGAAGATCCACTTAATTTAAATATTATGGTTGATCAAAATACTTCTGCCATCAAATCAACACCAACTTCAAATATTGACTTGGAATCATTCAATGGGAATTTTTACGGATTAATTCAGTTAAACCAAACGGATTCTTCATGGATTGCTTCTACGCAAAATCAACTTTTCATTAATAAAGGGAGAGATGCCTATTTGGAGGTCGATTATTACAATACTAACTCTATTACAACGGGGCTAATATATGTCAAGCCTGATAATACCACTCAAAACAATCCCAATATTCGTCTGCAGACTCAAGATTCATCTACTATTCGATGGAAAAAAATATATATTGACCTTAAAGAACTAATTGGATACGCCCCGAATGGTTCAAATTTTCTTCAATCATTTATTGCAACTCTTGATGAAGGCAAAAGTGAAGGCGAAATTCGTATTGACAATATTAAAGTAGTTTATTTTAATTAAATGAATTCTAATCGTTGGACCCAATTAAGTATTTTCTTTGACTGGAGTTCAGCATTTTTCTCCTGGTTTTTATTTTACTATTTGCGCAAAACAGTTGTTGAGCAGGTTGAATTTAGTAGTGATGAATCGTTTATTTTCGGCCTCATTATTATTCCATTTTGTTGGGTTTTACTCTATTATTTACAAGGGAGTTATCATGAAATAAAGAGAATGTACCGATTAAAGAGTATTGGACTCACTATTAGTGCATCTTTGATTGGGAATACCTTTATTTTCTTTGCCCTTATTCTCGATGATGAAGTAAAAAACTATACTTCCTATTATCTGTCAGCTGGAATTTTATTTACTGCTCATCTACTAACCACCTTATTGCCACGAATTATCATTTCTACTTTAATCGTTAATCAACTTTTAAGAGAAGGTAAGGGATTTAGAACACTTTTGGTTGGTGGAGGCGAAAAAGCTATTGAACTTTTCAACGAACTCAGGCAATTACCTAAAAAGGTAAATCATTTTGTTGGATTTGTAAACCTAAACGGTGTAGATAAAAAACTTGAGAAAGACTTACCTTACTTAGGTCATGCTGATCAAATTGAATGGGTAATAAAAAATGAAGATATAGAAGAGGTAATAATTGCTTTAGAGAGCACTGAGCATGATAAATTGAAAAATCTAATTGGCAAGATTGAAAACGGAAGTACGCGTATAAAAATCCTTCCAGACATGTACGACATTGTATCCGGAAGCCTAAGAATAAATAATATTTTTGGTGCCTTATTGATTGAAATAAATCCAGAAATAATGCCCTTTTGGCAACAGGCTGTTAAACGATTTATGGATATTATTCTTTCCATAATCGCCTTTATCCTATGTATACCACTCTATATTTTGTCCGCAATCTTAGTAAGACTTTCTTCTCCCGGCCGTATTTTCTATCTACAAGAACGAATTGGCTTAAATGGAAAACCTTTTAAAATTATAAAATTTCGTACGATGTATGAAAATTCTGAAAAGTTAGGCCCGCAATTGTCTTCCGAAAATGATAATCGAATTACGCCTATTGGTCGTTTTATGAGAAAGACTCGGTTGGATGAATTCCCTCAATTCATAAATGTACTTAAAGGGGATATGGCACTAGTAGGTCCGAGACCTGAACGACAATTTTACATTGATCAAATTGCTCAAATTGACCCTCAATTTCTTCATCTTACGAAAGTAAGACCTGGAATTACATCATGGGGTCAAGTGAAATTTGGCTATGCAGAAAATGTTGAGCAAATGCTTCTTAGAATGAAATATGATTTAATCTACTTGAAAAATAGAAGCTTAGCCTTGGATATAAAAATTCTCTTTTATACAGTACTAATTGTATTAAAGGCTAAAGGAAAATAAATTTAATTAGTCTCAAAGTTTATTGTTAGCTCTTGTGTCTCTTTAAATCCATTTACAGATATGGTTAATGATTCAGTGGTCAAGCCTTGAGCAGTTTTAGTATTTACAAACATTTTAACAAATGCACTTTCTCCTGGTTTTATTTCTTTTCTATCGATTTTGAAACTTACGTTTTCAGAACTTTTTGTAAAATTCGCTAACTCGATATTTTTATTTGAAATATTTTCAATTGTAAAAAACGACCCAACTATTTGACCACGCTTTATTCGACCTGCATTAAACACCGTTTTAGGCGCTAAGATTGGGAATTGATCCTCAACATTAAGAAAACTAATACTTTCAATTTCAATCTTTCGCTCAATAGAGGCAGCAATTGAAAAAACTGAATTCTGCTGATCCTTCGGATTATCACTCGTCGTTTGATCAGCTTTATATTCACCAAAGGGAGAAAATTCAACCATTAATTCTCCGCCGTTTTTTGCTTTTCCTTCAAGATACGGTAAGAAAACACCATTATCATATTGCTTAAGATAATTTACAAATGAAGATATTCTTCTCTTAGTTAAACTAACATTATAGTCTGTTGGCGCTAGTGGGCTTGCAAATCCACGAATACTTAACTTTAACTTCGTTCCTTTTTTTAACTCTTCCAAAATTAAGTTTGTGAAAATATTCAAATCTTCTACACCTTTATCTACTTTCGACTTAAAAAATTCATCTATTGCTAATTCAGCCAATTGAGCATCTGCTAGATTTAACCCTTTTGAATAAATTCTCTTATAAGTAGGAATCAATTTTTTATAGGCCAAATAAGTTTCTAAATAATTCAAATTCGTAACTGTATCCAATGACCAAGCATTAGGTCTGTCGTTATGGAAAAACAAACGGACAGGTTCTCTTTTTACTTGACTTATAATGCTGGTTAGAATTGTGGTATCTATGATAGAATCATAAATAACAGGTGATGGATTTGACGTAAAAACATCCGAACAACAAGTTGGATTCTTTAAAGAGTTACTACCAATTCGATTACTTGCAAGAAAAATTGTATCATTATTGGTAAAAAAATACTGATCATTTGCTGGACTATTAATTGGCCAACCCATGTTCACAGGGAATGAAAAATTATTGTTCTTAATCTCCGAATAAAAAATATCTTGACCGCCAAAACCGTCATACCATGATGAGGAATAATAAAGTCGATTTGTTGCTTTATCGAACCAAGGTGTTATTTCTGCATCAGGTGAATTTAGACCTTCAATCGGAATAATCGATGAAAAACTTACACCGTCAGGATTTACAAATGCATAAAATAAGTCCATTCCCTTCGAATCCCCATTTCTATCCGACGAAAAAAACAAAACTTCTTTATTATTAATTAGACCAATGGCTGGCATAGTTGTATTATATCCACTTAAATTGATATCACTCCCCAAAGATTTTGCAGTTGAAAATTTACCGTTTTCGTATTTTGAGAACCAAATTTGACAATTATAATCAAAGGACTGATCCTCGCACATACTGAAATAAAAGGTTTTCCCATCAAGAGCAAAAGTGCCATTTCCTCGACTTTTATTTTCCAATATTAACGAGTCAAGAATGACGTTTTGCTCAAAATTACCTTTATTGATTTTTGATGTATAAAGTTTCGTTTTGTATTCACGACTGTAGACCTCCTCATTAGATGCAATTGAATCTGCTCGCAATGATGAGAAAATTAATTTTCCATCTCTTACCGAGTGTGGAAATTCGGCATTTGGTGAATTAACGGTATTAGGCAGAGGCAAAACTACCATTTGAATGGAATCTGGAAGATTTTTTATCGCCCAATTACAGGACTCGATTTCTCGATTTGCTTTAATGTACAAATAACTGTTCTCGTCAGTTTGATACTTTTTTTTTGCTAATCTAAATGTTTCTAATGCTTTTACATAATTCTTATTTTGCTTTTGCATTAGTCCATAATACAGCAAACTTAAGGGATATTTCTTTGTTTTTTCTCGTTTATAAACCTTTAAATAGTACTTTTCTGCTTCTTGATAGTCTTTATAAGCTCTTAAAGTCTCTGCATATTTCCATGAAAAATCAATATTATTAGAATCAACCTCTAAGGCCATTTTATAATATTCTAGTGCATAATAGTAGTCTCCTTTAATGTATTGTTCATCAGCAAATTTGATGTATTTCTTGACTTTATTCTGTGAAAAAATTACTGTAATAGAAACAAAGAAAAAAATCAGAACTAAATATAATCTGGACATACTCTATGAAGAATCTTTTTGGGTTTGAATGTTCTGATTACATAACGAATAGCAAATTCATATCCTCCTCTATACCTACTAGCGGGCACTAATTTTGAATAATTTACATCATAACTAACTCCAACGAATAAATCATTGTAGTCAAATCCTAGACTTAAATACGATGCATCTGTTCCACGATTCCATGCTCCAAAATAAATAGCTTGATATTTTAAAGGTGTCGTATTTAAGTAATATTTGAATGATGATCCCGCTAGAAATTCACGATATATTCCTTGGTTAGAATATTGAATGCTTGGGACAATATCCCATTTTTGATTTAGCATAAATGTTCCTTTCACAAAGGTTGTCAATCGCATATCACGTTTGATTACTTCATTATAAAACCCTTGATTTGGTTGATTTAAATTGTAAGAACCAACCCCAGTTAAAACTTTAAAACGTTCATTTTTTCGCCACTCATGCATCAAACCAAAGCCAACATTAAGATTCGTCTTTCTATCAGACTGATAGTTTTCATTTGAAGGTAACGTTGGGTCGAATATGTAACCGTTGTATTGATTATCAAAATATAGTTTATCCCAATTTAATTGACGGTGATTCATTCCACTATTTACGCCTATTCGAAGAACATGAGCACTGTCTTTTGTAAGCTTTAATTGATACGCTAGATTTAATTGAGCCTCAACAGTTCGGAATTTCCCATCCCCAGCTTGATCATGAAATAGCAATACCCCTATTCCAAAATTTTTCTTACGCAAATCAATTGATGTAGAAAAAGTACTAAAGGGAACTGTTACACTGCTCCATTGATTTCTATAATTGCCAATAAACCTGTAATCACCATTAAAATGACCTGCATGTGCTGGATTTTGAAATAATTGATTGTCATTGTATTGCGACCAATGCACATCCTGAGTAAAGGCAGAGATTACTACCAACACAAACAGTAATGAAAAACAAATTTTCAAGTCAATGTATTTTAGGTAAAGTTAATGATTTAACCTTAGAAACCCAAATTCAATTACTTGATTTTCGTTTGGTTGCAAACTCAACTATAATACCCAAAGTAGGTTGAACAATTCCAGATGTATTTTCAATCTTCTTAAGTTTATATTTTGAGCCAGTTGCATCAATAATTGGATTTCCATTTGTATCCCTTTCAAGTAGATATATTGGAGCAACTTTTGTTTTGTAGCCATATAAATTTTGGATATCTAAATAGAAGTTCATCGAAAACTTTTTTAAGAATATCTTTTTGTCAACTCGAACATTTAACTGATGAAAATTTGCTTCCCTTTGCGTATTTAGTTTCGTGTAATCTGGAAAAGCAAAACCATTGATATTCCAATTTTGAATTAGACTAGAATTTTCCACATCCACAGGTGTGAATGGCGAGCCTCCTGAAAACAACCATCTAAAACCAACTTCCCAACCTTTGTTAAAGCGTTTTCCACCAGTCAATGAAATAATATTTCTACTGTCCCAGGAGGTTGGCACATAGCTATCATTTTTATCCTTAAATTCGGAACGAACATACGTGTAGGCTAAAACTGCATAAAATCCTTTGAAAAGTTTTTGCTGGTATAAAAATTCAAATCCATAAGTGCGACCCGATGAGATTGATTTCACTTCTTCGTTACCAACAACGCCAAAATCAGAACCAACATTTGCTAAAGAAAGCGAATCTTTGATGGAGAATGGATATCTGCTGTAATTTTTAAAAAATCCTTCTACTGTGAATCGGGAATTTATTTTTGTTAAATATTCAGTACCCAACACAAAATGATCTGCTCTAATATACTTTATGCCATTTGTTTTATTTGCCAATTCACCATCGTTATTTCGATATCCCAAAATTGTGTAAGCAGGAAGTTGATGATATCGTGCGATGTTACCGTTTAAAGCCCATTTTTCTGTTAATTTATAGCTTACCGAAAAACTAGGAGAAAGTTGCTCTAATGGATTAGATAGACTTTTTGAATAATTTGAAAAATCAGTTCTTAAACCTAAAGATAAATTCAATCGATCATCTAAAAGCGCTCTACTTAATTGCCCAAAACCAGCAAATTTACTCATATACACGTTCGACTCATAATCAATTAAGAAGGGTTGTCCTTGAATAGTTACATTATTAAAGGTTGAATTATAATAGCGTGCATACTCATAACCCACACCAGCATTCAATCTCCATCCATTTTTAGTGTAAGTATGTTCAAATCTAAATTTATTTTCAGCTTCGAACGATTTGTAATCCAACAAAAGGTTTTGAGGTAATTCGATCAAATCCTTGTATCTAAACGATCTATTATTCAACATATTACGGCTAACCACGAAGTTTTGAAATGAATTTTTAGAGGAATGCTGCCAATTCACACCAACTGTATAATTCCATTGATTTTGAATTGGAAGATTATTTAGAACATAGTTGTTGTATTCAATTCTTGATGTATCGGTAACAGATTCATTCACTTTTTGATTGAGTTGAAATTGATCAATAGCACCAAGACCGATAAATGTAATTTTATTTTTCTTATTGACTTTCCAATTAATCTTGTACTGAAAATCATTGTATGTTGGCAGAATTGGCAATTGAAGTGCCGCAAATAGAAACTGTAAATACGATCTTCTAGCAGAGAAAATAAAGTCTGCTTTTTTGCCTAATGGACCATCGAAAGTTAGAGCTGCATCACTTGATCCTAGGGCAAAATTAGTTATTAATGCATCTGGATTTCCATCTTTTTGTTTGAAGGCAAGTACAGAACTCAAACCATTTGCTCTGTTCGAAGGAAATGCGCCAGAATAAAAGTCCACTTCTCGAATGAAATTCACATTTAATAATCCAACCGGACCACCGCTACTGCCTTGTGTGGCAAAATGGTTGATATTAGGCACTTCAATTCCATCTAAATAAAATTTATTTTCTCCTGGTGATCCCCCACGTATGATTATGTCATTTCTAAAAGTTGCTCTTGATGCCACCCCTGGCAGTGCTGCAATAACCTTACTTACATCTCGGCCTGCACCAGGAAGACGTTCAATTTCTGTAGCGTTGAGCGTTTTTAATGAATTTGGAGATTCAGATTTTGAGACAAATTGCTTCGCTGTAATGACAATTTCTTCTTTATTTAAAATTAAATCTTCAAGCTGAAATTCCAATGTGACTGTCCTTGAATTTGTAACAGTGATTTCATTTAAAATTTGATCTTTATAGCCAGAAGCTGTTGCTTTGAATGAATAGACTCCTGGTGGAATATTTATGATTTGAAATTCTCCATTTTCATTCGTTACCGCTCCTAGTTGCTTATCTACTATTTGAACTTTGGCTAATTCAATTGGAAGATTGTTCGTTGAATTTAACACCAATCCCTTTACAAGACCGGTTTGAGAATACATGTATGTACTTGCGAATAAAAAGAAAATGAAAACCTTGTGCATGAAATAAATTTATGAATAATATAAAGAAACAAATACAATAGAAAATAGTTCTTCAATACTGTGAAAAACAGCTTAAGCTCAATATGAATTAAATACTCACTCCTAACATTTAATCCTAAAGCGCTACTTTTGAGCAAATCGATACATGAAAAGTGCGACAAAAGCAAAAATCATATTTGGGATCCAAACTGCAATATAAGCCGGAAAACCAACCTTAATTGAAGCCACAGTCGCCACTTTCATCACAAAAATATAAATAAATACTATTCCTAATCCAATAGCGATATTAATTCCAATACCACCTCGTTTTTTTTGAGATGATACTGCAACGCCAATAACTGTTAGAATATAGGCAGCAAAAGGATACGAAGTGCGCTGATGTAATTCTATCTCAAAGTAAGGGATTTTTGAAGATCCTTTTTTTCGTTCTCGATCAATATGTCTGGTTAATTGTGTAAAAGTCATCGCCTCAGCAATATTATCGCGTTGCGCCATATCTTCTATTGTAAACTGAAAAGTTGTATCCTTTTTTTGTTTTTGAATGAGAACATCATTAGGATATCCCACCCTTCTTTCATAGTAATCAGTTAAAACCCAACGATTAGTTCCTTTTATGTTCATGGCAGTTCTAGCCTTTAGAAAATTTTGAATTTTTTTATCCTTTCCCCACTTTTCCACCACAAATTCATTTATCAAATTATCTTCACTTCCGTAACTTGAAAAGTAAACAACTTCATTATTTGGGAATTCCGCATGATACTCCTCTACATGCATACGATCACGATAATATCTCTCCTCAAATTCTAGTCGAACCTTATTTGCTCTTGGTATTATGAAATGATTGAGAACAAGAGATAGAATCATTAATATTGTAGCTCCTATTAGATAGGGACGCATGAATCTCGTAATCGGTCTCCCGCTAAACCAAATCGGAACAATTTCCGTTTCTTGTGCCATTTTTGCCGTAAACCAAATAACGGAAATAAAAATGATCATAGAGGAAAACATATTCCCATAAAACAAAACGAAATTCAAGTAATAATTAAACAGAATTTCACTGAACGGAGCTTGATTATCAATGAATTCACTAAGCTTTTCAGAGACATCAAAAACCACTGCTAAGAACATGATAATTCCGAGCATAAAGAAAAATGTTCCTAGGAATTTACCAATGATATATCTGTCAATGATTTTGAGCATCTTATTATAAACGTTGCTTTAAAATTGGTATCAATGAATTTTTCCATGCTTCAAAGCTACCCGCAAGTATTTGTTTACGCGCCTCCTTTACTAACTGTAAGTAAAATGTCAAATTGTGTAGTGTAGCTACTTGTACCCCCAAATATTCTTGCGTTTTAATCAGATGGCGCAAGTAAGCTTTTGTATAAACCTGATCGGACCACAAGGGACTTGATTCATCAATTGGCGAAAAATCTTTTGCCCATTTTTCATTCTTAATATTAATAGTTCCGTTCCATGTAAATAATAGCCCATGTCGTGCATTTCTACTTGGCATAACACAATCAAACATATCAATCCCCAAACTAATACATTCCAAAATATTGGCAGGAGTTCCAACTCCCATTAAATAACGTGGTTTTTCTTTTGGTAAAATCGAACAGACTAAATCCGTCATTTCATACAAATGCTCCTCAGGTTCTCCAACAGACAAACCACCAATAGCATTTCCAATCGCATCGAATGAAGCTATCTCATTTGCTGATTGCGTTCGTAAATCTTTATAAACGCTTCCTTGAACAATTGGAAACAAAGCTTGATTATGACCATATTTGGACTCAGTAGAATTAATGTAATCAGTACATCTTTTCAACCATCTATGAGTCATTTCCATAGATTTCTTTGCATACGTATAATCACATGGATATGGCGTACATTCATCAAATGCCATAATGATATCTGCACCAATACTTCGCTGAATTTCCATTGATTTTTCAGGAGTCAAAAAGTGATAACTTCCATCCAAATGAGATTGAAATCGCACACCTTCTTCGGTTATCTTTCTCGCACCAGATAAAGAATACACTTGATATCCTCCACTATCAGTTAAAATAGGCCTCTCCCAACCCATAAATGAATGCAAACCACCTGCAGCTTCCATAACTTCCATTCCTGGACGCAAATACAAATGATAGGTATTCCCCAAAATTATTTGAGCTTGTACGTCCTCACGTAACTCTTGCTGGTGAACACCTTTTACTGTGCCCTGAGTACCAACCGGCATAAAGATTGGCGTTTCAATAGCACCATGATCGGTATGTAATAGTCCAGCTCTTGCTTTACTGGATGAATCTGAATGTATTAAATCAAAGTGCATAAAATGTTGAAAAATAAGCGAGACAAAGATACATCTATTTAGGTATCTACCCGAAATTTGCATCTGATTAAATTATGCAGGAATATTTACCCGAATTACAATTAGAGTTCTTTACATATTGCTTTTTTGCAATGTGTTTAGCTTCATTGATCCAAATACTGTATTTGATTTTTATCTTTTCACGTTTATCCTTCTACAGAAAGAAAGAAACCGTTGAAAGTCCGTTGATGCCAATAAGTGTTATCATTGCAGCAAGAAATGAATCGGATAATCTATACGAAAACCTACCTGCCATTTTAAATCAAGATTATCCAGAATTTGAAGTGATTGTTGTAAATCACCAATCCATTGACGACAGTAATTGGCTACTTATTGCCTTTCAACAACAATACAAAAATTTAAAAGTTATTGATATTCCAAAGAATAAACATTTGCGGTCTGGAAAAAAGTTCCCGATAACTATGGCAATCAAGGGTGCCAAATACGAACATTTTATACTTACAGATGCAGATTGCAAACCGGCAAGCTCAAATTGGCTAAAAAAAATGGCCACATCCTTTAGTACATCAAAAAAAATAGTAATGGGATACGGCCCCTTTAATAAGGAAAAAGGCATCCTCAATAAAATTATTCGCTTTGACGCTGCTTGGATTGGTATCAACTACCTTTCAATGGCACTGGCCAAATTACCTTATATGGGGGTTGGTAGAAACTTAGCTTACACCAAAACGGTTTTCAACTCGGTAAGTGGATTTAAATCTCATTATTTTATTCCTTCTGGAGATGATGATTTATTTATACAAGAGGCAGCTCAAAATTCCAATTACACGATAACAATTGATCCAGAAACATTTTGCTACTCCCCTGCTGCACCAAGCTGGAATCGTTGGGTAAGACAAAAGTCGAGACACTATTCCACCTCCAACAAATACAAGGTTATTAAAAAGTTGTTGTTAGGAATATATCCTGTAAGTCTTCTTTTGTTGTGGATATCCTTTGTTATTTTGCTGTTTAATACAGATTTTAGAATAATTAGCGGAGTTGTTTTTGGTGTAATCGT
Organism: Crocinitomicaceae bacterium; assembly: GCA_044361535.1. Classification (GTDB taxonomy): domain Bacteria; phylum Bacteroidota; class Bacteroidia; order Flavobacteriales_D; family Crocinitomicaceae; genus UBA952. The sequence goes on from JBIKIQ010000020.1 coordinate 12,714, forward strand.
TCTTTTAAAATGGTGGATTCAAGGAAAATGTCTCTTAAAACTAAAAGAGAGAAATTTCGTTTATGCACTTCCATTTTGGGATTTATTTTATGCTATACTCACTCCAATGATGTTCTACTTAACTGAACAAAAGAGAAATGCCAAATGGTAGAAAATCAACATTTATCGGAGCGTGCGAAACAAGATCTAGAATTGGTTGAACTGGCACGCATGGGTAAACAATCAGCTTATGCTGAATTAATGGATCGTTATCGCGACTCTATTTATTACATGATGTTAAAAATGGTTCGAAATGCTGATGATGCTGACGATTTAACCATTGAAGCCTTTGGGAAAGCGTTTAGTCGTTTGGATCAATATTCTCCTAGTTTTGCCTTTTCAACTTGGCTTTATAAAATTGCTTCTAACAATTCTATTGATTTTATTAGAAAGAAACGAATTCAAGTTACATCAATGGATTCAGGCTATATGAATGACGACGGGGAGCGAATTCAGGTAGATGCTAAAGCCTCATCAATGAATCCAGAGGAATCGATTATTCATGGTCAAAAGGTAATTCACATGCGCATGCTTGTGAGTAAACTTAAGCCTAGATACCGCGTGTTAGTTGAGAAAAGATATTTCGATGAGTTGAGTTACGAAGAGATCGCAGAGGAACTTCAATTGCCTCTTGGAACAGTAAAGGCTCAGCTGTTTAGAGCAAGAGATTTTTTAGCAAATATGATGGAAAAAACAAAAGATTCCATTTGATGATTGCATTTTCAGATATACAACATTATTTCCCGAATCTTACGCTAGAGCAAACTAATCAGTTCAAATTACTCTTTACAATTTATAAAGAATGGAATGCTCAAATAAATGTCATTTCAAGAAAAGACGAAGATAATTTTTACCTTCATCATGTTCTACATTCACTAGCAGTAGGCAAAATAATCGAATTCAAACCAGGTACTAAAATTTTAGATATTGGAACAGGAGGTGGATTTCCTGGCATTCCTTTAGCTATTTTATTTCCCGATTCAGATTTTATTTTAGTGGATTCAATTGGCAAAAAAATCAAAGTGGTTAATGAAGTGGCATTAAGTCTTGGATTGAAAAATGTAAAAGGTATTCACGATCGAGTTGAGAAAATCCCGGGTCGTTTTGATTTCATTGTATCGCGAGCTGTTGCACCACTTTCTGATTTACTCTTTTGGACCAAAGACAAGTTAAATGAGGAAAACTTTAATGATCTTTCGAATGGCTGGATTTGCCTAAAAGGAGGTGATTTGACAGATGAACTTAGTAAAGTGAAAAAACATATTCGAACATACAACATATCCGATTGGTTTCAAGAAGATTTTTTTGAGACAAAAAAAGTGATTTACGTTCGTTAAGACTTGCTAAATTTATTCTTAAAGAATTCATAAAGAGCGATAATTGGCAAAAACAGCGCGTAATTATAGTACAAATCCTCAAATGGAATAGTAATAATCCTTAATCCCATGATGTGATTTTCACTGTACCACACGACAGGATTTTCAGTAGCTAGACCCGTTAAAATCCCGTTTACAATCAAGAAAGGAACAAGCGCAACTAAATAGGCAAATGCAAACGATTCAAACCATTTCACTTTGTATATAAAATATAATCCGATTGTTAAGATTGCCGAAATGGAACATGCAACCGCGGTGTACCAATTTTCCAAAAACCATGTTGTTAGTACAAGTCCTGAAAGTACAAAGTAAGCAGCGAATAACTTAGCCGTTTTTATAAGTTTTACATTCGGAAAATAGGCTTGTACTACATCGTAAATAAAAACACAGTTATAAGGAATGACAAAAAAGAAAAGCACCTCTTCTATTGGTAAGTTCCGAAAATAAATACCTTGAAGATATTCGGGTGTAAAACCCCATATTTTATTTACGGTGAAGTACTCATCCCAAACAATGAAAACAAGTGCAACAGGAATAATTGCCGGAAAAATATATTTCCATTGCTTATAGAAATGAACCTTTTTATCAAAACTTAAACAAAAGGGTCCAGCAAAGGAAAGAACTATAATCCAGAAATAAAGACTCACTTGTTATTTGTTTTTGTTTTGAAAAGATTTTCTTGCCTCTCGATAATATTTTGGTGGGACATATAACATCCCAAAACACTCACCGTGCTCTTTGCCCTGATGTTTATGATGAACTTTATGTGCTTTACGAATAGCTGTAAAATAAGGACTTTCAATATTTCTCAACCATTTAAATCTTCTGTGAATGTAAACATCATGAATTAAGAAATAGGCAAACCCGTAGGCAGCAATTCCGAAACCAATCCATACTGCCACGTAGGTTTCATACATCATTCCAAGCATTATACACAACCATGAAGGTATAGCATAAATCAAGAAAAAGACATCATTTCGTTCAAAGAAACCTGGCTCTTCAACATGGTGATCTGCGTGAAAATGCCACATAAAACCGTGCATAACAAATTTATGAGTTGCCCAGGCCATGAACTCCATGCCCATAAAAGTTAAAACCAGAACAAATGGACCCCACCAAAACATTAGAAAAAATTTAAAATTGTAAAAAAAAGTAACTGAATTAAAAACAAAGCATTAAGTACTTTGTTCGTGCGATTTTTAAAGAAATTCAGGTAAATAGCCTGTAAAATCAAAGCAACAAAAAACCAGCACACGTAATTGTAGATAGGAATAACATCATTTTCCCATGACCAAAAATCAGATTTCATTGCTACAGGTTCCATTATAAAATCAAAGAAAACCATAAGTAATGAATTAACTCCTATTTTGATGTAGATATTATTGATAAATTTTTGAGTCAAGCTCGCAGAAGTTATAGCTAAGACTCCCCAATTAATTCCTATAATCAAAGGAACTTCCATTAATTTTAATCCAAGATTGGCCCCGTACCAATAGTTTCCGAATAAAGCACCCGTATGAACACCAATCAATTCGGAACCATATCCTATTAGAAAGGCAATCAAACTAAAAACCAATATACCCGTTAAATTTTTCTTTTCAGAAAGTAGAATAACGATAAATCCTAAAAACAAATTAATGGCTGAAAGTGATAGGACTAAACTTCTTGTTTGAGGGATTAATATTCCAACGACACCCACTAAATGAAGGATTACAAGAACCAAAATTAAATTTCTATGTGAAGCTAATTTCATGTATATCTAACAATCATTATAGAGACTAGTTCAAAATTTTCCTGCTTTCAAAGCATTAGCAACCGTTTCTTGAAGTGAATAAAACGAATGAGAAGTAATTTCTTTTATTCTCGAATTATCGTATTTCAAATTTTTATAGGCAGAGTTTATCGTATCTAGCGCTAAAGGGGATTTTTTACCCAACAATTGATAAAAAGGACCACTAATACGAGCTAAAAATACCAGCCATTTTTTTGAAATTGGAGATGATGGAACCTGTGCTTTTGCTTGGGAAGCAATTTCAGTAAATAATTGCTGAAAGGTTTGATTCGATCCAATACATAAAAATCGTTCTTTGGAAATTTCACTATCCACCAAAGAAACCAGACAACTTGCAACATCCCTGGCATCAACGGTAGCATTTGCTCCTGTTGGATAATATTTCATTCCCTTGGACACATTTTTGAAAATTGTTAAGGAGGTCTCATCCCAATTTCCTGGACCTAAAATAACACATGGATTAATCATGACTGCATTCAACCCCTCCTCTATTCCACGCCAAACTTCTTTTTCTGCCAAATATTTGCTGACAGAATAACCACTTGTCAATGGAGTGTTCTCCCATTTATCATTCTCAGTTATTAGTCCTCCTTCCTTACCGCCAATCGCAGCTGTGGAACTAACGTAACCTAATTTCTTTACCTGAAAACGCAAGCATAAATTAACAATATTGGCAGTGCCTTCACGATTAATTTTAATACATCTTCTAAAATCACTCGCGGCAAAAGAAACAAACCCTGCAGAATGATAGACAATATCCACACCTTGAAATGCATACTTTAAACTTTCCACATCCAAAATATCTGAGCAAACCCACTCAATTTTCTTCCAAGAATCTAAGTAACTATCCCCTAAATAATATTGAAAAAGGTTTTCAACAGCATTTAACCGTTTTTCAGATCGATAGATAGCACGAATAGTATTTGTTGATTTCGTCAATTCAACTAATAAATGACTTCCTAACAAACCAGTTCCTCCTGTGACTAATATCATGCGTTTGTAAAATTAAGCAAACAAAACGTATTGATTAGTTTTCAGAGCATGAATCTCAATCATTCAAAAAAATTGCAGGTATTTACATCTATTATTTTTGGATAAACAGTAAGTTTTAATAAAAATCAATCTTTTCTATCATTGTTGATAGTTTCTCTTCTATTTCTGTAATCAAACTCCTTTTGGATTCCTTGAATTTTGCTGTAAAAACAACTCAATTATCAATCAAACTAAAATTATATGGAACGAAAATCAAAAAATAAAGATGTGAAACTCGTTATTTGGTTTTTGATAATAATTCACGTCATCATTACCTTATTTACAGCATTTTTTTCGCAAGTTTCGATTTCTAAACCTTCATTAGAATTTGGCTATTGTTCCTTACCTTCAAACTATCAAATTCTCGAGGACATAATTATTGCGGAAACAAATAAAGCAGATTTTGCTACCGGAACTTCTAGAACAATTCAGATTCCTGCCCCCACTAACTTTGAATTTCAACCTAACACGGGAACCGCAGTCGCTGCGAACGGCGGGAATTTAAATACGGTTACAACCACCATTTCTGCTTTATCAATTATTGTTCAATTTACTTGTTCTGCCACATCAAAATTTGATCAGTTAACTATTTCAGGATTGGCTATTCGCGCAGTAAACACCTCAAGTTCAGGAATATTGAAAAGAAATGGTGGCAATGCTATTATAAACGGTCTTGGAAATAATACTGACCTTAGTCTACCCATCATATCCTCTGCAAATGCAAGCTCGACATTCAGGACTGTTTCTAATTTAACCGGTACACTTGATTGGAATCAAGCTAGCACATGGGAATGCGGATTTATCCCGCCCAATGACGGTACAGCAGCCATTATTATCCGAGCATACAATAGTGTATTCTCGGGCGCCAACGTAGTTACTTTTTCAGGAAGCAAACTTATAAAGTCTATGCAAGTTGAAACCAATGCAAATATTTCACCCGCATTGGGAAATGGTCACATAATGACAATATTAGAAGATTTTACCCTTAAAAATGGTGCTTTCTTGCGCCAACGAAATTGGGTGCAAAATGGACTGAACTCTATAAAGATAGGCGGAAATTTCACGAATAATGGAGAAATGATTACCGATGGCTCGAATAACACCTATGATTTGCTCATTGAAATGAACGGAACAATTCCTCAGGCAATTCAAGGATCAGGAATTTTTCGATTAATTGGAAATGGAAATCAAACAAGTAAATTGATAATCACTAATTCAACGGGTGTGACACTAAAATCAAATTTCAGTTCAAATAGTAATTTTGGAGATCCGGGCGAAATTCTCGTGAATGGTCATTTAATTTTTGATACAGAAACAATTCAAATAATAGGAACTGGCTCTTTACAATTAAATGGTAAAACAACCCTACGTGCAACTACCTTTAACGGTAACTTTGCGAATAGCGGTATAAAAACAATTTTCACCACCAGTACCGTTGAATTCACCCACCCTAATTCATCAATTTCTATATTAACAATCCCAACACTAAACTTAAACAACTTAGAGGTAACAACTGGTATCTTGGGGAAACTAACCTTGAACAACACCATTCAAGTTAAAGGAACATTGATCATGAATTCGGGAGTAATTCAAACAGGTGTAAATATTCTTGAATTAGGCGCGTCTACCACTATTTTAGGTTCGCTAAATTATACGTCAGGATTTATAAACGGAAAGTTAAAACGTTGGTTTAATTTCACCAATTCTGGGAATTCAAGTGGATTATTTCCTCTATCAAATAATAGTGGGCAGTTTAAACGATTTGTCTTGATTGAATATTTAGAAAGCACAACTGGAGGAACCCTGCAAGCTGAATGGATTGAAAGTCCTATGGGTAATGATTTTCAAACTGACTTCGTTCAAAGTTCTTGTTCAGCCCCTTTTCAAATAACACAAACTGCCTCCGGATTTTGGAATATCAATCCTGAAAATGGAATCACTGTCAATGAAAATAAAAAATATAAAATCACATTAATAGCAGAATCTATAACCGATTTCTCAGATGATTGTCGAATTACCGCTTTGAAAAAAGAAGGTTCTTTGCCTTGGAGTCAATCTGGTCTTCATATTGATAATCAAGGAAATGCGACTTCACCAATTATTCAACGCATAGAAGCAACTGGTTGGAGTAACTGGGGTTTTGCAGGTGATGAGGGCCCCTTACCTGTTGAATTAATTGATTTTTGGTGCAAAAAAGAACAAGACAATACCTTCATTCAATGGACGACGATGTCGGAATCAAACAGTCTTTATTTTGAATTATTTCGTTCAGAAGATGGAGAAAATTGGGAAATCATTTCAACGCAAAATGCAGCAGGATTCAGTAATTCAAAAATCACTTACAGCGAAATTGATACAGCAAGAATAGTTAATCCCTATTATATACTAAAACAAATTGATATTGATGGGAAGTACAAAAGTTTCGGCCCAATAAGTTTATTCTCTAATTCGCAAAAACTCTATCATTTTTATATTTCATCAAATCCTTATAATTCAGATTTAACGGTTTACATAATTAATCCCTTCGCAGAGGCTGTAGCCAACTTACATATAAAAGATTATGTCGGCAAAGAAATTGAAAGCAAAAAACTTGAATTAGAAAAGGGCATGAATAAGTTTGAAATTCAGACTAGTAACAAAGAAAAAGGTGTCTATTATTTTACATTAACCATTCCTTCTTCTTATACAAAGACAATAAAACAGGTCATTCTAAAATAGGTGTGTTAATTATTTATTAATTTTATGTTGTGAAATCAACGCTCTACGCAGTCAAGCCACTTTTACTTTTTCTCTTTTTCTGGATACTTAATTTCCATGTTGAACGTGTGTTTTTCTTGGTGATTCACGGATCTAAATTTTCTGAAGCTGATTTTTCCGAAATAATTAGCGTTTTTTTTCAATCCTTTCGTTTAGATATAGCCACTGCCTCTTTTCTTTCAGTGGTTCCAATACTTATATGGGTGGCTTGGTCGTATGTAAGAACTAAATCACTTCAATTGATTTTTTGGACGGTAATGGTTATCGAACTGATAATTGTTTCGCTAATACATAGTGGAGAGGTCAATGTATATCACGAGTGGAATCATAAACTTACTTCACGGGTTTTTATGCATTTGAATAATCCCGATGAAGTTTTCAGAACGGCGGAAGGAGGAACTCAGTTTTTGTTTTTTGGTTTACTTTTGGCCGAAGTTGGAATCGGGATATTTCTACTCAAATTAATAAAATTTAGCCCAGTTGATTTGCAAAAAAAATGGCTGCATCTTCCAATTGGACTTGTGTATCTAATATGTTGTGTGATTTTTGCGCGAGGCGGCATTCAGCAAATTCCAATCAATGTTGATTCTGCGTATTTCTCAAAGAATTCAATTGTAAATGACCTTTCAGTCAACTCAACCTATTATTTTGGAAATAGTTATTTACTGTTCAAGCGAAACGATTTGGAAAATCATTTGCCCAAAATTCAACCAAAAGTTGCTTCTTCAATTGCTGATTCCCTGTATAAGTTTGATAGAAATCACACGAATTATATCCTTGAAGATTCAAAACCAAATGTCGTATTCGTTATTTTGGAAAGCTGGTCAGCATCGGCTGTGGGTTGTATGAGCGATACAAAAGGATTAACGCCGAATTTTGATAATCTTGCTTCAGAAGGATATCTTTTTCAGAATGTTTACGCAACAAATACAACTTCCGAAATTGGAAACACAAGTATCTTTTCAGGTTATCCAGCAATTCCAGAGGTGGCTATTTCCCTTGAACCTGAAAAAAACCGAAAGCTTCCTTCCATTAATCAAACGCTAAAAAAAATTGGATATTCCTCGCATTATTTGTTTAGTGGCGATTTAAAATACGGCAACATTCAAGGGTATTTAACACAACATCAATTTGATGAATTGGCCGATGAAAAGAATTTTCCTTCAGGATTAACAAAAGGGAAACTAAATTATTTTGATGAAGATTTATACGCTTTATTTCTTCAGAAAATTAATAAAACCAAACAACCATTTATGCACTGCGCATTTACCGGAAGCACGCATTCTCCCTTCGATTATCCGAAACGAAAAGGGTGGCAAAAATGGACAGGGAAAGAAAGTGATTACATGAATTCCGTTTATTATGCAGATTGGGCGATTGGTCAATTCATTGAAAAAGCAAAAAAAGAAAGTTGGTACAAAAACACCATTTTTGTTTTCGTTGCCGACCACGGACATCATTCGCACACGATTACAAGTCCCAATCAATCGCTCTTTTTCAGGATTCCATTGTTGATTTTCGGTGAACCTTTGAAAAAAGAATTTAGAGGAAAACAAAACAACACAATCGGCTCACAATCGGATATTGCAGCAACTCTTTTGCATCAACTTAGACAATCGAATACAAACTTCAAATTTAGCAAAGACTTGCTCAGTCCAAAGGTAAATTCTTTTGCATTTCATGCAACCATTCGAGGTTATGGATTCGTTTCGGAAAAAGGATCTTGCTTGTACAATCTCGATTCAAAACGCTACTTAGAGAATTTTTACGATGTATCTAATTTCAATATTGAAAAAAGGAAGTCGGAATCACTTTTCGTGGCGTATTACAATTTCTTTAAGTCACTTTAGAAAATCATTTTCCTTTACTATTTTTTTGCTTAATGCAATAAGCAATTTATTTTCTTTTTGATGAATTGAATAAGCATTATTGCAATATTGTCACAAAAGGCCTTATTTGCCGCGGATGATTTCGAAATTGGATTTCAAGAAAAAATAGCGTTATGGTTGTTAAATTTTTATTTTGTAGGAACTGATCAGATTTCAGTAATGTATTTCGACGACAACCTCATCTTCAATAATTGTACACAATCCGGAAAATTCGTGAATAGTCAGGCGAATTTCAATATTCCCGAAAAACTCATCGAACAATACGAATCTCGAATAAATTCGTTGGAAAAAGAGTTAGATTTTTTACGTGAAATATTAAGAAAGAAATAATGAATTTAAAGTATTTATATTCAATCTTTTATAAATATAAATTCCAGATTTACATACAAAATATTCCGAAATTACATAAGATTTTTTACGAAATTGAATAAATAATATTCCGAGATTACATAGTCTTTTTTCCGAGATTGCATAAAATGTTTTATTTTTGATGAATGATACATCGAAAAGCTGTTGAAAAAGTATTGGCTATGGCGGAAAAATTTCCCGTTCTGGCATTTACCGGTCCACGCCAATCCGGAAAAACAACCCTTGCTAAAATGAGTTTCCCGGATTACAAATACGTATCGCTGGAAAACCCTCAAATGCTCGATTTTGCATTGAACGATCCCAAAGGCTTTTTAGGAATCTATGATAAACGCGTCATTATCGATGAAGTACAAAATGCCCCTGAACTTTTTTCCTATATTCAAGAAATTGTAGATGACTCAAATATCTGCGGTCATTATATTTTAAGTGGATCACAGAATTTTTTATTGTTAGAAAAAATTACGCAAACACTCGCCGGTCGGGTTTACCTGATGGAACTCCTACCGCTTTGCCATACTGAAATTAGCCAAATCAAAGAAACAACCGTTGAGCAAGAACTTTTTTCGGGTTCCTATCCACGTTTGTACAATATGGATATTGAACCCAAAGATTTTTATCCTGCTTACATCAAAACGTATGTAGAGCGAGATGTGCGAACTATCCTAAATGTACATGACATCAAGCTCTTTCGTAAGCTACTTTCATTGCTAGCTCATTACGCAGGTCAACAATTTAATGCTTCAGAAATCGCGAAAAAATTGCATATTGATAGCAAAACTGTTCAGCGCTGGATGTCTATCTTGGAATCGAGTTATATCGCATTCACATTGGAACCTTGGCACAACAACTTACCTAAACGCGTTGTAAAAACGCCTAAACTATACTTTTACGATACAGGACTTCTTTGCTATCTATTAGGAATAAAAAGTGCTGAAGAATTGCAAGTTTCATCTTATAAGGGAGCCATTTTTGAGAATTATGTCTTACTAGAAATCATGAAAAATCAAAATGCACAAGGTAATTACTTGAACTATTACTATTGGCGCGACAGCAATCAAAATGAGATTGACCTATTAATTGTTGATGGTAAAAAACTACATTGCATTGAAATGAAAGCTTCGCTTACTGTTCGTCCTGAACATATTAAAGCCTTACATTATTTGGATACTTTATCAGACCAATTTCAAATGCAACACTACCTTGTGAATTTCTTTGAAGAAAGTCAAAAAAGAAGTAATGAAACCATTATTTCTTGGGGAAATTTAAATCATATTTTTTAATCTATTTATTGAATTATAATTAATTGTATTTCAATTATTTAAAAAATTTTAAATTTGAAATTACACGAATTTTATTTTGAAATAACATAAATTAAATTCCAATATTGCATAGACTTTTTTCCGAGATTGCATAAACTAAAAAAAACCAATGTTAGAAGTTTTCAACTTCGTTTATAATACTGTAATTTTTGTTAAGTTCCATCTAAAAAATGAAAATCGGTTTATTCTGATGTATTTTTGTATTCATGGATCACGATATCGAATTGCGCTTTCAGAAATTAAAATCTCACCTCGAAGAAACATTTGGAGGTGGAATGGACGTACAATCCATGCTTTTTCTAATTGGAGTCAATGAATTAGGTTTAGGGCCTAAAACCTTTTCAAAAAGCGAAAAGACTGATTTATTACACATTGCAATTTGTACTATTTTAGAACCATACGGTTATTACCAATTTGATGGGCGGGATAAGGATTCGTGGCCTCATTTTACACTTAAAAAACAATTGCCAACTCTTAATCATCAGCAACAGCAACATTTGATGAAGGAAGCTATGATTGACTATTTTATTCAAAACGACTATTACAACGAAGAAACCTCATCAGAATCGAAGTAAAAAAACTATATTTGTTCACTTAATTTTTATACAATTCACATGGATTTTTGGATCAAAGCCGCACAACTCTTTCTCTCATTAGCAATTTTAGTAACGCTGCACGAATTAGGTCATTTTTTACCCGCTAAGCTTTTTAAGACGCGTGTTGAGAAATTTTACCTCTTTTTTAATCCTTGGTTTTCAATATTCAGAACCAAGAAAATGAACGGAAAACGTGTTTTCTCCTGGTTTTCAAAGGAATCTCCAAAAGAATGGGCAGAACAACCTGATAATACCGAATGGGGACTTGGGTGGTTGCCACTTGGCGGATATGTAAAAATCGCCGGGATGATTGACGAATCAATGGATAAGGAACAATTAGAAAAGCCGGCTGAACCATGGGAATTTAGATCCAAACCAGCTTGGCAACGATTGATTGTAATGATTGGAGGGGTTACTGTAAACTTGATTCTAGGATTTTTGATTTACATCGGTGTTGTATTTTTCTGGGGGAAAGAAGAAATTAAATCTTCAGAATTGAAACATGGCCTTGCTGTTCATTCATACCTTTCAAAATTCAATATCAAATCTGGAGATAAGATTTTGACAGTTGATGGAGCGGAACTTGCGAGTCCAAACGAAATAAATCGTGCCATTTTCCTTCGCGATGCTCGAACGCTCACTGTTCAACATCCTAATGGATCTAAAGAAACCGTTACTTTACCCGAAGATTTTGGTCAAACCTTATTTCAAGAAGGAGCCATGCAATTATTCTCCCTTCGTCATAAATCAACAACCATTGATTCTATTGTACCCGGTTATCCTGCCGCTAAATCAGGATTAAAAAAAGGAGATCTGATCAAAGCAATTGGCAATTCAAACGTTGAGTTTTTTGATGAAATTCAAGCTGGACTTTACTCAAACAAAAATAAAGTAACTGAAATTTCTGTAGTTCGAAACTCAGACACTGTAAAAGTCAAAGCCAAAGTTAAAGAAGATGGAACCATTGGTTTTATGCCTAAATCAGTCGGATATATTGATTCTGCAGCGATTCATCACAGAGATTACGGATTAGTTGAAAGTATTTCTGTTGGATTTACCACAGGAATTGGTACTTTGAACGATTATGTAGCTCAATTTAAATTTGTATTTACAAAGAAAGGAGCAGGTCAAATGGGTGGTTTTGCGGCAATTGGAAATATGTTTCCTCCTGCTTGGGATTGGCATCAGTTCTGGTTAACAACTGCTTTTCTTTCAATCATTCTGGCATTTATGAACATTCTTCCTATTCCAGCTTTAGACGGAGGACACGTAGTTTTCTTGATTTACGAAATGATTACCGGAAAAGAACCAAACAAGAAAGTATTGGAATACGCACAATACGCAGGTATGATTCTACTTCTTTCTCTTGTTTTGTATGCGAATTTCAACGATTTATACCGCTGGTTGTTCCCAAATTAAACTAAAGTTATGCGTCGCTATCAAAATTATGTCCTTGGTCAATGGGTTGATGGATCAGGCACGGAAACAATTTTAAATCATGCCATTACAGGAGAAATTCTCGGTGAAGTATCAAGCGAAGGAATTGATTTCTCTGATGTTTTAGTATACGGAAGGAAAAAAGGAGCTGAAGTTCTTCGAAAAATGACTTTCCAAGAAAGAGGAAGAATGTTGAAAGCTCTTGCATTATTTTTAACTGAAAAAAAGGAAAAATATTACGAGGCAAGTGCATGGACAGGAGCAACACGCGTTGATTCATGGATAGATATTGAAGGAGGAATCGGTAATTTATTTGCCAATGCCTCACTTCGGAGACAATTCCCTGATTTACCGTATTACATAGATGGAGTTGCCGCGCCACTTTCCAAAAATGGTTCGTTTATCGGACACCACATTATGGTTCCAAAAGAAGGAGTTGCAGTGCATATCAACGCGTTCAACTTTCCAATCTGGGGAATGCTGGAGAAAATTGCAGTCAACCTAATGGCCGGAGTTCCTGCAGTTGTTAAACCTTCTGAATTTACTTGTTATTTGACCGAAGTAATGGTTCGAGATATCATCGATTCTAAAATACTTCCTGAAGGTTGCTTGCAATTAATTTGTGGACTTGGTCGAGGCATTATCGATCACGTTCAAACGGAGGATGTGGTAACGTTTACTGGAAGTGCAGCCACTGGAAAACTGTTAAAAGCTCATCCGAGAATTGCAGCTGAAAGTGTAGCTTTCAATTTAGAAGCAGATTCATTAAACGCCACCATTCTTGGTGAAAAAGCTGTTCCAGGAACAGAGGAGTTTGATTTATTCATCAAAGAAACTGTTAAAGAAATTACGATTAAAGCAGGACAAAAATGTACAGCGGTTCGACGAATAATTGTTCCTGAAAATCTGTTAGACGAAGTTCAAAATGGAATCTCAAATCGACTGGCTTCTGTAAAAATAGGTGATCCAAGTGTTGAAGGTGTTCGCATGGGATCCTTGGCAACTAAATTACAAGTTGAGCGCGTTCGAGCAAATGTAGAATTATTGAAAGAATCACAAGAAATTGTATTTGGAAACTTGGATGAATTCGATCTTGTTGGCGCTGATAAATCAAAAGGAGCATTCTTCTCCCCTATTCTTTTTAGAAATTCAGACCCTTTTACTAAAACGGCTTGTCACGACATCGAAGCTTTCGGACCCGTTTCTACAATCATGCCCTACAAAACAATGGAAGACGCTATTCGACTGGCAAAAATGGGAAAAGGTTCATTAGTTTCTTCAATTGTAACTCCTGATAATAATGAAGCAACTGAATTTGTTTTGGGCGCCGCATCGATGCATGGGCGAATTTTAGTGTTAAATAAAGATTGTGCGAAAGAAAGCACTGGACATGGTTCACCAATGCCCTTGTTAACGCATGGTGGTCCTGGTCGTGCTGGAGGTGGTGAAGAAATGGGTGGTAAACGAGGCGTTTTGCATTATTTACAACGAACTGCGATTCAAGGTCATCCGTCAACTATTACTGCTATTACCAAACAATTTCAAGTTGGATCAGTAATGCCGGAGGCAAACCCGCACGTATTCAGAAAGCATTTTGAAGAACTAGTAATTGGCGAAACTGTTATCACCCATAAACATACAGTTACAGATGCTGATATCGTGAATTTCGCAAATGTATCAGGAGATAATTTCTACGCTCATATGGATGCAACATCCTTGGAAGGCACCATCTTCGAAAGACGAGTGGCTCATGGATATTTTGTTCTGTCAAAAGCGGCTGGATTATTCGTTGATCCGAAGAAAGGACCTGTATTGTTAAATTATGGTATCGATGAGGCGCGATTTACAAAACCGGTTTATCCGGGTGCAACACTCGGTGTGAGATTTACCGTAAAAGAAAAGATTGATCAAGAAAAACGTTCTGAGGACGATATAGCCAAAGGAATTGTTAAATTTTTGGTGGATGTGTACGATGAGTCTGGCGAAACCGTAGCCCTAGCAACTATTTTAACTATGGTTCGAAAGCTAAATCAACAATAATTAATGCAATTCATTGTAAACATTATTTATAATTTTTATATTTATACCACATTTAAATTTACAAATATGAAAAGAAACATTTTAGTAGCGATTGGATTTTTTACTTTGATTTCATTTACCGCAAAAAGTCAAATTAACCAAGGAGCATTTTTAATTGGGGGAAGCACTTATTTCAATTACAATATTCCAAATGGCGCAAAGGCTAATTCAGAATTTAATTTTTCTCCAAATGCTGGGGTTTTTATCGTTGAAAATATGGCAATAGGAGCAGCTTGTTCGTACCGCATGTTTCAAGGTGGATCAAACTTATCAATTGCACCATTTATGAGAGCTTACTACAAGGATAATTTCTATGGTCAATTACAAGTGGGCTATGGTAGAACATCCATGGAAGTAGCTGGATCGCCAGTAACCTCTTCAGGTCTATTAGGTGAGTTGAATATGGGTTATACTATTTTCCTTACAGATCAAATCGCTTTGGATCCTGCATTGTATTACAATTTTTACATGAACGGAAGTAAATACGGAGGTTCAAACTTAGGCTTAAAACTAGGATTCCAAATTTTCTTGAATCGCAAGTAATACCGGTGTGTTACAGTAATTCATCTACATCAAAAAACATAGATTTAGCGAGGAAATTCAAGAAGAAGATTCCTGAAAATTCCACCGATATAACTTATTATCATTCAAGTGGATTTTCTCATCCTTTATGGCCAATAGTTACTAGTTCAGAAGAAATTCAATTTATGAATTGGGGATTAATTCCTAATTGGTACAAAGGGGATTTTCTTGAAATTGCTGCTAAAACTCTTAATTGTAGGACGGAAACAGCCGATACTCGATCGTCATTCAAACATTTAATTAACTCCAGACGATGCATCATTCCGTCGTCTGGATTTTTTGAATGGCAGCACCTTGGCAAAGAAAAAATACCATTTTTCATTTACCCACGTGAAACAGATATTCTATCCATGGCTGGACTATGGGATACAAGTGTAAATTTGGTTACAGGTGAAGTAAATCAAACTTTTACAATTCTAACCACTGAAGCCAATGATTTCATGGGCAAAATTCATAACACAAAAAAAAGAATGCCTTTATTTTTAAATTCAGATAATCAAATTTCTGAATGGCTATCCAATTGTTCGAATATTTCACACATTATAAAATCATCACAACAAACACTTTTACTAGCGCACGAAGTAAATAAAAATCTTTTGCTCAGTTCACAATCTAATGTTCCAGAAGTTAATCAACCATTCCAGTTAAAGCCAAATCAACTTTCACTTTTTTGATCAAAGAATTAGTTGAAACGATGTAAGAGAAATTATCAATCTTTTTTTCTTCGATATTTGCCCCTTGTTTGATAATAATACCTTGACCGATTTTGGTTTTTCATGGCATTTTTATCTGTACTAACCTTATTGCGAACGTGACCTTTGCGTGCTTGCCCTTTGTAGTTTACGGATGGCTTGACATAACTTCCTCCCGCTTCATCTGATTTCTTAAAATCGCAGGAGGGAAAAAGTAGGATAGTTAAAACAACTAGTAGAATAATTCTTTTCATTAGTAATTATTTTGTATACATTTTATTCAAGTAAGTGCATTTATTTTATTTACAAAAATACTTGTTTTTCCCTTCAATGTTAATCACCCCTCAAAAATCAATCAATCAGCTTTAATAAAACTAAAAAGATTCATTCAATATTATTCAATCACCATTCTAAGAACCTTACTGCGGAAATAATTGATTCAGTTTACTAAGGATCTTTTCAGCATCATTAAGTGTCATTAAACAGTAACCACCGTCAATATAAAAATAGATTAAGGATGAATATTTTATTACTTCAAAATCTCCAATCCTACCAAAACTATTTTGTTTTCTGTTAAAAATAATATTGCTTAAATCTGCAGACAATTTATGTGCTTCTTCTTCCTTGTAAACATTTACTTTTAATTCTTTGTCGGAAACTGAATACAGACAAAACCCTACCATTGGTTCTAATGATTCAGAATATTCCAAAAGTGTCACAGATCCATAATTATGGATAATCTTCTTTTCTTTATTAGAGATGGCGCCAGAAAAAGTTTCATCATCATCTATTCGTAATTCTCCAATCTTAGAGGTTATTAATTTAGATGCCCCATCTTCAAAGACAAGATTGATACTTTTTAATCTAAGGGTATGAATGACATCAGAAAACCAGGCACTTTCAAAATTCCATACTCCCTCAGAATTAGGCTCAATAAATCCAATTCCTTTGAAAGATTTTTCATATTCGACTGGATCTTCCACGGAATTAAATGGTTGAAGAACGAATGTCGCGTATTTAATTCTTCTTTTACCAACATTCTGAATACCCAATGTAAGGTCAACGACCCCATAGTCGCTTTTGGAAAAACTAAATCGTGAAATTAGTATTCCACCGTTATTCACTCCTGTTTTAATTTTTAAATCAACCAATGAATCCTGACTCCTCATAAACTGATTAAATGTCATCAATTTAGATTTAAGTTCATCATTTAACAAACTATCGGAAGATGCTTTCTTTAGTCCATTTGCTAATTCTTGGGCTTTTATTTTAGCTAATTTTTCTTCTTCTAATCGTTTTTTTTCTGCTTCAATTCTCCTCCTTTCTTCTTCCTCTAATCTTTTCTTCTCTTCAGCCTTTCTAACTTCTTCTCTTATATTTTCATAGTAATCAAGATTCAGTTGAAGATTCGTATTTTCCAAAATTGTTTTTTGAGTTTTATCGAGTTTCTTATAATTTTTAAGTAAATTTTCAGTCGTAAAGAAAAACAATTCAGCTGTCTCCAACGAGATATTGTACAACGTATCATCAATTACCACGACGCCATATACAATACCCTTTAATTTGGTTTTATCTTCTTGACAAGACTCAAACTTAACAAAATGAACAAGTTTGTTTTTACCTTTCCATTTAACTTCATTTTGAACTTCACAAGGGTTATTTGGAAAATAGTTTAATTCTGAAAATTGTCTTTTTAATTCTGATTTCTCTGTGAGTAATTGTCCAAATCCAAAATTAAATGAATAAAAGAAGATTATACTCAATGAAACTGATAGAGTTATTTGTTTTGAATTTAGGATTTGAAAAAAACTATTTAAATTAATTTGATTCATACTTACTTTTTTATTTTTCTATAGTAATTCCTATTCCCCTCATAAACCGTTCAATGGGTTTCAAGTCATTCACTTGAACCTTAAGTTCATAGGAGTTCTTTCGTTGGTTGTAATGTATAAAAGGAGCCGTTAACGGATATTGTTCTTTGAGAAGTAAAACTTGTTTTAAATCTAGTTCCAATTGAATGGGATAAGTTTTACCTGAATGACTAAATCCGAAAACATCAGGAATCTGTTTTTCGAATCTCTTGCTGTTCTTAAATGGTTTTCCTGTGAAGTCCAAATACCCAATTCGGTCTATGTGAAAGGTCTTATTTTTCTTGGATGAAATCTCATACCCCATTACGGTGGTGTAGTTTTCAGTAAATCCAAAAGGTTCAATCAATCGGTCAGAGATGGAACCAGAATTGATCGATTGGTAATTTCTCAAATACACTTGTTCCTTATTTCCCATCGAGAAAGCAAGACGTTCAATTACTTTACTGTTTTTGGCATTCACCAAATGACTGGCAACCATTGGAATTTCAGAACCCAAATACACTTTGGTTAAAACGGAATCTTTGAGTTTATTCTCCTTCCCGTAGGTTAAAATGAGTTCCTTCAAAAACTTGGCTTCTTCATCCGTAAACCGAACACCATTGGATCGTTCATCCACAATAAAAAACCGATTAAATTCATCTCGTTGTAAATCAAACCCACATTCTCGTATCAAATCAAAATACCGATACACTGTTCTTTCTGTTGAATCAAGTAATTCTGCCAAGTGGGAAATTGTTTTTGAAGGGCTTTGCTCCAAGTAGGATATTAGTTGCAACACCCTTAAAATCTTATGTTGATTTAGCATTTAAACAGTTTAGCAGCACAAAGTAGAATAAAAAATGAAATTCCACAAACAATTGACCTCAGTTGTCTGAAAACTTTTGTTTGTTTGCTATAAATAACAAAAGATGCTGCATAAAACCGGAATTAGGGAAACCTGGTTTCGGTTTTTTTTGAATCAAAAGAAACGACACATACTGATTCATAGTTATTTTAATTAAATAATATCTGACATCTAAAATTTAACTTTAAGACTTGATCTACCAACCTTTGTTTTAACAAATGTTTTAACAGAAAATGAAAAACCCCTGAAAATCAATGATTTAAAGGGGTTTTTTACGTGGTACCTCCAGGAATCGAACCAGGGACACAAGGATTTTCAGTCCTTTGCTCTACCAACTGAGCTAAGGTACCAGCCTAATTGGAGTGCAAATATAGTAATTTGACCGATAAGTGCAAAATTGTTATCTAAATAATTTCTTGTTTCCTTGATTTTTGACTAAAATGAATGAAAAACAACAACTATCAGATTTTTATTTTAAATTGATTTTGAGTATGTTAGAAAAAAAATAAGCTCAATAAACCTAACGAATCAAAGAAACTCTTCCATTCTCTAAATACTTTTGTTTACGGTAATTGAAACATAATTTCCAACTATAAACACCAGCCATTGATTCTTCTTTAGCATAGGTTCCATCCCACCCTTGGGCTAAATCCTTACTGAAATAAATTATTTCTCCCCATCTATTAAATATAGTGAATTCGAACTCGCTAACAAACTCCGGATTAGAAAATGAAACATTAAACCGCTG
The DNA here is from genome assembly GCA_044361535.1 of Crocinitomicaceae bacterium. Taxonomy (GTDB): domain Bacteria; phylum Bacteroidota; class Bacteroidia; order Flavobacteriales_D; family Crocinitomicaceae; genus UBA952. The sequence goes on from JBIKIQ010000020.1 coordinate 32,136, forward strand.
ATTGTGCTCATCCCCATTAGGAGAAAACGTATTGGGCACAAAATACACCTCATTTAGCACAACTAAATTTGAATCAGGAGATGGATTTACATCAATGTTATCATCATCACACGGTGCCAAAACAACGATATTCATCGTAAAAACATTATTTTCGTTGCTGCAAGATGAAACTAATTGCACCTGATAGATACCCGGTTGCGGGAAAGTATAACTTATGTTTTCCTCTCCTGGAAAAGTCTGACCATCAATAACCCAATGCTGAAAACACTTGAGCCCGATTGATGTTGTGTTTGTGAATTGAAATGCCTGATTGGCGCATAAACTAGTGGCACTCGCTGTAAATTCAGGAACTGAAATACATTCCTGACAAACATAGTCGTCGTCGTAATTTTTATTTGCAACTTGCACATTTAAATTCTCCGGAAAAATTGTTAATTCTGATACCACACCCACATTTGTTGTAACTATATCAACTAAAGACGTCGTTGGGAAAATCTGAGCAGTTTGACAACCAATCAAACCTTCTGAATCTGTTCGAATAAAAAGCGGATCAAAACTAAAATCTGCATTACCAAAAAATGGAGAAGACGTATAGGCAGAGATTAAGAAACCATTCTCTTCTGTTAAACGCAAGCTTATTCCCTTATCATCGCCCTCTGCGCCATAAATTCTAGCCCAGGCAATATTTCCCGTTAAATCTAGGTTTACCAATAAAATATTTCTTAATTGAATCGGGACATTTATATGATTGGCAGGATCAACCTCAGCTGAGTAAGATGAAGTATGACCTAAAACAGCATATCCAGTTGAAGTTTTAACAATATCTCTCGATTGATCAAGTTGCGTACCCCCAATTCTTCTTGACCACTGTACATTTCCATCTGAAAGATTCAGGCTAGTAACTAAAACGTCCTCATCCCAATTGGATGTTTCCATAATTGGAGATGTCACAATAAGTGAATTATTAACCTCATCCACCAATCCTTTATTTGAATAGGATGTATGATCACCTTCTACCCAACCTTGTCCATACGATTTACTCCAGAGAATATTTCCATTTGGGTCTAATCTTGCCGCATAAAAATCACTTGTTTCAGAAGCTACACTAGTTATTACAAAATCCTCATTGGAAAGATGCTTAATGTACATTCCATAACTACCGATATCGTTAATCACTTTGGCCCAAATTAAACTTCCATTGGCATCTACTTTCAATAGGTTGGTTCCTCCTCCCCAGCCAATTGCTGTTGCTAGAATGTTGCCATCGGCCGATTCTGATGAAAATGTAAGCATCCAAAAAGGAAATGTTTTATTCCAAATGATATCTCCATCATTATTGATTCTCATCAGAAATCCTTTACCTCCAAATTCAGCTAAACCGGCAATTAGAAAATCACCATTGGCCAATTCTTCAATATTTTTAGCGCCTTCTTGCATTTCAGTTCCATACAATTTCATCCAGACTAGATTGCCACATTGATCAATTCTGTATACATATGTATCGCAATCACCAAAACTCCCATTGGCCTCATGTTGTCCGGTTGCAACAAATCCCCCATCGCTGGTCTCAATCATACTCAATCCTCCTTGCATTCCAGGTAAATTATATTTCCTGTAAAAAGTATTCTCTTGTGCCACCCCATTATTTAGGAAATAAATAAGGATAACTATGCATGTGATAACCTTATTCATTGCCTTCGATTTTAACGTGAAATATTGTTGGATTATACCCTACTTTTTGAACAATTTCAAGGATTTTAGAACTATCAATTGCAGCTGCTTCTGCTATTTCAAAGTTCCAAACGTGAGTGGGACTTTTAGTCAAATTAATAGCGCCAAAAGATTCTAATTGTTTTGTGAGTCTTGGTCCCATGAAAGGACACATTAAGGCATTCCCCTCTGCCGTGACTTCGTATTTCTTTGTTTGAGAAAAAACCAGTGTTGTAATAAATAAACACAAGATTGTAAAAAATGCTCTTTTCATACTGTTTAGTTTTGAGTTATACCTGTGAAACGCCATAAAAAAATTCACGTTGCTCGCAAATGAGGATTTAAGTGCTTAATTTGAATATTTGATGCGTTTAAATGAATATTTAAAAAAACGTGAGCTAGCATGACTAGTATTTCAAAATTTAAAATGCAAAGAAATTTTAACTAAAGTTTTTCTGTGTTTAGGCTCGTTATTTCTGCACCTTTCATAAGTTTGTAAAAAATTACCATGAAGAAACTATTCAGAAACTTTTCCCTTGTTCTTTTAGCCGTAGCGATAACATCATCGTGCGGTGGAGCTAAATCAAATGCTACCATATCAGAAACAACCTCAGCGAATGAAATGGAGGCTGCAGGGCCAGAATCGAACGCAACGGAAAATTCTTCTCAAAATGAGAAATCAACAACCGAAAAGGTAAAAGATAAAGCAACTGAAGCAAAGGATAAAGTTGTTGAAAAAGTAAACGAAGGAAAAAAAGCTTCTAGACCCTTGATTAATCGAATAAAAGGGAAGATAAGAGAAAAAACAGAAAATTAGGCATTCGATTTTTTTCCAAAACCAAAACATACATTTCTTGTTATTATCACTGTAACACCGAAGAAAACAACCTAATTATTTATGACTATTCAGCAATTTCAACAGGACATTTTACGAGGCATTCCTGATCAAATTCCACCTAAAAAGGAATACGATTTAGACGTGAATCACGCTCCTAAACGAAAGGATATTTTATCCAAAGAAGAAAAGAAATTAGCCCTTAAAAATGCTTTACGTTATTTCCCAAGGGAACAGCATGCTGAATTGGCAGAAGATTTTCTAGATGAATTACATAAATACGGCAGAATATACATGTATCGTTATCGACCGGAATATAAAATGTTTGCTCGTCCAATTGATGAATACCCGGGAAAATCAGAACAAGCCAAGGCGATTATGCTCATGATTCAAAATAACTTGGACTATGCAGTGGCTCAGCACCCTCACGAATTAATTACCTATGGGGGAAATGGTGCAGTATTTCAAAATTGGATTCAGTACCGTCTTACAATGAGATATTTAGCAGAAATGACGGATGAACAAACTTTAGCAATGTATTCAGGTCATCCTATGGGTCTCTTTCCATCTCATAAAAACGCTCCACGTGTTGTAGTTACAAACGGAATGATGATACCAAATTACTCTAAACCAGATGACTGGGAGAAATTTAATGCTCTAGGAGTAACACAATATGGTCAAATGACGGCGGGTTCATACATGTATATTGGTCCACAAGGAATTGTTCACGGAACAACTATTACGGTTTTGAACGCTGTTCGAAAAATTGCCAAAAACAGGGATGATTTTCAAGGTAAGCTTTTCGTGACAGCAGGTTTAGGAGGAATGTCAGGAGCACAGCCAAAGGCAGGCAATATTGCCGGTGTTATTTCAGTAACCGCTGAAGTAAATCCCAAAGCAGCACATACTAGGCACTCACAAGGATGGGTGGATGAAATAATCACTGATTTAGATGAACTTACCACTCGCGTAAGAATTGCAAAGGAAAATAAAGAGGTTGTTTCAATTGCCTATATCGGGAACGTTGTTGATGTTTGGGAAAAATTTGACCAAGAGAACATTTTTATAGATTTAGGATCAGACCAAACTTCGCTTCATAATCCTTGGGCTGGAGGGTATTATCCGGTTGAATTATCTTTTGAAGAATCCAATGAAATGATGGCCTCAAACCCGGAAAAATACAAGGAATTTGTACAAGAAAGTTTAAGAAGACATGCTACGTCTGTAAACAACCATGCTTCAAAAGGAACTTATTTTTTCGATTATGGCAATGCTTTTCTCTTAGAGGCTTCGCGCGCTGGGGCTGAGGTTATGGCTTTAAACGGAATAGATTTCAAATACCCGTCATATATCCAAGATATTTTAGGACCTCTGTGTTTTGATTTTGGATTTGGCCCATTTAGATGGGTTTGTGCTTCTGGAAAACCAGAGGATTTGCAAAGAACAGATGAAATTGCTTGCACTATTTTGGAAAAAATGATGCAAAATAGTCCCGAAGAAATCCAACAGCAAATGGCGGACAATATTCAATGGATTAAAGGTGCTCAACAAAATAAGTTGGTTGTAGGATCTCAAGCTCGAATTCTTTATGCCGATGCCGAAGGAAGAATGAAAATCGCAGAAGCATTCAACGATGCAATTGAAAAAGGTGAAATTGGTCCGGTAGTTCTCGGACGAGATCACCACGATGTCTCCGGAACTGATTCGCCCTACCGCGAGACTTCCAATATTTATGACGGATCTAGGTTTACTGCTGACATGGCGATTCAAAACGTAATTGGCGACAGTTTCAGAGGTGCCACTTGGGTTTCAATTCACAACGGAGGTGGCGTTGGATGGGGCGAGGTTATAAATGGCGGATTTGGAATGTTATTGGATGGGAGTGAAAACGCCAAAAGAAATTTACGAATGATGTTGCATTGGGATGTAAATAACGGAATAGCACGAAGAAATTGGGCGCGAAATGAAAACGCAATTTTTGCAATTAAACGAGCCATGGAAGTTGAACCAATGTTAAGGGTTACTTTACCCAATGTAGTAAATGATTCTGAATTAGATAGTTTCTTTTCTTAAATTGAAATTAACAAAAATTAGTTGGGCAAAACATTTTACTCACTATATGGTTTATATTTTTGTATCACTAAAAATTAATTTAAAATGAAAAAAGTATTTGTAATTGCCAGTATGGCTCTTTCGGTTGTTCTAACTTCATGTGGTGGAGATAAAGCAAGCGCTAATGCAACTGCAGCAGCAGAGGCAACTCCTGAAGTAAAATTTGGCTTAGACGCCTCCAATTCTGTTTTGAAATGGAAAGGATCAAAATCTGAAGAAGATTTTCACGTTGGATCTTTAAAATTTAAGTCAGGTTCTTTAACGGCTCAAGGAACTGAAAACTTGAAAGGCGAATTTGTAGTTGATATGTCATCCATGAAAGTAGAAGATGAAAAAATGGCACAAGAAGAGCGAGATATGTTGAAAGGTCACCTAGCCGAGAAAGAATTCTTCAATACCGAAAAATTCAACGAAGTAACAGTAAAAGTAAACGGATATAAAGATGGTAAGTTATCTTCTATTTTAACTGTATTAGGCAAAGAAATGAAACAAGATATTCCAGTAAAAGTAACGAATGATGGTTCGAAACTAACAATTATAGGAACATTTGAAGTTGATTTCAAAGAATTAGGATTGGAAGGTTTAGCTGTGAACGAGAAAAAACCTGAAGAAACTATCAAATCAGTAGTTAATTTTGATTTGAACTTGGTATTGAACAAGCAATAAGAATTAGTTATACAAATAGGAAGTCGCCTCTTATCGGGGCGACTTTTTTGTTACTCAATCTAACTTTCTCTGTTTTCAAATAGAAAACATATCCTACCATGAACATAAGCCTTTTGAGTTTTCCATTTTTCTTAGCAACTTTGCCCTCGTTCACTTGTTGGTATTGAAACAACTTGTTTAAATGTACAAAAAACCTTTTTTAATCGCCGGACCTTGCAGTGCTGAAACTGAAGATCAAGTAGTGGAAACTGCCAAGAGTTTAATTAAAATTCAACCCGATTATTTTAGGGCAGGAATTTGGAAGCCACGTACAAGACCTGGTGAATTTGAAGGTGTTGGTAATATTGGTTTAGAATGGTTGAGGAGAGTCAAATCTGAATTTGGCATAAAGGTAGCAACAGAAGTTGCCAAACCAGAACATGTTGAAGCGGCACTCAAAGCAAATATAGATCTTTTCTGGATTGGCGCAAGAACAACCACAAATCCTTTCTCTGTTCAAGAATTGGCGGAAGCACTTGCTGGTGTTGAAATTCCAATTATGGTAAAAAATCCAGTTAATCCAGATTTAAAATTGTGGATCGGAGCAATTGAACGTTTTTCTAAAAGTGGAATCAAGTCAATTTCTGCCATTCACAGAGGCTTTTCGGTCTATGAAAAAACGTTGTACAGAAACAATCCCAATTGGCAAATACCCATTGATTTCATGCACGAACTACCGCAAATCCCACTCATTTGTGATCCATCACATATCGGAGGTAGAAGAGAACTCTTGTATGATATTGCACAAAAAGCAATGGATTTAAAGTATCATGGATTGATGCTCGAAACCCATTTTCAGCCAGATAAAGCATGGACAGATTCAAAGCAACAAATTGATGCAGAAGATCTAAATATCTTACTGAACAAGCTAAAAATACGCAATCACAATGAAATTGAAGATGCTGATATACAAGAATTTAGAGCCCAACTACAAGCATTGGATGAAGATTTAATTCATCTATTACATGAGCGAATGAAAATATCTGAAACTATCGGAGTTTACAAGAAAAAACATAACCTTGCAGTACTTCAATCCTCTCAGTGGGAAGAAACGCTTAAAAACAATGTGCGTAAAGCAACACAATCAAATTTAGCTCAAGATTTTTCCACCTCTCTTTTCAAACTTATTCACGAGGAATCCATACACATTCAATCTGAAATATTAAAATCTGACAAAAAACGTGAAGAGCATTAAGTCATTCAAATTTGATCATAAAATTACTGTCAATGCTTCAAAAAGTCATTTACAGCGTGCTTTGGCTCTTTGTTTATTATCAGATGGAAAATCAACACTTTTGGGTTGTGACGAAAGCAACGACGTTCTAGCTTGTAAAAAAATATTACATAAATTAGGATTTGAGATCCATGGAAAAGACATCCTACATATTACTCCACCTAAATTTCGAAAATTAGACACTCTTGAAATTTCAGTTGGTGAATCAGGATTGGCTTTAAGGATGTTTTCATTTGTTGCAAAACTATTTTCTGAAAAGTTAATTATTCATGCTGAAGGTTCCTTAGTAAATCGACCTATTGATTCATTAATTCATTCTCTTGAAAAAACAGGTCTTCAAGTCATACTAAAGAATAATGTTTTTCCCATAGAAATTAGTGGAGAAATACATGCAGAAGAAATTCATTTGGATGGAAGTTTTAGTTCTCAGATGCTTACCGGACTTTTAATTTCTGCACCACTTTTCCCCCATGATACTATTATTCATGTTGAAAATCTGACCAGCAAACCATACATAGATTTGACCATCCAAACGATGCGCGATTTTGGAATTGTGGTATTAAATAAAAATTACACGCGATTTTCCATTCAAGGAAATCAAAAGTACCTTGGTCAAAACTACCAAATTGAAGGAGACTGGAGTGGTGCTTCCAATCATATTGTTGGAGCAGCGATATCTGGTGCAGTAAATCTAACGGGATTACAAGAAAAATCCACACAAGCAGATTTTATTATTTTAAGTATTATACAGGAATTTGGAGCAAACTATACATGGGAAAATGGTGATTTGCAAATTAGAAAATCAGAACTAAAAAATCCAATAA
>JBIKIQ010000007.1:0-143799 GCA_044361535.1 Crocinitomicaceae bacterium
TTCTTGTGTCGCACCATTGGACCAAGAATAGTTGTAAGGTAAGGTTCCACCGGTGGTTGTTCCATCAATACTTCCTGTTGATCCGCCAAAACACAAAACATTAGTTACAACAGCGCTATACGATAATTGATTTGGTTGGGAGATAATAACACTTATATTTTCTGTACACCCGTTGGCATCAGTAACATTTACAGAATATGTTCCAGCTAATAATCCACTCACATCTTCGGTTGATGCACCGTTACTCCATGCAAAAGAATAGGGTGTTGTACCTCCTGAAACTGATAAATCAATCGCGGCATTATTTCCTCCATTACAAGCTACATCAATGTGTGTTTCACTTAGCGTAACTGGTTGTAAAGGTTGTGTTACTTGAAAACTAGAAGTTGTTTGGCATCCATTTGCATCAGTTACAGTCAGAGTATAAGTACCTGAAGGTAAATTCACAAGATTTGCAGAAGTAGCACCATTCGACCAGTTGTATGAATAAGGAGCAGTGCCTCCTTGAGTGATTGTACTAATAGCACCATTGTTTCCACCGTTGCATAGAACAGGAGTTACAGTTCCAATAATAGACAGTGCTTGAGCTGGTTGTGTTAAGGTATATGATTGATTGAGTATACAACCATTTGCATCGGTTACTACAACGGAGTAAGTCCCTGCTGCTAATCCTGTAATATCCTCTGTTGATGCTCCATTTGACCAATTATAGGAATATCCTGCTGTTCCACCTTGAACTGAAATATTAATAGCCCCTGAAGTTCCACCAAAACACAAGATGTCAGTATTAATACTAGATACACTAATTGGTTGAGCTGGTTCAGTGATAACATAAGCGCCATTTACTTGACAACCATTGGCATCAGTAATGGTTAAGGAATAATTTCCAGCAGTAATATTTGTCAAATCTTCATTCGTACTTCCGTTAGACCATGCATAGGTGTATGGAGCAGTTCCACCAATTGTAGAGATGTTTATTGAACCATTTGTTCCACCAAAACAACTCACATTCGTTTGAGTTTGTGTCAATGATAAAGCCAATGTTGGTTGAGTGATCGTATAGGCACCATTGGTCGTACAACCATTTGCGTCTGTAATAGTAACTGAATAATTTCCGGCAGAAAGGTTGGTTAAATCTTCTTGAATCGAACCATTAGCCCATAAATAGGAGTAAGGAGTTACACCACCATTTGCTGTGATATTAATTGCACCATTTGCTCCACCAAAGCAACTTACATTAGTAGAAACAACAGGGTTTAGGGAAATAGCAGTTGGTTGAGTTAGAGCAACAGTTGCAGTGCTGGTACAATTATTAGCATCAGTAACAATTACTGAATAAGAGCCTGCAGGTAGTCCATTGATTGATTGTGTAATAGCTCCTGTTGACCAAGAATAAGAGTAAGGAGCCGTTCCTCCTGTAGCATTTACCGTAATTCCACCGTCACTTAACCCAAAACAACTGATGTTAAATCCATTGTAATTTGTTGTAGCAGTTGCTGTTGAACCTAGAATCAAGGGTTGAGTAATTGTATACGAACTTTGGATTGAACATCCATTAGCACTGGTAATAGTTACAGTATATGTGCCAGGAGCTAAATTTGTAATACTTGAGGTTGATGCTCCATTGGACCACGAATAAGTCAAAGGTGAAGTACCTGTAGCATTGACAGAAATACTTCCATTATTTTGACCAAAGCAACTTACATTAGAAACAACAGCATTAGCAATTAGAGGTAAAGGGTTTACCACAACATTGATAGAAGTGTCAATAGAGCAAGCCAAACCGTTGTAAGTGATTGAGAGGAAGTAGGTTCCACTAGCTAAAGCAGTTGCATTTGGAATTGACGGATTTTGAACGTTAGAAGTAAAACCATTTGGACCGGTCCAATTGTAAATACCAGTAGGGGATACAGTCGAAGAAAGTGTTAAAGAATTCCCTTCACAAATAGGGCCATTTGAGGTAATGAAAAACGGAGGGCATTGTGAAATATTAATTGGAAGTTGATTACTTGTTGTAGCAGGACAGCCGTTAGCGTCAAAAGCATCAGTAATCCCGTCGTTGTCATAGGAGTTCCCCGAGATGTTTCCTTCGCCAAAAATATAAGCCACATTATCTAACGTATTGTCACAATTGAAGAGTAAACAATCATTGTTCACAGTTACCTTAAATTTTATTACCGTACTATCAGCGCCAGTTGGACTATTTATTACCTGTCCGCCAGTTAACGCGTTAGCTCCTGTTCCAATGCGAACTTTAACAACTTTAGATGCTGCAATATATTCACCTTGATCATCACTTAATACATCTGTTTTGAAGCCAAGATTTGGACCATGAATTACTTGAATAGTACCGGGCATGTATGTAACACGGGGATCAAGGGTATCTGTCATAAATGTACCTATCGATATGTCAGATCCAATATTTTTACCAACCATAGTATATTCTAAGATATCGCCAGGTTGTGCTAATCCACCATTCAAGTCATTAATACGCACACTTGTTCTTAGATCTGGTTCATAGATATCAATAGCCGATGAAATAGCTCTTGGAATAATTGCATCTTGAGAAGTTACAACTCGAACCGTTGCAGAGGTTGCGGCATTCGGTAGATAGCTAAGAGTACTATTATTAGGAGTTAATATTCCAGAGTCAAAACCTAAATTATTATTGTAACTAGGTAACCTAAAAGGACTTAAAGCACCATTTAGTGTTGATGTACTGTTGAAAAAATCATTTGCACTACGAATTGGATCAGGTACATCTAAAAATGCACCGTTACCATTGAATTGTAGTCTGTCACCTTGTATGTTTCTATCACCTTCATGGGCCATTATACCAAGTTGAAATGAAACAGGACCAACGTTTGGCGTATTAAAACCGTTTATTGGAATATCTAACGTGTTTCCATTGCTAACATATGCCATACCGTCAAAAACAGTAAGATTACGCATGGATAAAAGCGTGTTTTTATATACGACAAATATTGTCCATGCACCGAAAAGATTATTCGAGCCAGTCTGTGAAACAATATCAGCTACGGTTACACGAGTATTTGTGCCCGAAGCTTGAAGAATTGGCGTAATATCTTTATAGCAATAATAACCTGGCATATTAAAATTTGCATTACCTGTAATTGTAGGAATATCAAGTATCTGATCAGCAGTAAGTTGTTGATAAGGACCATTATTTGTCCTGATTTTAACCTTGTTTCTGTCTGTGTAGTTTGTTGTACTTGTATTTACACGTGCACTCCAATAAAGTCCAGCCCATGTTATTTCAGAGCAATTAGGAAGATTTAGACTATCGCTTGATGATTGAAAAGTCGATGGGTTATTATCAATATCGACATAGCCAAAAACAACTCCTCCATCTTGATTGTGATTGCCAGTCGGAGGTAATTGATTTTGATATGTTCCGCAATTTGCGTTGCTAGAATTACACGTTATTGCAACGTTGGACAACAAGGTAATGTTTCCTTTTTGATTAACTTGATATCTTATATTAAAAGGACTAACAACTTGGGCGGTGATAGTATTTAAACTGAAAAATAGAAATAGGATTGAAATAATTTTATTCATACTGAATTGAAGGATAGAGTTTATAAAAAATCTATTTGAATTTGTTTTATATATAGTTTGTGTCTTTAAGACACGAAAATTAGTTATTATGGTTGCCTTACACAATTTTTTTTTATTAAATTTTGTTTAAATTTCTGATTACAGATTATAAACAAAATTTATTCGTATTAGTAATGAGTTAATAGTCAATTGATTGATTTCTATCAGGCACACAATTTAATTGAGATTATTTTGAACTAAATTTCCTTTTCATGTTTACTTTGATTAACTACCTTTGTAGCCAAATTTGAAAAAGTATGTCTCAACAGAAAGTAACAAGAGCAGAAGATTACTCGAAATGGTACAACGATTTAGTATACAAGGCTGATTTAGCTGAACATTCAGATGTACGCGGTTGTATGGTAATCAAACCTTATGGTTATGCTATCTGGGAAAATATGCGTGATGTTTTAGATCGTCGATTTAAAGAAACGGGACATTCCAACGCCTATTTTCCATTATTTATTCCAAAATCGTATTTGAGTAAAGAAGCGTCTCACGTAGATGGTTTTGCCAAGGAATGTGCTGTTGTAACGCATTATCGTTTGAAAAATGCCGAGGATGGGAGTGGTGTAATTGTAGATCCTGAGGCAAAACTAGAAGAAGAATTAATCGTACGACCAACGTCTGAAACAATCATTTGGAATTCCTATAAAAATTGGATTCAATCGTATAGAGATTTACCTATTCTAATCAATCAATGGGCGAATGTGGTTCGTTGGGAAATGCGAACACGTTTGTTTTTGCGTACGGCTGAGTTTTTATGGCAAGAAGGTCACACAGCCCATGCCAGCAAAGAGGAAGCAATAAAAGAAGCAGAAACCATGTTGGATGTATATGCGGAATTTGCTGAACAATACATGGCAATGCCGGTAATCAAAGGTCGAAAAACTGCTTCTGAGCGTTTTGCAGGAGCGGAAGATACGTTGTGTATTGAGGCAATGATGCAAGATGGTAAAGCTCTTCAAGCTGGAACTTCTCATTTTCTGGGACAAAACTTTGCAAAAGCATTTGAGGTAAAATTTGCCGATAAAGAAGGAAAATTAGAATATGTATGGGCTACCTCTTGGGGTGTTTCAACAAGGTTGATGGGGGCTCTGATTATGACTCATTCAGATGATGAAGGATTGGTTGTTCCACCAAAATTAGCTCCATTGCAAGTGGTTGCAGTTCCAATTTACCGTTCTGAGGAAGAAAAAGCGAGTATTGTTGCCAAATTTGAGGAATGGGCGGTTTTGTTGAAAGCAAAAGGAATTTCGTTCAAAATTGACGACGATGATAACCGCAGACCGGGATGGAAATTTGCAGAATATGAGGTAAAAGGTGTTCCGGTTCGTTTGGCATTAGGACCAAGAGACATGGCAAATAATGTAGTGGAAGTAGCTCGACGTGATACAAAAGAAAAAACGGTGGTATCCATGGAGGGAATTGAGGAGTTTATTGAAAACTTGTTACATGACATCCAGACTTCATTATTTAATAAAGCACTAGCGCATCGTGAAGCAAATACGCGCACCGTGGAAACGTACGAAGAATTTAAGGTTGAAATCGAAAAAGGTGGATTCATTTTGGCACATTGGGACGGTACACCTGAAACAGAATCGAAAGTAAAAGAAGAGACACAAGCTACCATTCGATGCATTGCCTTGGATCAAGTTCAAGAAGAAGGAAAATGTATGGTTACTGGAAATCCATCAACGGGTCGTGTGATTTTTGCAAAAGCTTATTAATGTATGAAGACGTGGTACGGAAAGGATTTTAAATTAGGAATACTAGGAGCGGGACAATTAGGCCGAATGATTATTCAAGAGGCGATTAATTGGAATGTTCTTGTATTTACTTTAGATTCAGATCCGGAGGCTCCTTGTAGCAAGATTTCGCATGAATTTGTATGTGGCTCAATAACAGATTATGAAACGGTACTTCATTTTGGAAAAGATAAAGACCTCATTACCGTAGAAATTGAGAATGTGAACATAGAAGCGTTGGAGGAATTGGAAAGGGGAGGAGTGTCTGTCTTTCCTCAACCACGCGTTTTACGTATCATTCGCGACAAAGGAATTCAAAAGCAATTTTATGCTGATCATGGAATTCCAACAGCTGATTTTCGTTTAATTGAATCCGATGAAATTAATCAACATGCTGATTTTCTTCCTTTTGCACAGAAACTAAGAACCGGTGGATATGACGGAAAAGGAGTTCAAATCATGCAATCTTTATCAGATTTTGATAAATCCTTCGATGCACCGACGGTGTTAGAAAAATTTGTTGATTTCCAAAAGGAATTGGCGGTTATTGTGGCGCGTAACAAAAAAGGTGAAGTAATTTCCTATCCAACCGTAGAATGTGAATTTAATCCGCAAGCGAATTTAGTTGAGTTTTTATTTTCTCCTGCTGAAATTTCTGCTGAAATTGAGAAAGAGGCTCAGCGAATGGCGGATGACATCATTCAGAAATTGGATATGGTTGGGATATTGGCGGTTGAATTTTTCCTGACGAAAGAGGGTAAATTATTGGTGAATGAAATTGCTCCTCGACCACATAACAGTGGACATCATACGATTGAATGTAATGTAACTTCGCAGTTTGAACAACACCTCAGAAGCATTTTGAATTTACCTCTCGGCGCAACTGATTTGATTCAACCCGGAGCCATGATTAATATCCTGGGAGAGCCCAATTCTAATGGAACAGCTTATTATCAAGGTATGGAGGTCTTATTAGCTGAACCGGGGATTTACGTTCATATTTATGGCAAGGAAAAAGTGAAAGAATTCCGAAAAATGGGACATTTCACGATTACAGCACCAACTGTGGAGGACTTGAAACAAAAAGCGGAGAGGTTGAAGAATAGCATCAAGGCGGTTGGTAAATAAATTGTGCGATGAAACACTACGGCCTTCTCGGTAAATCACTTTCTCATTCTTTTTCAAAAGGATTTTTCACGAATTATTTTCTACAACATCAGATTGAGGCTGATTATTCAAACTTTGAAATTGAAAATATTGATGAGGCACAGAAAATCCTGCAATCCGATTTGGCTGGTTTAAACGTTACATTTCCTTACAAAGAATCCATTATTTCTTATTTAGACGAGGTAACCGAGGAAGCACGAATTATTGGAGCCGTAAATACCATTCAGTTTGTTGATGAGAAATCCTTTGGTCACAATACCGATGCATTTGGATTTGCTCAATCGATAAAGCCTTTTTTTACGAATTTACATGAACGAGCACTGATTTTTGGAACAGGAGGAGCGTCTAAAGCGGTAGCTCATGTCTTAACAAATTTGGGAGTTCAAGTATATTTTATTTCCACTTCCAAAAAAGGAGCTTCGATTTTTTCGTACGATGACTTGAATGAACACATGCTTCAGGGATGCAAACTTTGGGTGAATTGCACCCCAATAGGTACATATCCCAATGTTACAGATGAATTACCCATTCCTTGGGTGCAATTATCCGAAGATCATTTGGTGGTTGATTTGGTTTACAATCCTCCTAAATCTCAATTTTTACTGAAAGCACTAGAACACGGCGCCACTATTCTTAATGGTGAATCGATGCTGAAAGAACAAGCCTTGAAAAGTTGGGAGATTTGGAACGGAAATCTTTAAAACTGAATTTTATATACTAGATTAGGGAAAAAACCGAGTTGGTTGGTCGTTCTAATGCTCTGTGATTGGTTGTCATAGCTTTGCGAAAAAACATTCTTATGGTTCGTTATATTTTGAAGATCTAAAAAGAATGTTTGTGCTATTTTTCGTTTGCTACTATTCAGAGTAAATCCTGCTTTGAAATCTAACCGATAATATTGGCTGTAAAAACTAGAGTAAACATCTGTTGATAATACTTCATGCCCAATAAGGTTTGACATATCCAAATCTATTGGGGTGTAAGCTCTTCCACCCGCGTTCGTGAATTTTAGATCAATAGAAAATCGATTTCGTTTTTCAGCTCCCAATTTCCATTCCTTTCCCGCTAGGAGGTTAATTACGTATTTTCCATTGAAAGCTGTATTTCGTTCAACTCCATCGCTTCCTTTGTAAGTGGAATTGTAAATGGAAGAGGTAAATAAACCGTAATAACCGCGATTAAAGAATTTCTCAACGGTTAGTTCTATTCCATAGTTGGTTCCCGTTCCATTGTTAACCAAACTATCGGTTAAATCAGTTCTAAATGTTGCGCCGGTATTTAACATGGAATAATTGCTTGAAAATGAATTCACTGGGACATTGTAAATAGATTGATAGTACACCTCAGATTTAATTCGCCAATCTTTAACTGGTTGAATATTGTATCCTAAAACGAGGTGATGACTTTTGGTGAAATCTAAGTTCTTGTTGTTGTAAAAGATATTTCCGTTAGCATCTTCGGTTTGTAAAAAATAAACATTGATTGGTTGCATTTGAGCGTGTAAACCATAGCCAAAATTCAAACTACTTTTGTTTGTGACGTTATAAATTAAACCTAATCTTGGTTCAATTGACGTGGAATTATTCAGCGATAAAAATTGCGAATGAATTCCTGTATTCAGTGTTAATTTAGATGAAATGGAATGTTTTACATGCGCAAAAGCCTGAGCTAGGTTAGTATACCCTTGATAATCCCAAATTTGTTTGATTGGTTCAAAAATGTGGTTTTTTGTTTGAAAATTTAAGTCTAATCCAATAATCTCATCAATTACTCCAACTTTCACAAAAAGCCTTGAATTGATTTTGTAATTGTAATTACTTGAAATAAAATAGCTGGTTTTAGCAACATTATTGGTTTCTCTTATAAAACTACTATCTGTCATATGGTCAACATCATAGGCAATTTGATCACTACTTGAATAATTTATTCCTAAAGTGGAAGAGATAAAAGATTTGGAGTTGATTTGTTTGTGATGATTCAATCCACTGATTCCAATTTTACTTGTAAAATCTACTTTGTTTCCATTTCCATACAATGAATTATTTGGTCCCCCTCCAATGTTGATGGTACTGGAAGCTAAAATCCCGAACAAGGAAAATTTACCCAATTTTGTATTTCCACTGGAGAATTTAAATGAGAAATCTTGATAAGATGGGGTAGCAGTTGTGCCAATATTTACACCAGCAGCTTGAGCAATTCCTGCCAATGAGTATCGATATCCTATTAAATAAGAAGCGTCACTTTTTTTACTGAAAGGTCCTTCGGTGGTTAATTCTAATCCTGTTATCACCCCAGCTTGAACGGTTGTTTCTCTTTTCTTTGTATTACCATTTCTAAATCCAAGATCAAAAACACCAGAAGTTGAATTTCCAAATTCAGCAGGAAAAGCAGAAGTGAAGAAATCAGAGTTTTTTAGGAGGTTTGTATTCAATGCACTAACAGCTCCACCAGTTGTTCCAACCGAAGCAAAATGATTGGGGTTCGTTACGTTCATTCCATCGATACGCCATAAAACACCAACGGGAGAATTACCACGAATTACGATATCATTTCTACTGTCATCTGGTGCACTCACTCCAGCAAAATTAGCAGCTAATCGTGCTGGATCATTTCTCCCTCCTGCATAGCGATTTACCTCTTCCATAGAAAAAGCTCGCGCACTTATACTAGCTAATTTATTCGAGGTCTCTCCTTTATTCTTCCCTTCGATGGTAATCTCTCCCATTTGAGTTAGCTCTTCTTCCATCGCAAAATCTAGGATAACCTCTTTTCCAGATGTAACGATAACATTCGGGACGATGATTGTTTTATAACCCACGTATGCCACTTTTAATTCATAACGATCAGGCGGGATATTTGTCAATTCATAGTTTCCATCTGAATCTGCTGTTGTTCCTTTTTGGATCGAAATAATTTGAACAGAAGCACCTGTAATAGGCGTTTGAGCATGTTTATCAAGAATGTTACCGCGAAGGGTTTGAAAATTGTTTTGAGCGAAAAAAAAGGTTGGAAAAATCAATGACAGAAAAATCAATCGATACATATAGTGTTTTTACAATAAGCATAGGTGCTTACTCTTAACTTAGACGATTTAAGGTGCATTTACTTGCATTATTATAGAAATAAAAACATAACACATTGATTTTCAATTAAAAAAAGTGTTCTTTGTTATTCTTTACAAAATTGATTTAATTTTCGTTTATAGGATTGAAGATAATAATGTTTGGTTGAATCCTTCAAAAAAGAGTTTGAAATCTTTATTCTACTTGTGTTGTTTTAAACTAAGAAATCAGATTAATTGATTACCTTTATACTTTATGGAAGTTTTGACTTTTTGATCGGTCAGTTAATTTTGCTTATCATCTCATTTATAAGGTTCTATCTCCCATTCGTACATTATTAACATTAATAAAACAGTTTATCAATTATGGGAAGATCACAAGAAACATTTAACAAAAAAGAAAAAGATAAAAATAAACTTAAAAAACGCCAAGATAAGCTCCTTAAAAAAGAAGAGCGAAAAGCCAATTCTAAAGGGGGCGGACTAGAAAATATGATGGCTTATATCGATGAAAATGGAAATATCACCGATACTCCAATTGATCCAAAAGTTCGCAAAGCAATTAGTGCTGATTCTATTGAAATTGGAATTCCAAAAAGAGAAGATATTCCTAATGACGGAAAAAGAATGGGAAAGGTGGCATTTTTTAATTCTTCAAAAGGCTACGGATTTATCAAGGATTTAGAAACGCAAGAAAATATATTTGTTCACATCAATGCCGTTACAGGTGAGATTAATGAAAACGATAGTGTGACTTTTGAAATGGTTCGTGGACCCAAAGGTTGGAATGCGGTTAATGTTAAAAAAAATTAGATTAACAAAAATATAAGGCGACTTTTCGAATTAAATAATAAGTTTTTTGGCATAATCTTTAGTGTACGGCTTGAAAAATTTATATGATTAGAATTGACAGTTATATTACTCTACTTAAAAATTCTTTTATTATTGGTATTCCACTTGTTTTGTTCTCATGTGAGTCAAATGAAATAGAAGAAAAAACAAAAAAAGTAGAGATAAAAAATAAAGTCGTATCAAATACAGTCGATTCTACGCCAGATTCAAATTTATCTAATGTCAAATCCATTAAAGATATTCCACAAGTAATACCCAAAGTTATTCCACCTATTGTTCCGTTACCAGATCCATTACCAGATCCAGAACCGCCTTATCCTGACCCTTATCCATTTCCTGAGCCTCCTATAGAATTGCCTGAACCGGAAATTTTAAAAGATTCAATTGTTCTATTTCCTGAAATTGTTGCTGAATTCCCTGGTGGAAGCCAGTCATTAAAAGAGTTTATCAGTAAAAATATTATATTTCCTCAACTTTGTAAGGAAAATAATATTGAAGGAAGGGTTTTTGTTAAATTTCTTGTGCATTCAACTGGCGAAATATCTCAAATTCAAATTGCCAAAGGAGTTCATCCTCAGCTGGATTTTGAGGCAAAGAATGTAGTTAAAAAAATGCCATTGTGGAATCCCGCCATATTTCAAGGACGAAAAGTGCCTTCTTACGCTGTAATTCCAGTTTTATTTAAAATTGAATAATTCCTCACCTTTTACCGAATAAAGAACTCCCCACTCTAACCATCGTACTTCCTTCTTCAATGGCCATTTGGAAATCTCCACTCATTCCCATTGAAATTTCAGAAAATGAAGTTGAGCCTAAAAAATAGGTTTGTTTTAATTGATCAAAAATCTGCTTTAATTTTTTGAATTCATTTCGCACCTGACTTTCATCGTCTGAAAAACTTGCCATTCCCATTACACCGCAAAAGTCAATTGAGTCAAATGATTCAGGTGTTCTTCTTGAAAATAGATCCTGTATTTCATCCCAATCAAAACCGAATTTAGTTTCCTCTTGAGCTATAAAAAATTGAAGTAAAACATTTATTTTTCGATTCGCTTTTTTTGCCTGTAAATTTATTTCATCTAATAGCCTTTCACTATCTGTGGAATGAATCATTTCTACAAAGGGAGCAATATACTTCACTTTATTCCGCTGTAAATGTCCAATCAAGTGCCATTTAATATCTTTAGGTAATTCCTCGTGTTTTTCAACTAATTCTTGAACGCGATTTTCACCAAAAACTCGTTGACCAGCATCATATAGTTCTTGAATTGATTCAATAGGTTTGGTTTTTGAAACAGCAACAAGCGTTACATGTTCAGGAATGTTTGATTGAATTTGTTTTAGATTTTCTACTAGTATGTTACTCATTGATATTATAAATTGTCAAACCACTGCGTAATTTAGGCTCTACCCAGGTTGATTTTGGAGGCATAATTCCATTTGCATCCGCTACTGCTTTCACTTGTTCAATTGAAATAGGGTAGAGGATAAACGCAATTTTATGCTTTGTAGAATCAACAGAAGAAATAATAGATTCAATCGGCTCTGCTCCACTCATAAAACTAATATGGCTGTCCGTTTTTAAATCGTTTATCCCAAGAATTGGTTTCAAAATTAATTCAGTCAATAAATCTGTATCGAGGCATTTAACTGCATCATTTATAGGAATAAGACTTTTGTCAATATTAAGTGCAAACCAAGTTGAATCTATATAAAAAGTTATTTGATGTTCATGGGTTGGTTTTAGTGGACCGTTTAGTTTGGTAACCGAGCCTATTTGTTCTAACTTTTTTAAAAATCCTTCTTTTGATAAATTATTCAAAGTTTTCACCAAACGATTGAACTCCATAATTTGCATTTTACGTTCATCCATGATAAATGCAAGGAAGAAATTTTCATTCTGAAATTTATGATTGCTCTTTTGAGATCTCAATTTTCGCAATCCTTCAGAAGAGGCAGATCTATGATGTCCATCGGCTATGTACAAAGCATCCATTTCATGAAAATAGCTTTGTATTTTTGCTATATCCTCACCTTTGATTACCCAAACCTCGTGTTTAATTTTATCCGTTGTTGTGAATTCATATTCCGGTCTTTCTTGCATAAGTCGCAAAAGAGCTATTTCTAATTCATCATGAGCGGGGTGGGAAAGCAATACTGGTTCAGCATTGTATCCTACAATATCTAAATAATTAACAAACATTGTTTCGCGAGAAGTCAATGTGGCCTCGTGTTTTTTGATTAATCCATTTTGATAATCATCGACGCTCGCTCCAGCAATTACACCTGTAAATTTATGTCCGTTTTTTGTTTGTTGATAGATATAAAGTGATGCTTGATTTTCAGTTACTAAAATTCCTTTCTCCAAGAATTCAACATATTTATCCCGGACATGCACAAATCGCTCCGGTGAATTTGGTTTTGTCTTTCTTTCTGAATTGAATTCTGGATTAATGATACGAAGAAAGGTGTAAGGATTATCTTCTAACTTTGCTTTAAGTACATTTTCTTTATACGAATAATAAGGTCGTGTAGCAACCAAATGTACCTTATCACGAGTTGGACGAATGGCTTTAAAAGGGGCGATTTTAACCATAGTAAAAAACTATATTAACGTGTTTCCCTGATGTATAACACGTTGAGGGTAGGGAATAGTGATTTTGTATTCTCTGAAAAGACGATCTATTTCCATCCGAATTTCAGATTTGTAATTGTTAATATCCCAACTTTGGTCTGCCCAGAAAATGAGTTCCATTTCTAATCCGTTGTCCCCAAAATCAGCAAGACGTACGATTACAGGTTGATTCTTTTTTACCTTCGGATGAGCAAGTGCTGATTGTTTAAGTAATCGCGTAACTAATTCTGTATTCGTTCCATAATTGACACTAACCGTAATGGTGAATCTCGATAATTCCGAACCATGACTCCAATTTTCAACATTATCTTGAGTCAATCGTGTGTTGGGAATTATTAAAACATTTCCCTCTCTTGTTTCAATCTGGGTGGTTCGAACATTAATTTTTATGATTTTAGCAATAATTTCTGAAGATTTTCCATTGCTTGAGATTTCAACAATATCACCAACTCTCACATTTCCTTCGAACAACAAAACTATTCCAGCTATCATATCTTTGAATACATCTTGTAAGCCGAGACCAAAACCAACTAACAAGGCAGCCGAACCAGTAAGTAAAATTGTCAAGTCGATTTCAAGCGCTTGGAAACTAATTAAAATACTAAAGACATAGATTATGTACTTGGCTATTTGATTATAAACATATTCAGAACCTCGGTCGTATTGTGAGTTTTCTCTGAATTTTCGAGCCAAGTATAGTTTTACAACATTCGTTAAAATTTTTGCGCCAAAAAATATAGAGATTAAAAGAATACAATGGTAGAAATTAAGCTTAAATTTTGAAAAATTGAGTAAATTAAAATTTAAAAAATCTGAAAATGTAACAGATGGGTTATTGAATTTTAAGCTCAAAATCCCTACATATAATGCAAGTAAATAGACACTTTGACTCAACATTTTCAACCAAGTAACTCTTCTGCCCTCAACTTTAATGTTTGCATTTGTTAAGTATCGTTTTAACAAGCGGTGAATAACACGTCTAAGTATAACGGCAACCAGAAAAATTATGGAAAGTAGGATAATATTCCACAAACAAATGTGATAAGGGCCAATATTAAAAATAGTCTTTGAAAACATTACTCAGTTATTATTCTGCCAAGTTTATCGGCAAAAACCTTTTTTACACGTTCATAATTCATTTGTTCAGCAAGTAAAAATAACATTTCTTCATCACTTAATGAATCATTTTTTGCTAATTCAACTTGAATTTCTTTTATTTTTTGATCAATAAATTTTGATTTAAAATGGTATACTGCATCAACCACAGATTCATACAATTGATCTAATTCAGTTCGTATTTCAATTTTATATTTTGAAAGCCATAAAGAACTTACTTCGTATTCATTTGATTCGATGTCACTCACGAAAGCAACTATTTCTTGATCCTCTAATCGTTTAAAGTAGCTTGAAGTATAAAGTGTATTATCTGCGAGTCCATCAAGAAATATTGAAAAAACTTTTGCGTAAAGAGGATTTTGAAATACTAGTTCATCCCTTGTAATTTCTTGACAAATAAATTCTATTACGCTTGTGGCAATTTCTTCTTCATTAATTTTCGAAACTATTTCAAGTGTACCGTATTTTAGCATCAACCGTAAAACCTCAAATTCATGATAATCGACTTGGTTATTTTCTGTTGTAACAAGTAATGAATTTGTAATGGCTTTTTCCTTTTCTAATGGTATATCCATTAAATCCGGTGCATCTAATTGCTTTGAAATAACGTTTCGACGCAATCTTAATAATTCATTTGAAACAACAGACTCTTCTATTCCAAACAGCGTTGCGATTTTTTGGATGTACACAGAACGAGTAATGGAATTTGGAATTAAGGAAACCGAATGAACGATGTCTTTAATTAATTCTGCTTTTTTTAAAGGGTCATCATTTGATTCTCCCAATAAAATGTCTGCCTTGAAAGAAATGAAATCTTGCGTGTGTACTTTGATATAAGAATCAAGTTCTGAAGTGCTACTTTTCTTTGCAAAAGAATCAGGGTCTTCTCCATCAGGAAACAAGACTACTTTGACATTCATCCCTTCTTCCAAAATTAAGTCGATCCCTCTAAATGATGCTTTTATTCCAGCTGAATCACCATCATACAGAATGGTAATATTTTGAGTATATCTGCGAATTAATTTTATTTGGTCTTTTGTAAGTGATGTTCCAGAAGAGGCAACCACATTCATTAATCCAGCTTGATGGAGTGAAATAACGTCTGTATAACCTTCGCAAAGAAAGCAATTGTCGTATTTAATAATATCACCTTTGGCAAAATATAAACCGTAGAGAATCTCACTCTTATTGTAAATTATACTTTCGGGTGAATTAAAGTATTTTGCAATCTTTTTATCCGTTATTAGTGTTCTTCCCCCAAAACCTAAAACTCTACCACTTATACTGTGAATGGGAAACATTACACGCCCTCTAAAAAAGTCAAAATGTCGATCATCTTTTGATTTTACCAATCCGACTTTTTCCAGGTAATCTAATTTGTATCCTTTCTCAAGCGCTGCTTTAGTAAAATCATCTCCTTTGTTTAGGCAATACCCTAATTGGAATTTTTCAATGATATCCTTTCTAAATCCACGTTCTTCAAAATATGACAGGCCAATTGCTTTTCCTTCATCCGAATTTGACATCTGCTGAACAAAATAGGATCTAGCAAAATCATTGATAATATATAAACTATCGCGTTCATTTAAGATAGCCAATTCCTCGGCAGTAGATTCCCTTTCTTCAGGAATAGCAATATTGTATTTATTTGCCAACCATTTTAATGCTTCAGGGTAGGAGAAATGCTCTTTTTCCATTAAAAAAGAAACTACTGTTCCTCCTTTTCCCGTTGAGAAACACTTAAAAATTTGCTTCGCAGGTGAAACTACAAATGAGGGTGTTTTTTCATCCGTGAATGGACTTAAGCCTTTTAAACTTGATCCAGCGCGTTTTAAATGAACAAAAGAACCAATAACATCTTCAATGCGAGATGTTTGCATTATTTCATCAATAATATGCGGAGGAATCTTGCTCACCAGAAAAGATTATTTCTTTTTAACGATTGTTTCTTGTTTATTCTTTGAGGAGCTAGTATCGGCCTTTTCAGAATTAAATTTTTGGTAATTTACCAATTTGCCATTTTCGTCGTACGTATTTTCCATCAATTTGTCTCCAGTCAATGAATAAAATACCCAAATACCAACCTTTTTATCATTTTTATATTCACCTGTATAATAAAGTTGACCATTTGTATGATTAACCATCCATACCCCTGTTTTTTTGCCGTTTTCGTAAAAAGAACTTGACATTATTTTGCCTTGAGGGTTGTACAAAACCCATTTACCATGTCTTCTTTTTTGAGAATCGTATTCACGTCGGTATTTCACTTGAGTTTTTCCTGGATACCAAATGGTTTCCACTCCATCTTTCATTTCGATCAGTGGATTTGTGTTTTTCTTTGTCTCATCCTCGCTACAGGAGAAAAGTAAAGAAATCAGAAAAATAAGTAAATACGTTTTATTCATAAGTTAATTTTCACGGTTCATTGTATAATCAACAAGTAATTCAAGTGATTTTTTTGCTTCATTTTGTGGGAAATCCCGAATTATGTCCAACGCTTTATTTGCGTACAATAGCATTTGTGAGTGACTGTAATCAATTCCACCATTTTCTTTTACAAGAGAAACTGCTCGTTGAACTGATTTACTATTTTCATTTTCGTTTTTTATAATATATATCAGCTCTTTTCGCACCTCGGGATTTGAGTTATTCAAGGTATAAATAATGGGTAAGGTTAATTTGCGCTCTCTTATATCGATTCCAGTAGGTTTTCCAATTTTACCAGGGATGCCGTAATCAAAAATATCATCTTTTATTTGAAAAGCAATTCCCACAAATTCACCAAATTGTCTCATTTTTTCTTTGTATTCAATATTTCCTGTTGAAAGCGCAGCACTTTCACAACAAGTGGCAATCAGTGAGGCTGTTTTTTTACGAATTACATTGTAGTAAATTTCTTCCGTAATATCTAAAAGACGTGCTTTCTCAATTTGGAGTAATTCGCCTTCACTCATTTCCTTAACCGATCTGGCTACGATTTCCAACAAATCAGTATTGCTTTTATCAATAGATAGTAGTAGAATTTTTGACAGCATATAATCTCCTACCAATACAGCAACCTTATTTTTCCATAGTGCATTGATTGAGAAATATCCTCGTCGCTCGTTAGCATCATCAACAACATCATCATGAACCAATGTTGCAGTATGTAATAGTTCAACAAGAATGGCTGCATCATATGTTTTTGGTGTTATTTCACCCAACATTTTGGCAGTTAAAAAAACGAAAAGAGGACGAACTTGTTTTCCTTTTCTTTTAATAATGTAGTGTGTTACTTTGTCAAGCATTGCTACATCAGAGTGCATACTTTCCCTGAATTTGGATTCAAACTCAATCATTTCTGATTGCACAGGTGACATAATTTGATCAATTACACTCATAAAGCAAAGTTATAGTATAAAACACAAAGTTCTTCTTTTGTTTGTAACTTATTCCACAAAGTTTCCTTATTTTCGTTTCCATGAAACTTACTTTATCAGACAAATCTTTTATTGATACAAATGAGCCAATTGATCTTTCAATTCCTATTTCAGCAACCGGAAATTCGGTAAGAGCCTGGTATCTTGATAAACCTGAGATAGTACCTGTAAGAAGTAACGAATTTCTAGGATCAATAGAGGAGGGTGGAAGTGTTAATTTTCGAAATATTTTTTTTAATCCACATGGGCATGGCACGCACACAGAATCGTGCGGCCACATTACTCAAAAAGTATATTCAGTAAATTCAGTAGTGAAGGTTTATTTCTATAAAGCTTTATTGATTTCAATAGAACCAGAATCTATTCGAAATGAAGAATATGGAACTTTTGATCGTGTAATTACCTACGAACAAGTTAAAAAAGCGTTATCAGGTAAAAGGAATATTGAAGCGTTACTTGTGCGGACATTACCTAATGATAGCCTTAAATTAGAGAAAAATTATTCAGAAACAAATCCGCCTTATTTTGAGCAAAGTATTGTTGATCTGCTTAATGAAAATACCATCAATCATTTTTTAACAGATTTGCCATCTGTTGATCGTGAATTGGACGGGGGATTACTTTCTTTTCATCATCGTTTTTGGAACGTTCCTGAAAATCCAAATTTAGAGCGAACAATTACCGAGTTAATTTACGTTGATTCAATTGTTGAAGATGGTGAGTATATTCTTGATTTGCAATTAGCGCCCTTCGAAAATGATGCAAGCCCAAGTAGACCAATTCTGTATAAAATAAAAACGGTCATTTGACAATGACCGTTTTAAACCAAAAAACCTAAATTAAAAACAAGAAAATCTTCTTTTAACAAATGCTGCAACACGTGTTAAAAGAAGCAGGCTATCTAACTTGAATGCAAAAACTATTAAACTCTTATCAAACTATAAACTATACTGCTTCATTCAGCAGAAACATTCAAATGTTTTATTGATAACCTGCTCTCTCCTTATTTTCTAATATCAAATATATATTTTCAATTTCAATAAAATTTGCTAAATGAATATTCATGATGTTATAATGAATATTTTTCGTTTTTGATTGAAACTTTTATGTTGTAATTTTGTCTAAAATCACTTTTCAATGAAAAATTTCATTTCCCTTATCTTCCTTTCATTAAGCTGTATGACCATGTCGCAACAATTTCAGCTTCCAAATTTAAAGTTCGCATACAGCGAATACGAACCTTTTATAGATTCTAAAACGATGGAAATTCACCATTCAAAACATCATCAAGCGTACATTAATAATTTGAACAAGGCAATTACGGGAACCAAATTGGAGAAATTGCCTTTGAATACTATTTTATTGAATACATCCAATTTTTCTGATGCGGTGAGAAATAATGCAGGTGGACACTATAATCATACATTATTTTGGGAAATATTGACTCCAAAATCAAATTCTCAACCAAGCGAGGAGTTGATGAAGGCAATTGAAGAGAATTTTGGAAAATTAGATTCATTGAAAACAAGACTTCACCAAGCATCAATGTCGAGATTTGGATCGGGATGGGCATGGTTGGTCGTGAACGAAGAAGGGAAATTACAGGTAACCCATACTGGAAATCAAGATAATCCTATAATGGACGTCATGGCTGAAAGAGGGATTCCTATTTTAGGAATTGATGTATGGGAGCATGCTTATTATTTGAAACATCAAAATAAACGAAATGATTATATATATGCAATTTGGAGTATTCTTGATTGGGGAGTTATTTCTGAAAAGTATAAAGAAGCTTTAAATGATCCTACTTTGCAAAAGATTAAACAAGACAATTGGCCAGAGTTAAAAGAATTTCACAAAGTAATGTCTTCAACATTTCATGCAGCTGAAAAATCTGATTTTAAACCAATTTTAGAAAGAAATCAAGAATTAATGGTAAAGGCTTTTTTATTGAAAAATTCTGAAATCCCTGTGTTAAATTCAACAGAAGCTATTTCAATGACTAAATCTTTGGCGAACCTTGAAAAACAAACTGCTGAATTAAGTAATTATATTTCAAAAGGTAAAAAGGTTACGAATGAATTGATATTTAAGAAGCTAACAGCAATCCATAATACATTTCATGAAATAGCAGGTCTTTGTAAGGAATAAAAAAACCGCCCCAATAAGAAGCGGTTTCACGTGCAGTAGAGTTTAATATTTAATTTTGAACGACGATTGAAATTGTTTTGATTTGATTTTCAGTAATAATTCTAACTTTATAATTTCCATCATAAATTGTTGATACGTCAATATATCCAATTGTACTTCCTTGATTAATAGTTTGCGATGCGACAATTTTACCATTCAAATCAACTAACTCAATTTGTGTGTTAGTTTTGTTCAAGCCATTTAATTGAACAATGAGAAAATCATTTGTTGGATTTGGGAATACATTCACTTCAATTTCTATGTCATTTAATCCAACTGTTGCTGTGTAGGTTGTTACGGTTTCACCAATTGTTGTAACTTTTGAAGCAGTTTTATTGCCGTAAAAATATGGCCCAACTGCATATGGATAAGCTGAATTCCAATTTGCATCTACCGTAGCAAAATAGCAATATATTCCATTGGGATATTCAGGTGTTTTGCAGAAACGACCATTGTGTTCATCCAAATAATCTTCTTGTCCCGTATGAGCGATGAACTCATAATCTTCTCTGAAATACCCCAAAGGATAAGTTGTACTAACTGCAGGACCATCAGCAACATCAGTTCCATCAGCCCAAAGAGTTCTGGTGGTTATATTGCGTAATTGATACCCTGATTTAATGCGTGTAATTCCGCCGGTACCGTCAGCATTTTTGTATCCATATGCACCATATATAGGAAATCCATCATAAGCAAATCCAATCAATGGAGAATGAGCAGTTGAATCAATTGCATATAATCCATCCGCATCGTATAAATCACAAATTGTACTTATCACATTTAAATCTAATTTGTATGCACTTGGATTTTGGTGATGATGATAATTTCCCATAGCAGGATGTCCTTTTGAACAATCAAATCCAAGTTTCTCCGCTGGCACAGCATCTCTATTCCATGATTGCGACGCACCAGGGCCTCCTGGGCATGGAGACATTCCAGGTAAACCACCACAAAGTGAATTTGTAGCAGTATTCCAAGCAACACCATCGCGATAATCAAACAAGGCAACACCATTTATAAAAATTCCGATATTACCACCGTTGGTTGCTGTTAAATTCCCTGTGTTCTGTGTGGGATTTAATGATACTTTAAAAATAGCATTTTGATCAGTAGCTACCGATGGATTCCCATCAAGAAATGGCCCTGTAGGATAAGCTGGAATGCCATTGGTACTAACATATACCCAATTCGTTGAATATTGAACAGTTTGAATATTTGCAGGAACGTTATCAGGTATAACCGTAGAATTTCCAGAAACATAGTGACTTCCCATCAATCCTGTTGTGTTTTGTAGCCAAGATGTTATAGCAGGATTTAATTGCGAAAATACCATGGTAGTACTTGCTGAAAGTAAACCGGATAGAATAATTTTTTTCATGTTTGTATTTTAAAAATAAATTAGTGTTCAAAAAAGTTAAATACTTGCGATTTTATTAAAAAAAAAGCGATTCATTTCTGAATCGCTTTTAATTATAAAGATTTGCACTTATTACGCATTTGCTTCATTTTCCGTTTTTTCCGGTTTTGGAAGTAAAACTTTACGAGATAATTTCCATTTTTTTGTTTTTGGATCTTTACCAACTACTTTAAATTTCAATACATCTCCTTCTTTACAAACGTCATTCATATTTTGAACGCGTTCCCAGCTATATTCTGAAATGTGAATCAAACCATCTGTTCCAGGAATAATTTCTACAAAACAACCAAAATCCTTGATTGCTTTAACTTTTCCTTCGTATTCTTCACCTTCTTCCACTTGAGCTGGGAAAGCAATTGCACGAACACGACGAAGTGCTTCAGCCATATCGTCTCCGTTGTTTGATAAGATTTGAACTTGACCTTCCCCATTTGGTAATTCTTCAATCGTAACAGTTGTATTTGTCTCTTTTTGAATACCTTGAATAATTTTTCCACCAGGTCCGATTATCGCTCCAATCATTTCATTCGGAACAATCACTTGTTCAACACGCGGAGTATGAGGCTTGTAATCTGATTTAGGTTGTGAAATTGTCTCTTTCAATTTATTCAAAATGTGAAGACGACCTGCTTTTGCTTGCTCTAATGCTTGAATTAATACTTCATAAGGTAATCCATCAACTTTAATGTCCATTTGACAAGCAGTGATTCCTTTTTCAGTTCCAGTCACTTTAAAATCCATATCTCCTAAGTGATCTTCATCTCCTAAGATATCAGATAGAACAGCAAATTTACCTTCATCGGCAACTAATCCCATAGCAATACCAGAAACAGGAGCGGTAATTTGAACACCCCCATCCATTAAAGCTAAAGTTCCGGCACAAACAGTGGCCATTGAGGATGAACCATTTGATTCTAGAATATCAGAAACAATTCGAATAGTATAAGGATTGTCTGCAGGAATAACTGGTTTTAATGCTCTTAATGCCAAATTTCCGTGACCAATTTCTCTTCGAGATGTTCCACGAATTGGTTTCGCTTCACCTGTTGAGAATGGAGGGAAGTTGTAGTGTAGCATGAATTTTTCAGTTCCTCTGAAAGTAGCTCCGTCAATTAATTGCTCATCCATTTTTCCACCTAAAGTAAGTGAAGTCAACGATTGAGTTTCACCACGTGTAAATACAGCCGAACCATGAGCTCCAGGTAAGTAATCAATTTCGCTCCATATTGGACGAATTTCATCAAAGTTTCTACCGTCAAGTCGTTTTCTTTCATTTAACATAACCCATCTTACGGCTTTTTTCTTAACCTGAGAGAAATACGTTGAAATGAATCCGCTAACTTGAGGTAATTCTTCTTCCGTGAAAGCTGCCTTTACCTCGTCTTTAATTGCATCAAATAGTTCAGTTCTTTTTGATTTATTTGCAAGACCCATTCTAGCAACATCCTTACATTTTTCCATTGCCAATTCATACACGCGAGCCTTTACTTCCTCGTTGTGAACTTCGTGAGAATATTCTCTTTTTGGATTTGCTGTAGGAATCTCAGCAGCAAGGTCTAATTGGAATTGACACTGTTCTTTAATTGCTTCATGAGCTAATTTAAACACCTCAACCAATTCAGCTTCTGAAATTTCTTGCATTTCACCTTCCAACATGTTGATGTCTTTCATTGTACCCGCAATCATAATGTCAATATCAGACTCTGCCATTTCAGCAACAGAAGGATTGATTATATACGAACCATTAATTCTTCCAACACGTACTTCAGACATTGGTCCGTTGAAAGGTATATCGGATACAGCTATAGCAGCTGAGGCTGCTAATCCGCACAAAGCATCTGGATTGTGTATACCATCGTAGGAAATTAATTGAATCATTAATTGCACTTCTGCATGATAGTCGTCCGGAAATAAAGGACGTAATGCACGGTCAACCAAACGCATAATTAGAATTTCATTTTCTGATGGACGAGCTTCTCTTCTAAAGAATCCACCAGGAAAACGACCTGCAGCGGCATACTTTTCTTTATAATCTACAGTTAATGGAAGAAAATCAACACCATCTTTGGCGTCTTTAGCTGCTACTACAGTTGCAAGTAACATAGTATCGCCCATTCGAACTACGACCGATCCATCTGCTTGCTTTGCCAGTTTACCTGTTTCGACACTGATTTCTTTGCCGCCGGTAATGATCGATTTTTTTAAACCTATATTCATATTTATTTATTTACTTATTTGTGAGCACTGAGCTTGCCGATTGAGCACTGAGCTTGCCGAAGTGCGAAAAAATCAAAAAAAAAGGACAAACGACTAAAGCCGATTGTCCCCTCTCCAATAAAATGTGCTAAGAATTAACGACGTAATCCTAATTCTTTAATCAAAGCACGATATTTCTCAATATCTTTTCTTTTCAAATAGTCTAACAAACTACGACGTTTACCAACTAAAAGTTGAACAGCTCGTTGTGTGCCATAATCTTTACGATTTTTCTTTAAATGTTCTGTCAAATGACTAATACGAAATGTGTACAATGCAACTTGACCTTCTGTAGAACCTGTGTTTGTCTCACTTCCGCTATGTTTAGCGAAAATTTGTTTTTTAACTTCTGGTGTTAAATACATGCCAATATTATTTAAATAATTTTTATGTAGACTCCGACTTTCGGAATTTGAATGCAAAAGTAGCTTTTTATTTTCTTTTCTGCAAACTTTCTTCCATAGTGAGAAAGACTTATTGTAAAATTAACATTCCATAGTATTTCCTATGCTCATTCGTGTTAATTTTGTTGTATGTCCAAAGTAAAAAAGTATTTTTTAAGTTTAGACGAGGAATTGGATTTTGATGTAATAGGTATAACATCGCATCAGGCCGATTATAAACTTGTTTGGCATATAAATAATACTCTAAACGTACATTTGATAAAGAGCGATTTGCCTTTGCTAGTCTATAATGAAAAAAAAGATAAAGATTTAGAATTTCCATATTATCATTTCGAAGATGAATTGAATCGGGTATCTTTTTTCTTAGTAAAGAATAAAAATGATTTAGATTATTTGGTTTCAGAGGCTACGTCCATAGATTATTTCTTATTTTTGACGAATAATCACATTATCGATGTAAACGACTTCATAAGTCAATTAAGAAAGGTAGATGCCGTTCTTGGAGTTTTTGCTTTTGATAATCAGAAATATAAATCATTTCAATATTTAGAATTTAATTAATCCCAATGGAAAAAGAAGACATGCAATTTGCGAGTAACCCAACTATACTAACAAAAAAAACTAAAATAGTAGCAACCATTGGACCAGCATCAATGGATAAGGAAGTGTTGAAAGAAATGTTTTTAAGTGGTTTGAATGTCTGTCGATTGAATTTTTCGCATGGATCTTATGATGATCACGCTCAGGTAATTAAAAATATTCGAGAATTAAATGATGAGATGGGACTAAATGTTTCGATGTTGGCTGATCTTCAAGGACCTAAAATCAGAACGCACGAAATGGAAAATAATGGGGTTAACCTTATCCCAGGTAATGAATTGATTGTTGTTGTCGATAAAGTATTGGGTACGGCTGAAAAAATTTCTATCAACTATACTGAGTTACCGAAGGAAGTAAAAACAGGAGAACGTATTTTGTTGGACGATGGTAAAATTGTTCTTGAGGTTATTTCCACCGATGGAATTAAAGAAATAAGAGTAAAAATTATTAATGGTGGCATTTTATCCTCAAAAAAAGGCGTTAATTTTCCGAACACAAAAATTTCTCTACCTTCTTTAACAGAGAAAGATCGTTTAGATTTGGAATTTGCCATTGAAAATAAAGTTGATTGGATTGGTTTGTCTTTTGTAAGATCTGCCCGCGACATTATTGATTTAAAACATATCATTTCTGAAAAAAAATGCAACGCAAGGGTGATTGCTAAAATTGAGAAGCCGGAAGCAGTGGCCGAAATGGATGATATCATTCAAGAAACTGATGGTTTGATGGTAGCACGTGGTGATTTAGGTGTTGAAATTCCATATCAACAAGTACCCTTGATTCAAAAAATGTTAATTCAAAAAGCAATACGAGCAGCTAAACCTATAATTGTAGCAACGCAAATGATGGAAAGTATGATTACAAATCTTACTCCAACGCGCGCTGAGGTTAATGATGTTGCCAATGCTGTATTAGATGGAGCAGATGCGGTAATGCTTTCAGGTGAAACTTCAGTAGGAAAATATCCAGTACAAGTTATTCAGACGATGAGTAATATTGTAATGGAGATAGAAAAACACGACCAAATTTATAATAAGGAGGAGATTCCAAGTAAAGTACAAGATAGATTTATTGCCGATTCAATTTGTTTTAACGCTTGTCGTCTTTCACAACGTGTTGAGGCTAGTGCTTTAATAACAATGACTTTTTCGGGTTATACTGCCTATAAAATTGCTTCACAACGGCCAAAATCACCAATTTATGTCTTTACAAGTAACCCAAATATTTTATCTCAATTGAGTTTGGTTTGGGGAGTTAAAGCATTTTATTATGACAAAAGAATAAGTACTGACCATACTATTGCCGATATAAAATACTTACTTAAAAAGAGTGAGTTATTGGAGGTAGGAGATTTAGTTGTCAATGTTGCCTCAATTCCACTTGAAGATCTAGGAGGGTCTAATATGTTGAAATTGAGTTATGTAGATTGATGCTATTTTAGGTTAAGAAGCTTAGTTCTTATACGCTCAAGTCTGTCAATGACAATTTCTTCTGGAGTTAGGTCAAATAGACTTTCCTTGAATACTTCAGGTTTTTTTCTTGGTTTTAAATGCGATTTAGCTGCATCAAGTTTAAAACCTTGTATTTTAACTAGTTGATAAATCTTGTCTAACGTTTGAATTTCCTTAACCGTGAACATTCTATTGCCTTTGTTGTTTTTCTTAGGTTGTGGAAGTTTAAATTCTTTTTCCCAAAATCGAATTAATGAAGCATTAACTTTAAATAATTGAGCTACTTCTCCAATCGAATAATACAATTTCGTTAGTTTTGAATAATCAATGTGGATTTCTTTTTTCATCGCTTCGAAAGTAATGAATTTTAATGACTTCACATTCATTAGTTAAAGTAGATTTTTGAACACATGGAGCAAAATGCTGTAGGTCAATGGAATGAAAAAAGAATTTGGATTTTCATTTTTTTAGCGGGACTATTTATTACAAATGCTGTTACGGCGGAATTAATCAGTAATAAACTCATTGAAATTCCTATTTCTTTCTCAATTGGAGATCTGAAAGTAGGGCCATTTATAACAATTGTCGGTATTTTACCGTGGCCTGTTGTCTTTCTGTTAACTGATTTACTTAATGAATTTTACGGTCAAAAGGCTGTTAGAAGATTATCATGGATAACTGCACTTCTCATTGCTTATTGTTTTCTCGTTGTTTCAATTACTCTTGGAATACCAGCATTTAATTTGCCAGGCGCGCAATTGGCAGATACGAAATCCTATAATTTAGTTTTTGGTCAGGCGCAAATGGTAATTATAGGAAGTATTGTCGCTTTTTTGGTTTCACAAATTTTGGATGCTTTTGTCTTTGACCAAATCAAAAAGAAAACGGGAAATCGTTTTATATGGTTGAGAAGCACAGGAAGCACCTTATTGTCACAATTAATTGACTCATTTATTGTTTTGTACATAGGATTTGTTTTGCCAGGAAAAATTAAGTTAGATGACTTTTCTGAACTAGCCTTGACCAATTATTCTTTGAAGATTTTAGTTGCCATTTCCTTAACTCCGGTAATTTATTTGGGACATTTCATCATGAAAAAAATACTTTCAAAATAAAGATTTTCGATTTTTTAAATGCCAAATCAAGTAAATTGATGCTACGAATGAAAGGAATGCTCCAAATGCGAAGGAGTTAAATACAGAAGAAAATGTGGACTTGTAAAAGACTAACGTTGATAATGAACCCAGCATAATTCCACATTCTAATGCAATGAACATGCTTCCAGCTCCAACGCCTCTTCTATCAAATGCAGAAAGGTCGGCAGTCCAGGCAAATAAAGTGGGGCTCGAAATACCAGTTGCAAAACCAAAAATTATTGCAGCAATTGTATAGAACGTAATTGTATCTGCAAGACCAATTGAGATCATTGAGGTAATTAAGAAAAAATTGCCAATTAGTAATGTTTTACGCCGTCCTATTTTATCTGAAAGAGAACCTGTTAATAATCGAACCAATATTGTAGAAATTACATAAATTCCAAAAAACCATCCTTTATTTTGAATACCTAGAAAATTTGAAATATCGGGTGTAATTACAAAAATAATTCCCGAAGATGCAGCGGTTAGAAACATCACTAGTGATGCGGGTAATACACTTGGCTCAAATACATCTTTCCATTTAATAAGGAGCATTTGAGGTTTGAATTTATTTTTTATGGTTAAGGTCTCACGGACATAGATAGACAAGAGCAGTGAAATTATTCCAAGAAGGGCAGAACACGCAAAAAGCACGGTAAAATTGAATTGCATGAAAATCCATGATCCAAGGGCTTGACCAACTCCAATTCCTAGTGAAATAAAAGTTCCCCAAATACCCATTGCTTGACCTCTCGATTTTTCTGGTAAAATATCAGTTATCAACGCTGTGGCACCTGTAGGAGTAAAACCTGCACTCAAGCCATGAAGAAAACGTAGTGTAAGAAAGAAAAACACGGAATGTGCCAAAGGATAACTCATCGTTACCAAACAGCAAACGATAATTCCAAGATATATGGTAGTTTTGCGTCCTACTAAATCTGAAATTTTCCCAGAAAAAGGTCGGGAAATCCCAGCTGAAATCGTAAATAATGTAATTATCAATCCTTTGATGTCCTCTCCACCAAGTAATGTAATAAATCCATTCAATTCTGGCATTATTAAATTGAAACTCATCATGAAAAAAAACATGGAGAGTGACATTATCCAAAAATTTGATCCGTAATTGAATTGATTTTTCATTGGGGTGCAAAAGTACAAACATTCACACTGTAAGTTGAATTAAATTCGCGGTTTTTCAATATCTTCGTTAGATGAATTACGTGATAATTGATGTTGAAACAACTGGTGGAAGTCCAAAGACAACCAAAGTCACGGAAATTGCGCTCTATAAATTTGACGGCCAATCAATTGTAGATGAGTTTGTTACATTAGTAAATCCGGAGGAAAAAATCCCTGATTTCATAGTTAAGTTAACAGGGATTTCTGATAGAATGGTGGCTGATTCTCCGAAGTTTTATGAGATTGCTAAAACTATCGTTGACTTTTGTTCTGATTGTACTTTTGTCGCACATAACGTATCATTTGATTACAATGTAATTCGTGGTGAATTTAAAAAATTGGGTTATGATTTTCGTTTGCCTCAATTGTGTACCGTGCGAGCTTCTCGATTGATTTTCCCAGGTTATGATTCATATAGTTTAGGTAAAATTACGCGCGAATTAGGTATTCAAATTAATGGTAGGCATCGAGCTGGAGGAGATGCTCTTGCCACGGCTCATTTATTTCAAATGATGTTTGATAAGGACAGTAATAAGTTGAATAGTTTGGTTCAATATGAAATAAATCCAAAAATTGTTCATGAATCATTGGATTTAGAAATAATTGAAAATTTACCCAATAAAACGGGTGTATATATGTTTTATAATGAGGTAAATCAGCTTATATATATCGGAAAAAGTAAAAATATCCGAAGCCGAGTGGAGCAACATTTGCGAAATTCTAAACAGGAAAAAGGGTTGAGATTAATCCAAGAAATAACCCGTGTTGAATTTGAATTAACGGGCTCAGAAACAATAGCTTTGCTACGTGAGTCACATCTTGTTAAATTTCATAAGCCTAAATTTAATCGTGCCTTGAAAAAGTCGAATTTTAGTTTTGGCATATTTGATGAACTAGATTTTAATGGCTATTTGAGACTAGTTGTTAAATCACTAACCAAAGCACCAGCTAGTCCTATTATACAATTTACATCAAGAAAAGAAGCTACTGATTTTTTAGATTATATTCGATCAAAATACAATTTATGTGAAAAGTATTGCGGTTCAAAAAAAGTAGAAAATGCATGCTTTTATTTTTCAATTGATGAATGCAAAGGAGCTTGTTTGGATACTGAAAAAAGTGATTTTTACAACGAAAGAGTTCAGCAATTTGTAGATAAATTAACCTTTGAAAGGAAGACCTTTTACATTCTTGACAAAGGAAGAGATAAGTTTGAAAAAAGTCTAGTTTATATAGAAAATGGCGTATTTATTGGGTTTGGTTTTGCACCTTATCATTTCAATAATTTAGATACATCTAATTGGAAGAAATTTATTCGTCCTCAACAAGAAAATAGAGATGATAAAACAATAATAAATCAGGCCCTCTTTCGAAAGCCTGATGTAAAAATTATTGAAGTTTAGATTATTTTTTTGTCTTAGTAAGATCAAGTAGCATTGGTGAAGCTACTAATAATGAAGAGTATGTCCCTACGACAATTCCAATCAATAAGGCAAATACAAATCCTTTAATTGCTGAACCACCTAAAATGAAGATAACGATCAATACGACAATAGTTGTCATTGAAGTATTTATTGTTCTAGAAAGTGTTGAATTTAATGCTCCATTTACCTCTGTCGCTAAATCAGTATCCTTTTTCCAGGAAAGGTCTTCACGAATACGGTCAAATACAACAACCGTATCGTTAATGGAATAACCAATAACTGTAAGAATCGCAGCAATAAATGCTTGATCTACATCCATGTTGAAAGGAAGAATGCCATTGAACAATGAAAATACACCTAAAACTATAACGACATCGTGGAATAAAGCAGCAATCGCACTAAACGAATATTGCCATTTTCCAAATCTCAATAAAATATAGGCGAAGATCATTAATAGAGACAAGCCAATTGCGATGGTTGAAGATGTAATTAATTCGCCCGAAACAGTAGATGAAACGCTTCGTGTCTCCACGATTTTATAGTTTCCTAATTTCGTTTTACAGCTATTTAGTCCTTCTGTCAATTTTGCTTTTACTTTTGCTTCGCCAGAATCTTCAGATAGCAAATAGTTTGTTGTGATTTCAACAAAGAAGTTATTTGATTTTGTTTTAATGTCAACAGAAGCTCCACCAAATGATTTAGTCAAATTGGTTTTGATAAATTCAATTTCACTTGCCGCACTTTTGTCAAATTTCACTCCGTATGTTCTACCTCCAGAAAATTCAACAGATGGTTTTAATCCTTTGGTCGCAACTAAAATTAATGAACCAACAACTAGAACTGTAGAAACTAAATAATACAATTTTCTCTTACCAATAAAATTGATTTTAAGATTCTTAAATGCGTTTTTAGTTAATTTAGTATCGAACTCGATTGACATATTTTTATTCATCATCCAAATGAATATCAATCTTGAAATTACTAAAGCAGCAAATACAGAAGTGAAAATACCAATAATTAATGTAGTTGCAAAAGACTCAATTGGACCAGAACCGAATATCTTCAATACAATCGCTGTTAATAACGTAGTAACGTTGGCATCAATAATTGAAGAAAGGGCCATTTTATATCCAGCATCAATGGCTGACGCATTGTCTTTCCCGTTGGCGAGCTCTTCTCGTATACGTTCATAAACAAGTACATTCGCATCAACCGCCATTCCGATTGTTAACACGATACCTGCGATACCCGCTAAGGTTAATACAGCTCCAAAACTTGCTAAACATCCAAAAATGAAGAAGATATTAGCAATTAAGGCAATATTGGCAACCAATCCTGATTTTCCGTAATAGAAAAACATGTAAAGGAATACTACAACAAGAGCAATCGCAAATGAAATTAAACCTGCTTTTGTGTTTTCTGCACCGATTGTAGGTCCTACTTTTGTTTGTTCCTTAATTACACAAGGAGCAGGAAGTGCCCCTCCGTTTAATAATCCAGCTAAATCTTTTGCTTCTTCTACTGAGAAATTACCTGATATCTGGGTGTTTCCACCGTTAATTGCTTGATTTACTCGAGGAGCGCTATAAACAACATCATCCATAGTAATGGCAATAAACTTACCAACGTTTTCAGCTGTCATTTTAGCCCATTTATCAGCGCCTTCATTAGTCATCTGAAGATCAACAGTTATATCTCCATTTTGAGAATCATACCCTGTGCTTGCTTTCAATATATCTTTTCCACCAACATCAGCTTTTCCACTTTGTGGAACTTTACATGCGTACAATCTGTAGCCCATTTCTTTGGATTTATCATCCATTTTTTCCGGTTCAGCAGACCACATGAATTTCAAGTCCTCTGGGAATAATTCCAAAATATCAGCTCTTTTTAATAATTCGTCTGCCTTTATTTTATCTGCAATTTTTGCAGTTCCAACAGCGAAATCATTAGCATTTCCTTTAACTAAATCACCCAATCCTTTTTGATTGGTTGCTTGTGCAACAGCCTCATCTTTTTTCTCTTTTTTGGTAGTATCTGTTGAATCCTTTTTAGCCACTCCTGTTGTGTCTTTAGCTACTGAGGTTGTATCTGAATCAATTTCTTCAATAGGATTGTAGACTTGTTTAGATAATGTTACTGCTTGATTCCACTGACTAGCAATGTCATTATAGACATAGGTTTCAAAAAATTGAAGGTTTGCTGTTGATTGAAGTTTAGCAGCAACAGTAGTCTCATCTTGAACACCTGGTAGTTCGATGTAAATTCTGTTTTTAGCAGGGTCTTTTTGAATGTTAGGTTGAGCTACACCAAATTGGTTGATACGCTTATTCATAATTTGTTCAACACCGTCCATGGAAGAAGACGCAATTTTTCGGAAGAAACTTTCAACCTCTGAATCACTTGATTTGGTTGTTAGGCCTTCAATCTCCGTTAGAGCAAATAATTTAACCACTAAATCATTGTTCTGCTTTTTGTTTTCATCAATAAAAATAGTAATGAAATCACCACCATTTTTATAGCGGATCATTGCGGAGTTGTATACTTTTTTGAATTTTAAATCTCGGGGATTTCTAGCGTAGTTTTTTAAAAGGTCCGGAATAGACACTTCAAGCGTGACACTCATACCACCAACAAGATCAAGACCAAAAGCTAAACTTCTTTTCTTAACCTCAGAGAAGGTTGAACCTAAAACAGGATAAACAGCTTTTTCTGATTTGTCTTTCAATAATTGATTGATAAATGCTGCCTTTGCAATTTCCTCAGCTTCTGGGTTGTTGAAATCAACAACGGTATTATTTGGTAAGGTAGCCTTATTACCGTTTTTTGCTGCTTGGGCTTTTAATTCAATAACCTTCCTTTGAGCCTCTTTATCAGCACGTGCTTCTTCATTGCTTGCAACCCAAGTAAATGAAAGCTGGTAGATGCAAACAGCTGTTAATAAAATCGTTATAAACCAAAAAAATCCTTTATTACGCATAACTTTTAAGTGTTAGTTTCAATTTAAGCCCGCAAAGATAGGGTTTTGCAACGTGAAAATCAATAAAAAAACAGATTAATTCTAAATGGGGAAAATTATTTCCTTAAAGTGACGATAAAATCCTCCATTTTATCAGAGAAATTATCCCATGTGATTGTGTTAGATAAACTGTTTTTTCTTTTTGTTTCATCAATACGTTTATTCTTACTTCGTTTTATCGAATTTAAAATACACATTACATCCGCCTTTTCAATAATGATGTCGTTATCTAAGTTTAGGGCTTCTGTAAGTCCGCCAGTATTTGTTGCCATTATCGGAACGTTGAAATGATTTGCAATAGCGGACACTCCACTTTGTGTTCCCGAACGATAGGGTAGAACTAAAAAATCAGCAACTGAAAAATAGGTTGTAATTTCTTCGTCAGGTATAAATTGGTTGTGAAAAAGTATCCGATTCTTATTTGAATTAGCATTAATTAATTCAATAATTTCATTGTCTTTACCATAAACTTCACCAGCGATAACTAATTGAAAGCTATCATCGAGTTGATCAAAGGCTTGGATTAATAAATCTAGACCTTTGTATTTTCTAATTATGCCAAAAAATAAAAGTGTATGTTTTTTAGAATCTAGATTTAACTTTTGGCAGGCAATTTCTTTGTTTATTCTTTCACCGAATTGATTATAGGGTGGGTGAGGGATATGAATTATTTTTTTTTCGTCTACATATTTTTTTAAATCATTGTAAACAAATTCCGACAATGCAATAAATCCATCATAGGACTTAAGAAAATACGAATTGAATGCTTTGTCAAAGAATCGCTTTTCATGGGGGATTAAGTTATGGACGATGGCAATTTTAATTGTATGTTTTGGCAGTTTTCTAGCAATAAATCCCATAAATGGAGCGAAAAAAGTCATCCAGTAATTGGTAATGAATACAGATGTATTTTCTTCCTTAATGAACGAAACGGCCTTGAAGTATGTTGGAATTGAAAATGTACTCACAATGCGATGAATAGTTGTCTTAACTGTATTTTTTTGATTAAAATCATATTGCGATTTTCCTGGAAAAAGCCAATCTGGATATTGTTTGTTGAAGGTAATTAAAACGAGTTCATGCTTTTTCTCAAGGATTTCAGACAGTTTCGTACTAAATTGGGAAATTCCACCGCGAAATGGAGGGAAAGCTGAAAAAATTGAAATTTTCATTCTTTAATTTATTCCAAATTGGAGGGTTTTCATGAACAATTCCTTTCCAGAAGAAATATTTAATGTATCGAAGTTCGAAATATTTAAATCTTTGTAATATTTTTCAATCATTCCGATTCCTTTGGCATAAGTTTCATGTTTGTTATAATATCTGATAAGGTTCCGATCTGATCCTTGGTTTACTCTGACCGTGCTGTCGTAGCTAATGCCATTTATACTTCTTGATTTGTGTATATCTTCGTAGAAGCAATCTAAGGTTCCAAGAATATTAAATCTATTAGCATTCCAATTGGTATAGGAATCAACTGGAAATTTCATTTTAATTATTCGCTGATTTTCTTCGACAAGTTCAGCAGAATTACCATCGATTAAAACCATCCAAACGTCAGAAATAGTCCATTGATCAGTAAGAGCTGTTTTTTTGTAGCGAACATATTTGTTATTTATTCTACCTAAATTATCGAAAATAGTATCCTCAATTTGAACCTTCAAATAATACCTTAATGTGTCGTGTTGGATGAAAGCGTTTTGATCATGCGTTATTTCAAGTACCTCGTATTCAATGTATCTTCCAGGAGTTAAATCAAAATACGATTTATGAAGTTCAGATTTTGAATTTTGAGACTTTTTACTACAAGCTATTAATAGTAGGGTTAATAAAGTGAATACAACGCCTAATTGCACTATTTTATTCAGTTTAAGCATAAACAAATATATAAAATTATTCGTTCGGATCTATGCCTTTAGACTTGCAATACGTTAAATGTTTTTCGAGGTCTTTCCCAGTTAATAGTCTTCCTTTGTAATAGTAAACTGTTTTCACCTCTTTTCCATTTTCGTCATAACCAGTTGCATACCCATGTTTTATTCCCGATTTGTAGCGAATCATAGAATTTTTATTTCCGTTTCGGTAGTATTCCATTGATATTCCATTTAGATTTCCATCGATGTAAAAAGAATAGATTTTCTTTTTACCATCCATGAAATACTCGATGTATTCACCATCTAATTTCCCATTTTTATAATTAGATTTCACAAATGGTATCCTGTTCGTTAAACCTTCTAATCCACTGATGTAATAAGTAGTTCTCGGACCATGGAGTTCATTATTTTTAAAATTAGAAATTTCACTTACAAGGCCATTCTCAGTGAAAGTAATCCATGTTGAATCTTTCAATTGATTTCTGTAAATCCCACCACTCATAAGTTGACCATTGGGATGAAAGAAATTAGCCAAGGATCTTCCCGTATTTAGATTGTGTTCAATCAAGGCTTTTTTGGAACCATTGTCATAGTAATAGCGAAAAATACCCGATGGTTTATTATCGATAAAATTACCTTCAAATTCCAAACGACCATTTTCATAGTATTTTCTCCATGCTCCTTGTTTTAAACCTTTGGCGTCTGTTTGATTAAACTTTTGAGAAAAAAGATTACCGGATAGAAGAATAAAGAGAAGAAATAATCGCATAGTTATTAGTTTATTAAATTAGCTAATTCCATTAAATCAGAAATGTGCAAATCAGGTGTTACATTTTCTTTTTCCTCTGATAGTACACGAACAGTTTTCATACCAAGCTTCTTGCCAAATTCAATATCAGAATCTGTATCTCCAACCATAATTGATTTTAAAAAATCTATCGTGGGATATTTGGCTTTTGCCTCGTAACCCATTGCTATATTTGGCTTTCTTCTGAAAGGTTTATCAAGTCTTAATTCTGTGGCACTAAAAACTTCAGTGATATTGCCATTATTTAATTCAATTTCATTCAACATGTTACAGTGAATTTCGTTCAGTTGATCAAATGAAATTAAATTTTTTGAAACACATTGTTGATTTGTGATAATAAAAATATGGGAGAAAATTGTTGAAAATCTTGCTATCGCTTCAAGAGAACCAACTCGAAATTGAAAATCTTCATAGTTGAGCACATAGCCATTCCAAACTCGTTCATTAATTACCCCGTCTCTATCTAAAAAAAGACTCCAAGAGGAATCTACCTTCCAATCTGTAATCATGAAATTTCTTTTTCAATCAAATAGTGATTTCGAGTAGATGAATTTCGACCAATTAGCTCTGCAATAAATCCTGTAAGAAAAAATTGAACCCCCATAATCATTGACGTCAAGGCCACGTAAAATTCGGTTCTTTCTGAAATTAACCTTGCGCTTTTATGTATGAATAATTTATCAATTCCTAGATAGAAAACCAGCATAAAGCCAATTAGAAACATTAAGGTTCCTAGGGCTCCAAAAAAATGCATGGGTTTTTTCCCAAATTTACCCATGAAAGCCACTGTCATTAAATCCAACGGACCATTTAAAAATCGATCAATACCAAACTTTGTCACTCCATATTTCCTGGCTTGATGTTGAACTACCTTTTCACCAATTTTTTGAAATCCTGCATATTTTGCCAACGCTGGTATATACCTGTGCATGTCTCCGTATAACTCAATGCTTTTTACAACAGATAATTTATAAGCCTTCAGTCCACA
This sequence comes from Crocinitomicaceae bacterium, assembly GCA_044361535.1. GTDB lineage: Bacteria > Bacteroidota > Bacteroidia > Flavobacteriales_D > Crocinitomicaceae > UBA952. The sequence continues at coordinate 36,363 of JBIKIQ010000007.1, forward strand.
GTTAAAATCATGTAAATGAATACCCGTAATTCTCCTTGCTGCCCAATTGTAAAGTTTGGTTGGTAACGTTTTGGTAATGGGGTCATGCCTCTTTTTTTTCCATCCTGAAATAACATCAAAATCTTTTTCGGTGATCAATCGATATAGCTCAGGAATTTCATCAGGTGAATCTTGTAAGTCAGCATCCATAGTAATCACAACTTCACCGGATGCATTTTCAAAGCCCTTTTGCAAGGCTGCGGATTTGCCATAATTACGTTGAAATTTTATTCCTTTAACTTGATCATCTTTGGCAGCTAAATTTTCAATAACTGACCAAGATTTGTCTTTGCTTCCATCATCAATAAATATAACTTCGTACGAGAGCGAGTTTTCATCTACCACACGTTTTATCCAATGATACAATTCAGGAAGTGACTCATCTTCGTTGAACAATGGAATAATAATGGATAAATTAATGGACATGGTTAAATTGTACAGCTAAATTAACAATTAGGTTTCAGTTCTCGGGTGAAATTTCATCTAATTTTTTATCAATTTATGGTTTTTTTCGTTGTGATTTAAAAAATAAATTCCTGCATTTAAATGTGCTAAATCGATTATCATTGTTTCAGATTCTATCGTCATCTCTTTCAAAATACTTCCTTTTAAATCTAGTATAAAAAGTTTTTTACCGATTTCTAACCCTTCAATCGTAACACGCTCTGTCAACGGATTTGGATAGAGTTGAATTGATTCTTGAGGTAATTTTGATGTAGAACTGATATCGTAGTTAGTAATTGAAAATCGATCAAATCCGGCTTCAGTAATATTTACATTTGGAGCATAATCCGAAAGAGTAATCATTAGTTGCAAGCTGCTATTTAGAGGTAATAAATTTGTTAGAGGGATACTCCTCGATTGCCAATTCATAGTAAAATTTGGAGGTAAAAATTGGTCAATCAGAATTTGTTCGGTTCCCGTTAATAAATATATTTTTAAAGTATCATCTGTACTTCCCGGTCCATGGAAACAATGGTAATTTATGGCGTAATTAAGATGAGGATTTGTCAACCCGCTAATATAAAACTGAGGTGAGAGCAGGGATGTGAAACCGTTGTCAACATCATCAACATCTGGGTTTAAGCTCGAATTATTTCCGGTTACATATGCATTTTTCCCACAGTCTAAATCGGCATCATAATTCGGAACGGTATTGGTTGTTTGATTAGGTATACCTCTTTCCCAATTTCCGGTTTCGGCATTTGCTATTACTGACCAGCCAAAATCAAATTCAAAATCATCGTAAAACCCTTTTTCTAATTCAATAGTTAAGGTTATTGTATTTTCAGTTAAAATTGAATCGAAACATTTTGTTCTATATCCCCATTTGCCTACAATAACTCGGTAAGGTGTTCCATCTTGATAAAACAAGGTAATGCTTTCTTGACCAATCCCGTTGGTGATTCCAGAATGTTCAATTTGCGGATGGATCAATTTAATTTGAGCGTTGGAAATAGGAATTATTCCGCCAGATTCATATACTTCAATATCTAAATTATAGGGTGGGATGGGGGTGAGTTCTGTATTTAAGTTTGTGATTTGACCTTGAGAAAGGTTAATTATTACCGTTTTTGGATAATAACCAATTTTCTGAAAAGTAATTGAATATTGTCCTGCTCCAAAAATACCGGTTTCATATATACCAAGTGAATTTGTTTTTTCAATTTGATCATTTGATACAATTTGAACAGATACATTTGTTATTGGTAGTCCAGTGGATTGATCTGTTACAACTCCTTGAAGATAAGAAGCTTTTTGATAATTTGGACCTAAAATAAATAGTCCTTCGGTAATGTCAGCTGCGAGTATCGTTCCCGATGGTAAAAATGGATAAACACCCCAGCAGCCATTAAAATCTGCGGTTTGGCCAGGATACGTGTCAAACTGACCAACTTTGATTGTGTTTGTAGGGTAGGTAATATCATGAATTACAACACCATCGGAATAATAGCTTGTTATTAAATAATCTCCTTTAACATGCGTGTTATGCGGAATTACTCCTGTTCCAGGTGAGTGTTGTGTTTTATCAACCTCGATAATATTTGTTGGATTACTGATGTCGTAAACTCCAATATACGCGCCAGTTACCTCATCTGTCGTATAAACAAATTGTCCGCTAGTCGACGGCCAAATGTTGTGAGTGAAATTGTTAGGGGTTGTCTTTGTTCCAAGTAAAATAGGATTCGCCTTATCTGTGACATTAACCAAACTAAAAAATCCATCGTAAATGTGAGCAGCATAAAGGGTATCGTTTCTAACATAACCATCATGAATATACCAGTTATCAAAAGTCCCCACCTCAATTGGGTTCATTGGATTTGTTTGTACGTCTAAAATAATTGTTCCGCCATTTCCTCTATTAGCACCAAAAACATAAGCAAATCCATTTTCATCAATAAAACACGTATGAGCAGATTGCCAAGAATTTGTGGTTGGGCCTGTGTATAAACTAGTCGTTAGATTAGTAGATTGTGGAAGTGGGGTTAAATCAATTATTTGTAGCCCATCCTCAGCCTCGGTTGTAATGTAAGCATAATCACCATAAACACAAGGGTCTCGCCAGATTGATTCGGTTCCGGGTAGCCAAAAAACCTCAATGGGATTGCTAGGAATAGTAACGTCAACGATGGAGGTTCCTTTAGAGGTCCCAACAATTGCATATTCATTCCCTAGTTCATCGACATATCCCCAAACATCATTCAAATTTGCGCCGTGCAGGGATTGATAATTGACGTGAGAAAGGGAGTCGATATTCAACTGTGAGAATAAAGTTGAAAACGAGTTTATAAAAATTAAGAAAGGCAAGACCTTAGAATAATAAGTGAGTCTTTTCATAAAATAAATATTGCTGCAATAATGAAAATCAAAACTATTACTAAATATTGCCAAATATCTGGGAAATATTGTGTGATTAGCTCCTTTAATTTCATTGATTAAAATTACGCAAAAAAGTTAAAATAACCTCGTTGCAAGGCATGGTTAATTTTAGAAATAAAAAAACTTGATTTTATGAAGCTACTTAATCTTTTCAATCAATGCATAATCTGTCACTCTTCCTCTTGATTCATTCCAATGCTCCCAATACCAATAGTAACAAACTTTAGGAACTCGTTTGTTAATAGGATTAATCCTTCTATCAATAATTAATTTAGTGTCAATATATTTTCCTTCAAAATGGGCATGTTTTTCAGTTAATGTGATATCGTAAATTGAATCTTTGACAAAATAATTTTTAATTACGGCGGTATCAGCATATTTACCATTTGAGATGTAGTATAATTTCTTCTGTTTGAATTTTATTTCCAAAACTAAATCTATAGGTTCATATGCCTCAGAATAATGTGTCATTAAGGAATTATTCAACATGATTTGCAATGAATCTTGTCCGAAGAATCCAAACATTGATCGTTTAGTTATTGTAACTTTGAGATTGGATTGAGAAAATGCTGTAGAGCAAAAAGCAATTACAAAAGAAAAAAAGAATTTTTTCATAAAAATTTATCTAAGAAAATTATAAACTTCAAAACGTGTGACTTTCAGTGAAAATCCAATTTCTTTTTTTATGATTCCATGATTATTGAATCCATGTCTGTAATACGGCTCAGCTTTATAACTCCATGCTCTTCGCGACTTATTCATTCCTGATTTCATCTGATAAATGCATAATCCAACTCTCAATGAAAATGCATTATCAATGGATTGATTCAATGAAATATTATATTCCGGGGTTAAGGCAATATCAAAAAATTCTTTTGTGCAAATACCACGCACTCTTCTTCCTGGAGTAGAAAGAAATCGAGCTCTGATTTGAATTCCCGGTGTTATGAAATGTTTGTTTTCGCCAAAAGTTTCTATTCTCCTTGTTTGATATTGCGTGCTATTTCGATAAGAAATTTCTGGAATAAAATATTTAGTTACATGACTATGTATCCCAATATGAATATTGGTTTGTTCGTTTACAAAATCTTTAGAAAGTCCTCCTGAAATCCCGATATTCCTACCCGTTCTCTGGTAGGCTTGTCCGAAAATGACAGTAATATAGAAAATAAATAAAGTGGTGATTTTCAATCTCAACATGCGAATAAAAATCAAATTACCCAATTTGGTTACAAAAAAAAACTCACCGAAGTGAGTTTCATTTTTAGTATAACAATTAGATTATGCTAAAACTTTTGGTGCTGCAGCCAAAATTTCAGGACTAGTTTCAGCCGCGAATTTCTCGAAATTTTTAACAAATTTACTCGCTAAATTATTGGCAGTTTCGTCGTATGCTTGCTTGTCAGCCCAAGTTGCTCTTGGATTTAACAATTCACTTGGAACACCATCACAAGAGGTTGGATAAGCTAAATCAAAAATTGGAAGTTTTTCAAACTGAACTGAATCTAATTTTCCTTCAAGAGCAGCGGTTATCATTGATCGGGTATATCCCAGTTTCATACGCTGACCTACGCCATAAGAACCGCCAGACCATCCCGTATTTATCAACCATACTTTGATATCAGTGCCTTGCAATTTGTCGCCTAGTAATTTAGCATATTTTGCAGGGTGTAGGGGCAAAAATGCTGCTCCAAATCCTGCTGAAAATGTTGTTGTTGGCTCGGTAATTCCCACTTCTGTTCCAGCTACTTTTGCTGTATAACCCGACATGAAATGATACATTGCTTGCTCATTGGTAAGTCTTGAAATTGGAGGTAAAACTCCAAATGCATCTGCTGTTAAAAAGAAAATGTTTTTTGGTGCCCCTGCTCGAGATGGTACCATGATATTTTCTATGTGATGAATTGGGTATGATACACGCGTATTTTCCGTAATGGAACCATCGGTGTAGTCCGGTGTTGATGATTCATCGTGAAAGCCAATGTTTTCCAGAAGTGCTCCAAATTTTATTGCGTCAAAAATTTGAGGTTCTTTTTCTCTTGTTAAATCAATGGTTTTTGCATAACAACCTCCTTCAAAATTGAATACCGTATTTTCACTCCAACCATGTTCGTCATCGCCTATCAATCTTCGATTAGGATCTGAAGAAAGCGTAGTTTTTCCTGTTCCGGACAAACCAAAGAAAATAGCAGTATCTCCTGACTCACCTACATTTGCAGAGCAGTGCATGGATAAAACATTTTTTTCGTGTGGTAAAATAAAATTCAAAGCAGAAAATATTCCTTTCTTTATCTCGCCGGTATAACCTGTTCCCCCAATAAGGATCATTTTTTTAGTGAAATTTAAAATAGCAAAATTTGCTTGTCTTGTACCATCTTCTTCCGGAATTGCTTCAAAACTTGGTACACAGAAAATATTCCACTCAGGATTAAAATTTTCAATTTCCTCATCAGTTGGACGAAGAAACATATTGTGTGCAAATAAATTTGACCACGGTTGTTCGGTAATTACACGAATATTCATTCGAAAAGATTCATCCGCGCACGCAAAAACATCGCGGACATAAAAATCTGAATCCTTCACAAAATCTTTCATTTTTTCATAAAGTGCGTCAAATTTTGCCGGTTCGAAACTTATATTAATGTCTCCCCACCAAACGGCATTTTCAGTTTTTGAATCACGAACAATAAATCTGTCCTTGGGTGAACGTCCTGTGAATTGACCTGTTTCAATAGCTAAGGCACCTGTATCTGTTAAAACACCTTCTCCTAATATAATTGAATCTTCAATAAGTTCAGCTGGAGTAAGATTCCAGTATTCAGTTGCAAGCGTATCTAGTCCAATTGTTTTTGCTAAATCGGCATTTTTACCAAAATTTCCTATTTTTTCCATGGTAACTTATGTTGGTTAAATTAGATGGCAAAATTACACCTAATGAACTTTTTAGTATGTATTTAAAGTCAATAGTTACCAACAAGGAGCTAATTTGATGTTGACAAAAAAATTATGAAAATTGAATAAAAAATCGTAAATTATGTTAGTGTATAATTGACACTAAAATAATGCAGATTCAGCAGGATACGTATTAAATGACCCACTGCCTTTTGCTAATAATCGATTAGTTGAATCAGTTAATTCAGCTTCCATAAATAAGATTGATTTTCCTTTCCGAATGCATTGTGACTTGCAAGTTACTATTGAGTTAGTAAGAACAGGATTAATGAATGTTGTTTTAATTTCAATTGTGGAAACGACTTTCATTTCTTGACATACCAAAGAAAGTGCTCCAACGCCCATTGTTGCATCCATTAAGGCAGCTACAAATCCACCATGTGCTACTTTTGGAATTGCGGTATGTTTAGTGTCAACTTGAAGGGAGTATATACATATCCCTGCTTCTTCTATTATGAAATCAATGCCTAATAATTTTCCGAATTCATTATTCTCAATGTATTTCTCTATTATGGGATGCGAATAAATATTTGTCATCAGCCTATTCTTTTTGTGATTAAATCATTAACCTTTTTAAAGAATTGAAAAGGTTGATATGTTCGCCATTCTATATCATCCAATTCTCCGCTCATGTTAATATAATGGTCAATTTGAATTTGTTGAAATTCCCGAAGAACGTGATCATGGAAATTAATCATGGCAATCCATCCGTTTTCAATATCATCAAACCACTCTTCATAATAACAGTCATCTGAATAGTGGAAATTTAGAACATTTTCACCAATCAAAATAAAATATTCAATTCCAGTCTCTATTAAACGTTCGATAATATCCCGTTTAAACTTCATTATATCATTTTCAATTGCATCATTCCATTCACCGATAAGTTCAATGACAACATATTTTTCATCATAATCAGCAAAGAGAATTTTAATAAATAAGGTTGACGAACCCATTGAATCCCATTGGGGGTGAATGTAAAAATTGTAAACGGTATTGCTAAATTCAAATTCACTATACTCCCTTCCGTAAAAAGGAGATAATGGATCTTCTGACGCAACGTAATATCCTCGCCATCCATAAAAAGGTTCAACGTAATGCATACACAAAATTACTAGAAGAAACGTAAATAGAACGGTTGAATTCAAAGTTTTGTTTTACATTTGATTTCTAATTACATTTTTCATGAAAAAGCTCATTTATTTTCTCTCTATTTTCTTACTGCTTGTTGGTTGTGGAGGTTCAAAGAATAAAACTGTAGAGGAATCTTTCACATCATTTGTTCAATCCAATTCTAAGGTTGTTGGGTTTGGATCTGTAAAAGTAAAAGAAATTCTAACCAAGGCAGATTACACAAAGATTCCAAAATTTGGTGCATTGATTGCTAATCAGTTAACTGCTTTTTCAGGTTCAATAAATATTGATAAACCGCTCTATTTTGCTGCAGAAGGCCCTTTTGATAAGGATGGCATTCCAGCAACACTTTACGTCTTTGCAGAGTCAAAAAATCAGGATTCTATAAGTAAAAAAATGAAATCTTTGGGTTATGAAATGATTGCAGATGAAGAAAATAAATTTAGTTATTACCAAGATAAAGAAATGTCTATTTCGGTAAAAGAATCGTTGATAATTGGTGTTTTTAAGCCTGCAACAAAAGATTTCAAATCCATATTAGCAACATCTTATAAATTAGCTGAAAATGAAGTTAAAGAAGATAAGGTCAAAGAAATGATTCAATCTAAAGAAGACATCGTCGCAGGAATAAATTTAGAATCATTATATGCAACCTCAAATACTGATTTGGAAAAGCTTCCAAAGGAGAAAAAGGACCTTTTAAAAGGAATGATGAAATCTTCTTACATACTAAATACAGTTAATTTCAACCCTGGAGAAATGGTTATCAAAACACAAAATTATTTTTCCGAGGAACTGAAAAAGCGAATTCCATTAAAACAAGAAATAGCTACAAATGCGATACAGAATTTAGGTACAGGAGAACCTAGGCTGGGCTTACTTTTTAATTTGGATTTCGTTAAGTTAAACAGTTTGTTGAAAGAGTTGATGTTGGAAGAAGAATTTAAAGGAATGACACGAGAATTTTCTAACCAGGAACTTTCTTTTCGTGAGTTGTTTGGCGATATTTTAAATGGTCAATTAGGAGCAGTTGTGTATGAAGAATCTATGGCAGAAGGAGGTTTAACACCACAAACAAACGTATTTGTTGGACTCGGAAAACAAGGAAAAGATGGATTTGATAAATTACAAATTCCTGGTTTGGATCTTATTCAACGTGATATTTTTGACAGTCACGCTATTTTTTACACGTCCGAAGCGTTCAAGCCAACAGATGAGCCAATCAAGGTAGCTCAGGGATGTGAGAATTTTGGCACCAAACCCATAAGTGGATTTATTCACTTAAATGGAATTCCAGTAGAAGATTTTGATGCCGAAGGAGCGTATAAATTTATTGAAAAAATCGACTATGTTTATTTTGAATATGGGGTAGATGGTGGTGTGTTAAAATTACAAGCTATAGACCAAAAGACCAATATTCTTAAGCAATCGGTTGATCAAGCTTTAGCCCAACTATCTGAAATTTTAATCAAAATGATTCTTTAATACTTAAAAGAGTGGGGAAGGATAAATTAAGACGATTTGCAATTGTAGAAAATTACGCCCATTTCATTCAGCCTGAATTAGGAGAGGAGTGCATTTATAAAGGAAAGTGGCGTTCTGATTTTTTTAAAAACGACAATCCAATCGTTGTTGAGATAGGATGTGGCAAAGGAGAATATACTGTTGGTTTGGCTCAGAGAAATCCATCAATTAATTACATTGGAGTAGATATAAAGGGAGCGAGGATGTATATAGGTGCTAAAGACTCTTTGGAAAAAGGATTGTCAAATGCGGCATTTTTAAGAACAAAAGTTGACTTCATTACAAAATCCTTTGAAAAGGATGAGGTTGATGAAATTTGGTTGACATTTTCAGATCCCCAGCGAAAAAAACCAAATAAACGATTAACCTCTAAGGTTTTTATTGAAAGATATCGTCAAATTCTCAAATTAGGTGGTGTTGTTCATCTGAAAACTGATAGCGATATTCTATTTGAATTCACTGAAGAAGAGATACTTAATAACAACTATCCCGCAGAATTGATAAGTTGGAATATTTATCAGGATTTAGATAAACTATCCACACTTGAAGAAAAAGAAATTCTTCAAATCAAAACACATTACGAAAAATTGTTTTCGGCCATGGGAAGTACAATTAAATACGCAAAGTTTCGAATATCTTGAATTAATTCTATCTTTGATAAATGAGATTACTTGTTTTAATTCTTAGTTTCTATCTATTCCTTCTTTCGCTTGCACCGAATATGAAGGGTGTTGAGCTGCTAAAAATAGGACATTTAATGGAACATTATGAACTACATCAAGAACGTAATTCTGATTCTACTTTATTAAGTTTTATTAAAGAACATTACTTTAATTCTAGTATTGATTTTGAGAAGGAACATCAAGAAATGCCATTTAAGGTGAGTTCTTCTTTTTTAATTTCCATATTTATAGAAAATAAAGAAACCATTCAATTTCATCTATTTTCACCTTCTGAAAATAACAGGTCAAGTCAACCACTTGGTTTTCAGTCTTCGTATTTTTTTAATACTTCTTATTCCATCTGGAATCCTCCAAGAATGTAACTCATTTGGGCTTTTGCCCCGGATTTTTTTGAGTTTTTCACTTAATTCTTGGTTTTTATATGTTAAATCGAATTATTTTTTGGTCGATTCATAACAAATTAATTGTTGCGATTCTGACCTTTGTTTTAATAGTAGTTGGTATATTTTCTTTGAGAGAATTGCCCATTGATGCAGTTCCTGACATTACCAATAATCAGGTTCAAATTATTACATCATCACCATCATCTGGTGCAGAGGATATTGAGCGACTAGTTACTTATCCTGTTGAACAGACAATGACGACAATATCTGGGATAGAAGAAATTAGATCATTTAGTCGTTTTGGTCTATCCGTTGTTACCATCGTTTTTAAAGAGGATATAGATCCTTACTGGGCTCGTCAACAAGTTTCAGAACGATTAACAGAGGTGAAAAATCGAATTCCATTTGGATTTGGAGAGCCTACAATGGCACCTTTAAGTACGGGTTTAGGTGAAATCTACCAATATACAATTCGAGCTAAGAAAGGATTTGAAGCTGAATATGATGCTGTGAAATTGAGAACAATACAAGATTGGACAATAAGAAGACAATTAATGGGAGTTCCAGGGGTTGCTGATGTAAGTGGTTTTGGAGGTAAGTTGAAAAACTATGAGATAGCAATTGATCCAATTAAATTGAAATCACATCAATTAACGATTTCTGATGTTTTCCATGCTATTGAAAAAAACAATGGAAACACTGGTGGGGCGTACATTGAACGTTACTCAATGACCACGTATATTAGAACTCAGGGAATGATTGAATCAATTTCTGACATTGAAAATATTCCATTAAAAGAGACAGAGGAAGGTATGCCTGTATTAGTGAAAAATATTGCGAAGGTTCAAACTGGAACGGCTGTTAGATATGGAGCGCTTACTTGGAATCAGGAAGGTGAGGCAGTAGGTGGGATTGTTTTAATGTTGAAAGGGGCAAATTCCTCAGAAGTTATTGATTTAGTCAAAGAAAGAATTGAACAAATTAAGAAAACCTTGCCTATTGGTGTTGAATTAGAGGTTTATTTGGATCGGACTAATCTTGTAAATAGGGCAATTTCCACGGTTACAACAAATTTAATTGAGGGGGCATTGATTGTAATTTTTGTTTTGGTTCTTTTGCTTGGTAATCTGAGAGCAGGTTTAATTGTTGCATCTGTTATTCCTTTAGCAATGCTTTTTGCCATAACGTTAATGCAATTGTTTGGAGTTTCAGGGAATTTAATGAGTTTGGGTGCGCTTGATTTTGGTTTAATTGTCGACGGCGCTGTTATAATTGTTGAATCTACATTGCATCTTCTTCATCGACATAGTAATAAGCGATTAAATCAATCAGAAATGGATAATGAAGTATACTCTTCTGCATCTCGATATAGCAAGAGTGCTGTTTTTGGTCAAATAATAATCTTGGTTGTTTACCTACCGATTTTGGCCTTAGTGGGTATCGAAGGTAAAATGTTCAAACCCATGGCGCAAACCGTAATGTTTGCAATTCTCGGAGCTTTAATTTTATCATTGACTTATATACCGATGGTGTCATCATTGTTTCTCTCAAAGCAAATAAGGAAAGATAAAACGATAAGTGATCGAATAATAGATGTGTTTAAGAAATTTTATAAACCGGCTTTAAGAAAAGTTATTCGGTTAAATAAAATTGCAATTCTTTCAATTATTGGATTATTGTTTTTGAGTGTATATTTATTTCAAAATATAGGTGCCGAGTTCATTCCATCACTAGATGAAGGTGATTTTGCTGTTGAAACAAGATTAATAACAGGATCTAGTTTAAGTAAAACTATAGAAACAACAACAAAAGCTTCTGATTTGATTCTAAAAGAATTTCCAGAGGTAAAATCTGTTATCGGAAAAATTGGAACCGCTGAAATTCCAACAGACCCAATGCCAATTGAGGCCTGTGATTTGATGATAATCTTGAAAGACAAGAATGAGTGGGTTAGTGCATCAACAAGGGATGATTTAGCAAACAAAATGCAATTGAGGCTAGAACAGAAATTCCCCGGGGTATCTTTTGGTTTTCAGCAGCCAATTCAAATGAGATTCAATGAATTAATGACAGGTGCCAAACAAGATGTAGTTGTAAAAGTCTATGGTGAGGATTTTGATGATTTATCAAATTATGCAACTAAAATTGGATCATTGGCAAAGGGGATTGAAGGCGTGCAAGATGTATATGTAGAGGAAATGAGTGGACTACCTCAAATGATAATTCAATACAATAGGGAAGCTATTGCCAAATATCAAGTTAGCATAGAAGAAATTAATAATGCCATAAATGTCGGTTTTGCTGGTCAAGCGGCAGGATTGGTTTTTGAAGGTGAAAAACGTTTTGATTTGGTTGTAAAACTAGATTCAAATTCTCGGCAAACACCTGAGGACATTAAACAATTAACCGTTACAACAGCATCGGGCAAGCAAATTCCTTTAAATGAAGTTGCTGAAGTAACCGTTCAAAATGGACCTAATCAAATTCAACGTGATGATGCTAAACGAAGAATCATCGTAGGTTTCAACGTGCGTGGTCGAGATGTAGAAAGTATTGTAAAGGAACTTAAAGAGAAAATGGATAGGCAAATAAAAATGAAACCCGGATATTACTCTACTTTCGGTGGCACCTTTAAAAATTTAGAAAATGCACGTTCAAGATTGATGATAGCCGTTCCTGCTGCGCTCTTACTGATATTTTTCTTGTTGTATTTAACATTTAATTCACTTCTTCAAGCTACATTAATTTTTACAGCAATTCCTTTGGCTTCAATAGGAGGAGTAATAGCTTTATGGATAAGGGATATGCCTTTTTCAATTTCTGCAGGCGTTGGTTTTATTGCCTTATTTGGAGTGGCTGTATTAAATGGAATTGTGCTGATTTCAGAATTTAATTCTTTAATGAAAAGTCGGAAAATAAACACGTTGCGAGTTGTTTTACGAGGCACCGAAAATAGACTTCGGCCTGTACTTTTAACCGCATTTGTTGCTTCATTAGGTTTTTTACCAATGGCATTGTCTCATGGAAGTGGGGCAGAGGTTCAAAAACCTTTAGCTACCGTGGTTATTGGTGGATTAGTTACTGCAACTGTTTTAACATTATTTATTCTTCCTGTTTTCTATTTGTTATCACAAAAAATAGCAATCCGAAAAAGTTTATTTATTAGCGCTGTATTGATACTCCCTAATCTTGCATTCTCTCAAGCTAACCTTACTCTTGAGGATTTTTTGGATTCAGCCAAAGAAAATAACTCCTATTTGAATTATTTAAAGATAAATTCTGAAAAAGAACTACTCAAAGGTAAAACGGTCTTAATGCCAAAGACGCAGGCAAGTTTTATGGTAGGTCAGTTTAATTCTTATTATGCATTTGATAACAACCTTACATTATCGCAATCCATTCCTTATCCAACTTTATTTAAAGAAGAAAGAAAATTGGGAGAAATCAAATCAAAAAGTGCACAAACAGATATTGAGGTTGCTTGGTTTGAATTGAAGATGAAAATTTCTCATCAAATTGATAAGTATTATTATACGAAAGCGAAAATTAAAATCCTGCAAAAGCAGGACTCACTTTTATCTGAAATAATTGAAAAAATTCGAGTACAAAAGAACGTTCAAGATATTACTAAGTATGAGGTTTCATTAGCTCAAACACGAAAAAAAATAGTAGAAAATCAGCTTTTAAAGCTACATATTGATTTAGAAAACAATAAAATTCAAATTCAAGAATTAACGCAGTTGAAAAATCCAGAATTTAACATTGAAGAGGTTGAATATTCAATGAAATCTATAGTTTTAAATAATCATGATACTTCATGGGTTAATCATCCGGTAATTAATAAACATGAACAGAATAAAAAGATAATTCAACAAGAATCTCAGGTAAATAGAGCAAGACATCTACCAGAATTTACGTTTTCTTATTTTAATCAATCGTTGGTGGGGGTTCAAAATGTCAATGGAGTTGATACTGAATTTGATCCACGCAATCGATTTCAAGGTATACAAATTGGAGTTGATTTTTCCCTATTCAACAAAGGTTACAAGAATTTACAAAGAACCAAAGATCTCGAAGTACAGGAACAAATCCTACAATCTTCCCAACAATACAATCTATTAAATTCCAAAATAGAATTATTAAAAAATCAATATCGTGAATGCCTTATTAGTTTGGAACTATTTGAATCACAAATATTGCCAGAAACAAATTTAATGCAAGAAGAAGCTAAATTGGTTTGGCAAACAGGTGGGATGTCGTTGGTGGATTTTTTTCAATTAAAAGAAATGGTATTTAAAACAGAAAATGAGTATTTAGATATAAAACACAAAATCAATCAATTGGTGATTGAATACAATTGGTTAACCTTAAAATAACAAGACATGAAAACAATTATAGTTATTAGCATTTTATTGGTTCTTTTTTCTTGTTCAGAAAACGATAAACAAGTAATTCAACCTAGAATTCAACAGTCAAAATCAATAATTCTATCCAAAAAACAACTTAATGATTTTAAAATTATTATGACTGTTCCGGAGGTAAGGTCTATCGGACTATCAATATATGCTAACGGAAAAATTGAAATTCCACCAATGAATAAAACTTTTATTACCGTGCCATTTGGTGGATTTGTAAAATCAATCAAAGTATTGGACGGTGATCTAGTCAAAAAAGGAGAAGAATTACTAACAATTGAACACCCTGATATTATTCAACTACAACAAGAATACCTCGAGATCTATGCAAATATGGAATATTTAAAATCAGAGGTAGAACGTATGGAGGTTTTAGTGAAAAATGAAGCTGGCAGTCTAAAAAATCTTCAAGTAGCAAAGTCAAATTACAATGTCTCAAAAGCTAAATTATCTGGTTTAAAGATCAAATTAGAAATGGCAGATGTGAGTATTAAAAAACTAAATAACGGAGATATACAACGAAGAATTGCCATAGTTGCACCTTTTGATGGTGTTGTTACTAAGATTATGTCCAATGTAGGTGAGTATGCGGCAGAAACATCAAATCTCATGGAAATTATTGATTTGAAGCATTCGCATGCTGAAGTTTATGTTTTTGAAAAAGATGCTAATTTTATTCAGGTTGGACAAAAGGTAAAACTAAAAACAGTGGATAATCTTAGAGAAATTAGTGCAACTGTATATTTGGTTGGTAAAGAAGTAGGCAAAGATCGAACGATAAAAGTGCATTGTCATCTGGAGAAGGAAAACGAGGCTTTTGTTCCGGGTACATTTTTTAAAGCGACTATTTTGACAAATCCAACAAATTTACTTACCTTAGATTCTGAAGCTTTCGTAAAAATTCAAAATAAAGACGCCATTTTTGTTTTGAATAATGCGAAAGGTGATAACTATGAATTTAAACCTTTTTTTGTGCGAATATTGAAACAAGATGCGGGCAAAATAGCCTTTGAATTTATAAATAAAAAACCTAGTAATAATTCAAGGGTTGTTAGTAAAGAGACATTTGAAGTGCTATCAACCTATTTAAAATCTGCAGCAAATGAAGAATAACAAATTTAATTCCGTATTGCTTTTTACATTTTTTTTAGTTTCGAGTATGTTTATTTTTCAATCATGCGAGAAGGAGGATGAAGGTTGTGATGATGATAATATCAGTATAGCCGGAGATGATGAAAGTCATAATGCGGGTCAAAATTGCATGCAGTGTCATTACGATGGCGGAGAGGGTGAAGGTTGTTTTGTGGTAGCAGGAACAGTTTATGACAGTTTACAAATAAACACCAAATCAAGTGGGACAATTGAGTTTTATACAGAACCCAATGGTCAAGGACAGAAGGTTAAAACTGTAGCAATTGATACAAAAGGTAATTTTTTCACCACAGATATATTTAATCTAGAAGGTCTTTATCCTGTTGCTGTAGGAACGAATGGATCAAAACAATACATGGGAAGTGCGCTCACTTCAGGCCAGTGTAATAGTTGCCATGGTGTATCAACCAATAAAATTTGGGTAAACTAAACGAATTCTAAAATCTGATTTCTTTACGATTTTATTTTTCAGGCAAACTATTTTTCGGAGTGTTGCCTCCATGTTTATTGAAAGCGTTCTCCTTTCTTTTTTCACTTTCAATCATTTCTTCAATCGTTTTTTCTTGGTTTCTAACGTACATATCATGCCATGCAATTGTTGCAGAGGGGATTACATCGGTAAAAGGCATGATCTCCTCAAAAAATGTAAATCCGGCCCATTTTAACTTTTTATTGAAGAATATGTAGACCAAAATAGCTGATATTGGTGCGATTGCAACATCCGTAAATTCTGCTAAACCGGGAATTAAATAAGACAAATAACCCAACAAATCAATCCCAATGGCAATCATTAATCTAGATTGTTTTTCCACTTCGAATTTCTTTTTCAGTTTTTCAATTTTAGTTGACATAGGAGCGATTTAATTACTAATATTTTCATCGAATTAAAAACAAGTGATAGCACAAAAGTTACATCCCTTCAAAGTTCTTTAATAGAAATTAACAACTATAAATGAGAATGTTAATAGGCTTATTTAGCGTTATCTGAAGCTTCTTTTTGTTTGCATTTTTCGTCTAACTTGGAAAACCAAGCGTCATTTTCTTTTGCGTATTTACTCTCATCACCTCGAATTTTGTAAAATTCTTTCAAATCAGGATACATTTCTTTGGTTACTTTCTTAAAACAATCACAATCCCAATTGTCACTTTCTTTAAATCCTTCGCACATGATTTGAAGTTGCTTTTCAGCTGCACCGTCTTTTTCTTTCCAATCTTCACTTGGAGTATCTTCACAAGAAGTAAAAATTAAAAGACCTAAGCATAAATTTGATAAATAAAATATTTTTTTCATGATTGTTATTGTTTACATTTTCAAAGATAATTTTTTTGATTAATTTAGAGCATTAATCACAAATTTATTTATAGAATTATGAAATTATTTTTCGCACTCAGTTTCTTATTCATTGGTTCATTATTTCTTAAAGCGCAAGAAACTATAACAGTTGATGGTGTTTCATTAGCTAAAAAAGTTTCTGTTGATGGCACTAGTTTGGTTTATAACGGTGCAGGTACTAGATCTAAATATGGTTTTAAACTTTACGTAGGTGCACTTTATTTAAAGAGACCTTCCATGGATGCTAATAAGATTATCAATGATGATTTGGCAATGGCAATGCATATTCACATTATTTCTGATAAAGTGACGCGAGAAAAGTTTTTGGAGACTGTAAGTGAAGGATTTAGTTCGGCTTCTCATGGCAAAGCGACAGAAGCACAAAAAGCAACCTTGAAAGGTTTTTTCTCAGATCCGTTTAAGAAAGGCGATAAAATTCGTTTGGAATATGTTTCGGGATCTGGTGTCAAAGTATATAAAAACGGAGTATATAAAGGGGTTGTTGCAGGACTTGAATTTAAAAAAGCATTGTTTTCAATTTGGTTAGGAACCAAACCACCTAGCGCAGATTTGAAAAACAAATTACTCGGAAAAGTATAAGGCATTTTATTTAGATAGCTTAAATCTTTTTTTGTTTAGAAGTATTACCTAATCTCTTTAGAGAGTTGGTGTTTGTTTTACATTTTTTCTATGTGAAATTAGTACTTTTGTATTCCAAAGTTGATAGTTCTATCATTGCAATGGGAAAAATAATGCTTATTACAAAATAATTAATGAATCATACACTTAAATTATCTGGTTTAGAACCGCTTATAGTTACTCCTGAAAGTAATTTTGTGAATGTTGGAGAACGGACTAATGTGACTGGTTCTAAGGCTTTTTTACGCATGATTAAAGAGGGAGATTTTGAATCTGCTCTCGCTGTGGCTTTAGATCAAGTAGAAGGAGGGGCACAAATAATCGATATCAACATGGATGAAGGAATGATCGATGGGAAGGAGGCAATGGTTAAGTTTCTTAATCTTATTGCATCTGAACCAGATATCGCTCGCGTTCCTATTATGATTGATAGTTCAAAATGGGAGATTATTGAGGCTGGATTAAAATGTATTCAAGGTAAAGGAGTTGTTAATTCAATCTCGCTGAAAGAGGGTGAAGATAATTTTATATATCAAGCGAAAACGATAAAACGCTACGGTGCTGCTGTTATAGTAATGGCATTTGATGAAAAGGGTCAAGCAGATTCTTTCGAGCGAAGAATCGAAATCTGCAAAAGATCTTATGATATTTTGGTTGATGTTGTTGGTTTTTCATGTGAAGATATCATTTTTGATCCAAATATTTTTCCTGTAGCAACAGGGATGGATGAGCATAATAATAATGCACTCGATTTTTTCAAAGCAACTAAATGGATTCGTGAAAATTTACTAGGAGCACATGTAAGTGGAGGCGTTTCTAATGTTTCATTTTCATTTAGAGGAAATAATAAAGTAAGAGAGGCAATGCACGCTGCTTTTCTTTACCATGGAATTCAGCACGGAATGGATATGGGAATAGTAAATCCAACCATGCTTGAAGTTTATTCTGATATTGATAAGGAATTATTGGAATATGTAGAGGATGTTTTGTTAAACCGAAGATCAGATGCTACGGAAAGACTTTTAGAATATGCAGAAACAGTTAAAGGAGATGGTAAAACGAAGGAAGTTGATTTAACTTGGAGGAATGTTCCCGTACAAGAACGACTTTCTTATGCTCTGGTCAAAGGAATTGTAGAATTTATTGATGTTGACGTAGAAGAATGCAGAAAATTATATGATCGACCAATTCAGGTTATCGAAGGTCCATTGATGGACGGGATGAATGTGGTTGGTGACTTATTTGGAAGTGGTAAAATGTTTTTGCCGCAAGTTGTTAAGTCAGCACGAGTAATGAAAAAAGCAGTAGCCTACTTATTGCCTTTTATAGAAGCTGAAAAAGATGGAAAAAGTTCCTTTGCAGGAAAAATTCTTATGGCAACTGTAAAAGGAGATGTTCATGATATAGGTAAAAATATTGTGGGAGTTGTACTTGCGTGTAACAATTATGAGGTAATTGATATTGGTGTAATGGTGCCTGCAGAAAGAATAATTGAAATGGCAATTAAAGAAAATGTTGATGTTATTGGTTTAAGTGGATTAATTACGCCTTCTCTAGATGAAATGGTTCATGTCGCCAAAGAAATGGAACGTGCCGGATTATCAACTCCCTTGTTAATTGGTGGAGCAACTACTTCAAAGGTTCATACAGCTGTTAAAATAGAACAACATTATACCAAAGGACAAACTGTACATGTATTAGACGCTTCTCGATCTGTTACCGTAGTAGAAAGTTTGTTAGGGTACAAAAAAGACGGTTTTGTTCAGGAGTTAAAAACTGAATATTCGAGATTGCGTGAGCATCATGAAAAGCACCGAGGAGCAAAACAATTATTGTCTTTACCAGAAGCTCAAGCAAATAAATTATCATTAAATTTTGATGAGAATACTATTCATTCACCAAATTTTATAGGTGTAAAATCATTGAATAACATTGATTTACGAGAGATATCTCAGTTTATTGATTGGACTCCATTTTTTCAAACTTGGGAACTTCACGGTAGATTTCCTGCAATTCTAACGGATGAGGTTGTTGGAAAAGAAGCTACAAAATTATTTGAAGATGCTCAACAAATGTTAGAGCAAATTATTCGTGAAAAATGGTTGGAGGCACGTGCTGTTTTTGGATTATTCCCGGCAAATTCAGTTGGAGATGACATTGAGATTTATAATGATTTAAATCGTGAAAATATACTTTCAATTCAACGAACACTTAGACAACAAACAAAGAAAACAGCTGGACAACCAAATATTGCCCTTGCTGATTATATCGCGCCAAAAGAAATTGACATTAATGATTATATCGGTGGTTTTGTTGTTACAACAGGCATTGGGATAGATGAACATGTCGAAAGATTTGAAAAAAATCATGACGATTATAGTTCGATAATGTTAAAAGCATTGGCTGATAGACTTGCTGAAGCACTTGCAGAATACTTGCATGCTGAGGTTCGTACAAAATATTGGGGATATGCTTCGAATGAAGTATTATCAAATGAAGACGTTATTGCCGAAAAATACCGTGGAATTCGACCTGCACCAGGTTATCCAGCGTGTCCAGATCATCAAGAAAAAATAGGTTTGTTTTCACTATTAAATGCTACAAATATTACAGGTGTTTCTTTAACTGAAAGTTTAGCAATGATGCCAGCATCATCAGTAAGTGGTTGGTATTTTGGTCATCCAGATGCGCGTTATTTTGGGCTTGGTAAAATAACTATGGAACAGGTGGAGGATATTGCAAGGCGGAAAGGACTTGCAGTTTCTGAAATAGAAAGATGGTATAGTAGTATTTTACATTAAATTGTAAATCAATAAAAATGAAATCTGAGTTAGTCAATACCATTCGTTTTTATAATCAAAAAGGTTGGTCACCGGCCACCTCTACAAATTATTCCTTTCGTGATGAGCAAGATATTTGGGTTACGCGTTCGGGTATTGATAAATCTGAAATAACGGAAGATGATTTTATTTTAGTAAATGAAAAAAGTATTCCTCTTGAAAAGTATTCTGGCATAAAACCTTCAGCTGAAACTCAAATTCATTGCGATATATATAAATTGTTTCCGGACACTGAAGTTATTTTGCATAGTCATGGTAAATTTCCTGTTGTATGTTCTATGAAAAATAATGAATTCATTGAATTTGAAGGTTTTGAAGTTCAAAAAGGATTTAAGGGTCAAATAACTCACGATCAAAAGGTAAAGATTCCAATTTTTGCTAATTCTCAGGAAATGTCATTTTTTACCGAAGAACTTTCAAGACGAATAGACGAATTAGAAAATTCATGTTTTATAATTCAACAGCATGGAACTTACGCTTGGGGAGAGACTTTATTTGAAGCAAAAAGACATTTAGAGACTTTAGATTATCTCTGTGAATGTTGGTGGGAAATGAATAAATAAGAATCAAGTTATGTCAAAAAAAAGTAAGGAGCGATTAAATGTTGTTTATTCAACTAATCCGAATTTTCAGTACGAAGTTGAATCTAGCGAAGATATTGAAACAATTGAACCCAAACTTCAAAAATTATACGTCTCACTGGATAAAAAGCAACGAGCAGGGAAGGAAGTAACTTTGATTGAAGGTTTTGTTGGAACAGACGATGATTTGAAAGAATTGGGTAAATTTCTAAAAAGTAAATGTGGGGTAGGTGGTACTGTAAAAGAGGGTGAAATTGTTATTCAAGGAAATTTTAGAGATAAAATAATTGAACTCTTGCAAAAAGATGGCTATCAAGTAAAACGAAAAGGGGGGTAGGGAATTAGTCCTGATTTTATTCCTCAGGTAATACGACGGTTTTAATTTCAGATAATTTTGACTTTACAGAGCTTATTATCTCTAATATTTCAGATAAATGAGGTTCTTTTAGAGAATTTGTTTCTTTACAGAAAGTATCGTGAAAGCTAGGTAAATTGTAGTTTCCTAAAATTGTAGCACCATGTCTCGGAAAGCGATTCAATGCTGCCTCTAAAACACTTTGTCCACCTCTTGCACCTGTAGAGGTAGCCAACAATAAAAAGTGGCAATTTTCAAAAATTGCCGATTTATACGTTGAGATCCAGTCAAAAATATTTTTAAAAGCTGTGGTGTAAGAACCATTGTATTCAGCGAAAGATATAATGATTAAATCAGATTGTTCAATTTTTTGAACAAACCTTACTATTTGTGATGGATAGCCTTCTTTTTGACGTTGAGGAGAGTAAATGGCACACTCAAAATCATTTAGGTCTATTAGTTCTATTTCTGTATTTTCGAACAAATTAGCCGTACTAATAGCAAGGTTTTTATTGATCGAATTTAAACTGTTAGAGGCACCGAACGCAAGTATTTTCATAAGCTAAAAGTTACTATAGCTCAACAAAATTTCTGTTGGAATGTTCGAAATTAATATGGATTTCCTTTCTTACTTATTGGTTACTTTGTCCAAAATTTGAGAAAGCTTGTTCGGATGAAAAATAGAAAATCTGGATAAAAGCAACATCACGAAGGAAATCAACTTTGCCAACTTCAATTCGATTTATTTTTAAACCAGTTCTTTTTTCTAAATCATCCTTCATTTCTTCATATTTATCCGAAGTAATAAGGTCAATTCGATCGTATGTTATGATTTTTCGTGTTTCGTGTTTAACGAGCCACAAATATTCCAAAACATAAAGCATGATAACAATTGCTAAATTTATCAGTCCTAGTTCAAATAAATTTATTTGATAAACATCTTTTGAAACTTCTGTTGCTAACATAGCGTTAACAACACTAAGACCAATAACTAAAAACAAATAGGTCATCTCCTTAATTTCAATGGCATCTGTTCTATATCTAATAATTCCAAAAATCGCAAATAAACCAAGTCCCATACCCGTATCAATATCTAGTTTCTTCAAAC
This sequence comes from Crocinitomicaceae bacterium, assembly GCA_044361535.1. GTDB lineage: Bacteria > Bacteroidota > Bacteroidia > Flavobacteriales_D > Crocinitomicaceae > UBA952. The sequence continues at coordinate 58,381 of JBIKIQ010000007.1, forward strand.
TAAAGCAGAGAAAAAAGGTAATCATTCCAATTAAGTAATACGTAAATAAGTAGTCTTTTCTCTTCGTTTTAGGGTAGTATAAAAAACGAATTATAATTGTCAAAAAGAATACGTTTAAGAATAGTCTTAAAAGTAAGCTGTAAAAATCGCTTTGGTTAATAAAATTTAGTGATAGAAGTTCAAATCCGTCTTTCATAGTTCTCTGTTTTTATCGTTTATATTTCTTAGTTTTCTTAATTTTTCTTTAAATCTATTATATTTCATATTTCCCGTACCATATACTTCTAATGTGCCGAGACAATATTTACTGAGTCGATAGGGTCTTATGACCATTTTTTTCATATGAGCATAAAAAGGTGAATTTCTATTTACAACTTCTTGTTTGAGCTCTGCAATTACCAAATTATCGAGCTTAACTTCTTGGTCATCCCATTTAAAAGTAAGGTCAAAATCCAAGGTTAATCGTTCTTTAATGTCATTGTTTACTAAGGTAATTCGATGAAAGGAATTCCAAAGCTTAGGAACCAATTCAATATCAGAATTTAGTATTTTTTCTAAAAAAAGTTGTTGGTCTTCTGTTAAGCTTTGACCAATTTCTTTAGCAGTAATCCTACTTTTTTTTGTTCTACCTTTTATTTTGTGTTTGACTTCAAGAAAACTTAAATTAGATTCAACATATTTGCGAAATCTTACCTTAAATCGATCTACTTTTCCGATATAATGGTCATTGTAGAATTTAAAATCTTCATCATCATAGTACAAGCTTTCGTAAAAAGGCATTCGAGTACCTTCTATTTCTAAAATCTTATAAGAATCTTTTATAGCTGTCAATATAGATTCTAATTGACTAAAACTGAATGCGAATTTTGTATCAACGCGATTCATCAATTTCACCTCGTCCATTTCGTCCAGGGTAATTTTGGTAAATTCAGATGTAATTGGTTTGATGTGATCCTGCAGCATTAAGTCTCTTCCTATTCTTGTACAATAATTCGTGTAACCCCTATGATGTTATTTTCATTAAAAACTTGCATAAGGTAAATCCCTGAATTTAAATTATTTCTAAAAATCATCCCATCCATAATTTTCTCATCTCTAACTTCTTTTCCTAATGCATCAATTATTCGAACTCTAATTCCTGATGATAAATCTGAATAATTTGTAATTTGCGTATAATCAGTAAATGGGTTTGGAAAAATTGAAATAGTGTTTTCAATCAAGTCATTTACATTCAACGGAGAATCGTATTTTATGGTTACAATATCTTTTTGACCTGAAATTGATATACTTTGTCCGGACACGTAAATATTGTTGTTCGCATCAATTTCACAAACATTTATTTCATCATCAGATCCAATATTGTTGTCATAGATTTTATTCCAATAGACAATACTCGTAGGTGAGATTTTAGATGTAAAATAATTCCAATGTATGCCTGTTGGTTCATTTACTTCGATTCGCCCAACTAAAATAATATCTCCATTGTTATCAACTTTTAAATCACTTACTTCGTCACGTAATTGAGCTCCACCATCAATAATTTGCGTCCAGTTTATACCACCTGAAGAGGAGATGGAACGAATAAAAATATTACTTGTTAGTGGACTCTCAGTACTACCCGAGAAATAAACGGTTCCATTTGCTGAAATATCCAAACAAATTCCTTTATCATTCCATCCGTTATTATCATAAATAGAACTCCAAAGTTGTGTTCCCGATGAATTATATTTTATTAAAAGACCATCATTGTTTATACCATTAGATGTTCTCCCAGCTATATATAAATTTTCAGAATTATCAAATTCCATTTCAGATGGTTCATCCTTTCCACCTCCAATGCCAACAAAGGTTTTCGACCAAAGCTGGGTTCCGGAAGTATTGTAGGCAATCGTAATAATATCATCATTCGCTGAATTATTTGTGCTTCCAGTTAAAACTATTTTTCCAGAGGGCAAGTAACATAAATCAAAAGGGATATCCTCTAAATTAGCTGTTCCGTTATATTGTTTAACCCATTGTTGGACGCCTAAACTCGAGTACTTCACCAAAAGTATATCTTTATTAACTAGGAAAAGTGGGTTACTATCTGTATTACCTAAAACATAGACATTTCCTGAACCATCAATTTCGAGTTTAAACCCTCTGTCCTCTCCGTTTGCAGCATTGTTGTTTAATTGTGATATCCACAAGATGCTTCCACTTGAACTTATTTTCATTGTAATGATATCAAAATCGGTCAATGAGTCCTTTATAAATCCAGTAACGTATACATTTCCACTCGCATCAACTTTTATATCATTTGCTTCATCATTTCCATTATCTGTTCCATTGTATTTTTTTACCCAAAGTGTATCTCCCAATGGATTTAACTTGATTACGCACAAATCTTTGAGATTAGCTCTGCTGTAAGTATAACCAGCTAAATACGAATTCCCTTCGGCGTCAATTGTCATTGCATTAACATTTTCCGTATTGTCTCCAATCCCAGCATAAAGTTTTGACCAATTTTCAACACCAGCAGAAGAATATTTTATTGCCAAGGCATCTGATTCAGATAGAATGTCTTGTGAACTTCCGGCAATATGGATATTTCCCGAATTATCAATTGAAAGTTGGTTTGCAATATCATCTTTTCCAGCTGTTCCATTAAATGATTTCAACCATAATTGCGTTCCTGTTGTCGCTGAATAAGCAATTGTTTTCGTATCAAAATTGGATGCTGTTACATTTGGGTCAGAATCTGATTTACCTGTAACCACAACGTCTCCAGAGGGGAGTGATGCAATTGAATAACCCTCATCTTCGCCATTTCCAGAGCCATTGTGGTCTGCTTGCCATTGTAAGATTTTTGCTGAACTAATTTTTAATGATTTATAATCAAAGTTTTCAGTAAGACTAGGATCATTATCACTTTTGCCGGTAACATATACATTGCCATTTGCATCAATAGTCATCGATGACGCATAATCATTCTGAGCGCTTGTTCCATTATATACAAACCCGCCAGTCCATTGATCAATTCCTTGTGACGAGTATTTTAAGACGAGAATGTCGTCATTTATTCCGTTATTACTGAAACCACAGATATATACATTTTCAGACCCGTCTAATTTTATGTCCGATGGTCTATCATCCATACCATTATTGAATGTTTGTGACCAAATTAAACCACCCAAACTAGTATATTTCCTTGTTACAATATCATCGTCAAGTAAATTAGCACTTCTACCGGTTACGTATATTGAATTTGCATTACCAACTTTGACTTTCAGAGCGCGATCTTTTGAATTGCCTGAACCATCAAAAAACGTTATCCAATTCTGCACACCTGTAGGCGAATAGGAAATCACTACGTAATCGTCATTGGATGTTTCACTAGGGTCGGTGTCTGTTTGTCCGGCAATTAGTACATTACCAAGTGCATCAACGGCGATATCATTCCCTTGATCATCTTGACTGTAAAGAAGATTATCGTAAACAGATGTCCAGATTAATTGTCCATTTTGATTGTAGCAAATAGTGACAATATCATCGTTTGTGTTATTTCCTTTGGCGTAACCGGTAACGATAATTTGGTTATTAAGCCCGAACGCCATTGCCAAAATTTCATCGTCCTTGTTGTCTAATCCATTAAAGGTTACCGACCAGCTTAACACACCAGAACTTGTATATTTTGTTAGCAAGTAATCTTTACGTTGGTTGGTTGTAACTGTATATCCTCCCAAATACACATTTCCAGTTGGGTCAGTTAAGACACAATTGTATTTATCTGAAAAATCACCAGCGCCATTGTACCTATTTAGCCATTGCTGAGTAGGTTCTTGCGAATAGAAATGACTTGTCAAAACTAGGTATGTGAGCAGTAAACAATATTTCATTTATATTATCTATTTGTTAACGCACTTTTAAGACCGCAAAATAATGCAATTAGTTTCAATATTTACATTAAAAAAAATAAATATAGCCCATTTTTCTTAAAATAAGCCATATTTTCATGGCATAGCGCTTGACAATAGGGGTGTAAAGATAATTTTCACCTGTTTATGAGGAAATTAATGCCAAAATAATATTTTAACTGTCATTTAGGCAGTAAAACTGTAAATTTGTACCATACAATTATGAGCGAACTTTTTGAAAATACATTTTTGAATTTGCATGGCGACATGGATTCAGATGCCGAATTTATTCCATTGATAACGGCAGAGGAGGAGGAAACGGTTAATAGCACAATTTTCCCGAGTGAATTAGCGATTTTGCCCTTGAGAAACAATGTACTTTTTCCCGGAGTAGTTATTCCGATTACTGTTGGAAGAGATAGATCTATTAAACTTGTAAATGAAGCTAACAAGGGAAATAAAATTATTGGGGTAGTTTCGCAAAAGAATCAAGATGAGGAATCTCCTGAATTTGATGATTTACATAAAATAGGAACAGTAGCTCAAATTGTACGACTCCTTAGAATGCCAGATGGTAGTACAACGGTTATTATTCAAGGTAAACGCAGATTTGAAATGCTAGAGTTAACTCAAAAAGATCCGTACATGAAAGCAAATGTGCGCGTTTTTGAGGAGCCTGTTTTTGACAAGAAGAACAAGGAACTCAATGTAATGATTAAAACCGTTAAAGATCTTGCGTTACAAATAATCAATGAAAGTCCGAATATACCATCAGAGGCCTCTTTTGCACTTAAGAATATTGATACACCTACATTTTTAATCAACTTCATTTCTTCAAATATGAATGCCGATGTTTCCAAAAAACAGGAAATGTTGGAGGAAGTTGACATGAAAAAACGTGTTATGATGGTGCTTGAACATCTTACTATAGAGGTTCAAATGTTAGAAATGCGAAATGAAATTCAAAGTCGTGTTAAAAAAGATTTGGATCGCCAACAGCGCGAATATTTCTTGCATCAACAAATGCGAACGATACAAGACGAGTTAGGCGATAATCCTCAAGAACAAGATATTAGAGAGCTTCAGGAACGTGCAATGGATAAAAAATGGAATTCAGAAGTTGAAGGTATGTTCCATAAAGAACTTGGAAAGCTTCAACGCATGAATCCACAAGGTGCCGAATATACTGTGCAGTTAAATTACCTTGATTTATTACTTGAGCTTCCTTGGGGTGATTATACGAAAGATAATTTAGACTTAAATCGAGCGAAGAAAATTCTTGAGCGTGATCATTACGGTTTGGAAAAAGTAAAAGAACGTATTCTTGAATATTTAGCGGTGTTGAAACTCAAAGGAAATATGAAATCTCCAATTTTATGTTTCTATGGACCTCCGGGAGTAGGTAAAACCTCATTGGGGAAATCAATTGCCGAAGCTTTAGGAAGAAAATATGTTAGAATGTCGCTTGGAGGCTTGCACGATGAGTCCGAGATTCGAGGACATCGTAAAACCTATATTGGAGCAATGCCAGGAAGAATTATGCAGCATTTGAAAAAAGCATCTACCGCTAATCCTGTTTTTGTCCTTGATGAAATTGACAAACTAGGTAGAAGCAATCATGGTGATCCTTCATCAGCCCTATTGGAGGTTTTAGATCCAGAACAAAATAATGCATTTTACGACAATTACGTTGAAACAGAATTTGATTTATCAAGAGTAATGTTCATTGCAACAGCAAATAATTTATCTTCGATTCAAGGGCCATTGAGGGATCGTATGGAAATAATTGAAGTAAATGGATATACTATTGAGGAAAAACTTGAAATTGCAAAAAGACATTTATTGCCAAAACAATTGCAAGAGCATGGTATCTCAAAAAAAGAATTGACAGTTGATAAAAAGGTATTAAGTAAAGTTATTGAAGAGTATACCAATGAATCTGGCGTTCGTGGATTAGACAAATTAGTGGCAAAGATCGTTCGAAATCGAGCAAGACAAATTGCTATGAATGAATCATACCGAATTAAAGTTACTGAAGATGATTTGTTTGCGATATTAGGAGCTGGAAGATCAAGAACAAAGTATGACTCAAACGAGGTAGCTGGAGTTGTTACAGGTCTAGCATGGACAAGTGTTGGTGGGGATATTTTGTTTATTGAATCGTCTATTACTAAAGGAAAAGGAAAGTTAACCTTGACTGGTAATTTAGGTAACGTAATGAAAGAGTCAGCAGTTATTGCCCTTGAATTTTTAAAGGCTCATAGCGATTGGTTAAAGCTACCTCAAGAAATTTTTGATCATTATAACGTTCATGTGCACGTTCCTGAAGGGGCGACGCCAAAAGATGGACCTAGTGCGGGAATTACCATGTTAACATCCTTAGCCTCGTTATTCACACAAAGAAAAGTAAAATCTCATTTGGCTATGACAGGTGAAATTACACTAAGGGGGGATGTTTTGCCCGTTGGTGGTATTAAGGAAAAAATCTTAGCAGCTAAGCGCGCAAATATCAAAGAAATAATTCTTTGTGATAAAAATCGACATGATGTAGAAGAAATTCAGGCTGATTATTTAAAAGGATTGAAATTTCATTACGTAACGAAAATGAGCGAGGTACTAGAAATTGCATTAAGCAAAGAAAAGGTAAAAAATCCCGTTCATGTTGAATTAGCAGCTGAAAAAACAAATTCATAAGTATGCGTTATAATTTATCCGAAATAACAGACCTAATTCGAAACAGAAGAACTATTTATCCTGAGCAATATTCGGAAAGAAAGGTTCATCTTGAACAAATTGAATTAATCCTTAACAACGGACAATGGGCACCTACACATGGCAATACTCAGCCTTGGAGATTCATTGTGTTCACTGAAAATGGTCGTCAAACACTTAGTGATTTCTTATCGAAAACATATTTAGAGATTACCCCTGCTGAAAAACAAAATGACTCAAAATTAGCAAAGATGCTTAAACGACCGTTGTTGGCTTCTGCGGTTATTGCCGTTTGTATGAAAAGACAGGAGGAGGAAAAAATTGAGGAAATTGAAGAAATTGAAGCTGTTGCATGTGCTGTCCAAAATATGCATTTAACTGCCGCTGCTTATGGGATTGGTGGATATTGGTCAACCCCAAAATTGATTTATCATTCCAAAACCAATGATTTTTTGAATTTAGGCGAAAAAGACAAATGTCTCGGCTTGTTTTATTTGGGTTACCCAGCCATTGATTGGCCAGAATCTCATCGAAAGCCATTGGAATATAATACGGAATGGCGAAACCAATGAAATTAATTCTATCTTTGCTTTAATGGGGATGTAGCTCAGTTGGCTAGAGCGCTTGACTGGCAGTCAAGAGGTCGTCGGTTCGAGCCCGATCTTCTCCACCAAGACCTGACTATTACGTCAGGTTTTTTTATTTGATTTGGGTGAGAAGTTTATGTCAAAAACGATGGTTTGAGTTAAGTCCAAACAACTGTAAGTAGTTCTGTGAAAGCACAAATTTTTGTTTTTCCTGATTAAATTTCCTCATAATAATCATAGGATTCCTCCATGCCACGCGTGTATTCAAAATCGATTTGATCACCAAATTGATCCAAAATATCTTCGACTTCATAAATTACATCCATGGCTAAATTACCATCACAAATTACTCGAACATCCGTTATGTTTTCCTTAACAAATTCTTCAATTAATAAAGTAAAATGTTCAATATCATGGCTTCTTTCAATTAACGCATCGAAATGATCATCTCGTAACTTCATTAATGTAAATCGTACAAACAAATTGTCATCTGAAAAAATAATTACGGCAGAATTCATAACCTGATTTTACAGACAAAGTTCAATACTTAGTATGATTAAATTGTTAATGGCTAGTCAAGTAACTATTATTTTTTAAGGAGAGTTTTGGTATGAGAAATCTCAATTAGATGTTAAATAAGATTTTTATACTTGTAACCCCCATTTGAATACCAAGAGCCAATACAATGAATCCCATGATTTTCGACATTGATCTAAGTCCGCCTTGTCCGAGGTATTTCAACACTTTGGGTGCTGCAAACAGTATAAAGAAAATTAATAAACAAACTACAAGAATGGCGCACAAAATAATAGAATTACTTTTCCAGTCTTTGGATATAATGGATAAATTTATAAGTAGTGAAATTGATCCTGGTCCAGCTAAAAGAGGCATTGCTAGTGGACTAAAAGAGATGTCCTCCTTTTTAATAGATTCCTCCTTAACGGCACCTTGAATGTCGTTTTTGTGCTGAGAGTTGAGAAGTAAAAAACCTGAACGTGAAATGATAATTGCACCCGCTAATTGTAAAGCATGAATCGTAATCCCAAAGAAATCAAGTATAAAAACGCCAAAAAAGAAGGATACAACACAAACACAAAAAACATAAAAAGCAGTTTTCTGTATTGTTTTTTTAAGTAATTCTCCAGAGTAAGTACTAGTCAATGAAATGAAAACAGGAATGGCACTTAACGGGTTAATTAGTGAAAAAAGAGAGATAATTGTTGTGATAAATAATGTGACCATAACTTTTCTGTATCCTTTAGGAATTGAAATAATTGTATTATACAAAATTAGCCGTTAAAATTTGAATGATTCGTAATCAAAATATAAATTTTGTGAATCTTACTTTTTTCTACTTCTTTTTTTATTTTTAACGGAAAAGTAAAATATATTTCATATCCTATAATAAAATGAAAGCTAAATTTGGCACATGAAAAGTCTATTTTGTATTTCTGTAATGCTTTTAACGTTGAAGGCATTTTCTCAAACAAGTGTTAGTCCACTTGCTTGTATTGCTCCGTTTTATCATGGTGTGGCATCAGGTGATCCATTAAGTGATAGAGTGATAATTTGGACACGTGTAACGCCTCAAGACTTTAATGAGACTTTGACTGTTACCTATAAAGTGGCAACTGATAATGCATTTACCAATGTTATTTCGCAGGGAAATACTCAAACAAATGCCTCAAAAGATTTTACAGTCAAAGTTGATATAACAGGCCTTTCTCCTAATACGTTTTATTTTTATGAATTTGAATACAATGGTTTATATAGTGCTGTAGGTAGAACAAAAACCCTTCCTATTGGTGATATTGATAATGTAAGGTTTGCAGTAGTTTCATGTGCTAACTTAGAAGCGGGTTATTTTAACGTCTATGAAGCAATTAATGAGCGAAATGATGTAGATGCTGTTTTGATGTTGGGTGATTACATCTATGAATATGCCAGTGGTGGATTTTCACCAAATTCTGGTATTGATCGCGTATGGGAACCTGAGCAAGAAATAATTGAGTTGACCGATTATCGACTTCGTTACTCTAGTTATCATATGGACAATGCACTCAGGAAATTACATCAAAACTTTCCTTGGATTTGCGTTTGGGACGATCATGAAACAGCTAATAATTCCTTTACAAATGGGGCTGAAAACCACTCTGCAGATGAAGGAGATTGGCTTACACGAAAGGAGAATGGGAAAAAAGCATTTTTTGAGTGGCTGCCCATTCGACCGAAAGCTCAAGAAAGTACGCAAATTTTTCGTTCATTTAAATGGGGGAATCTTGCTAATCTTGTAATGTTAGACACACGTTTAGAAGGTCGAGATGAACAAGTGAGTGCGAACAACGGGGCAATAAATGACACGAATAGAACGATTTTAGGTCAAGAACAATTCAATTGGTTAAAAGACGAATTGAATCTCGATAGTCAACAATGGAAGATTCTTGGAAATCAAGTCATGATGGCTGAAATTACCGCCCTTGGCATTCCCATTAATACTGATGGTTGGGATGGGTATCCTGCTGAAAGACAACGGCTATACAATTATATTGAACAAAATAATATAGAGAATTTTTTAGTGGCTACGGGCGATATTCATACGAGTTGGGCAATGAATTTAGAAAATAATAATACACCAATTGGCGTTGAATTTGTCAGCCCGAGCGTAACTTCACCAGGAGTTCCGCTTAATGTAGGTGGGATTTTGACCTTTGAAAATCCGCATTTGAAATACGTGGAGCTCACAAAAAAAGGTTTTGTAATACTTGACGTTACATCAAGTAAAATTCAGGGTGATTGGTATTATGTTACTACAATTGATGAGCAAAATGCCGAAAATACATGTCAAAAATCGTATTTTTCAAATCCAGGAAGCAGTGTATTAACGTTAACAAATACTCCGAGTGTTGGGCATGGTCCTTTTTCAATAGCCTTGTCAGAGCCGTGTAGTAGATTTTCGTCAATAAGTGAAAATTATCAGCCTACGATTTTTGGTGTTTATCCAAATCCAAGTCAACAAGTCCTGCATATTCAAACGATTGCTGATTTAAGTGAAACAAACGATTGGAAACTAATTTCATCAGAGGGTAGAGAAACACGTTTAAAACCTGTTTCCTCGGTTCTTGATCAAAATGGTGTTTGTTTATACATTTTTGATGTATCATTTATTGCTAAAGGTGAATATCAATTATCGAATAATAGCACAACTGGGATTCGATTTATTAAAAATTAGTTGCTTGTTAATCCTAGATTTTTTAGCTTTTTATCGAGGGTAAATGTCAATTTTCCCTACAAGAGACTCTTCAAAATTAACTGATTTAAATTTACCAAAAAGCAAATTTCTCGGAGAGATAAAGTCTCGTATTATGATAGTTTAAGAAGGAAAAATTATCCATATAGTTCAACACGAATTTTAAATCTAAATGAATATAAAATCAAGATACTAACTTTATACACCTATTTGTTAGATGGATTTATCTAATTAATGTCAAAAAACCATGCCCTGAAAACTCTTTGCCATTAAATGCCTTTGCTTGGTATGAATAGAAATAGGTCCCATCTGTAACTTCGTCTCCGTTCGGCGTTCTTCCATTCCAACTTTCAGAAATCCCATTCAATTTAGAAACTTCATTTCCCCACCGATTTAAAATTATAACTTCCAAATCACTAACGTTTTGAGTAAAAATAAACCATTCATCATTTGTTCCATCGCCATTTGGAGTTAGGACATTTGGAATGTTAAGTATGGGATCGGCAGGTGAATTAACTTGAATAAGACTTGAAATAGAATCAGTACATAAACCGTTGGATGCAATTAACCAAACTGTATACTCACCTGGATTTAAAAATGTATTAGAAACATTCGACAAATTTGTCGTGCTATTTTCGTTTTCATCACCGTAACTCCAAACAAAAGACGTTGCATTTGAACTTGAATTTGAGAAAGTAACCAGCAATGGTGCAGTTCCAGAATTTACATCCGAAGAAAATTGAGCATTGGGAATTGGAACGAGCGTAACAATTATCGAATCAGTGGCTTCACATCCATTTATATCTGTTCCTGTTACATAATAAACTTGTGATTGAAAAGGTATAAAGGATTGGCCATTTTGAATGCTATTTGACCAAGAATATTGATTTCCTCCGTTAGCACTTAATTCTATTGACGAACCTTCACAAATTGTTACATTATTTCCTGCTTCAATAATTGGTGTAGCAAAAACTTGAACTGTCATAGAAGTGGTTGAAGAACATTGTCCTGCGGAAGGAGTAAAAGTATAGGTAGTTGTATTGGAATTATTAATTGAAGGAGACCAAGTTCCAGTGATTCCATTGCTAGAAATTGCGGGGAGTATAATATTGTCACCTGCACAAATCGGCTCTTGAACTGGGAATACCGGGGCAAGAAAGGGATTCACTGTTATTGCCATAGATGCATTGTTGGCGCATTGTCCTGGATTTGAAACAAACACATAAGTATTTGTACCGATTGCTCCGGTATTAATTCCTGGAGGTCCCCAAACACCAGTTATTCCATCCACGGATGTATTAGGGAAAGAAGGTGCAACGCTACCTTGACAAAATGGGCCTATTTGATTGAAAGTTGGAGTTACAGGGGGAGTAACATTAATTGTCATTGAAGCAGAAGTAGCACATTGACCGGAGTTCGGTGTGAATGTGTAGGTTGTTGTAGTTGAATTATTAATTGCTGGAGACCAAGTTCCTGATATACCTTCACTTGATGAAGATGGAAGTGCAATTGACCCACCTTGACAAATTGCGGATATCTGCGTGAATGATGGAGTTAAGCCATTTGATACTACTACTGTCATTGTTGTTGGGGTAGCACACTGACCAGCATTGGGAGTAAAGGTATAAGTGGTAGTAGTTGAATTGTTTATTGCGGGCGACCAAGTTCCTGAAATACCATTATTGGAAGTTGTAGGTAGTGTAAATACACCCCCGGAACAAATTGGAGGTATTTGAGTGAAAGTTGGTGTTATTGTAGCTGACGAAGAGTTTATTGTCGCAAAAACCGTGTCAATGCAATTGATTGATGATGAAACAATACAAGAATAGTTTCCAGGACAAAGATTACTTGCCGTTGCCATATTTTGTCCAATTGACGAATTAGATGCATCTACCCATTGAAAGGAATAACCTGGTATTGATCCAATTACTGTAACGCTTGCAGAGCCATTACATTCACAGTTATCCGCACTAATATTTATAGATAAGGTAGCATTTAAAGGTCCTGCGCAATTATTTGTTAAGCTCTGAATATATGTTGCATTGGCCGCATTATTGGGTAATCCTGGTGATTGGTTATCTGGAGCTGAGCATGTGCCAACGATCCAATTTGATTGATTTGATGGGTCGTTATTCAACACATTTCCGAAATAATACACAGTATTTGTTGCTGAAGTACCGAAGTAAATAATGTTATTGACATTGTTGTTTACCCAACTAACACCATTTACGGGCATTGTTAAATTTGACGGGTCATAAACCTGAAAAGAATCTCCTCCATTGGCCATTGAAATTGGTCCCCACGAGCCACCTGGTAACCACCCGGACGTAGGGTAGGAGGTGTTTGTTGTTGTTGGCGATACAGTTTGATTTTCAAATAAGGTGGATGAAATCGGTAATACAAGACGACAATTTCCATCGGTTATTGAATTATCAATAGATGGTACAGCCGCATTCAAATCTTGATTGTTATAAACCAGAATAAGTGTGCCAATTGGTATACATTGCCAAAAAGAATTATTTGAAAAACGTACTGCGCCTGCAGCAATTCCAATTCCAGATCCACCTCCACCTGTGAAATACCCATTGTTATCATCAATAACCCAGCCTCTTAAATCGAGACAGTAATTTGAACATTGATAAGGGCCATTTCCGGGTACAACTAAAAATTCAACATATTCCTTATTGCCCGAAGGTCCTTGGGATAACTCATTAATTACCAATGATTGACTATAAAACGAACTGAAAGTGGTAAAGATTGTAAAAAAGAATATAAAACAGCGGTACACAAAACAATTATTGAAAAATTTCATGGTGCAAATGTCGTATCTTTATGATTAACTTCTATTAATTAAATATTAAAAAAAGATAATTTTAAGCATACTAAAATTTAGAATAATATTGATTTATTTTGGATAGATTATTCTTATACAAAGAATCTCGTTTTATACGTAAGAAAATTTCTTTATAAAAATTTAATATTGTTTTTTTCTTTAATCAATTATAGAATTGCAGTTTTGTAATATGGATATATTAAACCGTGAATTGAGTTGGCTTTCTTTTAATGAAAGAGTTTTACAAGAAGCTATGGACCCAACTGTTCCTTTAGTGGAACGTATTCGATTTTTAGGTATTTACTCCAATAACATGGATGAGTTTTATCGGGTGAGAGTTGCCAATGTAAGGAGGATGACTATCTTAAAGAAACAGAAAATTGATGGGTTTAAAGGAAGTGCCTCTGATCTCTATCGTTCAATCAGAGAGGAGGTTTTAAGGCAACAGAAAAAATTTGAATCTGCTTTTGAGGTAATTTCTGACGAATTTAAGGAACATTCAATTTTTTTTAATAATGAACATACAGTAGACGAAAAACACAAATCCGAACTTAAACTTTTTTATCAGGATAAGCTGAAACATTCCATTTTTCCGATTATTTTGGATAAAAAAAATACTTTCCCTAAGCTTCGTGATTATGCGATTTATCTTGCTGTGAAAATGATTGAACCTAATCATAAATCAAGGTATGCACTTATTCAAATACCCAATGATATCGCACGTTATTATGTCTTAAAGGAAAAAGGAAAAACGAATATTATTCTAATTGACGATATTATTCGACTTCAATTAAAAGATGTTTTCTCCATCTTTAAACCTCAAGAAATCAGCGCTTTTACATTTAAATTCACTCGAGATGCTGAATTAGATTTAGATGATGATTTAAGTCTTCCATTTATAGAGAAAATTCAAAAAAGTTTAAAAGACCGCAAAAAAGGAGATCCAGTTCGTTTTGTTTATGATGAAGAGATGCCAGATGATTTATTGGCCTTTTTATTGAAATCATTACACCTTAAGGAAGGGGTAAATACAATTCCAGGTGGACGATATCACAATAACAAAGATCTCATGTCTTTTCCAGATTTTGGAAATAAAAAGTTTTTATATCCTAATCAACCACCAAGTGAACGTCAAGATTTGAAATCTGAAAATGGAATTATTCAAAGTATATTAAAAAAGGATGTTTTGCTTCATTTTCCTTATCAAAAGTTTGACTATGTGATTGATTTACTTCGTGAATCAGCTCTAGATCCAAAGGTGAAATCTATCAAAATAAATATTTATCGTGTTGCTAAAAACTCGGATATTATGAATGCCCTATTAGCAGCAGTATTTAATGGAAAGGATGTGACTGTTGTTTTTGAATTACAAGCGCGTTTTGATGAGGAAAATAATTTGTATTGGAGTAATCGATTAAAAGAATTTGGAGCTAGAGTAATCTACGGAGTTCCTACCCTCAAAGTACATTCTAAGTTGTTGCAAATTGAACGATTAAAAGACGGAAAAGAACAGTACATTACTTACATAGGAACGGGTAATTTTAACGAACGAACATCAAATATTTATGTTGATTTAGCCTATTTAACATCGAAACAAGTTATTGCCAATGAAGTTAAAAAAGTATTTCGACTTCTAGAGAATAACTTAGAAAGAGGTGTTTTTAGAAATTTACTTGTTTCACCTTTTAATTCAAGAAGAAAAATACTATCATTAATTGATCAGGAGATTTCAAATGTTAAAAAGAAAAATAAAGGATCTATTCGAATCAAAATTAATAATCTAACTGATATTAAGCTCATTGAAAAACTTTACGAAGCTAGTCAAGCCGGAGTGAAAATTGAGATGATAATCAGAGGTATTTGTTGCTTGAAGCCTGGCATAAAAGGTTTGAGTGAAAACATTACCGTTATCAGTATCATAGATCGTTATCTTGAACATGCACGGTTTATGATTTTTGAGAATAATAACAATCCTGTTTATATTTTAACCAGTGCTGATTTCATGGAAAGAAATATGGACAATCGAATTGAAGTAGGAGTAATTATCAAAGAGAAAGCAATTCAAGATGAAATAGATACAATTTTTGATTTTCAATGGAGAGGGAGTGTCAAAGCCCGCTTAATTACAGCAGATCTTAAAAATCGATACCGCAAACGAAATCTGCCACCATTTCATGCTCAAGTAGAATTGTACAAGTATTATCTCGAGAAATCATTTGAAAAAATAGAATAATTATGTATTTGAATCATCGACAGATTGCAAAACATACTGGAATTTAATATCTCTGTCTAATGTCTTGAATAAACTCGTTCTCAATTTTTATATTTGCGACACTTAAATCGAAATGAAATTAATCGTAATACATTTGAATTTTAACTTTTACTGAGTATTAAAATGAAATTTGGAGCCATAGATATTGGAACTAATGCAGCAAGATTGTTGATTGGAGAAGTTTGTCAAAGTGAAGATCATAATTACGTAAAAAAGATTTCTTACACACGAATTCCGCTTCGATTGGGAGAGGATGTTTTTGAAATTGGTAAAATCTCAAAAGAAAAATCAAAACACACACTTGATACAATTAAAGCATTCAAATTGATTGCTAAAATATTTGAAGTGAATAGGATAAGAGCAGTTGCAACATCTGCTATGAGAGAAGCAGCTAACTCTGAAAAAATCATTAAAAAAGTAGAAGAAAAAACAGGGATTGCAATTGAAGTAATTTCTGGTCAAGAGGAAGCAGATTTGATTTTTGGAACGTTTTTACTCCTTGATTTTGATAAAGAAAATCCTTTTGTTGTTATTGATGTAGGGGGAGGTAGTACCGAAATTAGTTTTTTCAATTCTGGAAAAAAGGTGGCTTCAAAATCATTTGAGGTTGGTACGATTCGTCTTCTAAAGCGAAAAGTGGAAGAAGTTGTTTGGCAAAATATTGAAAATTGGTTAAAGGAAAATATTCCTCAAAATGATAAAATGCTTCTATTCGGAACAGGAGGTAACATCAATAAAATTCATAAAATTCTAGGATGCAAAGATGATGAACAAGTCTCTTCCAAAAATATTAAAAAGTTGTATAAGTCACTTTCACCTTTAAGTGTTGAGGATCGTATTGATTTATTTCATCTTAAACCGGATAGAGCCGATGTTATTGTGCCTGCAATTGAAATCTATTTGTTTATCATGGAAAAAATCGGATTGCATAAAATTGGCGTCCCAAAAATTGGACTTTCTGATGGTATGATTTATAAGATGTTTTTGGAGTCGACGGAGTAGGATAATCCTTTTATTATTTGAGTCAGCCAAGTTATATTCAAATCGAGATATATTTAATATCCCGTCTGTTTAATCAATCTTAATTTCTTTCGCCCGTTTCGCATAAAATCCATTACCATTTACAATTTCATTTTTTAATGCATTTGCTTTTTCGTATTCATTTGACTGAATGTAACTGAGTAATAAAAACCAGTCACTCTCTTCCCTGAAATTTATAAATGAACTTTTTCTTGCACGTTCAAAAAATGAAATACATTCTTTAAATTTTTTTTGTTCAAAAAAACAAAGTCCGCCATAAAATAAGGCATTAATGTCATCCGGATAGGTATTTAAGATTGCATTGAAATTTTCCAATGCCAAGGTATATGTTTTCTTATCAAATAACTTCATTGTTTCTTTTAAATAACTGAAATAGTTGTATTCAATCTCTTGATTTTCAGAAATTAACTGGTTTTTTTCTACAGAGTTGGCAGGAGTTCCATTGGCTAGACTTAGTGCATCTAAAGGTTTGGTTACGCCTTTACGATAATTTCGGTAATCAAGTGTTTTATAATCTAATATAAAAACTTCTAAACCTTGTTTTCCAATTAATGTATTGGTATTATTCTTTGAAATTACTTTGGCATTTAAAGGGGACATTTTATTGACTTCAAGTTCTTGTGGACTGCTGTTTGAATTCACAATTTCATTACTGTTGATTAGCGATGAAGTAGCCTTTTTGTTTAAACTTAATTCTTCATTTTGGCGGTATTCAATTTGTTGAAAATTATCAGATTTAATGTCCTTGCTCGGAGGTGTTTGTTTAATAGTTTTTTCTTTTTGATTAATAGACTTTAAATTATTGCTTTGAGTTCTGGACTCCTTATCTCTTGATGGAATTAAAAAGTAGATACAACTCATTCCAATAAGAATGAATAGTGCAGTGAATAACCAATTGTTTAGTTTAAACCGCGTTTTGTGGTGTTTTTGATCAAGCTTCTGAAAATCAGATGATATAATTTCTGAATTAAGAAGACCATCAACTACGTCTTTATCAAATCCATCAAAAGAATTATTTTCTAGAATTGAATTTCTGATTTCATGATTATCAGAATGTAAAAAAGAGTTTATTTTCTTATTTGTAAGTTTCATATTTCATTGAGATTAACTCCATTTTTCTCTAGTTTTACTTTAAGCATTCGTTTCCCATTTTGAATGGCACTTTTCACTGAATTCAGGGATAGCTGTAATAACTCAGCGATTTCTACGTAGGATTTGTTTTCAAGGTAAAACAATTGAATGCATTTTTGCTGTTCAGATTTTAGTCCCGCTAGAGTTTTTTCTAAGTCGACAATAATTTTCTCTCTTGTGACATGAAAATCTTCTTTATCGATTTCGGAGCAAGCATTTTCTAGGTGCTCTATTGAAACGGTATGACTAATTTTTTTTGTTTTTCTCAACTGCATAAGACAATCATTTTTAATTGTAGTATGCAACCATGATTTAAAGTTTTGTATATCGTGTTTTTGAAGTTTACTGCCTAGGGTCTCAAATAGATTCATTACAACGTCTTCAGCATCCTCCCTGTTTTTCATATATTTGAACGCTATGGCTAAAAGTAAATGACCATAGCGAGAATAGAAAATATCAAGAATAAAATTAACACCCTCTTTTTTATATAAAAGAATCAAATCTTCATCTGATAATGAGTTGTACTTTTTTCTATTTAAAAAACTAAACAAGTTGCTATTTTATTCTAGGATGCAAGATAATTTAATTTTCCATAAAAAAAACTGCTTTTTTTGTGTGTGATATTAATTTTGAATTTATAACTTTGAAAAAAAATAGTTATGTCAAACAAGAAAGATACATTTTTTGACGAGTCCACTGTAGCAGTTGGAGTTATTTATACCCTTACTTTGTTGGGTATTCTTATTTCTATTTTAATTTGGGGGTAATTTATCTCCTAATTAAATAGATTTTCAAGTCATTCGCTATGCCATTTAATTCAATTTTTTCTTGGCTAATTAAAAAGCGAATTCACCAAATTGATTTATTCAAAAAATATCCTATTGAGGTACAGCAAGAGGTATTCTCTAAACTCATTTCATCGGCTATGTATACCGAATTTGGGTTTCAGAATAATTTTTTCAGAATTAAGGATCAAAAAACATTTCAGGAATTTGTTCCATTAAGTGATTACAATACTACTAAAAAGTATGTCGATCGACTAATGGCTGGAGATCAAAATATTCTTTGGCCAAGTGATACAAAATGGTTTGCTAAATCTTCCGGTACAACAGCGGAGAGAAGTAAATTCATACCGGTTACAAAAGAATCTCTTGAAGAATGTCATTACAAAGGAGGAAAGGACTTACTAGCTTTATATTATTCGAATTATCCGGGTTGTAAACTATATAACGGCAAACATTTAATCGTTGGTGGAAGTGCTCAAATTAATCCACTCACATCTGATTCTTATTTTGGAGATTTATCGGCGATTATTGTTAATAATTTGCCTTGGTGGGCCGAAATCAGACGAACTCCATCAAAGGAAATTGCTTTAATGGGGGAGTGGGAAGAAAAAATAGAAAAGATGGCCCAATCAACAATTAAAGAAAATGTTTTAATTCTAGCAGGAGTTCCAAGTTGGACCATGGTATTAGCAGATAGAGTTTTAGAAATAACAGGAAAAAAGAATTTAAAAGAGGTTTGGCCAAATCTAGAATTATTTATGCATGGTGGGGTAAGTTTTGAGCCATATCGCGATCATTTTTCACGACTTATACCAGATCCTAACATGCATTACGTTGAAACATACAATGCGTCTGAAGGATTTTTTGGAATTCAAGATCAACCACACATAAACGAACTTTTATTAATGTTGGATTATGGTATTTACTATGAATTTATTCCAATAGATCAGTTTGATGGGATAGATTCTAAAGTAGTCTTACCCTTGTCGGAAGTTGAATTAAATGTCAATTATGCAGTTGTGATTTCTACGAATGGGGGGCTTTGGAGATACATTCTAGGAGACACTGTAAAATTTACTTCTAAAGTCCCATATCGTTTTAAAATAACTGGAAGAACTAAAAGCTATATCAATACGTTTGGTGAAGAATTGATTGTTGAAAATGCAGATAAAGCAATCGCTTATGCTTGTGAAAAAACCAATGCTACAATTAGAGATTATACGGCTGGCCCAATCTACATGGAAGAAGAACGAAGTGGTGGCCATGAATGGGTGATTGAGTTTTCGCAACTTCCTGAAAATAAGGAACGTTTTGAATTCCTCTTGGATGAAAAACTGCGGGAAATTAATTCAGATTATGATGCCAAAAGATATAATGATATGATTTTGGCAAAACCAACAGTACATTTTACAGATATTGGCACTTTTGATTCTTGGTTGAAAAATAAAGGGAAATTAGGTGGACAGAATAAAATTCCTAGATTATCTAACAATAGGGAGATTTTGGAACAAATATTGACAATTCTAGTACCGATAAAATGAAAAGAAACCTTCTACTATTTTTCTTGTTTGGTTCATCAATTTTGTTTGGACAAGATTCTATTTTTTCCTGGAAAGAAAATTTTCAAATTACTGAAAATAATATTTCAGGTTGGAATGTTGATGCTTTTGGTAGTCTAATTGTCTCTAATTCATCATCATTAATTAAGTATACTACTGAAGGAGAAATAGCGTATAAAATTAGTAGCAAGAACTTTGGAGAAATTAAACAAATAATTCCTATAACTCCTTTGAAAATCGTTCTTTTTTCAGAACAACAACAACAAATTTGCTTTGTAGATAATACCTTGACTCCTGTAAACGAATGTATTGATTTAGGAGATTATAACATTGAATTTGCGACATTTATTGGGAGATCGAGTAGGGGAGAGAAGCTATGGGTTTTCGATCAAGTTAATTCTAATTTGTTACTTATTGACCTTAATCAACGTGGAAAAATTGTGCAAGAAATTCGAAATGTTAAAGGATTGATATCACTCAATGAGCTCATAGAAATTGTAGAATTTCAATCGAATTTATTTCTTTTTGATTCAGAAGGTCAACTTACCAAACTTGATATTAATGGCACTTTAATTTCTCAAGTAAAATTAGATGCTAAAGATATGGCAGCTAGTGATAACCGGATTTGGCTTTTACAACAAAATGAATTGTTTTTATATTCAGAGCTTGAAAACCCTGCATTAGTTTGTCAAATGCCGGCAGCACAAATAGATTGTTTTCGGTCAAATTCTGATCGCTTTTATTTTCAAGTGAAAAATAAAATTTACTGCTATAATTTGGTGAAAAAAAAATAGATTTTTTTCTCAATAAGCACAATTAAATCTTTAACTTTACATCCTTAAATTTTTTTAGTATGCACATTGCGGTAGCCGGTAATATTGGAGCAGGAAAAACAACCTTAACTAAATTGTTATCAAAGCATTACGATTGGGAAGCTCATTTCGAGGATGTTGAGCAAAATCCTTATTTGAACGATTTTTATGAAGAGATGCAACGATGGTCTTTTAATCTGCAAATATATTATTTGAATAGCCGGTTTACCCAGGTTCAAGAAATAAATCTGAATAAAAAGAATGTTATTCAAGATAGAACGATTTACGAAGATGCCTACATCTTTGCACCTAACTTACATTCAATGGGTTTGATGACTACCAGAGATTTTGAAAACTATTTTTCCTTGTTCAACTTAATGGATTCATTTGTTAATCCACCCGATTTATTAATTTATTTACGTGCAAGTATTCCAACTTTGGTTGAGCAAATAAACAAAAGAGGGAGAGATTACGAGGAGAGTATCCGCCTGGATTATTTAAAAAGATTGAATGAGCGCTACGAAGCGTGGATTTCAACTTACGACAAAGGAAAGTTATTAATAATCGATATCGATCACAATCGTTTTCCTGAAAACCAGGAAGATCTTGGGAAAATAATTAGCTCTATTGATGCTGAAATTCATGGATTATTTTAAAATGTTGAAATGATTGTTGTTACCGGTGCAGCAGGTTTTATAGGGAGTTGTTTGGTAAGTCAACTTAATCAAATCGGCATTTCAGATTTAATTCTTGTTGACGATTTTTCTATTTCTGAAAAGAATAAAAATCTAGAGGGAAAAGAATTTATTAAAAAGATTGATAGATCTGATTTTTTTTCTTGGTTAGAATCGACGAAACCTAATATTGATTTTATTTATCATATTGGTGCTAGAACTGATACTACCGAATTTAACAAGGCAATATTCGATGAATTAAACGTTTCGTATTCCCAAAAAATTTGGAATTATTGTACAACTAAATCCATTCCACTAGTTTATGCAAGTTCAGCAGCTACTTACGGACTTGGAGAATTTGGATACGATGACAATCACGCGCTTATATCTAATTTAGTTCCTCTCAATCCATATGGAGAATCAAAAAATGACTTTGACAAATGGGTTTTAAGCCAAATTAACCAACCACCTTTCTGGGCAGGATTGAAGTTTTTCAATGTTTACGGTCCAAATGAATTCCACAAAGGCAGAATGGCCAGTGTGATTTTTCACGCATTTAATCAAATTCAAGAAAAAGGAAAGGTAAAACTATTTCGTTCACACAATCCAAATTTCAAAGACGGCGAGCAGCTTCGGGATTTTATCTATGTTAAGGATTTAATTGATGTTTGTCTGTTTCTCAAAGATAAAAAACCAGTATCTGGTATATATAATTTAGGTTCAGGAAACGCACGTACTTTTTTAGATTTGGTAAAAAATACTTTTCACAGTTTGAATAAACAGGTTGAAATTGAATTTATAGATACACCTGAAGATATTCGCGATAAATATCAATATTTTACAGAAGCGAATATGGCTAAGCTGAGAGAGGTTGGTTACACAAAAGAATTCTCTACCCTTGAAAAAGGCGTGAACGATTACGTTACAAATTACTTAACAACGCATTCCTATTTCTAAGTGAATTTTAATAATCCACTGTTAGTATCATTATTCCCTGCAATAATTATTGGGGTATTCAATTATTTGTATTACCGCAAAAAAGGTTATACAAATTTTGGTTCATTATTCATTAGTATCATTGCGTTTTATGCAATAAGCTACTTACTACTAAAAAACCTAGTTTAAAGCTGTTTTAGGCGATGATTTCAATGCTATCAATTGAATCTCCTTGACGAATATCGTCAATTACGTCCAAACCTTCGATAACCTTTCCAAAGCATGTATGATTACCATCTAGATGGGCAGTATTATTTCGAGAATGGCAAACAAAGAATTGAGAGCCGCCTGTATTTCTTCCAGCATGCGCCATAGAAAGCACGCCTCTCTCATGGTGTTGTTTTTCTGCTGTAACCTCACAAGTAATTTGATATCCAGGACCACCTGTACCAGGCATTCCGTTTGCACCTTCGCGAGAATTTGGACATCCTCCTTGAATTACAAAATCAGGAAGTACGCGATGCCATTTCAATCCGTTGTAAAAGCCTTCGTTGGCAAGTTTAATAAAATTATTGGCAGCGATAGGAGTTTCGTTAACGTATAATTCTGCGATCATTTCGCCTTTATTGGTTGTGATTTTTGCTTTCATTTTTAAATTTTTCTCAAAACTATCAATTTGCTTCGAGATTAGGAAATCAAATTTAAAATTCTTAACTTCAAGTTAAACAATTAGACATGTCAATTCCAATTAACAGATGGTCTGTTCAAGATAGACCGCGTGAAAAATTTTATTCAAGAGGTAGGAAATCATTAACCGATGCTGAATTACTAGCAATAATAATTGGTAATGGAACGAAGAATACCTCAGCTTTGCAAATTGCCCAATCAATTTTAGAAATCAACAATTATTCTCTAGATACTATCCGAAAACTGGAACTTCCACAATTGATGAAGATTAGAGGAGTTGGTAAAGCAAAAGCAATTGCTGTATTATCCGCGTTAGAGTTAAGTTGCCGTTTTCAAAATCAAGTTACAAATAAAGTTAAAATCACCCAATCGCAAATAGCTTTTGAAACGGTTAAGGGTTCATTTCAGGATTTAAAACACGAAGAATTTCATGTTATTTATTTAAACAATTCTAACGTTGTACTGGCTCATAAATGTATATCCAGCGGAGGAATAACAGCAACAATTGCAGATGGTAGAATTATATTTAAAGAGGCAATAATGCTCAATTCAACAGCCTTAATTCTTGCGCACAATCACCCAAGTGGTAATGTAAAACCAAGTGATGCTGATATTCATTTGACAAAAAACCTTAAAGAATTTGGGAAATGTGTTGATATAAGTGTGCTTGACCATATTATCGTTGCAGATAATTCATACTTTAGCTTTATCGATAATGGGTTGATTTAATTGAAGGTTACATGAAAACAAAAATCATTACAATAATTGGTGCTCGGCCTCAAATAATTAAAGCAAGTGCATTAAGTAGGGCTATATCAGGACAATTTTCAAATCATCTGGAGGAAATTCTCGTTCACACTGGCCAGCATTACGACGACAATATGTCACAAGTTTTTTTTGAGGAACTTGGAATTCCAAAACCGAAATACAATCTTTCAGTTGGTAGTGGTTCGCATGGATCTCAAACAGCAAAAATGATTGAAGGATTGGAGCAAATTTATCTTAATGAAAAACCTGATGCAGTCTTGGTTTATGGAGATACAAACTCAACAATAGCTGGATCTTTGGCCGCAGCAAAAATTCATATTCCCGTTATTCACGTGGAAGCAGGTTTGAGAAGTTTTTTCAAGGCAATGCCTGAAGAAATTAATCGAATTTCATGTGATCATATGTCCACTCTTTTATTTACACCCACGGCCACTGGACTTGATAATTTAAAAAAGGAAGGATTTTCACAAATAAATCCTAAAAGAGCAACAATTGATGAACCAGCAGTATATCATTGTGGTGATGTTATGTATGACAATTCCTTGCATTTTTCTGAGTTAAGTGATCGGACATCTAAAATTTGTTCTGAATTTAATTTGGAGTCCAACTCATTTATTTTGTGCACCATACACAGGGATACAAACACAGATAATCCGGAAAACTTAGAAAATATTTTTAGAGGACTTCTTCAACTTGTTGAGCTTGTGAAAATGAAGTTGGTTTTGCCTCTTCATCCTCGCACTAAACATAAACTTGAAGAGAATTTATCCACGGAACTTTTCAATCAAGTTAAGAGTTCACCGGATATCGTTATCATTCCTCCAGTTGGTTTTATTGACATTATAGCACTACAGAAAAATGCTAAATTAATTGTTACTGACAGTGGTGGTTTACAGAAAGAAGCATTTTTCTTTAAAAAACCTTGTTTGATTTTACGTGATCAAACTGAGTGGATTGAAATCGTGGAGAATGGAAATGCCAAACTTGTTGGTGCTAAAACGGAACAAATTGTTGAAAATGGTCGTAAGTTAATCGAAGAGCAGCACCTGACTTATCCTTCTTTTTATGGGGATGGCAATGCAGCACTTTTTATTGCTGAAAAAATTATCGAGCACATTGGATGATATTAATTTACGTTGAGGAAATATCGGAACGACTCTTATATACCTTTGATTTTATTTTCAAGGAGAGGAGAATCGAGTATCGTATTACCAACGATCAGCATTTTATTGAAACCTCTTCATTGCCAAAATTTAATTACTCCAACGTTGAAATAGATCATATCTTGTATATTCGTCCTTCGACCTTGCTCTTTGATGAAAACATTGGTGTTTATGGCATTGATAAAGGAAATTTTGAAGGAGAAGAGTGTCTCACGTTTAATAACAAAGTAGATCCAATTGCCAGTATTTTTTATATCCTTTCTCGTATGGAAGAATATAGTTCAATGTACGTTGATCAACATGGCAGATTTGAATCAAAAAATAGTGTTTTACACCGATTCAATTGGTTAGAAAAAGTAGTATGTGATCGATGGGCTGAGGCTCTAATTCGTTATTTACTTCGAAACAATGTGGAGGTAGGTTTGCCTAAACCGATTCCATGTAAGATAAATCCAACATTTGATATTGATGAGACTTTTGCATTTAAATTAAAAAGTCCACTTCGAACTTGGCTTTCAACAACAAAAGATATTCTTACTGGAAAAAAAGATCGTTTAATCGAACGTCAAAGGGTGCTTATTGGCAAGCGCAAGGATCCTTATGACACATTTGATTACATTCAATCTATAGCAGAACGAGGTTTTCAAGTAAATATGTTTTGGTTAGTAGGAGATTACACAAAGTTTGATAAAAATGTATCTCATAGAAATTCAAAGCATCGACAATTGATGAAGGAAATGAGCAAATGCACTACTGTTGGTTTGCATCCAAGTTATAAATCAAATTCGTATGAATTTTATTTGTTAAACGAAAAAGACCGCATAGATTCAATATTAAATCAAACTGTCGAAAATTCGCGACAACACTACTTGAAACTAAATATACCTTCCACCTATCAGATATTGTATTCCATGGGATTTAAACATGATTATACTTTAGGTTATGCAGAAACCGTTGGATTTAGAGCTGGAACGGCTAGACCATTCAGATGGTTTGACTTGTCAAAAAATGAAATGACGTCTTTCGTTATACATCCATTTGTATACATGGACGGTACATTGAACGAGTATATGAAATTATCTGTTGATGATGCAAAATTGAAAATAGCTGAATTGTATCAAGAGGTTCGCGAGTTTGGTGGTGATTTTTCGTTTATATGGCACAATTCTACGATTGGTCAATATGGAATTTATCGCGGTTGGAAAGAAGTTTTAGAGTTTACCCTAACTTTGGAGAACAATGAATAGGAATATTACTCTTGTGGCAATTATTTTAATATGCACAGCGATCATACTCGGAGCATTTGGAGCTCATACGCTGAAATTCGTTTTATCAGTTGAAAAATTAGCAAGTTTTGAAACAGGTGTGAGGTACCAAATGTATTGTGGTTTAGCGTTATTCGTCCTTGGCATATCTGCACGGATAATTTCACCATCTAAACTATTTTTTAGATTAAATATCCTAGGAATAATTCTATTTTCATTTTCAATTTATTTATTGTGCCTCAATGATTATCTTCCAATTCCAAAAATGGCCCTTGTTCCTTTAACCCCAATCGGTGGTGTTTTGTTAGTTATTTCTTGGTTGATTTTGTTCATTTCAGTATGGAAGCAAAAGGAATGAAAATTACATTCTTAGGAACGGGTACCTCACAAGGAGTTCCGGTGATAGCCTGTTCTTGTAGAATTTGTTCGAGTAGTGATTTAAAGGATAAACGTTACAGAAGTTCGGTGTTAATTGAAATTGACAACAAAGCACTTGTAATTGATACAGGGCCTGATTTTAGAAGTCAAATGTTGGCCAATCATGTTCAACGATTGGATGCGGTTTTATTTACACATGAACACAAAGATCATGTTGCAGGATTAGATGATATTCGTCCATTTAATTTTAAACAACAGGCACCTATTTCAGTATACGCTTCAGATCGCGTCGAACAAGCCATAAAACGAGAATTTCATTACATTTTTGCCGAAAAAAAATATCCGGGAATTCCAGAAATTACGCTTCATAAAATTGATTTAGAACCTTTTACACTTTTTGAAAACATTCAAATCATTCCAATAGAAGTAAAACATTATTTAATGCCAGTTTTGGGATTTAGGATTAACAATTTTACCTATATTACTGATGCAAAAACCATTGCTGAAAAAGAGATTGAAAAGATAAAAGGAACAGAAGTATTAGTGATAAATGCCTTGCGAATAGAAAGTCATCCGGCCCATTTTAATTTAGATGAAGCGCTTCAGTTCATAGATATAATAAAACCTAAGATGGCGTTTTTGACACATATATCCCATTTATTTGGAACGCATAAAGAAATTGAACAAATGTTACCTAAAAATGTATATGTATCCTATGATGGGTTACAATTTGACATTTAACTTAATGTAAAACCAAGTAATTTTGAAAAAATAGGTTCTATTGCAATTATATTTGTAACGTGGAAAAAGATAAGTTTATTGATATACGAAAATTAATCAAAAGCAAAAATCCAACGCTTTTGAAATGGATGCCAGGATTTGTTGTTCGCTATTTTGAGCGTATCCTTCACCAAGATGAAATTAATCAGTTTATAATTGACCATAAGGATTATCATGATATTGAATTCTGTCATGCAATTATGCGCTATTTTAATATCAATGTTATTATAGATGGAGCAGATAAAATCCCTGCCAACGAACGGATAGTAATTGTCATGAATCATCCTCTTGGAGGCATGGATGCAATGGCATTTATTTCGGGAGTAGCTCATATTCGTAAGGATTATAAGTTCATAGTGAATGATCTGTTGTTAAACCTAAAAAATTTACAAGGATTATTTCTTGGTGTTAATAAATTTGGGAAGAATGATGGCTCAACTCGAAATAAAATTGATAATTTATTCGAGTCCAACGATACAGTTTGTATTTTTCCAGCAGGGAAAGTTAGTAGAAGAATCAAAGGTGAAATTGCTGACCTAGAATGGAAAAAAACATTTGTCACTCTCAGTAGAAAATATAATCGAAAAATTGTCCCAATATACATTGATGGTGAATTGAGTAATTTTTTCTATCGCTTATTTGAGCTACGTCAAAGGGTAGGTATTAAAACAAATATAGAAATGATGTATTTGGCGGATGAAATGTTTAAACAGAAAAATAAAACAATACGTTTTTCGGTAAGAGATTGTATTGATATGGAAAATTTTTATCCCGAAGAAAATGACCGAGAAGTAGCAGAGCGAATTAGAAATTTATTGTACGAAATCCAAAGCAAATAAAAATCATGAAACCAATTATTGATCCAATAGATAAGGAAATACTTAAAAAAGAACTTAATGAAGATCGATTTGTTCGAATAACTCGAAAAGGAGGAAATGAAATTTATGTGGTGAATCAACATAATGCTCCCAATGTTTTGCAAGAGATAGGTCGTTTGAGAGAAATAACCTTTCGTGAATCAGGAGGTGGTACGGGGGAAAGCGTGGATTTAGATGAACATGATGTAAATGACTATTGTTATGAACAACTGATTGTCTGGTCTCCAGAGGATCAAGAAATTATTGGAGGATATCGTTTTATTCGCTGCGAAAAGGCTACTGATGATTTAGGAAAAATACATCTTTCAACAGCGCATTATTTTGAATTTAGTTCTCATTTTGTCTTTGATTATCTTCCATATACTATTGAGTTGGGAAGAAGTTGGATTCAGCCTAATTTTCAGGCCACTACAAATCCTAAAAAAGGGTTGTTTGCCTTAGACAATATTTGGGACGGTCTTGGAGCAATTGTCGTTTTAAACCCAGATATTCGTTATTTCTTTGGGAAGGTAACTATGTATCCAACTTACAATACTGAGTGTAGAGATTTTCTTTTGCACTTTATGCATCATTATTTTCCGGATAAAGAGCATCTCATGACACCATTTAATCCATTGATTCAATCGTATGATCGTGAGAAATTTGATAAACAATTGGAAGGACTAGATTTTAAGGATGGCATTAAAATTTTGAATACCTATGTGCGTGAAAATGGTGAGTTTATTCCACCTTTGGTAAATATTTATATGCATTTATCTCCAACAATGAAAACGTTTGGAACTGCAGTTAATCCTGATTTTGGTAATGTGGAAGAAACGGGGATATTGATAACGATAGACGATATCTTTCAAGATAAGAAAGAACGTCACATGGTTTATTAAAAAAAAGCCGTGACTTGATCACAGCTTTTTAATTATTTCAGTCAAATTTTTTTGAGTTGAATTTTGCTTAGAAAGCAACAATTCCCCATTTTCCATCAACTAATTCAAGTCGAATATTCTCATCTCTTTTAGAGAATTTCACTTTTACAGTAGCAACATTTCCTTCTATTTTCTCTTCTAAAACCTTTGCTCCTAAACAAAATTCTTGAAATTCTTTCAAGTCCTTTTCTTTCATTTCTTTTTTAACAATCATTTGAAATTCTTTTTCGCAATTAATTGAAAAACATTGACTTAATTTTTCCGCGTCTTGTTGTTGGCTGCTGTTGATAAATGATTCAACTGCTTTTGTTGGAGAACTTAAATCCATAGAACTTGTGTCTAAATCCTTGGTTGATTCTGATGATTTTACTTCTGTCTGATTCGAAGAAGTATTATCCGATGCGGCATTACCTGTATCCTTGTTTTCTTCTCCACAAGAAACGATTGTAGTGCATAGCAAAATAAACGCGGTGCTAATTTTTAAGATTTTCATTCTATTAACTATTATAATTTCATTAAATATAATAAAAAGTATAAAAAAAAAATACTTTTTTGACATGTTTGATAAATTGAATCGATATATTTGATTAAAATTACTACCATGAAAAAAATCTTTTTATCCGCCATCGTATTTGTACTTTTTAGTTTTGAATTGAATGCGCAAACGCCATCAGAGACTTTATTAGATAATTTTGCTCAAGAAAGCGCAACTATTGTTTGTAATTGCATTAATAATACATTTTCAAGTTTTGAGGAAATGGCAGATGAAACCGGTGAAAAATGGGTTGAATTTGAGACATGTATGACAGCCTCAGAAGAAGATATGAATCTTAAGTATGGTGCTTTAGAAAATGATCCAAATTATTCTGATGCTGTATTTAATCAACTCATGCTTGAGAAACTTGGTCAAATGCCAGGATGTGAATTGGCCTATACTGTGATGCAATTGGGTATGAGTGAATCAACTGAAACGGAAGAATCAGGAGGGAATAAATAAAATGATGCAAAAATCTTAATCGTTAATAGGTTAATGATTTTTGAGGATATTTTGTCCGGCCTAATAAATAAGCTCATAACATTCTTACAAGGCTCCTTCTTTTAAAGAATAAGGAGATAAATAGGTTTCAGTAATTCCAAGTTTATCAATTACCCATTTTGTTTTTACAGCGGCATAAGGTGCCATCTTTTTTCGAATTGGGACAATCCATGGATTGATATCTCGTTCAGCTTGTGTGGAATAAACTAGACCATCTAATTCGGAATTGAAACTTGAAAATGGTAATTCTATGGCAGCATCTAATGAGGGAATTGTCGTATTGTGAATTAATTCGTAAAAGGTTTCAAAACTTCCTGAAGCGCCAATGAGGCGTGAAACCTGAAGTTTATCAAAAAATCCATTTGCCTGTTCTTCTAACCATTGATTTAATTCCAAGACTTGTTTGGGTTTAAACGGATCATCGCAACTAAAAAGTTGAAGCATTCGAGAAACGCCTATATTTAAACTTACTTTTGCTTGAATCCCTTCTGAATCAACCAATATAAATTCAGTGCTTCCACCACCAATATCCATTATTAATGACGGTATAGAAAAATCAATTGTCTTTTCAACCCCTTTATATATAAAGTCGGCTTCTTCATCTCCGGAGATGACAAGAATTTGAATTCCAACCACATTTTTTATTCTTTCGACAAATTCAAGTTGATTTTTTGCATCACGAATAGCACTTGTTCCAATTGCTCTTATTTCTGAAACACCAAATGATTCAGAAATAATTCTAAATTTCGTAAGGGCTATTTCTGCACGTTTGTAAGCATCCTCGGTTATGACTTTCTGATTGATGCCACCCATGCCTAGTGCAACACCATCTTTTTCTGTATGAATTCTACGCCATTTTCCTTCAATCCACTCTGCAATTAATAAATTGAAGGTGTTTGTTCCTAAATCAATTACTGCTTTTCGAATTACTTTTGTCGCATCCATTTGATAATATGTTTAAAGGATACCCTATGACCAAATGCTAAAATACCATTTTTGAATATTTTAGCAGCAAATTGAATGGCTAAAATTGAAGAAACTACGAGAATTAGTATAGAAATTACAAGTGTATATGATTCTCCAATATCAAGTCCTTGTGCTATTTTAACCATTGCAACCATCGGCGAGGTAAAAGGAATATAATACAGGTAATTAACGATTGCACTATCAGGAAATTCAACACTGATATAACCGGCGTAAATAGAAATTCCAAATAACCCAATTAAAGGAATAATGTATTGTTGACCGTCACTTTCTGAACCCGAACTAGCACCAATTACTGCAAAGAAAGCCGCATAAAATAGGTATCCAAGTGTAAAAAACAGAAGAAAAACAGGTATCATTACTCCATAGTTTATTCTTTCATAAACGAGTTCAACCACTTTATTGAGATAAAGTAAATTTGTTTCCGTTTCACCTTGAGAATTGATTACGTTACCTACTTGATTAGCCGCATCATAAATATTTAATGCAAATTGCTCTCTCAGAAAATAAAGTCCTATTGCAATAAATATAAACCAAATGAAAAATTGAATAAAAGCAACGATTCCCAAGCCAATAATTTTTCCTAACATCATTTCTGTCGATTTAACAGAGGCTAAAATAACCTCCACAATTCGATTGCTTTTATCTCGGGTCGTACTTCTCAGAATAGTCATTCCAAATAGAAAAATAAATACCATCGTTAACAAACCAAATGTAAATCCTGACCATCCTGCCAAATGATCTTCCTCTTGCCTTGGATCGTAAACATTGCGAAAGGCCAAGTTTATTGGTTGTTTGATTTTTTTGTAATCAGACATACTAATTTTTGAAGTCTCATTAACCATCACCTCTTCGATGCGTCTTTCCAGTTGAGCCCTTATTCCAATTTGTCTCTCAACTGAGGGTTTTGATCGGTACCATACGAAGCAGGTTTTATTTTCTAATACTTTGTGATTGACATCCAACAAGGCATCGTATTGTTGGAATTCAGGTTTTGTTCTAAAATCTTCAAAACTGATATATTCTTTCGAAAATTGATAATTAACACTTCCATTTTTTTGCGAATGGAGAATGCCTTCTAGTATATTACCTTCATCTGAAACAAGTAGTTTTATTCGGTCTTTTCCTTCATCCCCCGCCTTAAAAAGAAAAAATAGGGTCAGAATAAGTATACACGGGCCAATAAATAAAAAGAGAAGAAAAAACTTGGAACTAAATCTTTCCTTTATTTCACGTTTTGCAATTATCCAACTATTTTTCATCGGTTATATTTTGAATGGTATCATCGGATTGAACATTGTTTAAGAAAACATCGTGCATACTCGGCATAACTTCCCATGCTGCTTCTAATTTTACTTGACCCATAAGTGATTTCAAAAGATCTTCAAATTCGGCAGAAGAACGCATGGCAACGATAGCCTCAAAGCGGTTGGAACTTAATTCTTTTTTGTCTATTAATTCAAAATCTGTCCACAAAGCATTAACGAAAGCAATCATATTGCCTTGAAAACGGAGCGCATAATGGCCTTTTTTGATAGAATCACGAAGGTTAATAACTTCGCCTTCACACATTTTTTTTGATTGATGAATGATAGCAGCTCGATCACAAATCTCCTCTACACTTTTCATATTATGAGTAGAAAGTAAAATTGTTTTCCCTTTATCTTTCATTTCCTTGAGTATGGTTAAAATCAACTCTACATTTATCGGGTCAAATCCACTTAAGGGCTCGTCAAGAATTAACAGTTTTGGTTCGTGAAGAATTGTTCCTAAAAACTGAACTTTTTGAGCCATTCCCTTTGAAAGTTCTTCTATTCGTTTGTTCTTCCAAGAGTAAATCTCCAATTTTTCAAGCCATGATTCACTTTTTTTTCGAGCTTCATTTTTAGTAAGTCCACGCAATTGTCCGAGAAAAATAAGATGGTCAAGAACTTTCATGGTACGATACAAACCTCGCTCTTCAGGCAGATAACCTATTGACGCTAAATGTCTTTGACTTAAGGGCTCATTGTCAAAATAAATTTGTCCAGAATCGGATTGAATTATTTGATTTATTATCCGTATCAGTGTTGTTTTTCCAGCACCATTTGGACCTAAAAGACCAAAGATTTCGCCTTTGCATATTTCTAAAGAAACATCATCAAGTGCGAGTTTCCCTTGAAAAGACTTCGAAATATTTTCAATTTTTAATAAATTCACGTTCTCATTTTTATCAAAAATAGCTAGAATTAACTTTGTTTATTTTGCTTGTTGGTGAATGTATTAACAAGAGACTTTTAAAAGAACTAATTCATAGGCAATTAATTCATTTCCGATAATTTGAATTATTTTTGACAAATTAAATCACCCTATATGCAAAGCATATTATCACATCTTCAAGTAGATCAAAAAATTACACGTCTCGCACATCAAATCATTGAAAATTGCCACAATGAGCAAGAAATTTTTCTTGGAGGCATATGTGGAAATGGAATTTTACTAGCAGAAAAATTAAAGACAATTATTGAAAGTGAATCTGAACTCACAACGGTTGTATTTGAAATTAACTTAGACAAAATTGACCCACTGGCTCACGCGATTTCCTTGTCTATTCACGAAGAGAAATTGGAAAACGCCTTTGTTATCTTAATTGACGATGTTATAAACTCAGGAGTTACGATGCAATATGCTTTAAAGAAAATACTTCAAAAACCCACCAAGGCAATTAAAACAGTAGTTCTCATTGATCGCATGCATCGAAGATACCCGATAAAGGCAGATTTTGTTGGAATGAGTCTTTCGACAACATTAAAGGAACGTGTAGAGGTTTATCTTGAACCTAACTCTTATAAAGCAATACTGGTATGATCAATCGAATTACCGAATCTGATTCTCTTCATAACAATTTAGAGAAAATGTCAACTTTGGAATTACTTCATGGAATAAATCACGAAGATCAAAAGGTAGCATTGGCTGTGGAAAAAATAATTCCTGAAATCAGCAATTTTGTTGAACAAGCTGGCGAAAGAATGATAGATGGAGGACGACTTTTTTACCTAGGTGCTGGAACAAGTGGTCGACTGGGAATTGTTGATGCAAGCGAATGTCCACCAACATTTGGAGTTGAACACGGACTTGTGGTTGGTATTATAGCCGGTGGGGATCAAGCAATCCGCAAGGCTGTTGAATTTGCCGAGGATGATGAGGAACAGGGATGGAAAGATTTGAATGAGTTTTCTTTAAAACAAAATGATATTATAGTTGGAATAGCAGCCTCTGGTTCAACGCCTTATGTACTTAGTGCAATTGAAAAGGCAAATGAATCTGGGAATTTGACGGCAGGAATTACATGCAATCCGGGTAGTCCGCTTGATGTACTAGCACAACATGCCTTAGTCGCAGAGGTTGGACCTGAATTTGTTACAGGAAGTACGAGAATGAAATCAGGAACAGCTCAGAAACTTATCTTGAATATGATTTCCACCAGTTTAATGATAAAACTTGGTCGTGTTAAAGGGAATAAAATGGTTGATATGCAGTTGAGCAATAATAAATTAATTGATCGTGGCACTCGCATGATTATGAATGAGTTAAGAATAGATCAAAATACAGCAGCTCAGCTCCTTGAAAAGTTTGGATCAGTTCGTAAAGCTGTCGAATCCTACCGGAAGTAATTTAACCATTTAAAGTTTATTGAATCATTAATCGTCAGTAGAATTTCTCAATTTAAATTTCTTGCTTGCAAGGTTGCAAGGATTTTCCTCCTCGATAAATACGTGGCAATTTTACATCATTAACGATTAAAAATTTATGCCATGAACAAAAAAACAATTTATCAGATGATTGTAGATCAAAGTGGATCTATGACAGGTTCGGAATCTCAAGTAATTGAGGGTTTTAACGGACAATTAAAATCAATTCAAACTATTCAAAAAGAATTCCCCAATCAGGAATTGGTTATGGGCCTGCGTTTTTTTAATTCACAAGTTGACCGAAATGCAATTCCCTTCAATAATGTCAACA
Source organism: Crocinitomicaceae bacterium (assembly GCA_044361535.1). Lineage (GTDB taxonomy): Bacteria > Bacteroidota > Bacteroidia > Flavobacteriales_D > Crocinitomicaceae > UBA952. The sequence continues at coordinate 93,727 of JBIKIQ010000007.1, forward strand.
CTATTGCTGCTTTGAATCGAGAGCTTTATCGACCTGATGGTGGTACGGCATTACTTGATGCAATTGGGAAGTCAATTTATGACATCAAAACACAATTTGGTCATGAGATTGAAGAAAATCAAGCTTCTGTAGTTTTAATTATTATTACCGACGGGTATGAAAATGCTTCACGATTTTATACATATGGAGACATTCAGCGAATGGTCAAAGAACTTGAAGCTACTGAAAAATGGAATTTCACCTTTATGGGTGCAGATTTAGACGCTATGTCAGTCTCACAAAACATGGGATTCAATAAGGATAGTTATCTTTCCTTTAGTAAAGATAAATATGCTGAGGTAAATAATTCCTATTTTGATGCTGCGGCACGTGATTATGCGGAGAAAAAGAGTAGTGGAACATCCAGTAAAGGATTTTTTTCTATCTTTAATAAAAAAGATTTACGTTAATGAGAGTTCATCTTGTACGATCAAAGGAATATTCAGCGCATTCGTTCCAATCAGTTTTGCATTTATTGAACCAATTCAGAGGGCCAGTAGAATTTCTGGCCTCTGAATCATTATCAGAAATTAATAATGCCATAGAGGTCGAAATTGCCGATAAGGAAACTTTTGAGAAAAAAGATATTCCACCTTCTCATTTTTTTGAGGCCAATTACAGTCGTGAAATGCCTAAATTATCTATACAATTCCCACTTAAAACGCAACAAGCATCATGGGGTAATTTGTTTGAGAAATGTACTGAATATCGAATTGTAAATGGAATTCCTCAAAACGAACTTATCATTTTATTGACTGATATCGGAAATGAATTTAATTGGTTTGGTAGTATTGATTCCGATATGAGAAGCGTATTTATTCATACTTCGGATTGGCAGTATTATTTTCATGGATTACACGAGCGATTTCCAATAGCGTATGAAATTGTTAGTTGGATATTTCGAATCATTATGTTTGATAATCGATTGGAGATAAAAACCTCCATGCATAGTGAGTCGAGAGGTTGTTTGATGGATTTTTGTGAGGATAAAAAGCAAATTGTTTTTAAAATGCGGACGGCTGATTTCTGTTCTGATTGTTTTCAAATTTTAGAAAAAACATCTGTAGATCAACGTATTATTCATCAATTATTAGATGGCCTTGAAGGAATTCGAAAGAACTTTTTGAGTGTTGAGAGATCTAATTATTTAAATAGTCCAAGAAAAATAAAAATTAAAGGATTTACACATACGATTATAATCCCGGATTTTGGAGATATAGAAATTCCATTGAATCCCAAGCAAAAGGCTATATATCTTTTTTTTCTTAAACATTCAGAAGGTGTTCGCATTGTTGATTTGATTGATCATCGTAAGGAGATTTCAATCTACTATCATCGATTTTCAACCTTTGGCACCTTGGAGGAGATTGAAAAATCTTTAGATATCCTTTTAGATCCAACAAACAATAATATTAATGAAATACTTTCTAAAATAAAAAGTACATTCGTTAAAGTACTTGGCCAACGATTAGCAGAACATTATGTGATTTCAGGAAATAGAGGTGAAAGGTATAAAATTAAATTAAGTCCTGATTTAATTGACTTTGAATCGTCTATTTAATGGGTTCAAGTATTATTTCTACCCTTCGATTTTCGCTTCTGTTTTGAGAGTTTGAATTTGGAACCTTTGGCGAATCTTCTCCTTTCCAATCGATAGTATTGACTTCAATTCCTTGTTTTTTAAACCAATTTTCAACGGATTTAACACGATTTTCTGAAAGTTGTTTATTGTAAGTTTCGTTTCCTATATTATCCGTATGACCAATTAATAGAATCTTTACCTTTTCCACTTTCGCTTGATTTGCAATAAGAGAGAGTGCCTCTTTTGACTCTTCCGTCAAAATGGATTTATCAAATTCAAAAGTGATGGAAAAAGATTTAGGTTTTTTACTAGTATAATAGGGAGTTGATTCTATATCATCATCCATAAAATCAACCTTATATTCTCTTTTAATTTCTTCTTTTTTTACTTGATTAATTATTTTCTCATTTGTAGTGTTTTCCTCTTGTGAAGGTTTGATGTCCTGTTCTAATTGAGTTAAATCTGCGTAATAAATATCTAAATTTCTTATTAAAAATGCCGTGTTTCCATTTTTTGTAATGGCAAATCCCATGTCATCTTGGTTGGTATTAAATGGCTGACCAATATTTATTATGGGACCTATTTTGCCATTTTCAAAAGTTGTTTTAAAAAGATCCATTCCTCCAAAACCACCATATCCATTTGATGCAAAATAGATTGTTTTATTGTCTGCTGCTATGAATACCGATCGTTCATTTCCGCTAGTTGACACTGGAAAAATCTTTGGATAAGACCAAACTCCATTTTCTTTAACGCTAAAATAAAGGTCCATATTTCCATTATACTCCGATCCGCAAGCTACAATAAATAAATTCCCATTTGGTGATATTGACATTCCGTCTGTTGCAAATCCAAAATTGGCTTCACTTTCCGCTTTAAAAAATTGATTTATTCCACCACCTAATCCCTTTTTTGATTTCCATTCTCCATCTTCCAATTCAACTTGATAATAAGGACCACCATCTTTTCTCCAAGAAACTGACCAACTTTGAAAATACATGGTAGTTCCATCAGCAGAAAGTGATGGTTCATCTTCATTTCTATCAGAATTTATTTCTCCCCCGGCTTTTTTAGGTTTTGACCAAGTTCCATTTTCATTTTGAATGGAGCAAAAGAGTTCAGAGTTATAATCTTTATAAGTGTTATTAATTTTCCGAAACTCACGCGTACTCATGAAATAAAGTACTTTTCCATCAGGTGAAACACTAATATTACATTCTCTTTCTTTAGAATTCAATTTCGTGAGTTCTGTAAATATAACCTCAGAACTATGATGGAGTGTAGAAATATTTTGTGCCAAATTGAATTTCCCAATAATTAAATAAACTCCGATCACTATTTTCTTAACCATATTCTAAATTTTACAATAAATGGTAAAACACAATTTCTCACTCGGGTTACAAATAATACAATTTATGAGTTTTCAGAAAATGAATATGGCAACTATTTCATTTTTTCTTCTTAACTTAAAGTATGAATATTACAAAAGATGAAATTTCGAGTATCAAACTCACTGAATTATTTATTAATCAAACGAATCGAACAATCTTTTTAACAGGAAAAGCCGGAACTGGGAAAACAACCTTATTACGTAAAATTGTTCAAACTACTCAAAAAAACACGGTAATTGTAGCCCCAACAGGAATAGCAGCACTAAATGCTGGTGGGGTTACTATCCATTCCTTTTTTCAAATGCCGTTCGGTGCATTTATTCCTGATTCCCAATCTCTAAATGTCGGTGCTTATATAAAGCATGAGAATAAAACAACGTTGAAACGACATTTTAAAATGAATAAAAAACGCATTTCAATCATTCGGAATTTGGAACTTCTAATTGTTGATGAGGTGAGTATGTTGAGGGCAGATTTACTGGATGCAATTGACTTTATGCTCAAATTTGTTAGAAGAAATAATGAGCCATTTGGAGGTGTTCAAGTCATGTTTATTGGTGATTTACTTCAGCTGCCTCCGGTTGTTAAAAATGAGGAATGGAATCTTTTGAAAAATTATTATTCTGGAATTTATTTTTTTAATGCTCAAATATTGACGGCTTTTCCACCTCTTGTTATTGAACTTACAACAATTTTTAGGCAACAAGATGAACAGTTTATTGAACTTTTGAACAACTTACGAAACAACCGAATAACTGAATCAAACATATCATTATTGAATTCTAGGGTCATCAAGGATTGGGATGAATTAGACAAAAGTGGTTACATAACTTTATCCACACACAATGCTAGAGCAGATGAAATAAATACAAAGGAATTGCAGAAGTTGAAATCTAAATCAAATCATTATCTAGCAGATATAACAGGTGATTTTCCGGAGCATATTTTTCCAATTGACCAACAATTAGAACTAAAGGTTGGGGCGCAAGTAATGTTCGTTAAAAATGATATTGGAATAGAGAAAAAATACTATAACGGAAAAATTGGAACTGTTGATTTTTTAAGCGAATATGAAGTTATTGTCTTTTTTCCGGATGAAAATAAAAAATTTACGGTTGAAAAATATGAATGGTCAAACATTAAATATTCTCTAAATGAAGCCACTCAAGAGATTACTGAGGAAATCGTAGGGACCTTTGTTCAATATCCGTTGAAGCTAGCTTGGGCAATTACGGTTCACAAAAGTCAAGGTTTAACCTTCGAAAAGGCCATTTTAGACGTTAACGATGTTTTTGCACCTGGTCAGGCTTATGTCGCCTTTTCAAGATTGCGATCTCTTGATGGATTAAAACTGGTGAGACCCATTGAAAACAGATCAATTTCATTGGATCAACAAGTAAAGGACTTTACCCAAATTGATGTGGATCTTTCTATTTTGAATGAAGAATTAACAAAAGATACATTTCGTTATCTGGAAAATAGATTGATTCAAACATTTGACTGGTACTCATTGCTAGAATTAGCAAGTGTTGTAATGGCCAGTCATACTGCAGCTCCGATTAAATCTGAAAAAAACAAAAATGCTGAATGGATAAAGCAATTAGTTAATAATATATCAAGTGTGCAAGAACATTCCTATAATTTCCGGAGACAAATTGAAAAGCTCTTTATAAATCAAGTTGATATGGAATTTATAAATGAAAGAGTTTTGGCTGCGTATGGTTATTTTTTTCCATTGTTAGATGAAGTTTTAAGTAAACTTTATCTCAAAATCGGTGAATTAAAATTAATAAGAAAAACCAAGCAATATACAGATGAATTAGAGGAACTCTCAGAACTTTTGTTTGGAAGAATTATAGATCTTAAAAAGACTCGAATTTTAAGTGAAAAACTTGCTCTTGGTAATGAGATTTCAAAAGATTTATTTAAAATTTCTGAAATCGAAAACTATCAGATTTCTAAAATAAGTGCTGTTCAACAGATTTTAAGGCAACAAAATAAAAAATCAAAATTAGTTTTGGATGTGATTGATTTTGAATCAAACATAACTAAGGTAAAAAAAGATAAACAGATAAAGCAAAGTACTGTTGAAATAACATTAGATTTAATTAAAGACGGAAAAGAAATACACGAAATAGCTCGAGCTAGACAACTATCTGAAACAACGATTTACGGCCACATTGCTCAATTGATTCGTGCAGAGAAAATAGAGTTGAAAGAAGTTATGAATGAAGCTAGAATAAAAGAGATTCAATCATTAGTAGGTCAAGTTGGCGGAACCTCACTATCCCAAATTAAGTCCCAAATAGGAGAACAAATTTCATGGGATGAATTAAGGATTTATCAAGCTTCAACAATAATTTAGTCGAAATCTGAGATACTAATTGAAACCGAATCTACATCACCGTTTATGGGTGGAGATAATTTAATAATCTGAACATCAACTCTATAGCATGAAGTAAATTCTTCTTTAATACGCACGTATATCCTTTGGCCAACATGTTCAATTAGTTTAGAGGGAACTTTCATTTCTGACTCAACTATTTGATTAACTGTAACATAATCTATGGTTTTACTCAAGTCATCTGTTTCTGATGCCAGTTTAAAATCAGTTTCAATTTTAACATTTACGAGGTAATTACCACCAATTTTTGTTTCCTCTTGAAGACATCCATGAAAGGCATATATTCTGATTCCAGAAACGAAAATCAAATTTTTCATTTAGAATGTTGAGAAATAATGATTAAACCTGTTTTCATTCTTTCTATCACTTCATCTTTACCTAAAAAAGCTGAAATATCAAACATACCGGGTCCCATTCCTACACCAGTAACAACTAATCGAAATGGCAGCAAAACGGCGCCAATTCCAACTCCTTTAGATTCGAGGTAATTTTTAAATTTTGACTCTATGGAAGCGGCTGTAAAATCAACCATTTCTTGAATTTCATCCATCCAACCCTGAACTAATTCAGATGTTTCTGGTTTCCATTTTTTTGAAATAGTATCGAAGTCGTAGGATTGAGGTCTTTCAAACAAATAACTTCCTTCATTTAAAATATCAGTAACAAATGTTGCTCGTTCCTTCATTAAACGGCAAATCTCTTGTAAATCTGAAATCTCAATATCCTTTTGTATTTTACTTTTTAATTCATGAGCTAAATCAGCATCTGGTGTTGCTCGCAAATATTGTTGTTGAAACCATTTTGTTTTATCGGGATCAAATTTAGCTCCTGCTTTTGAAACTCTGTCAAGCGAAAAACTCTCAGCTAATTCATCTAAACCAAATATTTCTTGAGTAGTACCAGGGTTCCAACCTAAAAAAGCTAGCATATTAATGAAAGCTTGACTATTGTAACCTTTTTCGCGATATCCTGAATAAAGCTCTCCTTCGGCTGTGTGCCAATCCAATGGGAAAACGGGGAAACCTAAGCGATCACCATCCCTTTTTGAAAGTTTGCCATTGCCATCAGGTCTTAAAAGTAGGGGGAGATGCGCAAAATCAGGACATTCCCAACCAAATGCTTCATATAACAAAAAATGGAGTGGGGCAGAAGGCAACCATTCTTCACCTCGAATAACATGACTTATTTTCATTAAATAGTCGTCAACAACATTTGCCAAATGGTAGGTGGGCATTCCATCACTTTTAAAAAGTACTTTGTCATCCAAATTATTTGTGTTCACGACAACCCAGCCTCTAATTGTATCATGAAAACGAACATCTCTATTTCGAGGCATCTTCATTCGGATTACATAAGGAATACCATCATTAAGTAGTTTGTTAACTTCGTCTTGTGGTAATGTGAGTGAATTACGCATTGACATTCTAGTAACACTGTTATATTGCCAGTTAGGCATTCCCATTTGCTTTGCTTGTTCGCGCACTTTTTCTAATTCTTCGGCCGAGTCAAATGCATAATATGCCTTATCTTCTGATATAAGCTGTTCGGCAAAAGGTTTGTACATTTCTTTTCGCTCAGATTGCACATAAGGACCATAATTTCCTCCAAGACCAGGTCCTTCTGTTGGCATAATACCACACCATTTCATTGATTCTATAATATATTCTTGAGCGCCGGGTACAAAACGCGTTTGATCAGTATCTTCAATACGAATAATAAATGTTCCATTATTCTTTTTAGCAAAGAGGTAATTGTAAAGTGCAGTCCTTACACCTCCCATATGCAATGGGCCAGTCGGTGAAGGGGCGAATCTAACGCGAACAGGTTTTGACATTTTTTTAAAATTTATGCAAAGATACGTGTTCTTTTGTACTTGAGTAGATGGGTTTATAAAGATTATTAAGAAGTTTTATGAATAAGATGATTGGATCTGTTTTGAAAATTTTCCACACGATAATTTTTTATTTATTAAACTGAATATCAATTGTTTGAAAAAGTATATGCTTTATTGATTCCGGCAATGACTTCAGAATATATTTTAATTTCTTTTGAAAAATAGTTGTATAATTCGTGATTTATAAAACTTTTTTCTTTGCAGGTTGTTTAAGCTTTTAATAATTTAATTAAACAAAAAAATATGAAAAAATTAAAAATTTATTCTTTTGCCACCTTGAGCTCAATGCTATTCTTTAGTTCGGGTTCTTTTGCTCAAACAAATGTGTTTGATAACGTAATCGCAACAAGTCCAAATCACACATATTTGGAGGCGGCCTTAATTCAAGAAGGTTTAGTAACTGCATTACAAAACCAGTCTGCTACCTTAACTGTTTTTGCTCCAGATGACGCCGCATTTACTGCCTTGGCAACAGCACTAAATACGGATATCAATGGTTTATTGGCATTGCCTAATTTAGATGATATTTTATTGTATCATGTATTGGGTACAACAGTTCCTTCCACTGCTATCACCAATGGAACAATTGTTCAACCCTTAAGCCCAACCAATACAGTTAAATTAACTTTGACCGGTTCGGGAAATGTATTTGTTAATCATGCACAAGTTACAGCTGCCAATTTGAACGCAACAAACGGAACTGTTCATGTTACAAACGCTGTTCTTTTGCCGGTTGAGACAGTTGCGGATGTGGCAATTGATAATGGTTTTAGTACATTGGTTACTGCAGTAGTAACAGCTGAGTTACTTCCCGTTCTAACAAATCCTTTAGCCAATTATACGGTATTTGCTCCCACGAATCAAGCATTTGAAAATCTTGCTACTGCTCTAAATACAACTGTTAGTGGGCTTTTGGCTCTGCCAAATTTAGCAGACGTTCTTGCTTACCATGTTTTAGGTACAGAGGTTCCTTCAAGTGCCGTTACGAATGGTGCAATTGTTCAACCGTTAAGTACAACAAATACATTAAAATTAACGGCAACATCCACTGGAAATGTATTTGTTAATCAGGCGCAAGTGACATCTGTTGACATTAATGCTGATAACGGTATAGTACATGTATTGAACGGGGTTGTTTTACCTGTTGAGACTGTTGCAGATGTTGCAATTGATAATGGATTTAGCACTTTAGTAACTGCAGTTGTTACAGCAGAGTTATTACCTGCTTTGACAAATCCATTAGCGACTTACACTGTGTTTGCTCCAACTAATGAAGCTTTTACAGATTTAGCTGATGCTCTTGGAACAACTGTTAATGGCTTACTAGCATTACCTAACTTGGCCGACATCTTAACATACCATGTTTTGGGAACAGAAGTTCCTTCCTCAGCGGTAACAAACGGTGTGATTGTTCAACCTTTGAGTACAACTAATACCCTAAAACTTTCTGTAACTTCTACTGGAGATGTGTTTGTTAACCAAGCACAAGTAACTTCTGTAGATATCAATGCTAGTAACGGAGTAGTTCATGTTCTAGATGCAGTAGTTTTACCGATTGAAACTGTTGTTGATGTTGCCATTGATAATGGGTTTTCTACACTAACCACAGCTGTTATTACGGCAGACTTATTACCTGTGTTGACAGATCCTTTGTCTGAATTTACAGTTTTTGCTCCTACTAATCAAGCTTTCAATGATCTTGCTACAGCACTTAATACAAACATTGCTGGTATTCTAGCATTACCGAATTTGGCTGATGTACTTACTTATCACGTTGTTGAAGGTACAGTTTTATCAACACAATTAACTGCAGGACCAGTCGCTACAGTAAACGGTGAAGACGTAATTGTTTCATTAACTAATGGAGTTACAATAAATGATGCAACTGTTACTTTAGCAGATGTTCCAGCTGATAATGGTGTTGTTCATGTTATTGATGGTGTCTTATTACCACCAACTGCTGGAATGACAGAAAATGCAAATGATAAAATTGTGGTTTATCCTAATCCATTTGAAAATCAACTTTCATTGACTGTAAGTGAGTCTACAACTTATTCGATTTTGGATTTGAATGGTAAAATCTTGAAATCGGGGAGTGTAAATGCTAATGGATCTATTGATTTGTCTGAATTGAATTCTGGTTCATATTTATTGAACACAATTAATAATTCAGGAAGCTCAGTAGTTTCTGTTGTTAAGAGATAAAAATTAAATGATTTAAAAAAAGTCACCTCAATCGAGGTGACTTTTTTTTATCTTATAAAAATGACTTCTTCGTTCGGAACTCTAAATCTTGGCCCCCAAATTCCTTCTTCGGTTCCTTTACCAACGGAAATAATCATATTGATCTCAGCACCTCGAGGTAAATTCAATGCACGTTTAACGCGTTTCTCATCAAAACCTTCCATTGGACATGAGTGAAAACCTTCTGCAGCAATAGAAAGCATGAAAGTTTGGGCAGCTAAAGCACAGGATTTATGAACCATGATGCGTTGGTTAGCTACTCCTCCCGTGCGAAAAAAGGGTTTACGTAAGCCAGCAAAAAAACTAATTGATCTTCTAATTGTCGACATAATTCCAAAGCCATCATTCATGTATAAAAGGGGCATTACTTTACCGTAATAATCCATTCCTCCTTTTTGTAACTTATTGGGTTCACCAACTATTGTACTTTTGATTTTTTCTAAATTCCATTTAGCTCGCTGTTTCCATTTGTCTTTACGTGTAACAAAAACCACCATTTGCTGTGCTGTTTTGGCTGCTTGTTGATTAAGACAAAGTGGAATAAATGTTTTAAGTTCCTCATCTGATTTAATCCAGTAAAATTCCCATAATTGCATATTACTACTATTGGGAGATAAAACTGCACGTTCTAAACTTTTTTGCATTACCTCTTCAGGAACAGGGATGTTTGCATCAAAAACACGATTTGATCTTCTATAATTGATGATTTCTTGAAATTCTTTTGAGTACATTTTTTATTTATTAAAACAATTAGTGGATCGCTAAGTTCAAAGGTATAATTCCTATCAATTTATGGTACTTTAACGGTGATACAAATCTAGGCAGTTTCCATTAAATTTTTCCTGAATAATGTAAATTAATACTCACTATAATAAAACATTATATAAAATAATTAAAACATAAGTAGATTGCAATCGTTTAGAATAAAAACAACTAATATGAAATCAATCTTTTTTTTACTTACTTTTTCCACTTTTGTTATTACATCTTGCGCAATAATCAGACCTAATCAGGTTGCTTTGAAATCTAAATTGGGAAGAATAAATAAGAAAGTAAAAGATCCGGGTCCTGTGTATTATAATCCTTTTTTAACAAGGATAATAAAAGTGAATATTAGCACGATGAACTTATCAATACGTGAAAATTTACCGTCGAAAGAAGGTTTAACAATTTTATCAGAAAGTTCAATCTTATATCATATAAAATCATCGGATGTACCTAAAATAATTGAAGAAACAGGACTTGATTATGAAACCAATTTGATTTTACCTGTCTTTCGTTCGGCAGCTTCGGATGTATGTTCACGATATTATGCGAAAGATATGCACAGCGCTAAGAGAAATGAAATAGAAGAAGAAATCAAAAAACGTTTGGCAGAAGTATGTTCTAAAAAAGGATTTATTATAGAGGCTGTTCTTCTTAAAAGCATCACTTTGCCATCTGGTTTAACTAGATCCATTGAAACAAAACTTGAAGCAGAACAAGAGGCGTTGCGTATGGAATTTATATTGGACAGACAAAAGAAAGAAGTTGAACGTCAATTGATCGAAGCTGAAGGTGTAAAGAAAACAAATGTAATTCAATCAGAAGCAAAAGCAGAGTCAATGAGAATTGAGGCTGAAGGGCGAGCAAAAAGTATAGAAATTGAGGCCAAAGCGAATAAAAATGCCAATGAAATGCTGAATTCAAGTATTTCTTTAAACATATTAAAATTGAAAGAAATTGAGGCATTTATAAAATTATCTTCATCACCAAATACAAAAACATTAATAACAGATGGGAAAGGTGGATTATTGAATGTATTAGAGGATAAGTAAGTTGATTTTAAAGGTATAAATCAAATTATTATTATGTTAATTTTCATATAATTACTTTGAGATTTGTGTTAAATTTTTAAATTTACACATCTAAATACCATGAAGTTTACCATTACTTGCTTTTTCTTTTTCTTATGTTTTTTTGTAACTAGTCAACTCGATACCACATTTTGGTTTGTTGCACCAGAGGTAGCACAAGGTCATGGAGATAGGCCAATAGTTTTTCGTTTTGCTACTTTAGCAAATCCGGCGACAATTTCAATTTCCCAACCTGCCAATCCTGCTTTTCCTGTTCAGGTACTAAATTTACCAGCAAATTCTGCTCAAACCTTAGATCTTACGCCATGGATTGATATTGTAGAAAATAAACCTGCCAATACGACTTTGAATTATGGTTTTAAAATAACAGCAACCGCTCAAATTACGGCATACTATGAAGTAACACCAACATGTAATTGTAATCCAGATATTTTTGCTTTGAAGGGTAAAAATGCATTAGGTACTGCCTTTTTAACACCGTTTCAGAATTTTTTAAATAATGCTTCTTATGCTCGTTCCGGCTTCAATGTTGTTGCTACTGAAAATAATACTGTCGTTACAATTGTCCCAAGCCAAAATATTGTTGGGCATGCCGCTGGAATTCCCTTCAACATAACCTTAAATGCTGGTCAAACATATTGTGCAGAGGCTTCGAGTACTGCTGCTAATTTACATTTATCGGGTAGTTCTGTGGTTGCGAATAAAAAAATTGCCATTACCTTACATGATGATACAGCTGAAGGAACACCATACGGAGGATGTGCTGACTTACAGGGCGATCAATTGATTCCAAGTTCCATAATTGGAATGGAATACATAGCATTAAAAGGTTATTTGAATGGGCCTGATAAGGTGTATATTTTAGGAACTTCCAATGGCACTAACCTAAGTATTGATGGTACTAACGTTGGAGTAATTAATTTAGGTCAAACCTATGTTCATACTTTAACGAATCCAACTGCATATATTGTAGCATCAGATTCAGTTTACGTTCTGCACCAATCTGGTTTTGGTTGTGAGGTAGGAGAAGCAATTTTGCCACCTTTAGTTTGCACTGGATCGAATGTAGTTCCATTTACACGTTCAACTAATGAATTCTTTGCGGTTAATATTTTAGTGCCTGCCGGTGGCGAAAATAGTTTTACTTATAATGGACTAGGAGGTGTTATTAATGCCGCAAGCTTTAATTTTGTTCCCGGAACATCAAATGCTTGGATGTATGCACAGATTGATATGAGCGGAATTGTTCCTGTTCAGCAAGGTTCGAGAATAGAAAATAATTCAGTTAAATTTCACATGGGAGTTATTCATGGTGGCTCTAGTTCGGGTTGTCGTTTTGGTTATTTTAGTGATTTTGCCTCTTTGCGATATGAAATTCAATCTACAAATGATACATATTGTGCAGGAGAAACTATACAGCTATCATCGAATGTTTTACCTGGGGCAACCTATTCCTGGACAGGACCAAATAATTTTTCGGGAATTGGTTCAGCTGTTTCAATTACTAATGCTCAATTAGCAGATTCAGGTATTTATGTTGTTTCTGGTCAACTCCCAGATGCCTGCATTCTTTTACCGGACACTATAGAAATTTATATTATTGAACAGCCATCAATACCAGAAATCTATCATGACGGTCCATGGTGTATAAATGAAAATGGTATGATATGGCATACTATTCCTCCTTCTTTTGGATACCAATGGACAGATGAAAATGGAACCATTCTAGCTCAAAACGATACGTTATATTTTGCTTCTCCACTTTCAGAAGATACAATAAGTGTGAATTTAATTGCCAGTCTCAATAACTGCATTTCCGGGATTTCGTCTGAAATAATTCCAATTTACAATTTACCTCAGATTTTAGTGAACACCCCATACGAGATTTGTGGAAATGAGATAGATCTTAATTCTACAATTCAAAATGTTAATGGTGACTTAATTGACAGTATTTATTGGTACTCTGTCAGTGCTAATTTATACATAGGAAGTGGAACAGCTATTTCAGGTTTCATATCACCTACCGAACCAGAATCTTCTGTTTTAATTTCTTCAAATGTATTAAATGAAAATGGTTGTTTTAACTCTGACACTGTTGAACTTTTATTTCATGCGATTCCTAATATTTCTGCAAGTTATACTGATTTATGTAATGGAGAAGATGTATTGTTTAATATCCAAGAAAATTGGGTTGGAAATCCAAGTTTATCTGATGCAATTCTTGGTACAATGAGTTTTGGAGATGGAACAAGTCAACTAAATCCTACTTGGAATTTTATAAAAACATACCCAGGGCCTGGAACTTATACTGTTATTTATCCTGTTGAAAGTACAAATGGGTGTCGTGACACCTTACAGTTTGATTTAGATATTCAAGGCATTCCAATAGTTGATATTGTTATTGTTCCAGCGTGTGTTGAAAAGGCAGATTTTTCTGCAGATATCCAAGGATCTAGTTTTCAATTGGATTCTTTGTTGTGGAGTTTTACAGGTTTTTCCAGTTCAACGCAACAAAGTTTTGAGGAAACTTTTCCAGGAGGAGGTTCAATTAATGGAATTTTAACACTTTGGTCAAATATTGGCTGTGAATTTGAATTTCCATATCAATTTGAAATAGAGCCGAGCATAGATTTTCCTGAATTAGAAATCCCTAATGTAATTACCGCTAATAATGATGGCATTAATGACAAAATTGAAATAAATCCTTTATTTGAAAATTGTTTTAGTTATGAGCTAACTATATTAAATCGATGGGGGACTAAATTATTTACCACATCTTCAAGTCTAAATTCATTTGAAGGAAGGGATAGCGATGGAAAGGAATTAGTTGCAGGAGTTTATTTTTATACGTTAAAAAGTGACCAAGGTCAAAAACATGGTTTTATAACCTTAATAAGGTAGATTTAACTTAGCGTCATAAACTTATTTGATTTATTAAAATCTAGTTTGCTATCAATAAAGTGAGGGGAATTTATTTGGGTTAACCTCGTGCATTATAGAATAAATCTTTTCGACAATATCATCTATACTCGGTTTAGAAAAATAGTCACCATCCGTTCCGTAAGCTGGTCTGTGGTCTTTTGCGCTTAAGGTTTCTGGTGAACCATCTAAATGGTAAAAAGCCTTCTGCTCAACTAAAATTTTATCTAAAATATAAGCAGTAGCACCACTTGATACATCCTCATCAACAATTAATAATCGATTTGTTTTTTCAATTGATTCTGAGATAATACCATGAATGTCAAAAGGAATGAGTGTCTGAACATCAATTAATTCAATATCAATTCCGAGCTCTAAAAGTTGTTTTGCAGCAATTTCACATAAATTAAAAGTTGATCCATATGAAACTACAGTTATATCCGTTCCTTCTTTAACAATTTCTGGAATCCCAAGTGGTTCATTGAATTCGCCAATATTATCAGGCATTTTCTCCTTACTTCTGTATCCATTTAATGGTTCAATAACAAGTGCTGGATCATCTGAAGCTAATAACGTATTGTAGAAACCTGCTGCTTTTGTCATGTTTCTGGGAACACAAATATACATACCTCTTAAAGCATTGACAATCATTCCCATTGGTGATCCACTATGCCAGATACCTTCCAATCTATGTCCTCGTGTCGAAATAATCAGAGGAGCTTTTTGTCCTCCTTTTGTTCTATATTGAACAGTTGCTAAATCATCCGACATAACTTGAATGGCGTACAGTAAATAATCTAGGTATTGAATTTCAGCAATTGGTCTCAATCCTCTCATAGCCATTCCAATCCCTTGTCCGACAATTGTACATTCTCTAATTCCCGTATCAAACACACGGTCAATTCCAAATTGATTTTGAAGTCCTTCCAATGTTTGGTTTACACCACCAATTCCACCGACATCTTCTCCAAAAACAATGACTTCAGGCATCTTAGAGAGAATTTTACGGTAGTTTTCTCTTAATATAATTCTACCATCTTCCATTGTCGAATCATTTGAATATATCGGTTCAATTGCTTCAACTTGTAAGGCAGATTTTTTAGATTCAGAATATAATAATGAGCTGTATCTTTGATTGTTTATACCAATTTGCTGCTGAATCCAATCAGATAAATTTGATTTAGAACGGGTTTTGTCACTTAAAGCCAGACGTAAACATTTTCTTACTACTGATAAAATATCTTTACGAACAGGTTCAAAAGCTTTCTCCAAACTTTCAATTTCTCTTTCTATAAATACTTTGTTGGTAGATTCTGAAGCCAAATTTTTTAACAATACAATTGCTTCTTTTAAATCTTCATTAATTTCATGTGTAAAGGATTTCCATGCCTTATTTTTTGAATCTCTTACAGTATTCTTCGCTTCAGAATGGATTTGATCTAATTCCTCCTCGGTGGCTATAATTGCTCCATCAGAATTGAAGGAAAGAATAAACTCTTTGAATTTTGAAATGCAATCATATTCAATTTCCCAATCTAATCGTTCTTTTGATTTATATCGTTCGTGAGATCCGGAAGTAGAATGTCCTTGAGGTTGATTAACTTCTTGAACGTGAACTAAAACTGGGACATGCTCTTCTCGAGCAATTTTTGCAGCTTTTTCATAGGTTTCACACAAGTGAACGTAATCCCAGCCCTTAGTTATTAATATTTCAAATCCTTTCTTCTCATCTGTTCGTTGAAATCCTGCTAAGGCTTCAGAAATACTACCCTTTGTAGTTTGAAATTCACGCGGAACAGATATTCCATATCCATCGTCCCAAACAGACATAACTAAAGGAACTTGTAAAACACCAACGGCATTCATTGATTCCCAAAATGGACCTTCTGATGTCGATGCATCGCCTATTGTTCCAAAAACAATTTCATTTCCTTTATCAGTAAATTTATTGAAATAGTCATTTTCTTGAATCGCTTCATTATTTCGGTAAAATTTGGAAGCAATTGCAAGTCCAACTAATCTTGGCATTTGTCCTGCTGTAGGCGAAATATCTGATGAACTATTTTTTTGGAGCATCAAATTTTTCCATTCACCATTTGAATCAAGATTTCTTGTAGAATAATGGCCGCCCATTTGTCTACCTGCAGATAGTGGTTCAAATTCTACATTTGTATGGGCATATAAACCGGCAAAGTACTGTTCTAATGTTAATTGGCCGATAGCGAGCATCATGGTTTGATCTCGATAATATCCAGACCTGAAGTCACCATTTTTGAATTGTTTTGCAAGGGCTATTTGAGCCAATTCTTTACCATCTCCAAAAATTCCAAATTTTGCTTTGCCAGTTAGAACTTCTTTTCTTCCGAGTATTGACGCTTCTCGTGATTCACAAGCGAGTCTATAATCAGCAATTACTTGCGTTTTAAACGTTTCAAAATCTATTTTTTGAGGCGAATCAATAGTTGCTGTCTTTGCCATAGTAAGTTATGATAGTTCGTAGACAAAGATAAAAAATAGATTGCAGATTACTTGAGAAAAAATGAGTGCAAATAAGGTATTTTTGATTTATAAAAATAAAACTAGAAATATTAGGAGGTTACTACAAGAATTTCAGTGGAAAATGGATCGATTTCTTGAATTAAATCATGCATTAGATTAAGTGATCCATTTGGACAAAAGGTAAAAAAATGAAAATAACGTTCTTGAGGAATTGAATCAGGTATCAGCTTATTTTTAATTTGTTCAATTTGTTTTAGTTCAATATCATGTTTCGTTGAAAGTTGTTTCTGTACCTTTACTTTAATTCGGTCGATGATTTTTTCGATATTTTTCCATTCACTTTCTAAGAAGTTTTCTATTTCTGGTGTTGATTTTTGAAAAATCGCCTTCGATTCTGTGTGTGCAGAGGTTATATGATTATCAATATTCTCCCAATTGAGATTTGAATACTCCTGAGTAGATGATAAATAATTTCTTTTTAATTCATCAAAAGAGACATTAATAAAATCTCGTATTGAAAATTGAAAATTCTTGATTTTTTTTTCAAGAGTTGGGTCAATGTAATAAATGGAAATACGATTAATCAAAAGTGGAAATGGAATAGTATTATAATTGAAATTAGTTTTTAGTTGCATCCAATAACTTAACTCACCCGGACCCCCTATATATGCAATATTTGGTAGGATTATTTCTTGATATAACGGTCTTAGAAATACGTTTGGAGAAAATGTTTCAGGATGATTTTCTATGTCTAACAGTAGATTTTCTTTAGAGATTTCTTCATCCGCTATGTAGTATTTATTTTCTTTATATGTAATTTTCGTTCTTTTGTTAGCAGACAATTTAAAAAAGTTAATCGGTTGAATTTTTGCTTGGGGTTTGATTCCATTTTGAAGTAGTAAAGTATCAGTTTTAGATACGTTCTGAAAAGTTGAAAATTGACTGACTTCATTTTTAAATACAGGTATCAATTGGTTTTTAAGAATTTTTGAATTTGCATCTAAAACTAATAACCCATAATCTTTAAATAAGGATGTTAGAAAACGAATAAATCCTTCTGATAATGTTCTCCCAGAAAAATGAGAAAGATGTTCTTTTATTTCATTGTTATCATTAGTTGAAAAAAAATCTAGGATGGAATTTCGAATCATAGAAAAATTCTCATCAAGTAGAAATTCACCTGTCGCGCCATTAAAATCATTCTCCCATGTGAAGTTTTTTGTGAATATATTCGTTTCAGAGATTTCATTTTTGTCATGATCCTCAGAAGCTAACCAAAAAACAGGGATGAAATGGTAATCTGGATGTATTTCATTGAGTTTTTGAGTAATGGAAAGGCAATGCATTATCTTGTAAAAAAAGAAGGCAGGCCCACCGAATAAGGTAAGTTGTTGTCCAGTCGTAATTGTAAATGAATTTTCATTCTCTAGAAGTGCAATATTTTTTCTTATTGAATCCGAAATCTCAACTGAATTATACTGCTTGTCAAAATGAGCTTTTAATACTTTTCGATTTTCAGTTGAGTAATTTTTCTTTTTTAATTCAATTTGTTCGCTAATTGATTCTCGTGAAAAAGGAAGTCCAATAAAGTCTGATAAGGTTTCCTGACTTTCGGCTAATTTTAGTTGAGTATCATTATAGTAGTTAAATAATTTTCGAGAAAGGGATTCGATTGTCATATGTTTGGTCAAAAAAAAAGACTATCCGAAGATAGTCTTTTTGAGTATATTATTGAAAAGTTTATTTTATTAAAGAGGAGAATGATGAATTTGATACAAAGTTACGAAACTCCTTATCTCTTCCTGCTTTCTCTTTTAAAGATGCATTTTTAGAAATTGCATTCTTAAGATTTGAAACCGTACCATCAACATTATTCAAACGAGCATTAGCAACAGCTTTTAAATAAAACCATTCTGCTGTTTCCTTTACAGTACAACCGTCTAATGTTTTGATAGCCTCATCTGATTTTCCGTTTAACAATTGTGCTAATGCCAAATTAAATGAGTTTCCTCCTTTCATTGAAGAAATAGCTTCTGCATATTTACCTTTTTTAATGCTAAAATACCCTGTGTTGAACTTTGCTTCAGGTAAAGCGTTTTTCTCCAATAACTTTCTCGCTGTTTCAAAATCACCCTTTTTACCAGCCACTGCTGCAAGATTATTTTTGTTTTCAGAAGAATTATCAATTTTACCAGATTTTTCAAAATAACTTTTCGCATCATCGTATTTACCTTGTTCATACATTAATACTCCTAAGTTATTCAAAACTAATTTATCATCAGATTTAACACTCAAAGCAGTTGAATAGATAGTTTGTTTTGTCTTTATATCACTAGTTACTTCAGCTGCTTGAATCAATTCGTCTAATTTCAATGAAGATGGATTAGAAGATCCAATTGACTTTAATTCATCGTTTGAATATCCTACAACACTGTAAGAAATAACGATTTCAGCTCTTCTTAATTTAGGAAAGATATCTTTTTCTATTTCACTGAAAACTTTAGATATTTCTTTGATTTTCTTTTCGCGAGTGTCCAAGTCAGATGTCTCTTTAATCACACGTGTGATTAAACTTTTTTCGTCAGATGCTAAAGAACTTTCATTCAATTTGGAAACGAAACCGTCAAAATCCTCTCCAAGACCTTTGGTTTTTGATAAAAGTTTTAAATCAATTGCAGGATATTTTGTGTCCTTTAATAATGTTTCAATTGCTTTTAGTGCTGTGGAAACACGGCTATCAGATAGTGTTACGTTTTTGCTCTCTACACCATCTGGACAAGCAAATCCATTAACAGAGATACTTTTAATAACAACTCTTGTATTACCGGCATTTGTTTTCAACCATTCTTTTAATGCAACAACATCAGCATCTTTCATTTCATTTGGTCTCAATTCTGAACGACCTCTGTCAAAATTTATAGTTGCACTTGTAGTGAAATCTTTTGTTTGAACGTAATCTTGTCTTAAAGAAACTACTTTGAAATCCGGTTGAACCAAAAATGGAGTGATAATAGTTCCTTCAGCAATTTTTTTAGAATCAAAAGCTTCTTTTTTCTTTTCTTTTGTTCCAACTGCTCCTTTATAAGCTTTCAAACTCACTTCAAGGTCTGAACTTTCAAAGCTTGGATCGTAAGCGTATGATCTATCATAAACCACTTTCCCTCCTGGCTTGTATGGGATGGACTTTTCTCCAATTTGGATTTTTTCACCGGCTACTTTAACAGGCTCCAAAGTTTGATTACCAAGTTTAGGAGTGATTTCTGCAACAATTTTCTTTTTGATCCCTTTCTCAGGTACTTTAACTTCAATTTTAACTCGAACTGAGTCACCATGCATTTCCAATGGATCAGGAGTAACCGTATAGGTAAGATCCTTAATGGAATCACAACTTGAAAAAGCGATTCCTGCTAAAATTAACGCTGAAATTTTGAAAGTTTTCATTTTCATAATGAATTATCTAATTTGATTATTAACCGCAAATTTACATACAAAAATGGACTTACCAAGGTTGTAAAGACTTTTTTTAATTTATTAACTGTTTTATGGTTAATTTAAGACAAGGGTCCACAAAATGTTCATTAATTTGCTTTAATGGATAAAGCACAAAATCGCGTACATGATACCTTGGATGAGGAATAGTTAAATCAATACTTGAATAAATCAATTGATTAAAAAAAATTATATCAAGATCTAGTGTCCTTGATTCGTTTTTCCCTTTTGAACTAGGATTTCTACCAAAATTCTCTTCTATTTTTTTTAATTCAACTAATAATTTGATGGCTGAAAGAGGAGTTTTTAGTTCGATACATGTATTAAGAAATAAATCTTTTGATAACATGTCAATAGGTTCCGTTTCAATATAATCAGCTTGTTTGATTACATTGCCAATGGTTGAGTTTAGTATCTGGATTGCTTTGTCTAAATGAGACTTTTTATCTCCAAGATTTGAACCTAAAGCAATATAGGCAATGTTTATTTCTTCTCTACCCACTCAAACGTATTGATAAGTTGAATTAAATCGGTTTTTATGTAATTTAATGTCGGTTGTAAGGAATCATAGTTTGGTTTTCTTCTGATAAGAAGTTCAGAACGTACAAAATGATTTATTGAATCCGTTAAATAAAATTGAAAATTAGTAGCTGAATTACCTATAAATTCATACATACTCCCGTACACTTTTTTATCTTTAAAAACAAAATTGGTATCCTTTAATTGTTTTGCTCTGGCTTTGTGAAAATCAATTTTTTCAAAGGTCTTGTTAATGTGTTTCGATAAAGGATTAGCTGTGTCAATTTTAAGATATTGAAAATGAAGGTCTCCATCTATTTCTTTTCCTAAATATAAAATGAGTGAATCCTGTTCTTTAAGGTTTGCTCTCACAGACCAAAATTTAGGCATATCAAAGTTGAAATGGGATGTGTCCGTGAATT
Organism: Crocinitomicaceae bacterium; assembly: GCA_044361535.1. Taxonomy (GTDB): domain Bacteria; phylum Bacteroidota; class Bacteroidia; order Flavobacteriales_D; family Crocinitomicaceae; genus UBA952. The sequence goes on from JBIKIQ010000007.1 coordinate 114,985, forward strand.
TTTTATATGAGTGCGCGGGCAAATCTACCATCAAATGGGTGGGAGGTTTTGGTATAAGATTTTCCTCTCCACAACTCAATAGGATTAGTATTAACAAAGAGAAAAGTAATTTTTTCATGGATATAAATGGATTAGTTTTCAGTAATTGGAAGAACGCATTTTACCATTTTTATTCTTCTTTTATCTGATGACTCAACGATTAATTTCACGTTGTCACAAGTTATAAATTCATTGTTTTTTAGTATTCTTCCAGCTTGTTCAATGATAAATCCGCCTAACGTATCAGATTCTCCTTTGGTGTTTTCAAATTCTTTACTATCCAGATTAGTAACTTTATAGAAATCAACTAATGCCGTTCTACCTTCAAAAATGTATGTATGGTTGTCAACTTTTGTATAAACAATTTCAGTTTCATCAAATTCATCCGTGATGTCGCCTACAATTTCTTCTAAGATGTCTTCCAACGTAATTAATCCAGCGGCTCCACCATATTCGTCCACAACAATAGCCATATGCATTTTCATTTGTTGAAACTCCTTTAAAAGGTCGTCTATCTTTTTGTTTTCTGGAACAAAATAAGGCTTGCGGATTACTTTTTTCCAGTCAAAGGAGGTTAATTCATTGAGATAGGGCAGTAAATCCTTGATGTATAAAATTCCGATAACGTTATCAAGTGTTTCACGATAAACTGGGATTCTTGAGTACCCTGATTCTAAAATATTTTCGAGGAGTTCTTCCGCATTTTTATCTTCATCAATGGCTGAGATTTCAATACGAGATCTCATAATTTGGGATGTTTCAGTATTCCCGAATTTGACAATTCCCTCCAGTAATTTTTGTTCCTCTACAGAGCTATTTTCTTCCTTCGTAAGGGCCAAGGCTTGTTCTAAATCATCTGAGGTTATTTTTACAGAACTATTTTTGTTTAATTTATTAATAAAAGCACCCCCGTTTACTAAAAGAAATTTGATCCACGAAATAGGGGGTGTTATACTTAAATAATACAAAGGCTTAGAGGTTAATTTAGCAACAAGCATTGAGTGTTTGTTTGCATAAATTTTAGGCAAAACCTCGCCTGTTAATAAAATTATAAAGGTTATTCCGATAACATCCAACAAAAATCGAACAATTGAATTTGTTTCATTTTCAGCCGGAAATACTTCATTTAATACAAATGAGGATAAAATAACAACACCAACATTAACCATATTATTGGTTATTAAAATGGTCGCTAATAAATTACGTGGATTATCCAGGAGCTTTTGAATCAGTTTTGAACTAGCGCTTTCATCCTCCTTTAAATCTTCTAATTCTTTTGGTCCCAAGGTGAAAAAAGCTGACTCAGAACCCGACATCATGGCTGAAATAACTAATAAAACACAAATTATCCCAATGTAAATAGCCACATTACCACTAATGCCTGCTTGAGAAATTAACTCTTGTTCCACGAATATTGTTGTTTTCATAGTAGAATAGCTAACTTTAACTAGAAAGGTAGAATGTCATCTTCTTCAGGTGATAGATCATTCATTGGTGATGGGGGAGGAGGGGCTCCTGAATTTGAGAAAATCTTTGGCTTTATTGCAGATTCTATTTGCTCGTTCTTTGGAGATAAAATGGTGAGTTGATCAGCTATTATTTCAGTATTATATCTCGTATTGCCATCTTTGTCTTGCCAAGATTTTTTCCTCAATTTTCCTTCAATGTAGACTTTCATGCCTTTTTTTAGGTAATTCTCAACAACATCCGCAAGTCCTCGCCAAACCACAACATCATGCCAATCAGTAAGTTCTTTTTTTTCTCCAGAAGATCTATCCGTGTAGGTTTCAGACGTTGCTAACGTAAATGACGCAACTTTAACACCGGCGTCCAACAAACGAATTTCGGGATCTTTTCCAAGATTCCCAATCAATATAACCTTATTAACGGATCCAGACATAATTAAAGACAAATGTACAAAGTTTTGTTGGTTCGCAGGCTACATTTCAAGTTGCATAATATTATATTTTTTGACTAGTTTGGTTGAGTTGAAAATTGTTGTATCTTTGCACCCTTAAATAAATAATTTATGAATCGAGGTTTCGTACCTCACAACGTAAAAAACTATGGCAACAAGAATTCGTCTACAGAGACACGGTAAAAAAAACAAAGCTTTCTTTCATTTAGTAGCAGCTGATAGTAGAGCAAAGAGAGATGGGAAATTCATTGAAAAGTTAGGTACTTACAATCCAAACACCAATCCGGCGACTATCGACATTAATTTTGAGAAAACATTGACATGGGTTCAAAATGGTGCAGAAATGAGTGATACTGCTCGTGCCATTTTATCTTACAAAGGAGTTCTTTACAAAAATCACCTAATTAATGGTGTTAAGAAAGGAGCATTAACTGCTGAGCAAGTTGAAACAAAGTTTGCTGAGTGGTTAGCAGAAAAAGATGCAAAAGTTTCTGGCAAAAAAGACTCTTTATCTAAAAAAGCTGATCAAGACAAAGCGAGCAGACTTAAAGCAGAAATAGCTGTTAACGAAGCGAAAGCTAAAGAAGTTGAAGCAAAGAATACTGTAGTTGAAGAGGTTACTGAAGAAGTTGAAGAAACTGCATCAGAAACGGTTGAATCAGCTGAAGAAACTGCTACAGAAGGAGAAACTGCAACAGAAGGAGAAGCTGCGACAGAAGAGACAACTGAGGAGTCAGCTTCAGAAGAATAATAAAATGGACATAAAAGATTGTTTCAATCTTGGTTATATTGCGAAACTTCACGGATTTAAAGGTGAGGTTTCGCTGTTTTTGGACGTTACTGATCCTTCCAATTATTCTGAATTGCAGTTGGTTTATATTGAGGTGACGCCTGGACAATTAGTTCCTTTTTCAATACTCAAAATGAAAGTGATGAATAAAGGATTTGCTGTAGTTCAGTTTAACGGGATTGATACTGAGTCACAAGCAAAAGAGTTACTTCGCAAAAATGCCTATCTACCCTTGATATTACTGCCAGAATTATCAGAAACTGAATTTTATGATCATGAAATTATTGGTTTTCAAGTGATTGATTCTGAAGACGGTGATATTGGATTTGCTCAACAAGTAATTGATTTATCTGCAAATCCGTTGTTACAAATAGATTGGGAAGGAAAAGAAGTATTGGTTCCCTTGTATAAAGGTCTCGTCAAACGAATAGATAGAAAATCCAAACAACTATTCGTCGAATTACCACCTGGATTACTGGATCTTTATAAATAGATATTCATTGTCCTCTGTTTTTAAGTTTAAAGAATTTGATGTTTATCAAGAAGGAGCATCTCTCAAAGTAGGTACTGATGCGATGGTTTTCGGTTCCTTTTGTAAAAAACAATGTGCAAAATTTGCTTTAGATGTTGGAACAGGAACCGGTGTTTTGTCCTTGATGGTTGCACAAACTCATCCTGATTTACTCATTGATGCCGTCGAAATAGATCCTCAAAATTGTAGGTTAGCACAATTGAATTTTGAGAAAAGTAAATTTTCAATACGATTAAATCTAGTGGAGCAGGATATTTTTTTGTATTCACCAACAAAGAAATACGATTTTATTTTTTCCAATCCTCCATTTCACATTGAATCATTGAGAAGCATTCAGGCAAGAAATTCGAGTGCAAAACATTTTACTGATGATGAGTTTGAAAAATTTATTGAAAAAATTATCTCCTTGTTATCTGAGTACGGCAAACTATTTTTGATATTGCCTTCTGAAAATCTTGTGTTTTTGCAAAATGTATTGACAACGCACGCTGTTTTTATTAATCAGTTAATACATGTTTACGGTAAACCAAATCAAAAAAAACGAGCGATTATTTCTTGTTCAAGGATAAGGACAGAATTAAGCGAGATAGATTTTTTAATTCGAGAATCCGATGGTAACTATTCAACTGAATACATTGCACAAACAAAACCTTTTCATGGAGTTGAATTAGGATAACTTGATAAGTTGAATAATTTCTGATTGAATTTCTGTCCCTTTATCTGCGTTATACCACCTTTGAATTTCTTCTTTAATTGTATTAAGGTTAGGATTACCTTTTTTAAGTTCATCAACAAATTCCTTGCAAGATTTTGGTCGAGGTCCCCACCGAAAAATATCATTTCCATTTCTCCTTACAACTAAAATTGGAATGGATTTCGTATCATTTGTAAGGTAGGAATCAATTTCAGAATCAGGGGCATCTCGAAGTTGAAATTGAAGTTCGATTAAGGAGTTATAGGAAGCAAGTTTAATAAGAAAAGGAACGGAATGAGCTGCATCACCGCACCATGGTTCTGAAATAATCAGCCATTCTTGGGGTGAATCTATCGATAAAATTGTATCTATGCAGTCTGAATTAATTTCACCGTGTTTCAACCAGCGATTAAATCTTGAAAAATTCAACTTTGTATATTCAAAATATTCTGGATTGTCGTAAGGTTTTAATTTAATCTCTTGATTGATAATTAGTTGAAAAAAATCTTGGTATTCTTTAGATGTCATTTTAATTAGCGTATCTGTGTTATTTTGTAAATTGGATTTGAATTATTTTTCAAAGGAACAAAATTTATTTGTCTAAATTTCAAATTTCAGTTTAATTTTGACCAATGACTTCATTCGAAAATACAGAGATTGCATTTCAAAGCAAATCTAATTCACAATTAAAAAGGGCATACTTGCTTTTTAAGATAATATCCTTTCCGATTATAGTAAAAATTGGAAAAATACTTACGCCAATTGCGTTAAAATTACATTTACCAATAAAAGGCTTGATTAAGTCGACTATTTTTAGTCAGTTTTGTGGGGGAGAGTCAATCAGTGAATGTTCTAGTACCATTAATAATTTGGGTAAATATGGCGTAGGAACTATATTGGATTATTCGGTGGAAGGTCAAGAATCTTTAGAAGAAGTTGAGAATACAGTTAATGAAATTATAAAAACAATTGAACGAGGAGCAAACGATCCAAATATTCCTTTTGCGGTTTTTAAAGTTACGGGTGTTGCTTCTTTTTCTCTTTTAGAGAAAGTTTCATTAGATATACCTTTATCTGAAAAAGAACAAAAAGAATTTCAAGAGATAGAGGAACGAGTTGAACGAATATGTCAAAGAGCATATGCATGTAATTTGCCCGTTTTTATAGATGCTGAAGAGTCTTGGATTCAAAAAGCTATTGACGATTTAGCTTTCAAAATGATGTGTAAATTCAATTCTGAAAGAGCAATTGTCTATAATACAATTCAAATGTATAGATGGGATAGATTGAAGTTTTTGAAAGCTTCCTTAGATGAAGCAAAAAATCACTCGTTCGTGTACGGAGTGAAATTAGTTCGTGGTGCCTACATGGAAAAAGAGCGGTTACGAGCAGAAAAGTTAGGCTATAAATCACCCATTCAAGAGACCAAGGAAGATACAGATAAGGATTTCAATTCTGCGCTAGAATTTATTTGTGAAAATCATACATACTTTGCTCTTTGTGCAGGTACGCACAATGAAAATAGTTCAATGCTTCTCACTCACTTGATGGAAAAGCAAGGGTTGTCAGCAACAAATAATCGTTTTTACTTTGCTCAACTATTAGGTATGAGTGATCATATTTCATTTAATCTTGCCAATGCCAAGTACAATGTAGCTAAATATGTTCCTTATGGTCCTGTTAAAGAAGTTTTGCCGTATTTATTAAGACGAGCTGATGAAAACACCTCGGTAGCCGGTCAAACGGGTAGAGAACTATCTCTCATTCAAAAGGAAAAAAAGCGAAGAGGCTAATGAAATTGCACATTTTTTTTCGTTGTATGTAACAAAATATTTTTCTAAATTTTGTTGTATCGTCAATCATTTAGGTTATATTCGCATTACTAATTTATACTCATGTCACTATCACAAACTACGTTCTCGATTAAGCAGACCCAAAATTCTCAATTACATGAAGTTGATTGGGAAAACTTGGCTTTTGGTAAAGTTTTTTCAGATCACATGTTTATTATGGAATATGAAAACGGTGGTTGGAATGCTGGTGAAATAATGCCATTTGGACCAATATCTATGCATCCAGCTATGTCGGCGATTCATTATGGGCAATCAATTTTTGAGGGTTTAAAGGCTTACCGCGCACACAATGATGAAATTATAATATTTCGTCCTGAAATGAATGCAGCTAGATTTAAAGAATCTGCAGAGAGAATGTGTATGCCCCCAGTTCCAGAAGATATATTCATTGAGGCAATTCGTAAATTAGTTGAAATTGATAAAAATTGGGTAAGTGGAAAGGAGGGATACTCACTTTACATTAGACCATTCTTATTTGCTACAGATGAGTTGGTTGGAATAAAACCTGCTGAAACGTATAAATTTATGATTATTACCTCGCCGGTGGGAATGTATTATTCTGAACCGGTACGAGTGAAAATAGAAGAATATTACACTCGAGCTGCAAAAGGTGGAGTAGGAAGAGCAAAAGCAGCTGGGAATTATGGAGCGTCCTTATATCCTGCAAAACAATGTCAAATTCAGGGATACCATCAATTAGTGTGGACGGATGCTTCAGAGCACAAATACATTGAAGAATCTGGAACAATGAATATTGTATTTCAAATTGGTGGAAAACTAATAACACCATCAGAAGATGCAGATACTATTCTTAGAGGAATTACGAAGCGTTCGGTGATTGAGTTAGCTCAAAGTTGGGGTGTTGAAGTTGAAGAGAGAAAAGTTTCCGTTGAAGAAATTGTTACAGCGGCAAAAAATGGTACTTTAGAAGATGCTTTTGGAGCTGGAACGGCTGCCACGATTGCTCAAATTGCCATTATAGGGTACAGGGATGAACAATTACATTTACCACCATTAGAATCGAGAGTTCTATCAAATAAGATTAAAAATCACTTAGATGGAATTAAAACAGGACTTGTTGAGGATGCATTTGGGTGGTGTCTGAAGATTTAATTGTGGAATTTTAGTTTTTTTGCATCTAAATGGTATGATGCGTCTTTCTTTATTTACAGTATTTTTTGCTATCTGTGGCTTTCTGAAATCTCAAGTAGCTCAATTTCATTGTGTTGATAAAAAAACGGGAGAATCAATCCCTAATGTTCAATTAACCATTCAATTGTTGAATTTAAATGCGTCAGTGGGTGATTCTGCAATCAAATTACAAACAGATAGGAATGGAAAAGTAACATTGAATGCAACAATTAATGCCCTTATACTAGTTTCTACCAACCATCCTATTTATGAGGATTTTCGTCAAGGATTTCGAATGAAAAGAACTGAAAACGATACGTTAAAGTTTGAAATTGTTCTAAAACCATCATCCTTGCAAAATATAAAAGAGGTGGTTATTAAGGCACCAGGGATTCCAGATACAATATATGGATCTGATCGATTGAGTGTAGCTGATTTTGAAATTCAAAAAAATGGTAAACTTATACTTTTAACCTATCCCAAACAATTGAAGAAAGGAGGGGAAATCATTTTATTTGATGGTAAAGAGGTACTTTCAACGTTTCCTGTGAATGATGTTCCTGAAAAGTTAATTCGAGATTTTAGAGGAAATACGCATGTGATTTGTCAGAGTGATATTTTAACAATCGTCACAACGAAAAATGAGGTGCAAATTGCTTCCATCGAAAAGGATTATTTCTTCAAGTATATTGCGCCGATTATTGATACAAACAGGACCAAGATGTACCTGAATAATTTTAATCCCGTTTATCCTGCATTTGACTATTTCACATTTGATAGAATTGATTCATCGTATAAAAAAATTCTTCATATTGAGGATGATTTAATGATGGAACTTTATAAGTCAGAGTATAAATGGATGGATGTAAGAACAAAACTTTGGGCAAAAAATAAGGAGATTGAAACGGGAATATCAGCCGAAGTTTGGGTTGGTGCAAACTATTTTACTCAATCCCTATACTATGAAGAGGCCTATGCACCGATGTTTCATAGAAATGATTCTATTTTTGTTTTTGATTACAGCAAAGACAGACTATTGATTTTCAATGTTTTCGGTGATTTAGTTGATACACTTGCGGTTTATCATCATTATAATCCGAGGAAATCAGGCTGGAAAAAAAATGTAATTCAAGACAAAGTGACAGGTGCAATTTATGCAGTTTTTGAATTGAATGGGTTTTCTTACCTGGGATTAATTGATGTAAATACAGGAAGGATTGAGAAAAAAGTGAAATTGGCCTATAAGTACGTGGATAAAATAAGGGTGAACAATAATTTTGTCTATTACATTTATCGTCCTTTTGAATCTCTGCAACGTAAATTCTTGTATCGAGAACAATTACCATATTTTGTAAAACAAAATCAGGTGTTTGAACAAAACTGATATTTTTATTAAAAATAGCTTTTTTTACGGCCTTGCTTTCATGGGTTTTTAAAATCAACTTATCTTTATGAAAACTTAGGTTAGAAATGCTTATAAAATCATATAAATACATTACTTGTTCAACTTGTTTAGCTAAATCTAATTCATTAATTAACAAACTTAACGAAACAGAACAAGCTGAATTAGAAGAGAGTAGAGGCTGTTCTTATTACAAAAAACAAGACGCCTTATTCGTGGAAGGGTCCTATCCGAGAGGTGTATTTTGCTTAAATCACGGAAAGGTTAAAGTATTTGCTAGAGGCGATGAGGGAAAAGAACAAATTATACATATTGCCAAACCAGGTGAAATAATTGGATTTAGGGCCATGTTAAGTGGTGATCCATACAGAGTTTCAGCTGAAACATTAGAGGAATGTGCGGTTTGTTTTATTGCTAAAGATGAATTCTTTAAAATGATCGATACCAACTCTGAATTTAGAAATGAAATAATTAAAGGGTTATCAAAGGAATTAGGCGAAAGAGCAGTTTCCATTACCGATATGGCTCAAAAATCAGTGCGAGAAAGAATGGCTGCCTCGTTACTTCAGCTTCAAGATATTTATGGTGAAGATCCAATAAATTTGTCTAGAGAAGATCTAGCAAATTTTGTAGGAACGGCGACTGAAACGCTTATTCGATTTTTGAAAGAATTTAAAGAGGAAGGATTGATTGAAATTCAAACAAGAAAAGTTTTTATTTTAAATAGTGCAAAACTTCACCAATTATCCGGAAGGTAAAAATGGTGTGCTTTTCGCTATGGTAATTTTATGAATTTAAAGAATTTTCTAATTTATCTGTTTTTCTTTAATACGACTCATTCATTTTTCGCACAATCTTTTTCGCCCTTTCATTTTGGTGGTCAAATTTCTTTACTAATTCACTTAGGTTCGCATCAAAGGGCCATTGGAGTAGAGTTAAATGGGTTTGCACAATACCAATTTATACAATTAAATGGCGCAAGTAGTTTCCAATTCTACAATCTGGGTTTGGGAAATAGAAGGAATTTTCTTGAAAATAGAACTGCTCTAGGATTAGTAGGTTTTTTTGGTCCGAAAAATCAATCTATAGATTGGCAGTTGGCTTCATGGACAAAGCAATCTGCGAATGATTACGCAATATCCTATTCATCAATTTGGTATTTTGACACAAAAAAAACATCACAGAGAACAGGTGCATTTGGATTGCAGATCAAGAAAATGAGTTTTTATCATGAGAATGATGCATTTGCAGGAATAGCAACAGATCGATATAGAACAGGGGATCTTCTCATTCAATGGTCCGATTCATTAGTTAAAATTGGTTTAGGTTTGCAAATTTGGACAGGTGAAACAACAGGAGTGCCCAAGCAATTCAAACCAGAAAAATATTCGAAATCGTTCAAAGATATTTCGTCCTTGCCTTATGGTAAAACAAGTCATGGAATTGTATACTCTCAGTTCCAATACAGAATATTTTATAATCAAACTTTATCAGCCGAAATGGGGATTGATAGCGAAGAAGTTCGTCACATTTTTCAAAATAAGCTTTTTCATGATTTGCCTTTTCTTCCAAAAAAATATCAGAATCAAACTCCTCATTATCCGCGATTGAATAACGAAGGATTTCCTGTTTTTTCAAAAAACGAATCAAAAATTGATCGTTTCTATTTTTCTCTCGGTTCAAACTAGTTATTTAACATAGTCCTGTTTCTTGACCAGCACATATTGATTATTTCCGATTTCAGAATAGCCGTATTCATAGCAAAAACGATATTGCTTTCCTTTCTGGGTTTGAAAAATATTGGTAAAATAATGAAAATTAAATCCCTCATCCGCTAGTCTTAATGAATCAACTGTTGTTTTTCCGTCAGGATTAAGTTTTTCAAGAATCCTTCGGTTTTTTCTGAGAATAGCATTTATTTTTCGAACCGAAGCATTGGCATCTTCGTTCAACTTATTGTTGAAACTATTTCTGCAATAATCACTACAAAATTTCTGGTCTTTTCTTCCAGAAAGCTTATGACCACATTCTTTACAAGCTCTTTGCTCCATTTTTTACAAGGATTTCAATAAGTTGTTGCTAATTTACAAAATCTAATGCTTGTTAATGCTTAACAATAATTAACACGATTAAAAAAAATACACATTCGAACTTTCAGATTTTTGTAAACTAAATTGAAAACCATGGATGAACTTCAAGATCTAGCCAATCCGGCCGAAAAAATACGACAGTTAAATGATGAAATTCAAGTTGAAATAATTGGGATAAATCAAATTAGAGAAGAGGTTGCACGTGTGATTATTGGACAAAAGCACATGGTTGAACGACTTTTGATTGCAATTTTGGCAGATGGGCATATCCTCTTGGAAGGTGTTCCTGGTTTAGCCAAAACTTTGGCGGTTAAAACTCTTGCAGATACATTGGATTTAACTTTTAACCGAATTCAATTCACACCAGATTTATTGCCGGCAGACGTTACAGGTACAATGATCTATAATCAGAAAAAGGAAGAATTTAGTGTGAAAAAAGGTCCTGTTTTTGCCAATTTTCTGCTTGCAGATGAAATTAATCGTGCACCAGCTAAAGTTCAAAGTGCGTTGTTGGAGTCCATGCAAGAAAAACAAGTTACCCTTGGAGATGAGACATTTATTTTGCCTAATCCTTTTGTGGTTTTGGCTACACAAAATCCAATAGATCAGGAGGGTACGTATGCATTGCCGGAAGCTCAAGTAGATCGTTTCATGTTAAAGGTATTGCTTAAGTATCCTTCCAAAGAAGAAGAAAAGTTGATTATACGTTCAAATGTTCAGCCAGAAGGAATGCCTAAAGCCAGAAAAATATGGTCAAACAATGATATTCAAAGAGCGCGTTCGTTAGTCAGGAGGATTTATGTGGATGAGAAAATTGAACAGTATATCGTCGATCTTGTTTCCGCAACCAGAAATCCAGGTGATTATGGGTTAACTGAATGTAAAAAATGGATTGGATTTGGCGCTTCTCCTAGAGCAGGGATAAATATGGCATTAGCAGCCAAAGGGGTGGCATTTTTGAATGGTCGTGGATTCGTTATTCCTGAAGATATACGATCTATTGCTGCAGATGTACTTAGACATAGAATTGGTCTAACCTTCGAAGCTGAAGCTGAAAATATCACACAAGAGGAAGTGATTTCAAGAATAATATCTAGGGTTGAGGTCCCGTGATAAATTAATTATGGAAGTTTCTGATATTGTTTCAAAAATTAAACAGATTGAGTTAAAGTCAAAACTCTTGTCTGAGAATATTTTTTCAGGTGAATATCATACGGCCTTTAAGGGGAGAGGTATGACATTTAGCGAGGTTAGACAATATCAATTTGGAGATGACATTCGTTCAATTGATTGGAATGTTACCGCTCGTCATAATGATTCTCATGTTAAGATATTTGAAGAGGAAAGGGAATTATCTTTGATTTTTTTAATTGATGTATCTTCTTCCAACGATTTTGGTGGAAAAATAAAAACCAAGAAAGAGCTTTCACTTGAATTATTAGGTGTTTTACTTTTTTCGGCACTTGCAAACAATGATCAATTTGGAGCTGTTTTCGTTTCTGATGAGATTGAAAAATTTATTGCTCCGTTAAAAGGTAAAAAACACGCTCTCAATATTCTAAAAGAGTTTTTAGCGTTAAAACCTCTAAGCAAGGGAACTAATTTAAAAGTTGGGTTAGATTTTTTGCGTGAAAGAGTCAAGAAAAAGTCAGTTGTCTTTGTTATAAGTGACTTTATTGATGATTCAAATTACCTTGAATCTATGAAATGGATTTCAAAAAAACATGATGCCATAGCGATACAGATAAAAGATGAATTGGAAGAAGAGCTTCCTAATTTGGGTATAATACAATTGAGCCATTCTGAGTCAGGCGAAAAACACTGGGTTGACACTAGTATTCCGGAAGTAAGAAGATATATTTCAAAACAAATAGATTTTAGATCTAGAAAATTAGAAAATGAGTTAAGGAGAATAAACGCAGGTTTTGTGTCACTTAATACCACTGAAGATTTTGTTCGGCCACTCCATTATTTTTTCAAAAATAGATGAGAAGATTAATAAGTATTGGTTTTGTTTTTGTTAATTTTTTTGGATTTTCCCAAAAACCAATTCTAACTGTTTCTAAAAATCCTGTGCTTGTTGGTGAACCTTTTTCTATTTCAGTTCTTGTTGAATCAAAAGATAAAGTGACTTTATCTAAAAAATGGGATACTTTGCCATTTAGGTTGAAAAATGAAAATGGTAATTTTGAAATTGCGAAAGATAAATTTGAAATAATTTCTTTTGAAGAAGATATTCAAAATAATGAAAAATGGAGTGGAACATTAAAGGCCATAATTTGGGATAGTGGAATCTTTGTGTTTCCAGCTTTGAGATTTAATACCGAAAGTAACACTTTAATTTCAGATAGTTTATTAATTGAAAGTCAATTAGAAAAGAAAAAGGAAGGTGTTGATTTGTATGAGATTCGAGAATCTTTCATTGATGTTAAGGATGCTGAAAAAAAAGCAAGTGAAGCTAGTGAAAAATCTAAAAAATGGTTGTACGTATTAATATTGTTAAGTGTTTTAATTGTTTTTGTGATTATTTTCTTTTTTGTTCGGAAAGTACGAAATAAAAAGAAAGATCACGTGTTTCGAGAATTGAGTTTAGCCGATAGAGCTATATTGGCAATTGATGAATTGGAGAAATTGGAACTTTGGAAACAAAACAGGCATAAAGAACATTTTGTTGAATTATCATTTATTTTAAGGTCCTATTTTTCGTCGCATTATCAGTTAAATTTACTTGAAAAAACGACAACGGAAACACAAATTTTACTGAAGCAAGTTGGTGTGACAACCTTGAATTTACTTCAAATTGAATTTGTTTTGAAACATGCTGATCTTGTGAAGTTTGCGGGTTCTGTATTAGAGGAAAATTATGTACTTGCTCTCGATGAAAAGGCACGAGAATGTGTGCGATTAACCATTAAAAAATAGAATGCTATCACATTGGAACATAAAATTTTGGGAGTATTCATTTCTACAGCCATTATGGCTTATTTTGTTGATAGTAATACCTGTTTTTTTATTCATTTCCATTAGAAAAGAAAAAACGAAAAAAGCTGATTTAACATTTAGTGGAACCCTAAAAACACAGAAAAAGGTTGAGTTGAAATGGGTAAAAAAAATGCGGATAGGATTAATTTATCTGCAAGCCATGTTTTTGCTCTTTATTGTTTTGGCATTAGCTAAGCCTTTTCGATGGGAGGATTTTAACAATTCGGACAATGAATACAAAAATGGTATAGATATAATTCTGGCAATGGATGTAAGTGGTTCAATGATGGCGACAGATTTTACACCGAACAGATTGGAGGTAGCCAAAAAAGTTGCCAAGAATTTTATTGATGATCGAAAAGGTGATCGTATAGGACTAGTTGCTTATTCTGAGGAAGCCTACACGGCATGTCCAGCTACTCTTGATTATGAGGTTTTAAAAAAACAAATTGATGAAGTGAATCCAAATTTAATGGGTAAAATGACGGCTATTGGAATTGGACTTGGAACAGCAGTTTCTCGATTGAGAAATGATAGTTTGCCCTCAAAAGTAATTATTCTTCTCACTGATGGCACTAACAATGCTGGTGAAATAGATCCGCTAACAGCCGCTAATTTAGCAAAAGCAAAAAATATTCGTGTTTATACGATAGGCGTTGGTTCTAAAGGGACAGCAACGATTCCTGAACAAACACCTTTTGGTGTAGTGAATAGAGCTTTTCAAGTTGATATCGATGAGAAAACCTTGGGTGAAATAGCGGATATCACAGGAGGTCAGTATTTTAGAGCTACGGATGAAAAGAGCCTGCTTCAGATTTACAAAGAAATAGATAAAATGGAAAAGGTCAAGCTATTATCAAATAAGTATAAAAAAACACCTCCAGCAACCCCAAATTCATTTCTGAATTTCAGCCTACTTTTCTTGCTTTTGTCATTTTTCCTGGATCGAATAATATTTAAAGCGTATGTTTAAAAAACAATTTACATACGACCTAAGGAAGTTCTGGTTGTATTGCCTAATTTTTGAAATTGTTTTTGGTGTACTGGTATTTTCAATCCTCGTGGCCTTGGGTTTCTTTGATACAACTGAATCTAAAAATGATCAAATATTATTTGAATATACAGGTTCTTTTTTTCTGTTATTTCTTATACCGATAAGCTATTATTTACAATTCAGAGCCTTAAAGCGACGAAATAAAATGGTATCTACCGTAGCAAATCCGAGATTGCAATCGTATCTTTTTCAACCAATTAATTCTTCCAAAGCAATTATTCAATTTATTCTTTTCAGATCCGTCTTATTTTTCTTAATTGTAACCTTGGCAAGTCCAATATTTGGCAAGAAAAAACAAAATACACGAGCAAGTAATTTAGAACTAATAATTTGTTTAGATGTTTCAAATTCTATGAATACCAAAGATGTTGACGGAAATTCGCGGTTGGAAGCAGCAAAAAGGGCTTTGGGGCAAATAGTTAATAAATTGACTGGAGAACGAATTGGGATTTGTGTTTTTGCTGGAAATGCCTTCGTTCAGTTACCGTTGACGATGGATTATCACGCAGCCAAACTATTTATTCAAGAGATTGAAACAGATATGGTTTCATCACAAGGAACAAATGTTAATGAAGCATTGAAAGTTTCGAATCAAATGTTTACAAAACTTAAATCATCCAAAGGCATTTTCTTGCTTACGGATGGTGAAGATCATATTGGGCTAGAGGATAGTATTTTGGGTGTTTTAAAGGAAAAAAAGGTAGAAATTTCCATACTTGGAATCGGGTCAGTAAATGGCGGACCAGTGCCAATAGATAGTAAACGACCAGGTTTGGGATATAAGAAAACCGAGGAAGGAAAGCAGGTAGTAAGTAAGTTAAACCAGGAATTTATTAAATCACTTGCGGAACAATTGAATGGAAATGCTAGTGTAACAAATCAAGCCTTTCCTAATGTAAATGAAGTGTTAACAGAAATTAACCAAATGAAGAAAGGGAATTCCCGAAATTTGGAAATTGAAATAAGTGAATCATGGTATCAAATTCCCCTTTTCATGGCTCTGTTTTCTTTTGTAATGTTATTTATTGTTTCCAATTTCAAAACAAATGAATAGGTTCTTTACATTCTTAGTTTTTTCGTTACTCGTTAATTTTTCATTTGCACAAGAATGGAAGTCAAAGTTGAATGAAGCTCGTAAACTCTATCAGAATGGCAACTATGTTGAATCTTTAAAATTGTATGAAGATGTAAAAAATAGTGCGCCTGAATCATTTGATTTTTCTACAGAAATGGGGCAAGCAGCCTATAAGGCAAATGATTTTAACAAGGCTAAAAGTTATTATGAGACAGCAGTTTCAAAGTCGCAAAAAAAAGAGATCAGCCCTAATCAGTATCATAATTTAGGAAATTCTCAAATGAAAATGAAGGATTATTCTTCTGCCATTCAATCCTACAAAGAGGCATTGCGGAAAAATCCAAATGATACTCAGACTCGGTATAATTTATCAGAGGCTATTCGAAAAAACAAAAGCGATAAAAAACAACAGCAACCAAATAACGATAATAATAAAAACAAGAATCAATCAAATAAACCAGAACAGCAACCTGAAAAAAAGAATGACCAACCAGCAGATATTCCGAAACGTACTGTAGATAGAATGTTGGATAAATTATCAAAAAAAGAAGCAGATACAAAACGGAAGATTAATAATCAGGCGAACAAAAAATCGAATAAAACAACATCAGCAAAAGATTGGTAATGAGAGTAAAATTCTATCTTTTTAGTTTTCTTCTTTTTTCTTTTGTGGGCTTCTCCCAAAATAACACCTTGAATTTGAGTGTCTCCAATTCAAATCCAGAGGTTGGGGATGCAATAGAAATTTCAGTTAAGTCCTCTGTAAATGGAACAATTCAAGTAGTATTGCCGACAGAATTTGTTTCTGGTGGTGCTATGACTGGAATGACACAACAAATATCTAATTCAACAAGAAGTACTGTGTATTACAGAACTGAAATGGGTTATTTTCAGCGAGAAGGTGAATATGTTATTGGTCCTGCAAAAATACGATCTGGAAATAAAATTTATACTTCAAATAAATTAACAATAAGGGTAATAACAGCCGGTAATGTTGGTTCATCTACTCCTAGTCCTTCTACGCCTAAAAATTTATCAGATAAAATAGCTTTTGGTTTAATTGAGACAAATAAAACCTCAGTTTATTTAGGAGAGCCAGTTCAAATCAATGCAAGGGTATATGCTCAATTTGAGCCTCGATCATTTGAAGATTATAAAGAATATCTTTCAAAGGGAATTCCGGACAAACAAAAAATTGCTAATCCTGATATTACCAATGTTGAACTTAAAAATTATCAAAATAAACGATTTTATTCCTTTTCCTATGATAAGAGTATCTGTTTTCCTACTGAAACAGGAACTTTTACTATTCAGCCTTTTCAAATGACATTAGGAAACTTCTTTGATCAAGAGAAAATTGTTTCTGAATCAGGTGCTCTAATTGTTAAACCATTGCCTGGACCCAAACCATCCTCATTTACTGGAACAGTGGGAAAAGTGAAAATGGAGAGGATTATAAAAAAAAGTGCCAGGAAACAAGGAGATGTTGCAATTGTTAGTTTTGTTTTTTCAGGAAAAGGAAATATTCATAGCATTGAAATACCAGACTTAAAATTACCTCAGAGCATTCAGCTTTATGGTGACCCAGAAATAAAAGAGGATTTTCAGTTTAATGAAAATGGTGCTGAGGGGAAATTAACAATTGATTATAATTTACAAATGCTCGATCCGGGTAAATTACTACTTCCTTCATTTGAATTTTCTTATTTTGATTTAGAAACTGAGAAGTATGTAACATCCTTGGCTGACTCAATTTATTTTGAGGTGGTTAGAACACCAGGATTTGATCGCAAAAAAGCTCAGGAAGAAGCAAATAAAAGATTGACTTCCAAGAAAAATACAAAGGAAAATACGAGTTCATTGTGGTCTGTGAAAACAATACTTCTTTCAGTAGGATTAGGTTTGGGGTTTTTAGCAAGCGTATTATTTTTGTTTTTTAGAAAAAGAAGTTCAAATAATGAAATTGAAGTTAAACATCTTAGAAATAAAGAGAGTAAGGGGAATGAAATTAGTAATGTAGTTAATTCTGAATCAATTAAACATATAAATTTTGATAGTGAAGAATTGGAAACACTATTGAATTCTCCAAGTCAATACATAAATTGTTTAAGTGAAAAAATGGATTCCTGGTTAAACAAGGTCACAAGCAATAGCAATATAGATCTAATGAGCAGAATAGAAAAGTTAGATGTTTTATCAACTGATCCTGTTTGGAGTGAACATGCTCCAACAGTTAGGACTATTTTTCAAAAAATTGATGAAGCGAGATATGGATTACCTGTGGATCGATTTTATTGCCAACAAATTCAAGAGAAATTACAAAGTATTTTCAATAAGTAAATTCGATATCATAACCCGTATGTCGTCGTACATTCAGTGCCAAATCATTATCAAATAGTAAATACTGCCCTTTAATTCCAACAAGTGTTCCTTTTACTAATGGTGTTTTCTCCAAATTAAGAACTGTTACAGATTTTGGAAATTTAAGTACTGGATAATTCAATTCAGTAATAGAATCATTTTCTGATACATATGTCTGTAAATCCGATGGTAATTGCTCTATCGTCTGCCACTTTTCCTCAAGTAAATCTATTTTTTCATCAATTTCATTTTGGATCATTTTGCGATAATTAGTCTTATCCGTGTAAAATGCTTTTAATTCGACTTCTAATTTCCCTGCTTCATATCGATTGGGAGTTTCGGCTAAAATTATGGCAGAACTTGCCCCTTGATCAATCCATCTAGTTGGTAATTGAGTTGCTCGAGTCACACCAACCTTAACAACATCAGTTGCTGCCAAATAAACTATATGTGGTTGATTATGGTGCTTTTCCTCCCAAAGAGGGTCTCTTCCTATTCCCAAATGAGCCTGACATAATTCGGGTTTTAGAA
The DNA here is from genome assembly GCA_044361535.1 of Crocinitomicaceae bacterium. GTDB lineage: Bacteria > Bacteroidota > Bacteroidia > Flavobacteriales_D > Crocinitomicaceae > UBA952. The sequence goes on from JBIKIQ010000007.1 coordinate 133,437, forward strand.
TACATGGAGAGTTTTCAGCACTACTAGAAAAACAAGAAAAGCAAAACCCTTCACCAAAGAATTTTTTAGTTTGTTTTTGGCAGCTTTTACAAATGAGTAGCCCCGTAAATCGAATAGTGACGTCTTTACCAATAAGATCATTTAAAAGAATAGTTTGTTGCTCCCAATTTGCGATATAAATGATGGGGTTTGAAATGGCGGTATTAAGTTTTGAAATTATCATTTTTGATTAATTACAAGAAAATTGGTGTTTGGAGGTTGTAAAAATACAAAAGAAAATGAAAGGGATTAAGGACGGATTAATTTGCAGAATATGTTAGTGATAAATAATCGAAACGAACAAGATTTATCTGCATTTAAATATAATTAATAATAGTCATAAATCATGGCAACTTTTAACTATATTTATCGTCATTAAAGAGGAAAACTTAAATAAATGAATAAACACATACTAAGGAGATTGACAATTGTTTTTTTGGTTTTATACAGTTCTTATACTTATTCACAAAAAAACGTACGAAAAAATGTAATTCCAACTACTGAATTAACAAAAAATCAAAACCAATTATCCGATTCAACTGCAAGTACAAATTCTAGTAAAAGTGTAGTTAAAGAACCAGTTCGTTATCCCTTGACAATATCAAAAAAAGCGGGCGAGGAACAAGTTATTCATGATGAAGAATATTTAAAGAAGGAAATCTCAAGAATTAATAATCACATCAAAGCAATTGATTTCAAAGTTGAAAATGTTTCTTCAGATGAAACAAAAAAAGCAAAAGCTGAATCAGATGGATGGTTTGATCAAATGAAAAACACAAAAGTTTCATTAGAACAAAAGCGAATAAAATTAGAAGAGGAGCTAAAGATATTTAAAAACTAATGTATATGAAGAAACAGTTACTTTTAGCTCTCTTTTCTGCTATACTATCTTCAGGTTTATACGCACAAGTAGGCGGTTCGTCATGTCCATACATGCAGCCGATTTGTACAGATGCAGGGATTCAGTTTACGGCAAGTTCCGGAGGTGCGGATGTCACTATAACAGAACCTGGAAATGATTACGGATGCTTGGGATATTCACCCAATCCTAATTGGTACTATTTTGAAATCAGTCAAGCTGGTGATGTTATCATGGAATTATCTGCTCCAACGGATATTGATTATATTATTTGGGGGCCATTTGCTAATCTTGCTGCTGCTCAATTAGCTTGTGGAACCTACACTAATATAGTTGATGATACGGACTGTATTAGTGTTTTAGGTATTCCAATTAGTTGTAGTGCTTATGGTTGTGGTTATAGTCCATCAAATATTGAAAATCCCGGTATTCCTGGAGCGCAAGTCGGACAAGTATATGTTATGTTGATAACTAACTATGCCAATAATGTTCAGAATATTACGTTAACACAGATTGGTGGTACAGGTGCGACAGATTGCTCTATTGTGACTAACAATTGTTCTTTCACCAATATCGATGGTACAATAACAAACTGTGATGGAGTAACGAATCAATATACTATAGCAGGTTCTGTATCTTTTCAAAATGCCCCTGCAACTGGTACGTTAACACTTTTAAATTCATGTGGTGGAATTCAAACATTTAATGCACCATTTAACGGTATCGTTAATTATTCTTTTGTGAACACAGCAGATGGTTCTCCTTGTACTATTACGGCAACCTTTTCTGACGATCAATCCTGCTCGGCCACGTTGGATTTTGACGCACCACCTCCATGTACTTGTCCAGCGGATATAGGTACCTATAATTACACGGTTGATGGCGTAAATGTTAACCCAAACAATCCTATTAAATTATGTTACGGAGAACAATTAAGTGTAACGTCTAACAATAATTGGACACCACCAAATGAAACAATCGGAGGGACAGATCCAAATCCACCTCCTTATATTCCTGGAATATATTGGTTAATATATTCTTGTCCTCCAACTTTTGCTCTCACACCAACATTGGCTGATTTGAATAATCAAAATCTTGAAAATGATCCATGTTTACAAGGTGTAATTAGTAGTTTTCCAAGTTGGGGTGATTTAAATAATTTATCAATAATAAATGCATTTCCTGCGGGAACATTTACCAACAATACAGTATACTACGTTCCTTTAACAATGTATGATTCAACGGGTGGGACGTATAGTTATATTATTGAGCCAGCCCTCATGTGCTATGAGATGGGCTCGCCTATTGTTGTTCAATATTTGCCTGACGTTACATTTACTCAAACTCAGAATTGTTCTAATGGAACAGTGACTGCTACAATTTCCGGTGGTGATCCTCAAGTTAATGGTACTAATTTTACTATTGTTCCAGGTAGTATTTCCCCATCCTCAGCACAAGTGGTGAATTCCACAGCAACTAATGGTGGAACAATCACAATTGGAAATTTACAAACAGGACCCTATTCTTTTGATGTTCAAGATGCAAATGGATGCTCGATAACAATAAATGGAAACTTTACGGGTGGTCAACCTGCTAGTTTAACATACAATGATGATATTTTCTGTTTAGATGATCCCAATCCTACGGCAACGGTTGTCGGTACTCAAGGAGGAACTTTCGTTTCTAGTGCAGGTTTAACTATTAATGCTACAACAGGAAGTGTGGATCTGTTAACGTCAACACCTGGCACGTATTCAATAACTTATACTACGCCTGGACCACTGTGTCCGGGTTCAGATTCTTACACAATAACAATTCAAGATAATCCAATTGTTGATGCCGGAGAAGATGTTACGGTTTGTTTCAAAAATTCAGTAACGTTGCAAGCTACTGGTGCGGATTCATACACTTGGAACAATGGCGTAATGAATGGCATGGCCTATTTGCCGAATTTAGGTGTGACTGAATTTATAGTTATAGGTTCGTCAACGGGTGGCTGTATTGGCACTGATACGGTTATAGTTACTGTTATAGATGATTGTGAGAACGAAGACGAAGTTGTGTTTTGGGTTCCAAATACCTTTACACCTGATAATGATCAATTCAATCAGAGTTTTAATATTGTATTTTACTCTGGTTATGATCCATTTTCGTTTGAGTTAACGTTATATAATCGATGGGGTGAATTGATTTGGGAAAGTCATGATGCTAATGTTGGATGGGATGGAACCTACAATAATGGAATGAAAGTTCCAGATGGTGTATATACTTGGAAAGTTAGATTTAAACGTATTCAAAACGATTTAAAAGAAACATTTCATGGCCATGTAAATGTTTTAAGATAGGGTATTTAACCACTTCATGGTATCGATACCATCTGCGTAATCCCATATTCTTGGATGTTGGCCTTGTCCAAAAGGTATGTAGTTTTTACCAAGTATAATTTGAATATTATCTTCATTCTTTTGAATAAATTCAGATATTTCGCTATCATCCTTGTATCGTGAAAAATGAATCATTGAAATAGGCGAAAAAAGTTTATCTGATTCCTTTACAATCACAAAATTATTGTCTAAAAATGTTTCCTGATTCAATAGAAGTATTGCCCTGTTATAATCGTAATTATTACCGTATTTCTTGTGATTAACAATTTCATAATATGGTAGTATAGCCTCAAAAAAATCATTTAAATTGAAGTGTTCAGGAATTAACATATAGGATACATTCCTACAACCTTTTCCAAAAAAATGAAAAATATCCAAACCTAAATTAAATAAATCTGTTTTGGTTTCATTCCCTTGAATTACAGCAATTGAGGTTCTATTTTTTCGAAATAAACTTGGCAGATGACCAAAATATTTTTCAAAGTATAAGTTTGAATTATCACTGCCTGTTGCAATCACTGCCTCTGAATGTTCTATTTTTCCGCTTTCAATGGTGTAGTATGACTTAATCTCAGGATGAATTTCTGATACTAGTTCAAGAATTGCAGGTAGTAAAGTCTTATCATCAGAACTTAGTTTTATTTGAGCGTGGTTACCAGACAACCAAACGCAAAGTAAATCATGAAATCCAACCAATGGAATATTGCCAGCCATAATTAGCAATACTTTCTTTGGATTTTCTGTATAGGTGTAATTGGTTATCCAGTTGGTTAAATCAATAGGTTTCATCATTTCAGAAAGTCCTAAAAGGGCTTTACGAACAATTTCTTCAGTGAACCAGCCATTGTGGTTTTTTTGAGCAACAATAAGTTGGTTCAGCTCCGTTACGTCATTTTTTGTAAAACGACTCAAGGAGGAAAGCTCTTCATGATTATTTCCAAGTAATTCAAATAAATCTTTGAAACTAGTACATATGGACATCCAATTATCTCTATTCATGGTTCAAAGATAATAGGTTAAAATGCATCAAGCATAAATTAATTAAGTTAAGAAACATTAATTAATGAACTTTTCAATTCAACTAACGTTTGTATCTTTGTATAAAAAAGAGAGAAATGGCAATAATGATTACGGACGAGTGTATCAATTGTGGTGCTTGCGAACCTGAATGTCCGAATAACGCAATTTATGAAGGTGGAGCAGAATGGAAATACTCTGATGGAACTTCATTAAAGGGAATAATTCAAACATTGGATGGAAATGATATATTGGCAGATGCAAATTTTGAGCCTGTAAATATGGATGTTTATTACATCGTTCATGATAAATGTACTGAATGTGTTGGTTTTCATGACGAGCCTCAATGTGCTGCCGTATGTCCAGTTGATTGCTGCGTAGATGATCCAGATTACAGAGAATCCGAAGACGAATTATTGGCTAAAAAGAATTTCATGCATTTATAGGAAGTATTTCTTTACCTTTGAAGCATGAAATCTATTACATTTAATTCTATTGATGCTGCGATTGAAAGCGTTGATAATCTTTCGGATGATAAATTGTCTGATCTTTGTGAAAAACATGCTGAGAGACAACCCGTACTTATTGATTACATTTTATCGGCTGCCGTAGAGTATGAAAATCCGGATTTAGAAGGATTATTGATATACTACTTTTGTCTCCTTATGGAAGCATATAGTATTGAGGGTTGTGAATTGAAAGAAATTGAAGTTGCTGAAATCGAAGCGTTTGAAGAAGAATTTTTGTCTATTCTTGAATCCTATTTTGAAGATGAAAATTTAGAATTACTTGAAGAATATACAGGACAAGCTGATTTAGTACATTTTATGTTAGTTGAAATATCTACACCTGATGAAGATGGTACTACACTTGATGACGAAACAGGAGTACAGTTGTTTATTTCAATGATGGCTTTGATTTCTGTAATCTCAAAAACCAATTAAAATCTTACCAATCTTTCCTTTTGATTAACCAATAGGATCCAAAAAGAAATAGAGCGGAATAAATCAACGAAGCAACTACGGCGCCGTAAGGTATTGAATATTCAAAAGATCCACCCGTAAGTTGGCTTACTATTCTAATTCGTTGGAAAGGTTCGTCAATCAGATTCGACATAACATTTAACGGAAGATAATCTGATAGTAAAAAAGGAACTTCTGTAATTCTATTCCCTTGACTGTCAAATTTTTCTATAACTTTTGAAGAGTATTCTACAACCAATAAAATGATTTCAATAATCCACCATAGGAAAAAGGAAAGAAATACAAATACCACTCTTTTCAATAATACGGTTATGAAAAATAAAAAGGAGAGGAATGTAAATAACTTTAAGAAATAGCCAAGTATAAAATAAAACTCTTTAAAGACAAGGGTAATATCTGAACTTTCTGAAAATGAGAATCCTAAAATAAGCCCCATAAAGAATACCACCAAGGTTGAAATCAGCGAAAGCATACCAATTGTTAGAATCTTTGAAAGAATGAATTCCTTTTTACTTAATCCGTCAATTACATTTTGTTTAAACATTTTACTTGTAAACTCATTGGAGATTGTGAAAATGATTATTAATCCTAAAAAGATCTTTAACAGCGCTGTAATATAGGTTAAGAAATTCCAAATTTGCGGAAAGTTTAAAAAACCTTGATCTCTTATATTTACTGGAATACCTAGAATAGGAATAGATTTTACCGAACACAAAAGTGTAAACCCAATAACTAGTAAAAAGTAAATACTAGAGAAAAGAATTACCGGAAAATAGGAATAATTCTTAAGCCATTCTATTTGGATTAGTCTTTTCATTGATTTTGTTTTACTAGGTCTAAAAATTGTTCCTCAAGTGATTCTCGTTCTTTCGACAAATGAGATAAGAAAATTCCTTTTTCACTGAGAAGTTTATTCAACTCGGAGGCATTTACATCTGCTTTCATATAAGCGATAATTCTACCAGAATCTATTTTTAATTCACTAAAACTGCCAATTGATTCTAGTTCAGATTTTAAGGATTTGAGATCAGTTGATTCTAAAACAAAATAACCATTTTTAGCTGTTATTCCTGCAACTGAACCACAATAAAGCGATACTCCTTTTTTGAGAATGATTACATGACTGCAAACTTTTTCAACTTCATCAAGTAGGTGACTAGCCAAAATTATGGTTGTTCCTTGGTTAGCAATCGATTTAATTATCTCACGTATTTGAATTATTCCTTCAGGATCCAAACCGTTGGTAGGCTCATCTAAAATAAGAACCTCTGGATTATTCAGCATGGCAGAGGCAATTGCCAAACGTTGTTTCATTCCCAAAGAGAAGGTTGAAAACCGATCGTTTTTTCTTTCGTACAATCCAACTAATTTCAAGACGTTTTCAATTCTAGAATATGGTGCTTCCTTTATTTGACAAACAATCTTTAAGTTTTTTTCTGCTGAAAGGTAGGTGTAAAAATTAGGGTGTTCAATGATTGCACCTATTCTTTTTAAATTTTGTGAGGATGTACCTGAATTTCCAAACCACGACCAATTGCCCTCTGAAGCGTTGATAGTTGATAGAAGAATTCCTAAGGTAGTTGACTTCCCACTACCATTTGGACCTAATAGGCCATAGACATTTCCTTTTTCAACAGAAAATGAGATGGAATTTACAGCTTGTAAACGGCCAAATCTTTTACTTAAATTAGTTACTTCGAGAACAACTGACATGCGTTAATTTTTTGAAAAAATTAGTGTTTGGTTTGGGCTGTATAGAGCCTCAACTGATGAACTGTATTTTAAAATAAAATCCAATGAACTTTTCTTTAGTTCTGAATTTTTCTTTCTTGTTTTAAGTACAGTTTGGTTTTTAAGGTAAAGATTAGTCATAGGCATTTTTTTACAAAAACGCATGAAAACATAGTTTATTGTAAAAAATACACAAAACTTTTCTATGCCATAGTACTTGGGGTTCCAAAACTCATAGGTGGTATACTGCCTCCATTCGAATCCGAAATTCTCCCAAAATTTTCCTCGTATTTTTCAATATTGTCAGCAAGAGCTTGCAGAAAACGTTTTGCATTTTCAGGAGTCATAATCACACGTGATCTTACCTTTCCCTTAGGCATTCCGGGCATAATTTGAATAAAATCACAAACTACTTCAGCAGGTGAATGTGTTATTATTGCTAGATTAGAATAAACTCCCAAGGCAACATCCTCAGAAAGTTCTATATTCATTTGATTTTCTTGATTTTCCATTTCTTTGTAACGTATTAATGACCTAATGCAGCTAAGTATCTTTCAGCATCCAAAGCTGCCATGCAACCTGTTCCTGCTGCAGTAATCGCTTGACGATATGTTTTATCCGCCGCATCACCTGCTACAAAAACACCTGGAACATTTGTTCTTGAAGTTCCAGCTTGTTCATATTTGATATAACCTGTTTCATCTAAATTTATGAAATCTTTAAAAATTTCTGTATTTGGCTGATGTCCAATCGCTACGAAGAATCCTTTACAAGGTATCTCAGTTGTTTCACCTGTAACTGAATTTTTAGCGCGAACACCGGTTACTCCTGCACCATCACCTAATACTTCATCAGTTTCTGTATTAAATAAAATTTCAATGTTTGGTGTATTTTTTACTCGATCTGCCATGATTTTGGATGCTCTAAATTCATTCTTTCTAACGAGCATGGTTACTTTTGTGCATAATTTTGAAAGATAATGAGCCTCTTCACAAGCAGAATCACCAGCTCCAACTATTACAACTTCTTGTCCTCGATAAAAGAAACCATCACAAACGGCACATGCAGAAACACCTCCGCCAAGTTCAAGGTATTTTTGTTCACTTGGTAAGCCTAAATATTTGGCAGACGCACCTGTTGAAATAATTATCGTATCTGCATGAATTTCGTGACCGTCTTCCGTCCAACATTTATGTAATGGACCAGTAAAATCTACTTTTGTTACAAAACCAAATCGAATATCAGTCTCAAATCTTTTTGCCTGAGCCTCTAATTCTACCATCATTTCTGGTCCTGAAATTCCTTGTGGATAACCGGGGAAATTTTCAACCTCATTGGTGGTTGTTAATTGACCTCCAGGTTGCATTCCTTGGTAGAGAACGGGTTTCATATCAGCTCTTGCAGCATAAATAGCAGCTGTGTATCCTGCTGGTCCTGATCCAATTATAAGACATTTTATTCTTTCTGGTGTGTTCATACTATTGATTTTTGGTAAAATTAGCTATTTTGTTAAAGTTTTAGGTTACAAAAGTAACATTCCATTTTAACTATGGTTCAACGATTTTCCATTTTGTAATACAAACCTATTCCAAGAACAGATTTGAATTGAGTTCGAGGGCCTGTATTTCCAAATTGATCTTTGATCTTGATATCATCGTCATAAATTAAATTGAACTGGGTTGTTGCTGAAAACAATTTATTCACCTTGAATAATAACAAAATTTCGGCGTTTACATCAATGTTTTGAGGGTCGTGGGTGTAATTACTAAATAATTCAAAACGAGATTTAAGGTCGATGTTTTTCATTAAACTTCTATTCCATTTAATTTTTAAATAGGCTCCGTATTCTTCCCTGAAATTTCTTCCGGGTGAAATCATGTTGCCTTGCGCGTCAAGTATTGCCTTATCAACTCCAAATGAACCCATATTTGCCAAAGTTTGATCACCAACGATTGTTCCTTTAAAAGCAAAAGGTGAGGCAAAAACTGAAAAATTCTCATTTCGAATATAATCCATTCCAAACGCTAAATTAACATAGGCTGGGGCTAAGAATGTTGATACTCGTACTGAATCATTCGGAAGATTAAAACCATCAAGGAATTGGGTTCTAAAACCGGTGTTTAATGAAAAGAAAAAATACTTCGCCACTTTTTGTCCGTATATACTACTAAAGTCAATTTTATCATCTGTTTTTTGAAGTGAATTTCCAACAAGATTATCAAAATACCGTATTCCACCTAAGGCCAGAATTAAATCGGTTGACCATTTTGAATCCCCTTTTGAATAATAGTTTCCCGTACTAATTGTACCAATTAGAGAAAGGTTGTTTCGTCCACCGGCGTTCCAATTAACAAAAGATGATTGCGTACCATTCAATTGATAGATAAATTTGAACTTCCATGCTTTCTCAATTTTTAGTGAATCTTTTTTAGGTTTGAGCGTGTCCTCCGCATGACAATCTAATGAATTAATTACAAGAAATATAATTGAAAATATACATAAAATCGATTGCTGTATGTTAATTTTGTTTGTCATTAAATCCTACCAATGAAAGCAATAGCGAAATTACAGATTATAATTTTATTGTATAGCATAAATAGTATTAATACCTTTTCACAATCTGTAGATTATGCTGATGCGAAAAATTGGGCCGTTTTGCCTAGTTTTTCAAATGATCAATTGAAAAACTACATTACTGATTCTTCTTGGATAGCTAAGGCAGATGTATTTTATGTTTATCCAACTTTGTTTCTTGATAAAAAAGATACGAATTGGAATATTGGAATAGAACAAAGTGACCAAAGAACCAAGGTAATTAATCAAGCGGTTAAGTTTCAAGCTTCTGCTTGGGCGGAAAGCGGTAGATTGTACGTTCCCTTTTACAGGCAAGCTCATATTCGGTCCTATAATTTGATAAATCAAGGCGGGAAAGAGGCGCTTCTTTTGGCATATTCGGATATTAAAGAAGCATTTACCTATTATCTTAAAAACTTTAATAAAGGAAGGCCTATAATTTTGGCGGGTCATAGTCAGGGATCAACACATTTATCTTTGCTCTTAAAAGATTTTTTTGATGGAACCCCTCTGCAAAAACAATTGGTTGCAGCATATATTCCAGGTATTGGAATTGAAGGGACAATGTTTACATCTTTAGGTTTGATGAAAAATCCTGCGGAAAATTATGGTTTTGTAACTTGGAATACCTTTAAAAAGAAAATTAATAAAGACAAGTATGAAAAATGGTATAAAGGGAAATTGGTTGTAAATCCAATCACATGGGATTTAAGTCAATTTGCAGAGAAGAGTAAGCACAAAGGATTTTTATTTTGGAATAGTAAAATGTACCAAAA
>JBIKIQ010000008.1:0-142917 GCA_044361535.1 Crocinitomicaceae bacterium
ACGGAAATCTTAATTTTCTTAATGGGGGCAATGGCTATTGTAGAAATGATTGATCATTTTAATGGTTTTGGTAGTATACAGCAATTAATTAAAACAAGAAAGAAGAAATCGTTACTTTGGATAATTGCTGGGCTGTCTTTTGTTCTCTCTGCAATTATTGATAATCTAACTGCAACTATTGTTTTAATTACGATTTTGCGTAAGATTATACACGAAAAGGAATTGCGATTTTGGTATGCTGGAATAATCATTATTTCAGCCAATGCAGGTGGAGCATGGACACCAATTGGAGATGTGACAACGACTATGTTATGGATGGCAAATAAAGTAACTACACAAAAATTAGTTGTTTTACTTGGGTTGCCATCTCTAATATGTATGATAGTTCCTGTTTTCGTCGCATCTTATTTTAAAATTTTTCAAGGTGAATTTGATCTTCACGTAGAGAAAACAAAGCAGAAGGAAGGTATACAAATGTTAATTATTGGCTTAGCTTTGATTATTTCTGTTCCTATTTTTAAAACAATTACCCATTTACCTCCTTATTTAGGAATGATGTTGGCGTTAGGAGTTTACGCTGTTATTTCCGAAGTTAAAAGTAATCGCACATTCTCAATGAATGAAGCACACGGAAACGGACCTACAATGAAAGCTTTGGGTAAAATTGAAATGCCCTCCATATTATTCTTCTTAGGAATTCTTATGACTATTGCTTCTATGGAATCTCTTGGTATGATTTTTCAATTTGGCCAGTCGGTAAGTGCTTCCATTCCTCTTGAGATTTTTGCAGGTGCTTTGGGAATTGCATCGTCAATTATTGATAATGTGCCATTGGTTGCTGCTTCTATCGGAATGTTTTCAACGTATGCACCTGACGATTCAATTTGGCATTTAATTGCCTACACAGCAGGAACGGGAGGATCACTGTTAATAATTGGATCTGCTGCTGGAGTAGTAGCCATGGGAATGGAAAATATAAGCTTTGGTTGGTATTTCAAACGAATTACTCTTCTTGCTGCTATTGGCTATTTTGCTGGTCTTTTTCTGTTACTATTTATTGTAGGTTAATTTCGTTTTTGAGCTTTAAATCAAATCATTCCTCGAATAACACCTTTGTCCGAGGACTCAATAAATTTGAGAATAGTTTCACGCATTTCACTTTCTGGAATAGTTGTACGAACTAACTCAATAGCTTTAGTTAAATTATTGTTTTGAACGTAAAGAACGCGATAAATATCTTCAATTTCTCGTACTTGTTCATCCGTGTAACCTCTTCTTCTTAGGCCAACTGAATTAACTCCCGCGAAGGTCATTGGTTCCCGGGCTGCTTTGATGAAAGGCGGAATGTCTTTTCGAATGAGTGAAGCTCCGCCAATAAATGTATGTGCTCCAATATGAGCAAATTGTTGAGCAGCTACCTTTCCTTCAAGTATTGCAAAATCATCAATTTTTACATGACCTGATAATCCAACATAACTTGCTAAAATCACATTGTTTGCAATTTGACAATCATGTGCAACATGAACGTAAGTCATTAATAGACAATTATTTCCAACTGCAGTATTCCATTGGTCTTTGGTTCCTCGATGAATGGTTACGCATTCGCGAATTACCGTATTATTTCCAATTGTTACAGTTGTGTTTTCTCCATCAAATTTTAAATCTTGAGGTATAACACCAATTACGGCACCCGGAAAAATTTCACAATTTTCACCAATCGTTGTATTCGGATAAATGGAGACATTTGAATGAATCTTGGTGTTATTTCCAATTTTTACATTGGCATGAATTGTTGAAAAGGGATCAATTTGCACATTGTTACCAAGTTCAGCAGATGGGGAAATAGAAGCTAAATTACTTATCATTCTGCTTTGTCTTTAATTACTTGGGCAAGCATTTCTGCTTCGCAAACAACTTTTCCGTTTACATATGCCTTTCCTTCCATTTCTACTAAGCCTCTTCGAATAGGAGAAATCAATTTTAATTCAAAAACAATTGTATCACCTGGCAGAACCTTTTGTTTAAATTTCACTTTGTCGATCTTCATGAAATACGTTGAGTACAAATGTGGATCTTCAACTTTACTCAATGCGAATATCCCACCTGTTTGAGCCATTGCTTCCAACTGTAGTACACCCGGAAAAACAGGATTGCCCGGAAAATGTCCCGTGAAAATCGGTTCGTTCATAGTAATGTTTTTAACACCGATAATGGAATTTTCATGAATCTCCATGATTTTATCAATCATCAAAAACGGATAGCGATGCGGTAACATCTTTTCAATATCATTTATCGTGTAAAGCGGATCTTTCGTTAAATCGAATTTACGCCCTTCATTACTTTGTTTTTTGATTTGTTCTTTTAAAACTTTGGCAAAGCGAACATTTCCTGAATGACCCGGTCTTGCTGCTAAAATATGCGCCTTTATTGGTTTTCCAACCAATGCTAAATCGCCAACAATATCCAATAATTTATGTCGAGCGGGTTCATTTTCGTATTGAAGCTTTGTACTGTTTAATACACCAATTCCATCTATCGAAACTTTTAGACTTTCTTTACCTAATAATTTTGCTAAACGATTCAATTCCTCTTGTGGAACATCCACTTTATCAACTAAAACAATTGCGTTATCTAAATCACCACCTTTAATTAAATTATTGCTCGCTAAAAATTCTAATTCACGCAAGAAAACAAAGGTGCGACAAGAAGCGATTTGTTCGTTGAACTCTCCTATGTGATACATGCTAGCATGCTGTGTTCCTAAAACTGGAGATTTATAATCAACCATTACCGTAATTCTATAATTTACGTCTGGAATGGCCAAAAATTCAATCCCTTTTTCCAAATCTTCCCATGGAATATTTTCTGAAAGTTCGAAATATTCACGTACAGCAGTTTGTTGCTCTACTCCAACATGTTGAATTGCATGAACGAAAGGCAGAGAACTCCCATCCATTATTGGAATTTCAGGTGCATCTAATTTTATTAAGGCATTATCAACCCCGCAACCAACCAATGCGGCTAGAACATGTTCCGTCGTATAAACACGGGCACCATTTTGTTCTAACGTTGTCCCACGATCTGTTGAAATGACAAAATCAACATCGGCTTTAATTTGCGGTTCATTGGGTAAATCAATCCGTTGGAATTTAAACCCAGAATTTTCAGGTGCTGGATGAATTTCAAGGTTCACCTTTTCACCAGTATGAAGTCCGACTCCTACAATTTTTACAATATCTTTTAGCGTATGTTGATAATCTGCCATTTTCAATTATTTAGTATCTGATGTAATATCTTTTATTTTTTTATCCAGTTCTTGTATTTTACTCAAGATGAATGGGAGTTTTCTAAAACCAAAATATGATTTTTTGAAATCTTCAATTGGAATTCCGGGAGATCCCATTAGCGTATCTGCTTTTTTGACAGTCGATGGAATTCCTGATTGTGCTACAATTTTAGTTTCATCTGCGATGTGTAGATGCCCACTTATTCCTGCTTGCCCGCCAATTAAAACACGGTTCCCAATTTTTGCTGATCCGGCAATTCCTGCTTGGGCTGCCATGGCCGAGTTAGAACCAAAATCAACGTTGTGTGCAATTTGACATAAATTATCAATCTTCGAACCCTTTCGAATAAAGGTAGATCCCATGGTTGCTCGATCAATCGTTGTGTTTGACCCGATTTCAACATTATCTTCTATTACAACATTGCCAATTTGAGGTACTTTTTGGAAATTTCCATTTTCATCGGGTGCAAATCCAAATCCATCTGCTCCAATAACCGCTCCTGCATGAATAATACAATTCATTCCGATTTTACAATCGTTATATATTTTAACACCGGGATGAATGATCGTGTTTTCACCAATTTCAACGTTATCACCTATATAAACCTGCGGATAAATGATAACATTATCACCAATTTTAGATCGTTCTGCTAAATAGCTAAATGAACCGATATGAATATCTTTTCCAAGAGTTGCGCTTTCGGCTATACTAACCGGGCTCTCAATTCCGGGTTTTTTCTTTGAAATTTGACTGTAAAGTTCGAGTAGTTTTGCAAAACAAGAATAGGCATCTTCAACTTTGATTAAGGTCAAACTTTCCGGTAGAGGTTTTGAAGGAGAAAATGAATCATTAACGATGCAAATCGATGATTTAGTTGTGTAAATGAATTCTTCATATTTAGGATTGGCCAAAAAGGAAAGAGCGCCTGTGTGGCCTTCTTCAATTTTTGCTAATGTATTAACGCAAACGGCCGTATCACCCTCAATCTTTCCATTTAATAATCCCGAAATTTGCTCTGCTGAAAATTCCATGTTTCAAATATAGCTATTTGTTGTAATTATAATTAGTTTGTTAGTATTTATGAAAATAATTTACTAGTTTGGTGTGGTATTATTAGGATTGACTTTTACAGGAGTTAGGATAACATCTTTCCATGTAAAATACATTAATGTAGAATCTAAACCATTTGCCAATAGAAATACGGCCTCTGTGTTATTGTTTTTTTGGACGTTATATTGTATGAAACCAGTATTGAGGAGTGTTTTAGAATAATTCTCTCGGTTAAATTGCGCTTGTTTTAATTTAGATAAAAGTTGCTGTGAAACATCGAAGTTAAAAAGTGAAAATTTCTCCTCTGGAAGATTTATAATTTTTAGAAAAGTATCTGTTTTAAAAGCTTGAAGCTGATTAAGTTCATCATGTACAACTGCTAAATAAGAATCCGAAGTGAAAGTAATATAAAATTGATTTTTATTTTCCGCTGATTCAAAAAGATACGTTTTAAATGCAGTATTTTTATTGCTTTTATCAAAATTTACTTCTGAATCCTCAAGAATTTTCTGTATGTTTTTAGCTGATATTTTTTTTGACGCACTGATTAAAATTTTATGATTGATAGTTTCCTTTACCTTGTTTTGTGGTAACCAGCTGCAACCTCTATTTCCAAATACAAAAAAAACGAAGATTAATCCAATACTAACACCAATTAAGTAATAGAATAACCTTCTCAAAAATGTATTTTGCATCATGCTGCAAAGCTACTCACAAAATCTTTGTTTTGAAAAAATTGATTAAAAAGTATGAAGGAAAAATTAAATCTCACTAAAATGTTTCTTAAAAAAATGATAATAATAAGGCTGTAAATGACACTATAGTATAGTTAATGGGTTGTGTTTTCAAAAGAAATAAATCGGTTTTAAACACTTCTCAATTAAAATTTGCTAGTATCTTTGTCAACAAAATTAATCGTATGTCAGCAGTTGTAAATGAAACAGAGATTTTTCAAATTCTTGAACAATTAGGAATTGAAACAGAAAATAATGGAGCCTCAACAGGAGGTAAATGGTTTAAAACCAGAGGAGAGCGAATTGACTCAATTTCTCCAGTGGATGGAAAATTAATTGCCACTGTAAATTCTGCAACAGAAGCTGATTACGAAGCGGTAGTTTTGAAAGCTCAAGAGGCATTTGCACAATGGAGATTGATTCCAGCTCCGAAAAGGGGAGAGGTTGTTCGTCAATTGGCAGAAAGGATTCGTTTTTACAAAGAGCCACTGGGAAAACTTGTTTCTTACGAAATGGGAAAATCTCTTCAAGAAGGCTTGGGTGAGGTTCAGGAGATGATTGATATCTGTGATTTTGCAGTTGGATTATCTCGACAATTGTATGGATTAACGATGCATTCAGAAAGACCTGGACATAGAATGTATGAGCAATATCATCCGCTTGGAATTGTTGGAATTATTTCAGCATTCAATTTTCCTGTTGCTGTTTGGAATTGGAACACAGCATTAGCTTGGGTTTGTGGTGATGTTTGTATTTGGAAACCGTCTGAAAAAACGCCAATTACTGCAATTGCTTGTCAACAAATTACGAAAGAAGTTTTTGACGCGAATGGAGTTCCTGAAGGGGTTTCAAGTGTTGTTATTGGTGGCGCTGAAATTGGAAAATTGATGGCTGAGGACGCACGAATTCCTTTAGTATCTGCAACAGGTTCAACTCGCATGGGTAAATCAGTTGGAGCAGCAGTTGGCGCAAGATTGGGTCGTTCATTGTTAGAGTTAGGAGGAAATAATGCAATTATCATCACGCCAACAGCCGATTTGAAAATGGTTGTACCCGGAGCTGTATTTGGAGCTGTTGGAACGGCAGGTCAACGTTGTACATCTACGCGAAGATTGATTATTCACGATTCTATCTACGATAAAGTAAGAGAAGCTTTAGTTAAAGCCTATGGACAGTTGAAAATTGGAGATCCTTTGGATCAGTCAAATCACGTGGGACCATTGATTGATAAAGATGCAGTTTCTGCTTATTTGAATGCAATTGAAAAAGCGAAAGCAGAAGGTGGAAAAGTAATTGTTGAAGGAGGAGTTTTGACTGGAGCGGGCTATGAATCTGGATGTTATGTGAAACCTGCGATTGTTGAGGCAGAAAATCATTTTGAAATTGTTCAACACGAAACGTTTGCTCCAATTTTATATATCATGAAATATTCTGATGAATTGGAAAATGCAATTCGTATGCAAAATGGCGTTCCACAAGGACTTTCATCAGCAATCATGACTAATAATTTAAAAGAAGCCGAAGCATTTTTATCTCAGGCAGGTTCAGATTGTGGAATTGCTAATGTAAATATTGGAACTTCAGGTGCTGAGATTGGTGGTGCATTTGGTGGCGAAAAAGAAACAGGTGGAGGAAGAGAATCGGGTTCTGATTCTTGGAAAATATATATGCGTCGTCAAACAAATACGATCAATTATTCAGACAGTTTGCCATTGGCACAAGGAATCAAGTTTGATTTGTAGTTTCTTAACTTAGATTTTCTAAGAAAGGCAAATTTTATGATTCAAACGGTAAAACGCTATATTTCAGATATTCTTAATCGAAATCGCTCGAACAAGGAAATATTTTCGAAGATTTATGACAACCATCAGTGGGGTGGAGAGGGAGAGGAGAATTTTTACTCGGGAGAAGGAACTTATATCAAAGATGTTCAGATTTATATTGATACAGTTTCCGATTTTATCAAGGAAAATAACATCAAAACAGTTTGTGAAATTGGCTGTGGTGATTTTAATGTAACTGGAGAATTACTTAAAAAAGTTGAAGTTGAATACAAAGGATTAGACGTTGTCCCGTCTTTGGTTGTTCATCTCAATAAGAATTACCAGTCCAAAAACATTCATTTTTTGTGTGTGGATGCCTCGTCTTACCAAGCTGAAATTCCCCAAGTTGATTTGTGTATTATCAGACAGGTGTTGCAACACTTGAGTAATGAAAGCATTCTCAAAATTTTGGATAACACGAAGCACATTCCAAATCTCTTGATAACGGAACATCTTCCAGTAAATCCGGGCGAAATAAACGGAGATAAAGTTACAAATGGCTACATACGACTTCAAAATAAAATTCCTTCGGGAGTTTATCTTGATCAAGCGCCATTTTCAACGAAAATCAAAAAAGAACTTCTTAACTTACGATTAGATGATAAGAATCATTCAGGCGAATTGATTGATGCTCAATTGGTTACTTCATGGGTGGTGAATGAAGTAATTTTATAATTGGAAATTCTTATGGCCACAAAAAGTAATTAATTTGTTGAGTAGCTGATTATTCAATCTTCCTAATTAATTGCATTTCAATTTTGAATTTTATTCCCTAATTCGAAAATAATTTTGTTAAAAGGTATAATTTCTGTTATATTTTTTGTATATTTCTATCAATTAATTTATTGTTTCACTAAATCTAAGAGCCATGAAAAAGTTAACAATTAAAAAAAGTGTTTTCGGGATTCTTTTACTTGTAATCGTTACAAGTTGTTCGCAAAATTCTGTTTTTAAATCTCCGGCGCTAAAAGTTCAAGGAAAATGGAGGTATAAATCAGTACAATTTAGACCCTTTGGTTCTTTTGTGAATAAGGATATTACAGACCAATTCAGCAATCAAACAGTTGAATTTAATTCGGATAACTCACTTTCTAAGGTTACGTTGTCAGATACTTTGTTAGGTACTTGGAACATTCAACAAAATTTGGATAACGAATCAAATGGAAGTCAAAATTTGGTAACTGCCATTACGAATTCAAATGGAACAGTTTCCCTTTCCACTTTGACCAATTTATATATTGGATCCCGAAAAATTAAAGGGTACGAATATCGCGGAGACGGAATGTATACATACGTAATGGAAAAGCTTTAGAATAAGCCGTTTAATGTCAATCCAACAATAATTCATAAAAACACGTTTGGATCTTTTTCAATTCTATTTTTGAAATCATTTAAACGTGTTTTTTACTAACTCAAAGTTATTCTTAAAAAATTTGCGCTACTTAGTATATCCGAATTTCCTAGAGGCATTTTTGAATCTATTTCAACCCCAATTTTGAAAACGTTCCATCGTGATTTTAATCGACTTATTGATATAAATCGAATTTATAACATCACAATAGCTGACGTTTTTACACACCCTTTATTGATAGGGATTTTAATAAGGATTCCTCGGTTGTCTTTGATTTATAAACACTAAATACATAACTATAATTATTTACGGATTACTAACTTTTCTATCCGTTCATAGTTTTCTGTTTTAACCCTGATATTATAATTTCCGGATACCAAAAAAAATGTAGGAAATTGAAAATGAGTAGCATTGATTTTTTCTGTAAATAGTATTCTTCCTAATTCATCAATAATTTCAATGGAAATGATTGGTTCAAAGGCCTGAATTGTCAATTCAGTTGAACATGGATTCGGGAAAATCTCGATATCGAATAATTTAACTTCTTCTATGTTAGCAACATTTTCAAGGTTCCATGTTTCATTGAAGCGTGTATCTGTGGAAACGCCCGTTGTGTAGTATAAATCGTTTTGAACTAAAAAAGCCACACCTCCTTTTCTTGCAACGGAAGGAAAATCGGGTAGTAAATCAGTTGTAAAATCACTTAAATGAATACGCTCCACCGAGCTAAGAATTTGTCCTGTAGAATCTAATCCGCCAAATAAAAACAACAAACTATCTGTTTGAGCACAACCCACATAGGATCGGGTTCCCCAATTGAGATTTGGTAATGCAGACCACGAGTCTGAACCTGATTGATAACTTAAAATTTCAGCATTGTATCCCATTTGGTTATTCAAATTGTTTCTGCCTAATCCAATAAATACATTATTTTGAAACGTAAAAGCTATTCCTCGCCAAATTCCATTGGTTGGGAGGTTGTTTTTTTGAGACCAAGTTTGGGTGCTAAAATTAAAAGTCCATACTTCATTCAAAATACCGTTTGTATTTCTTCCGCCAATGATATACAAAGTGTCTTGTAATACACAATGAACCATTCCGGCTCTCCCGGCAGAAGGTAATGTGTTTAACTCAGTCCAGATATCATTTGCAGGATCGTAAGTCCAAAAGTCGTTGAAGTAGAATCCAGAGCAGTTTTCTCCTCCAAACAGATAACCTTTTCCATTATAAGCAAAGCCACTTGCATATTGTCGTTCTTTTCCTAAAGGTATAGGGTAGGAGTTGCCCCAACTTAAGGTAGATTCATCGTAAATATAAAAATCGCGCGTGCATCCAAAACCTACTTCACGGCCTGTCCCAATATAATGCTTCGTTCCAATCTTAAAATAGGAGGCGTCATCGCGTGGAGTACCAGGAAATGAAGTCGTTTGATTCCAAGATTGACTAAATAGTTTTCCGGAAAAACACAATAAAATATCTAAAATAAAAGACTTTTGAATACTTGATTTGCCTTTCACATTGAAGATTTAAAAATTGATAATATGTGATTTAAGAACGAATTTTTATCAATTTAATTTCAAAATCCTTGAAATAATACTTTTTTAAAGACTATAATTTTGGGTGTTAATTTAAAACTCTCCCACTATTTTCAGAACATAGTTCGTTCTTAAACCTCTTTGAGAACTTTTTATTAAAATTCCTTTTTCTATTAGTCTAGTATATCACGAAGGGCATTATCTTCAGCGAATTTAACTTTGCATTCAAAAACATCCTCCACAAGTGCTACATAATGCAACATTAAAAGAGAAATGAAATAAAGAGAAATAGCTTTTTCTAAATGAAAAACTACTTAATCTTCAGCGTTGAAACACCTTTTCTGTATTTCCATTCCTTTTTTGTACAGCCAATTCTTTCGATTAATTCGGACTTCATGACTTTAATTCCACAAATTCCCGGTTGAGTTCGGTAAATGTTTTTTGTTGCCCAAGGAAAATCAATGTTTGTATTTAGTCCAACAATTATTTCCTGGTTAGGTAACAGAGTAATGAACGTATCTTTTCGCTCCTTGAAATGGCCATAAATACCGTCAACTGGGAAATTTGGGACAAATACCATAATTTCCTTTTTTGATTTGTTTTTTACAGAATAGGACATAATCAACAACGCATCGCAGCTGGATAGCAGAATTATCATACAACTTGCAAAAATGAAAGTAAATAATAAATGATGGGTTGGAATTAAACTTCTATGTTTAGTTGACTTCATATTATTCTCCCCAAAAATGAATGATTTTTAACTCAGTTTTAGTTGAATTTAGCAAGATAAAACCATTTTCAAACGTTTCACCAGTATCTTTTTGATCTACTAACATCCAAGTTGTTTTGAAAACATACAATTTCCAGCCTTGTACGATTTCCTTTGCTAAAACTTAGTTTCGTAACTTGTCCAATGAATATTCATTACTTTTTAAACTTGATAAGGTTGAATTACTTGCTGTACTTGTTTCAAATGAATGACTTTCAACCAATTTCCAATCATTTATTGTCGCAAAATCAAGAAGTTCTTTTTCGCTAAAGGGTTTAGTAGATTTTGTTTTCCAATGGATTATTCTAGTGCCGCCCCAAGGACCTTGATCGCTTTCCTGTTTAATGATTAAATCTTTTTGAAATGAAGTCCAGAATCCTGCTGGCGAAAGATTTGAACATGACTCGCATAAAATAATTAATCCAATCAATATAAAATGAAGCTTTATTTTGGGGTACAAGGTGAATTCTATTTTTAATATAAACATTACGAAAATACTATAATTTACAGATAATTTAGGTTACTATCCCAACCCATATTTCTCCATCTTTGCATTCAGTGTGTTAATTGTCCAGCCAATAGCTATTGAACTCTGACGTTTATTTCCTTTGAAATGTAAAAGTACTTTTTTAATGTGTTCCTTTTCAATGTGTTCCCAATGCATGGGCTGTTCGGTGGGTTCTTGCTTAAGTCGTTTTGGCAATACTTCCTCCGTCACTTTTTCATCATTGAAAACATATAGACGTGATATGATATTTTCCAATTCACGAACATTTCCGGGGTAGGAATAATTAAGAAGAACTTCTAGTGCAGGCTTCGTAAGGGTTAATTTTTGCGGTTTCCTGAGTTGTTTTTTCTTTTGTGTTAAGAAGAAATCAATCATTTGTTTCAAGTCTGCTTTTCCACGTTGAATTAATGTTGGTAAATCCAATTCAACAACCGATAAACGGTAATACAAGTCCCAACGAAAAAGTCCTTCTTCGCAGCGTTTAACTAAGCTTTGATTGGTTGCCGCAATTATTCGAACATCAATTTTTTTTGCTTTTCCTCCCAAAGGCATGATTTCTTTTTCTTGCAAAACACGAAGCAAAGATTGTTGCATGTAGGGTGAAATATCACCTATTTCATCTAGGAAAATGGTTCCCTCATTGGCTAATTCAAATAAACCCTCACTATCTTTATCAGCACCGGTAAAAGCTCCTTTTTTATAGCCAAACAAACGAGATTCAAGCAAGGTATCGCTGAATGCTGAGCAGTTTATTGCAATGTAGGGTTTATTAGATCTAATAGAATTCTTATGAATGTATTTTGCTAGATTTTCCTTTCCCGTTCCACTAGCACCAAGAATTAATACAGAAACTTCGTCGGTTAAAGCAACTTTACGAGCGTTCTCATAGATTTTTTCTATTCCAGGAGTTGTGAAATAATTATCTGAACTAGATTTTTTAATGTCTTGTTGGTGATATAAAGCTGTCATTCCAAGTGCTGAACGTTCCATCTTTATTTTGATCAATTCAGGACGGTCTTTCTTTAAGGTGAATTTTGCAGGTCGTGTTTGATAAAGCGTTGTTTTTAGATTCAAACTCATGTGAGCAAGGTACCAAACAACTTGCATTGCTGGAGTTCCTGGAGAGACAAAGATATCAATGTCTTCATCTTTCAATTCGGCCAAAAAGGGATGAATTTTCGATTGGATTTCAGCATGGTCAATAGGGTCATTAAGGTCCATGTAGCGAATTCCAATGTTTCTATCTGAATACGTTTTAACTAAATGACTCCGTAAATGCAAGGCACGCAAATCTTCCTCTTTTTCGGCGGATAAAATAATATGTTTGTCATGTCTGTAAAAATACCGATGAAATGAATTGGTTGGACCGTCATCTACAACCTGACCAGCAGTAAAATCTTGATTGTAAGCATGCCAAGAGATAAGAATTTTCATAATTAAATATATATAAAATTTTGATATATAATTGTAATAATTACTAGTAAAAATACAAAAAATTATGTAAAAATCTTCATTTTATGTATTGGTATATACTTTGCCTAATGCTTGTCCCACAAGAATAAAAAAACAGTATGGAATCGTATCTTCTAACAAGAATATCAGAGAAAGAAAAACAAGAGGAATCATTTGTCTTGAGAAAGTTTGAAGCTGCATTCTTGGGGAGGGATATTGAAGTTTTGGATGATATATTAGACGATAATGGTAATTTTTTCAATAGGATGTCTAAAGGAAGTGTATTAACTTCCTTTTATAGATATTTTAAGGAAACGAAATCCATTGATAAATTGATGCATACTGTTGTAAACAAAGGTTTTACTTCCGATCATAAGCCTTGTCAGCCCGTTTTAGAATTTCGGTTTCCGGATTACGATCCTTTTTCGGGTAATCGAGTAGATTTAGATAGACCCTTGTGTGCCAAACCGAATGCAGCGAGAAATGAGGTTGTATATCGATTTGCCTTTACTATTCGAGGGAAGAAAATAGTAGGAATGAGATTTCCAACTGTCTGCAAAGTGTCGCTTGAAAGGGAAATAAAAATGAATTAATAAAAATAAATAACAATGAACAACAAAACAATTTACCACTTTGTAGTGGATCAAAGCGGTTCCATGGCGGGACTGGAGAATCAAACGATTGAAGGATTTAACACACAATTAAAGACCATAAAAAAACTGAAGGAGGAATTTCCTCAAAACGACTACATTGTCTCTGTAACGTATTTTGAACACGAAGTAATTGATGTCATTCGTTTTGGTAAAGTGGAAGATATTCCATTATTGAATAGAGAAAATTACAATCCTGGTACCTCAACATCACTTTTAGATGCCATTGGTCATGCTATTTACTCTATAGAGGAGAAGTTTGGAAATGAAATAAATGAAGATAAAGCAACGGTTGTCTTAGTGATTTTGACAGATGGGTATGAAAATTCATCACGCAAATATTCCTATGAACAGATCGCTAAAGACATTGATCGTTTAAATGAAACAAACAAATGGATTTTCACATTTTTAGGGGCAGGAATAAATGCACAATCGATAACAAATAGAATTAATATTCGCTCGAAAAATGTTGCCTCATTTGAGCGCACTGAGTACTCAGCAGTGTTAGAAAAGATAGGTCATTCCGTAAGAAGGTATGAAGAAAATAAATCGGCAGGGCTTTTTTCTGCTGATTTTTTAGATGATGAGTTTTAATACAAAAGACAGGATGGAAAACAATGTGAAATTTCGTAAACGCCTACAAGATATATCTGAAAATCCTACCTTTTCTGATGAATATGTATTTGATAAGTTGTCGGAACTTTTAGCCGAGAATCAACATCTCGCTTTAGATGAGGTAAAACAACCCATTAGTTTTAATGAATTGGTTGAAAATTCTATGTCCTCATTGAAAATAGAACAAAAGGAATTTGAGTGTAAAAGTAATATTGAGCATTTAGATTCAATCACGGGTGGATTTGGGCAAGGAGAGTTTATTATAATCGGAGCAAGACCTGGTATAGGAAAAACCAAGTTTTTAAATCACCTTGCTCTTGAAGCTGCCAAGAAGTTTCCTGTTTTATATTTTGCTTTAGATACTGGAAAAGAACATTTTATGTTAAATCTACTTTCCTCCTTATCAGAAGTCGAATACAAATACTTCAAAAATAACAGTCTTTCACCTAGTCAATGGAAAAGGATTGAACGCGTGAAAGCAGATATTGAACAACTCCCAATTTATATTAGCGATGAGGTAATTAAAAGCATGCATGCATTTCGGATTCTATGTGAAAAATACATCGATGAAAAAGGAATTAAAGTAATATATATCGATTTTCTTCAATTGCTAGGTTCAAATAGATACCGATATCAGCGGGATTTAGAATTGGGATACATAAGTAGAGAATTAAAGAATCTGGCGCGCGAAAAAAATATTTGCGTAATTGCTACAAGTCAATTGAGTAGAAGTTGTGAGACAAGAGGAGGGGATAGAAGACCAATTTTGAGTGATTTGCGCGAATCAGGTTCCTTTGAACAAGATGCAGATAAAATTTTATTCTTGTATCGAGCTGAATACTACGGTTTTCTGGAAGATGAGAATGGGATTTCAACGAAAAATATTATTGAAATTGACGTTGCGAAAAATCGAAATGGTTATGTGGGGCGAACATCCATAAAACATAATTTGCCTTTCGGAAGTTTTATATCATTTATTCCAGCTGATGCAAGAATTCAAATTATTCAGGATAGATTAAAAGAATTAGAGGACGAAGATCCACCTTTTTAACCCCATACTGCCGGTCCAAGATATGAGTCGCATGGTACGATTAGAGATTGTGTTCCGCAATCCATTAAAGAAAGAGAGATTTTGATCTCCGATCGCGTGAATGCTTCGCATCCCCGCAATCGCCAACAGAGATAACGACCGGCAGTTTTTATTTATTAGTCTATGATCAATGGCGATATGAAATGGCTTTTGCCTTTTGAAAAAAGAAATTCCGATATGGAAGCAATCCGTAAAATGATACTAACATCAAATCAGGAATTTTTCCCGTATTCAAATTCACTAGCTGATTCAAGAGCATTTACTTTATTGAGCGTAACTAATTGGAGAGAATTGTCCAATTTATTGAACCTAACACCTTTGCGTGTAGAGCAAGTGATTAATAATCCTAGTTATACTGAATTTAAACTTCCAAAGAAAAAAGGAAAACCCCGTTTGATTTGTCAGCCTAATGCTGAATTAATGAAAATTCAACGTAGGTTAAATCTTTATTTTCAAGCAATTTATGAATTCCAAATTCCTTCATGTGTTCATGGTTTCGTTCCGAAGTCAAACACGGCAAACAGATCGATTGTTACTAATGCAAAACCGCATATAGGCAAAAGAAATATTTTGGTAATTGATTTAAAGGACTATTTTACCAGTATTAGAGCTAAAAGAGTTAAAAATTTATTGAGTTCTTGGGGTATTAATGACGAGATTGCAACGTGCTTGGCCTTACTTTGCACTTACAAAGGAACCTTACCAATGGGAGCGCCAACTTCGCCAATATTGGCAAATTTATGTTCGTATGAATTGGATTTGAAACTCATGCGATTTTGTGAACTAAATCAACTAACCTATTCGCGTTACGCGGATGACTTAACATTTTCCTCCAACGTAAATATCTCGGATGAGCTAATTCAATCAATGATTCAAGTGATTAGAGAAAATGGTTTTGATGTAAATTACAAAAAATTACGTCGAATTGGAAGTCATCGAAAACAAAAAATTACCGGAATTATTGTAAATGAAAAATTATCGGTTGAACGAAAATTGAAAAAGAAAATCCGAGCAATTGAACATGATATTAAAATGAATGGTCTTAAAAACGCTTCAGAAAGGCACTTTGCGAAAGATAAACCTTTCAATGACGTTTTACAAAACAAACTGATAAATAAAATTAAAGGGCTCAAATCCTTTATTAAAATGGTTGAAAAACAATGAATTTTAAGAAAATCAGAGTTGTTTTATTGGCAGAATTTTATGTTAATCAAAAAAAAAAGTGAATCAGCTAAGACTCACTTTTTTAAAGTATAAATTGGGTTTTATTTGAATGCTCCAACATTAACTAGTTGAATCGGCGTTTCTTTATTGAGTCCCATAAACTTATTGGCTGTTACATCGTAGTAAAAGCTGAATAAATTTCCTTGGATATCACCTTCTACAAAGAATGTTTTGTCTGCAAAGGGATTCCAAGCTTCATATTTTGATCGAATATCTTCAGGAAGTAAATCCATTGAATCATATACGGCGTAGGTTCCATCCATTGCATCTTGTTTTGTTATCAGGCCACCAATTCCAGCAGACGTTATAGAGGTTTTATTTGCCGCTAAAACAAAGTACATTTTATCCTTTGAAAAGACATAGTATATAAATCTACTTGAATAAGGAGCAGAGGTAATACCAATATCTGTTCCCGTCATAAACTTATCTTTCATTTTTGCTTGCCAAATACCAAGAACTTTTGTGCTGTTTTGAGAAAAGCTATTGAAGCTTAACATAGCCATAACAAATAAACTAAAAATCGTTTTCATAAATAAAATTTTAAATAATTAGCATCAAAGTAAATTAAATAAATTGAATAATTTTAGGCTAAGTTAGTTCAAGTTTAATGGGACAGAATTATTCTACTTTTTCAGAAAAGGATTGACGTATTTTGCCTGCAAAAAAGTTTTTTCTAGTTGACTATTTCTTTGCTTTATTTGATTTGTCTTCCTTCATAAAAGCGTCTATTCCAGGAAAAAAAGAGCCAGTGACATACTTGGTTTTATCTATGTCAACGTTATAAACAGAATTGGTAAAAGTATATTTGTGCAAAGGGTATGAATTAACAACTCGGTCTAATGCATTCAATAATTGTTTCGATTTTTTTCTGTCTATTATCGAAAAAATAAATAGTTTGCTGCGATCAATCAATGCACTTGTTAATTTATAATAATTATGATTTACAATGAAACTAGAATTCAAATATTCTTTTGAATCATGTGCAACGATATTGAAAGGAGCAACACAAGGAATAATTAAATCTTTTGGACTTTTATTAATGACAAACAAGATGCAATCAACTACAATGTCAACAGGAATAATATTGGCTGTATGTTGCTTACTGATTATTTTAAAAACACCTCTTTTATATAATATTACAGCTCCGGTGGATGCAAGGTAATTGTCTACAAAACCATTATATGGAAAGCTTAGGCTTGGTCCAATAACACTAGGTCTTATAATCTTCAAGGTTATATTATTTTGAGTGCATTCTCGAATTAAAATATGTTCACAAATGTTTTTTGTTTGCGTATATGTATCCAAATGGTGATCATTGGTTTCAATAATTTCATTTGTTTTATTTTGCAAATAGTTTTTTTCATCTCTAGGTTGAACGAAGGCTGTAGAAATGTGAATGAATGATCGTAAGTTTCTGCATTTCTTTACAACTGAATTTAATAAATTTATTGTGTTCGTTACATTTTCCTGATATTCCTTTAAGAAGGGATTGTTAAAGGACACACTTGCAGCTGAATGCACAATTTGCTCAACGGAATCAAAATAATCGTCTGAAAAAGCACTTTCTTTTAGCTCCGAAAGGTCAAATGGCAATATGTGAATTTTGGAACAATCACGGCCCTTTGCAATTTTTTCCAATCTATCCTGTGAGTTAATCCCTTTTTTGGGTCGGATTATCACATAAATTTTGTCATATTGATTCTCGTCAAGAATTTTCCATAAAAGAACTTTACCAAGAAACCCTGTTACACCTGTTAATAGAATGGACATTTAAAAATAAAAAGTTTAGTAAAATTGTGCGAAAGTACTAAAATGATAGGATTTTAATAATTAAAAAGTATGAAATTATCTTAATTCTAATTTAGAATTGTTTGTGTTATTTGTGATTATTTATATTAAATTTGCATTTAATTGTAAAATTCTTTAAAAATGAAAAAAATTGTTTACGTATTGTTATCTATTGTTGTTCTGTATGCATGTCGCACTAGTAAGTTACCTAAAGGTGAGGAGGAAGTTATTAATCTATGTCCAGCAAATAATTCTAGGGATTATTTTCGATCAAGTGCCGTCGGTGTTTCGATTGATCAGAATGCGTCCTACGATTTAGCTTACAGTGCATGTACTGAAAGATTAGGATTAGCAATGAATCAGAAAATTGAAATAATGAGGGATAACTATTTGGCTGACAATAAGGTAAACAATGCAGAAGAATTTAAACAAAAATTCCAAAACCTGTCAAGAACTTTAGTGCAACAGAGTCTTGTAGGGGTGACAGTGACTTGTAATAAAACTGTCAAGACTAGTGATGGCAAATATAAAACTTATCTGGCTGTTGAATTAAGTTCCACTGAGCTGTTGAACAAATATAATCAGGAAATTAATAAAGATGATCAACTAAAGTTAGATTATGATTATGAAAAGTTTAAAAAGGAATTTGAGAAAGAAATGAATAAAAATAAATAAGAAATTTTTATCTTTTAATTAATGCGAAGTTATTGTTTATGTTTATGTTTATTTTTGTGTAAGATAGGTATCTCACAAGAGAGAATAAAGCCAGATTGGATAGGAAGCATTGAAAATCAAAATAAAATGTTTTCACGAGATACTTTCTTTTTCTTTACAAGTTTTATTGAATTAAGTGGTTCAGATGATTATATTAGAAAATCTGAAAAACTTTCATTGGACTTAAAACAAGGCTTGGCCTCCTCTATCAAGACCTCTGTTAAAACGGAATTTAAAAGTCAATCAACACAAGTAAATAATAACAGTTCTATGAACTTTGTATCTACTTCTTCAAAAAATTCTCAAATTCTTGTTGATATCGATTTACCAGAGTCAATAATTAAAATTTGGCCAGAAAATTATGTAAAGTCTGAAAAGAAAATTTATGGAATCATTGCAGTGAGAAAGTCAATTCTTCGAAAATCTTTAATTAGTTCTGTAAGTGTAGCATTAAATGATATTGATAGAGAATTAATAGGTTCTCCACGATCTAAATCAAACAATGAGCTAATACGAATTATTGATAATTCTAAAGTTAAAATTGAAGAAGTTGTTAATAAAATTAGTTTAATTAAATCAATTGACAATGATTTTGATGATAATTCATATTTTGAATCATTAAAACAATTGAGCATTAAACTTGATAATTTTTCGTCGGCATTATCGAATAAAGAATATGAGGACATGTATAATCGTGCGAAAAGATTATTAGATGATAACAAATGTCGTCAAGCATTAAATGAATACAAAATATTAAATCGATTAAATAGTTCTGATGAAAGGGTTGTCCGTGAAAGACAATCTGCTCAATCATGTGTAAATCAAAGTTTACTTTTAGAGGCCGCTCAATTTACAAGTAAAAATGAATTCATAAAAGCTGTTTCTATTTATGATTCTTTAATAATGCTAAATCCTGAAAATTCTAATTTGTATGAAAAAGACAGGAAAAATTCAATTGATAAGTATTTTATTCAATCATTTAATTTAATCGAGGTGTATTTGCAGTCTAATTTGTCAGAAGCAAAAAAAATTTTAGATGGGATACAAGTTTTTGGCACATCTGAATATAATTCTAGAATAGATGATTTACGTATTAAAACTAACTCATTGTTTTTTAAACACAGAACTTTGGAGTTTAGAAATGCTATAAATCAAAAGAAATTTTCTAATGCTAATCAGATAATAAGTATTATTGGTAAAGAAAATGCTACTACTCCAAATATTACTAAAAGATTATCCTTAATGGGAAAAAAACTAAACAAAGCAACCTATTCATTTGAAAAAAAACAATTGTTAAATTCAAGACCAAATTTATTTTGCGTGAATTTTAATTTTGCATTAGGTTCTCAATATTTGCGTGGAAGTGAGATATCTGAAATTGGAAAATCAGTAAGCTTTGATAAGGCAATTTATCCTACTTTGTCACAATTAATCCCAACTTACTCCATTTCAATATTTAGAAAAATTAATATTGTACCGAGATTTTCAAGATCATTGAGAGACAAATCAAAAAGCAATTTAATTGGATTTGAATTTGGATATAATGATTTTAATAATTTAATACTTGTTGATAAACCTTATTTTTATGGTTATAATATCAATAGTTTTAACCTGCAATTTAGTACAACGTTCTACAAGCTATTTAATTTTAAGTATGGCGTTAATTCGGGTCGTTTAACTAAATTTGATATTAAAAATGATTTATTTGTTACGACATTAGGTATAAAAATACCAGTTTATTATTTTAATTTAGACTTTAATGTAAATTATATTTCTGATTATCAATTTAAAAATTTATTTAATCTAGAATCAACCATTTCATATAAACTTAATTTTAAAAAACGATATTCTCAAGTAGATCGAGATTTTGTTAAATTAAAATCTCAAAATTGGAGATTATAAATAGGTGAACATTCCCACAATATACTCTAAAATTTAATTTTGGACTTTACAAACCATTTAGAAGGAGAGATAAGGAAGAGGTTAAATCACAAGTATTCAAATTTAAGGAAGGACGGTAAGAATTCGATACTCGAATGAATTATTCTTCAGAAAGAACAATCAGAAAGTCATTTGATGAGAAATTAATAGTAATAGATTTTTCTGGATTTAATACAATGCCAAAGTTTTTTGAAGAATCATGCGCAAAGTTACTTAATCGGTAACCTAGGGCAGTTTGATTTTGTTTTTTAACGCTTTCTATTACAGTATAAAAATTAACGTCTTCTTCGGGTTTAATATAATCAATTACAGGTTTTAAATAAATTTCACTTCCTTTTGCATTAAATAGATCATCGTAAACTTTCATCAAATGTTTATTCTCCGATACTTGTGACATAAGTAAGCTAATTATTTTATCACTTACTACAAAGTCATCTGCTTTTGTAATTTGAGCTAAGTCACGATTCTTAATATCTAGCATTTCACTCACTATTTTAATTTTCAGAGCTTTCTGATCCATGATTTTTCTAAGATGTAATAATGTGATCAATGTATTTGCATCAGCTTCTTGTAATTCTAATTCTTCTGTGTAACATAGAATTTGTATGCTGTCAAAAGATTGAATACCAGCATTTTCAATTACTTCCTTTGAAGTTGAATCAGCTTGTTGAAATTCTAGTATAATATTATTTAACTTATTTTTTATTTCTGTTAGAAGTTCAGAATCAATATCAAATGTAGAAATGATTTTCACAAATGATTTAGGTGCTAAGTATTTGTCTAGCTCACTTAATATGATTAAACCTCTTTTATTCCATCCTAACAGTAATATACTTTCAGGGTTTTTTATAACCACATTCGGTTTCACTATAAGATTTTCTTGTATACTAAAAACAGTATCATCTGATATCTTTATAGTTGAATCATCTTCTGCGATGAGTATGATTTTATCATTAGGTTGAATTTGATATTCCATTGATGGATTTATGGAAACCTGTTCCTCTGCATTTAGAATTCCAATTACAGTTGAATTTCTAAATTTGAAAAGTACATCACCGTACAACTTACCATAAACGCTAGTGTCTTTGAAAAAATAAATTTCATCACCATCAAAATCTAAAAGTTCAGAATAAACAACGCTTAAACCACTTTGTCGTGCTGTCTGCACCATAATTCTACTTATAATTTCATCACTTAAAATCAATTCTACCTCGTCTTCCCCAACTGCTCTTGCAATATCTAAATTTTTGCGATCATTTATTTCAACGGTTAAATGGTAAGGGGTAATTCTACGAGTAGGATTTTGGGTAATTGCCAAAAGTGTTTTAATTGTCAAATAATCGGCATTAACTTCCTCTGATGAAAGAAGAATTATAGATTTTGATTCATTCGGATTAGCTATTTCTAGATCTTCAAGGTGATGCGGTTTGCCATTTCGACAAACTATTTTCATGTTTTTTAAATTCCCTAGTTTGTTGCGGATTTCATCTTCCATTTCCACTTTATCTTTATCAGCCAGAATTACGATACATGGTTTCCTGGCACTTTCATTAGCTATTACTAGTTCTGAAATAATGGTAAAAATTTTTGAAGACCATCCTAAAATAAGAATAAAATCCTTTTCCAAAACAATGCTTTTCCCTTTTTGTAATTCAGAAAGTTTTCCTTCTATACCACTACTAAGCACACCAATGAGCATTGAAATGATGAAAATACCTCCGATTGTCACAAAAAAAGTAATAGTACGGTATGACCAACCTTGATCCCCTCCCATAGTCCCTGAATCTAGAGCTCTCATTAAACTTTGCCAAAATGCCTCAATGAAATTCATTGGTTCATCTCCTGGTGAATGAAGCCCTAATAAACTAATCAACAATCCTGCAAATAAAATAATTAAAAAGGATAAAACAGCCAATAATCCAATCATTGCAATTGGACCTCTACTCATTAGTTCATCAAAAGAATAGCTGATTTTTCTGTAAAAAGATTTTTTGTTCATTTTTTTCTTTTATCAATAGGATTATAAAGAGCATATTAAAGTCAAGTACCAATTATTCTATTCTCTAAAAATAACTCGGCTTCTCCATTTTTGTATGCTTTTAAATATTCTTCAACATGGTATAGTACACCAGAATCTACGTTTAATTCTTTTTTAAGTTGTTCAATTTCTCTCAGTTCTGCTTTATTTATCGAACCGTCGATGATAATTCCTGTAACGAAAAGTAAAAGAAGGTCTTTTGCTAAATCATTTTCAAGATTTTTTAAATGAATAACAAAATCTTTTTTACGTTCATACTTTTCTTGGAAAGGAACACCAAATTGTGAAAGTAATTTAAAGGAATAGACATAGTGTGTTGAACTTAATTCATGTTTCTTAACTGCTACAGTTGTTAGTAATTCATATAATACAGATTTTATTTCTTGACTAGATCCATATTTTTGAAATAAATAATTCACAAGGTAGTCAATTAGATTTTGGGAATAAAAATAGAATATAGTTCTTCTATAAACCATCCTGCAGGCATATGCATTCCAAAAGAAATAAATAGGCATTCCTAATAAATCTGTATACAATCTTAAAACATATCTTCCTGCTAATTTTCGAACTAATAGTTTAATTACCAAATTGCTTAAAAATGCCTTTGCTTTATTGAATATAAAAAAGATTATTATTACAGTTTTTGACAACTCACTATATGGATCGATACCGATTTCTTTTTCATTTGAGCTGAAGTCCTCAAGACTTATTTTTATCAATTCTTTTTTATGAATCTCCGAAAAATTATTTTTATCGTATTTAAAATTTAAAATTTCTGATAAATCCTTGACCATTCGAATATTAATCAAGCCTAGTATATATAGCTCTAGTATCAAACAGAAAACACTAAATAAAATTGGAATTGGTGAAATTTCAAAACTATTCGTTGAGAGTGTAATTATAAATGTTCCAATTTTAAAAAATTCTGGAAATAAATCAACGGGTAGATAGTAAACTAATACAGCAAGAGCTCCAATAATTCCAGAAGTAATTACGTATTTGAAATAATATCTTCTTTTTAGAATACTAATTTCATTTTGATAATCAAAATCAATTACCTGATCATTAATTCTTTGGTTCGCTAATTTCTTTAAATTCCAATTCACACTTTTATAAAAAAAAACAATAAAAGTATTATTAATTTTCCTTGACTAAGTTTAAAAAGAATAAATTTTTGAGAATTATATATTATTTCATTCCCCTTCTTTTCTTTATTGCCTCGTAGGCCTCTTGTATTTTTTGAAATTTCTCTTTCGCTCCTTTTTGGTATTCCTCACCCATACTTGCAACCTTATCTGGATGAAAAGTAACCGCCATTTTTCGATACGCTTTTTTGACTTCTTCATCAGTAGCTGATACTTCAATTCCTAATATTTTATAGTCAGAATCAACGTTGCGATAAAACATGTTTTTAACGCTTTCAAATTCCATGGTTGGAACCCCGAGAAGTGATGCTATTCGATCAATTTGTTGCATTTCAGAGGCTGAAACATCCCCATCGGATTTTGCAATCCCGAACAAATAATGAATCAATTGAATGCGAACTTCTGGTTGCATGCGATTTCGAATATCTCCGCAAATTTCATTTAAAGGAATTGAACTGGCATCCAAGAATTTCTTTAATGTCAAAAGTTGTTCTTTTTGAAAATGAGCACCAAATTGATTTGTGAAAAACGCTTTTACGTAATCTAATTCGGCTTTTAATACTTTGCCATCTGCTTTCATAACAGCTGCAGACAAAGCCATCAACATTGTTTGAATTTCATTTACACCACTTGAACGTTGTTGATAGTAATTGAACACATCGTCTGAATTCATATTTCCAAAACGACCGCCTCCAGATGATTTAGCTTTGTTCCTTTCATTCATGTCGAATAAGGCACCAACAATAAATCCTAAAACCGCAACTCCCCAACTTCGGAAGATGATAAAACCTGCAAACGCAAAAATGAATTTATACAAAATAGAAAAATTTAAAAAAGCGGGACCGAAATCCCGCTCAAAATTAAAAATAATACCCTTAATTCAACTAGAAGAAATGTATTTTTAATTTAAGTTCTTCAATGAATGTTCAATAAACGAATCCAACGCTTCGCCTTTCAACATTCCTTGCGATAAAAGAGCTAAATCAGCCAAGTATTTTGCAGATTCTTGCTGTCCAGCCTCATCTTTTGCTAAAATTGATGAAATAGTTTCGTGGTTTGCATTTACAACCAAATTATATGTCTCAGGAAATGCTCCAAAGAAGCCTCCTCCGCCCATTTTTTGTTGTTCCATCATGCGTCGAATAAATTCAGGTTGAGTAACAATGATTGGTGCTTCATCTGATGACATACTTTGAATCATAACCGTAAATTTCTCCTTGTTTACCACACCCTCAAAAACACCTTTCACTTTCTCTTCATCGTCTTTTGAAAGTTTCGACGGAATTTCTTCTGTTTTTTTAATTAAATTATCCAATGAATCAGCATCAACTCTCGCAAAGGAAACTTTTTCAAACGACTGTTCCATTTTAGAAATCCAATGCGAAGCCAAGGGACTATTCAAAACAAGAACTTCATATCCTCTTTCTGTTGCTTTTTTTACCAATGAGAATTGCTCTTCGGCATCAGGCGTATACAAGAAAATAACCTTATCATCTTTATCTGTTTGAATTGGCGCGACTTTTTCCTTTAATTCTTCAATGGTGTAATAATTGCCATCCGTTGTTTTGACTAAACTAAAGGATTTCGCTTTTTCTGCAAATTTATCATCAGTTAATGTCCCGTATTGAGCAAAAAGCTGCAAATCATCCCATTTTGCTTCAAAATCAGCGCGATCATTTTTGAACATTTCTGCTAATTTATCCGAAACTTTCTTAGTAATGTGAGAAGAAATTTTCTTTACGTTGCTATCACTTTGTAAATAAGATCTAGAAACATTTAATGGAATATCCGGTGAATCTATAACTCCGTGTAACAAGGTTAAAAATTCAGGGACAATTTCTGCAACGCTATCTGTAATGAAAACTTGATTTGAATATAGGTTGATTTTATTTCTTTGAACTTCAACGTTTTCCTTGATTTTAGGAAAATAAAGAATACCCGTCAAATTAAAAGGATAATCAACATTTAGGTGAATATGAAACAAAGGTTGCTCGAAAGTCATTGGATATAATTCACGATAAAATGAATCGTAATCTTCTTGTTTTAAATCAATTGGAGCTTTTGTCCAAGCGGGTTCTGGATTGTTAATTTGATTTTCAACTTCCGTTGCAACACGTTTAATTTTTCCATCCTCATCTTTTTCTCCTTCCGGCGAATCAATGTATTCTGTTTTTGTTCCGAAAATAATCGGAATTGGCAAGAATTTACAGTATTTGTTTAGAATATCTGAAATTCGATTCTTTTCAAGGAACTCAACTGATTCTTCATTTATATACAAAACGATATCTGTTCCTCGATCTACCTTATCTATGTTCGTAATCGTATATTCAGGAGAGCCATTACTTTCCCACTGAACAGCCTGCGACCCGTCGTATCTTGCTAATGTTCTAATTTGAACTTTCTCGGCCACCATGAAACCAGAATAGAATCCTAGTCCAAAATGTCCGATAATTTGTTCTGCTCCTTCAGTTCCTTTGTATTTCTCAACAAATTCTTCAGCGCCAGAGAATGCAATTTGATTGATGTATTTATCAATTTCTTCTGCTGTCATTCCAATACCGCGATCTCGAATTGTAAGTGTTTTTTCCTCTTTGTCTAGAATAACTTCTACTTTCAAATCACCTAATTCGCCTTTAAACTCTCCATTTTTAGCGAAAAACTTCAACTTTTGACTAGCATCCACCGCATTTGAAACCAATTCTCGCAAGAATATCTCATGATCAGAGTAAAGAAACTTTTTAATAATTGGAAAAATATTTTCCGTTTGAACATGTATTTGACCTGTTTTCATAACTTTTGTTTTAATTTCGACGAACGCGGAATGTCAACCTTTATGCCATCTGATAAAAACTGACATTCTGTCAAAGGGAATTGAAAAACTGGCAGAAATTGTTGTAAAATAACTAAATAACTTTGATGAACGAAAATCTACTAATTCAAGAATTATCGAACGAAAAATTCGTTCAAGATACGGTAAATCAAATCTGTAAGGATTTTACTCGTTGCGGTTGGGATATGGATTCAGTATTTTTGGTCAGAACACTTGTTAAAAATGAAATTGAGGAATTACTTGCAGAAAAGTTGGTTGAAATTATGAAATATGGAGAAACGCAATTACTTCAACTCATTTATATCATTGACATTCCTGAAAAAGAATTTTTATCTATTATTTCTGAACCAAATTTTCCGCAATTGTTGGCAGAGAAAATTGTGTTGAAAGAGGCGTATAAAGTATATCTAAGAAGTAGGTTTTCTTAATTAGGGTTGTATAATTCAATTATCAATCAAAAAAACTAATTTCCTTTTTTTAGGAAACTAAAATTATTTCAAAGTATTTAATTAGCTTGAATCTGAATGATCATTCTTATAATATTGCATTAGAATGTAGGTGATAATAAATCCCGAACTCAATCCCTCAATAAAAATTATCCCAAAAACAATAAACGAAGTAGTAGAAGGAGATTTAACAAATC
The DNA here is from genome assembly GCA_044361535.1 of Crocinitomicaceae bacterium. Taxonomy (GTDB): domain Bacteria; phylum Bacteroidota; class Bacteroidia; order Flavobacteriales_D; family Crocinitomicaceae; genus UBA952. Next base: position 27,188 of record JBIKIQ010000008.1, read on the forward strand.
CAAATGATAATTTATTTTGCAATAAAGTTAGAAATGAAGGATCGATGAAAAATTCATAAATCAACAGAAATACATTGAAGATGATTATGGAGGTAAGAGTTACAAGTATACCAATTTTTAATCCTTCAAAATATTTTAGCTCACCAGAAAATAATTTGATTTTTTTAATAGAATACAAAAGTCCAAAAAACAAAAAAATCATATTCAAATAATGTAATTCAAGATATCTATGAAAACCAAAAACCTTCATTAGTAGAAAATAAAAAATCAATCCTAATCCAGTGTATATTCCAAATTTCAAGGATTGACTGGTAGTCTGTTTTGTATCCATAATAAAACAAAATAAATTACACCTACTCATTTGGCTTTTCGGTTTTCGCCCCCATAATTACTATTTAACTGTTTAATAAATAGAATTATTGAAGCCTCGAAAGTAGTTAGGAAAATATGAGTGTTTCTTACAGTTTTATTAAAATAAATAGGATTATTTCTGTTAGTTGAATTTAGTTTCGTGCTAGCTAAATCACTCAGATTTTTTAGAGGTTAGAATTTGATTTATTTACAACGTCCAAAGAAAGAATTTTATCCATTATTTCCGAACCAAATTTTCTGTAACATTAGGCTAAGAAAATAGCAATGAATGAAGCTTATTAAATGTGTTTGAGACCGAAATTCAGGTAGATTTTCTACCTGAAAATCAACTCATCCAAAAACAACCATGTTTTATTTCCTTTTCCTAAATGCCAATCAGGGCAAACACCCGGGTTTTTAATTGTATATCGAATGGCTTTAATTGCGCTCGGTTTATAAGAATCGATAACAAATTCGATATTTTCTGGATTTTTATCTGTTGGATCCGCTTTTTTAATCTGAATTGGAGCTAATTTTTGAAAAGTTTTTCCATCGGCTGATACTTCAATTTCAATTTGGCTTGGAAAGAAAATCCACGATTTTTGATCCCGAATGACTGAAACTCCAAACTGACTTAAGTTTCTTGGTGAGTCAAACGTTACTTCTGCCTTTACATCCGTTCCGTAAAATCCTTGCCAATCACCCGTTCTAAATTCATTCCCTCCTTTAATTCCATCAATCAATGAGTTAGTTCCAGATGCAGCATATTGATTCGCATATTTTGTTTGTAAATTCAATTGAACTGTTGGATCTTTTTTGATTAACGTACTTGTAACAACAGCGCTATGATAGATTTTTCGTGGATTGATTCTTCGCTGTAACTTGATGTCAATTTTAGAAGTTTTGTCAATAATAAATGGCTTCTCATAGACGATCCAATCGCTTTCATTGAGTCGATACATCGGAATAAAATCATCCATTTCATTCAATTTCATATACCCAATTCCCACTTTCATGCGATCTTCAAAAATACGATCTGTTACTCCTAAATAAGGCACGGGAACGAAGGTTTCAGGGATTTCAGCTTCTGGCGAACCAGCAATCCACTTATCAAAATCCATTCTCGGTTGATTTCCCATTTCAAATTCTAACAACCCGCCATAGGTTAATTCATCGTGTGATACATAACTGCGATTGAGTGGTTTACCGTTGAGTTTAACAGATTGGACATAGATATTTTCCGAACTTAAATTCGGCGCAGAAATAAACAAAGTTGCGCCATTTTCAAATTTTAGTTCTTGTTGCTTGAAATTTGGTTTCCCTAATTCATAATAAGGTTTTCCAGGTGCAACTGGATAAAATCCAAGACTTGACAAAACATACCACGCCGACATTTGACCACAATCTTCGTTTCCTGAAAGTCCGTCTGGTTTATTGGAGTACATTTCATTTAATATTCGATCTACATAGAGTTGAGTTTTGTGTGGTGCGTTTGTGTAATTGTACAAATACGCCATGTGGTGTGAAGGTTCGTTTCCATGTGCATATTGCCCAATTAATCCTGTAATATCTGCTTGCTCTCTTCCTGATAACGAACTTGATGTTGTGAAAAGTCGATCTAACCAAGCTTCCAACGAATCTTTTCCTCCTATATACTGAGTAAGTTCATTAATTGCGTGAGGAGCAGCCATGGAATATTGCCAACTATTTGCTTCGGTGTAATTGAAATTTACTTCACTTGGGTCAAAAGGACCATACCATTGCGCGCCTCGTTTTGCTCGCATAAATTTGGTATTAGAATCAAAAACATTTAGGTAATTAAACGAACGTTTTCTGAATTCACTTTCAACCACGCTATTTCCCATTTTCATGGCCATTTCAGCAATACAATAATCATCGTAGGCATATTCTAAAGTTCGCGAAACCGATTCCGGCTCTTGATCTGCAGCAATAAAGCCTTGTTCTCCAAAATACTTTTTACCAAATTCATCCATTTTTGCAGTGGCAACCATTGCTTCAAGAGCTAGTGTGGTGTCAAAATCCCGTATTCCTTTCAAGTAAGCATCGGCAATAACGGAAACGCTGTGGTAGCCAATCATACATTCTGTTTCATTCGCAGCTAATTCCCAAACTGGTAAATCTTTTCCTTCTTTGTATTGACGCAAAAATGTTTGAATAAAATCAGCCGTTCTTTTTTGTTGTGTCAAGGTAAATAGGGGATGGGTAGCCCGATAGGTATCCCACAACGAAAAAACGGTGTATTGTTGTTGACCCTTTGAAAGATCATGCAAATAATTATCTCTACCTCTGTATTTGTTTCCGTAGATATCAGTAAATTGATTTGGTGCTAAAAAACTGTGGTAAAGTGCTGTATAAAAGATGGTTGCTTTTTCTTTGTCTTCCAATGAGATTTTTATCTTCCCTAATTCATTGTTCCATTTTTTGGTAGTACTTGCTCTTACTTCATCCATGTTCCAAGTAGTGATTTCAGAACTCAAATTCGTTTTTGCGCCTTCACAACTTGTTGCTGAAATCCCCACTTTTAAAATGATAATATCCTGATCTTTAGGTAATTCTAATAGTAATTTATGTTGACCGTTTTTTGTAATTAGTTTGGACTTTTTATAGGGGACTGAACATTCTAAATAAAAATAAAAATGTTGTTTTGTTGCCCAACCTTCTGAAATTCGATACCCTTGAATTGTTTTTTTGTCAACGATTTCAAGTTTTGAATCCAGTAATTTATCGCGGTGATCTAAATCGATGAGAATGAAACGTTTTTCATTTTTATTTTCAAAAGTGTAGGTATGAATTCCAGCTCTGTCTGTTGTAGCAATCCGCACTTTGATTTTAGGATCAGCCAAATACACTTCGTAATAACCAGGACTGGCTTTTTCGGTGGAGTGACTGAATTTTGATCCGTAGCCTTTGGGAGATAAATATCCGGGAATTGTATTCGCTTTTTTTGACTGCGGAACAATTAATAAATCGCAATAATCAGGAACGCCTGTACCACTTAAGTGTGTGTGTGAAAATCCATAAATAATTGAATCATCGTAGTGATATCCTGAACAACCATCCCAACCATCGTAGCGTGTATCCGGACTAATTTGAATCATTCCAAATGGGGCAGAGGCACCGGGAAAAGTATGTCCGTGACCTCCCGTTCCAATAAAAGGATTCACAAAAATGGAGGGTGAATAATTTGATGTAGCACTTCCGAAAAAGATAGCTTGCGCCGAATCAGAATTCGATTTTAGTTGATTGAGAGTTGGGTTTTGAGCCAGAGATGTTTCGTTAAATCCAAGAAATAAAATCAGAAGGAGAAATGAGAAGGTTTTCATTAGTATAAATTGATTTCCAAAAATACAATAAAAAGGGTTTTAATGGAAAATGGTTGAAACCATTTAATAATGTATTATAACCCGATAGCGTCGTGATTAATCACGACGCTATTTGTAATTTTTTCTAAACATTTGTCTGTCCCAACGGGGAAAAATTATTGTAAAAAATTAGCGTTTGCTAAAATATCCTGGTCTGGAAAAGTCGAAATATTTGAGAACGGGGAAGTTTAGTTTAACGCTCATGTCTATGGCGTGGGCGTTGCTTTACTTTGTTCTCAGGGCTTCGACTCCCACCAGAATAAGTACTAAAAGCAACTGTCCCACGCTTTTTTATTTGTTCAAACTCATTGCGGGGCGGATGGGAGAGAAAAATTTTGTAAAATGAAAAGTTTAAAATTTATTGTTCAATGCTCACCTTTCTTCCTTCTGTTGCTTTTTAATTTAAATGTATTATCACAAGTTTCGAGTTATAGTCAGCTTGAAGATTTGGCAAAAAAATCATCAGATGATGAAATTATAGACAATTCAATTTCATACCTTAATAACTTAAAACAGCAAATAGATGAAAAAGAAAAAGAATATCAAAAGCAGATACAAAAAAGCGGTTTTAGTTTAAAATGGATTAAAATTGAAAAATTACAAAAGATACAAAGAGATATTTTATTAAATTTTATTAATCCTATTGCAAAAAAAGGAAATGTTAAGGCGATTTTATTTCTTTCTAGTAAAAATCAGTTTTCTTCTTCTATATCTTTATTTTCAACACAAGATGAGTTTAGATTAAATACAGAAAAAGCATTAGATTATTTGAATGTTAATAAAGTTATTGAGCCAGAGATTCTTTTTTTAAAATTTCAATTTAATTATTTAAAATCAGGTTATTTTAACGAAACTTGTTTAAAAAATTTAAATGCTTTTATTGAGTTGCTTAATGACTATGAATTAGCAAGAATAAGGAATGATTTGAGTGAAAAGATAGATGCTATTAAAACTTCTAATAAAGAATTAAAGTTTGTAATTTCAATGGGTTCAATTAGTTTTAATTGTGATGTTAAAAATATATATATTTCTAATGGTCTTATTTGTAATCCAAAAGGAACAACAGATTTTTTTCTGAAAGAATTACGTAAAATAATTGACTTAATTTTATTAGATAAAAATCCAGAGTCATTAGTTCAAGTTTTAAAAGATGTTTTTCCATATCGAAAATTCAATGCAGTTCAAAATCCAGATTCTTGGATAAAACAGTTAAGTGATGAATCTGAAAAACTAAATAGGGAATTTAGAATCAAATATCGCAATCCAAAAAATCAGTATTTTTCAAAAAATAAGGAGTATGGTTCTTTAATATTCAAGTTGTTAGCCTCACTAAGCTATTGTGATGATGTAAACTCACTTGAAGAGAAGTCATATTTTTTAAATAGGGCTGCTGAATTTGGAGATAATGAAGCATTATTAAATTTAGCTAGTTTATTTCAAACCTATTATCACAATACGAAAAATTCAAAATACAATGATTCTTGTATCTTCTATTTAGAAAAAGCAATCAAATTAAATTTACCAGAAGCATTTGCGCTAAAGGGAATCAAAGTGTTCAATGGTGAGGGATATATTAAAAACAAGGATGAAGGTGTAAAATTGCTTTTAAAAGCAAAATCATTGAACAGTGAAACAGCATTAATATTGTTGGAAACTTTTCCTAAAAATCATTTAGATCGATTAAAAGAAGGATATTATTTCAATGAGTCTGTAAAATTAACTTACCCTTGGGACTTTAAGGTAAAATGCTCAAATAATTGTGGTAAATATACTTATCCAAAAGAAATAATTTATGGGAGGTATTATGATGAGAAAGGGAGTGAAAATATGCCTCAAATCAAATATTCAGATTTTTTCTTTGATAATACAGGTAATCCCAAAATAAATATTTCATATAATGATTTTAGAAAAACATTTACAATTGCATACTTGGGATTTGAATACTGGAAACATGTCATGTGTTCAGCTACGTGCCAACTTGCACATGAAAATAAAAATAATTCAAATTATAACGCAATAAGAAATAAACGAAATCAGATTGATAATGAAATAATAAAATGTGTTTCATGTAGCAAGTCAATGAAGCGTCAGGACATGGTGACTATTCCCGATTGTCCATGTTACAATGAATCTGGAGGTTCAATTGGAATAAGTTTTACGCAATCTTATGATTTACATGGTGATAGCGAACCAAAAGCATGTTCTTCTCAATGTCAAATTAATTTTTGTAAAACAAAGTGTGCTTCAAAAGGTTATACAAGTAAATATTAACTGAAGTAAACCTTTATGAACAGAGGGAAGTCTACAATGTGCATTAAATAATTTAAACTGCTATTAAACTTAGGGTTGAATAGAAATCAATGTTCTATTTTTAGCCTCATTTTCAGAAGGGGGTGAATATCATTATCTTTATTAATTTTTTTAGAATTTTAAATTAAGATACGTAGAGGTATTAGAATAAAATACCTTATGTAAATCACTCCCAGTTTGATTTATTTAGCAACGGTAGTTTTTTGACATTATATAAGTATTGACTTTTGAAAATTCGCTCTTTACACTGTAATTAAAGAAAAATTTTTTCAGATGCAACCATTCATTTTTTACATTTTATCGTAATAGTGGTATTCACAACGCTTTGTTCAATAAAAAAATAGGTGTAAATTTGTTTTGTTGGTTATAAATTAGTAATATTGCACCCCCTTAGAGTAAGGTAATTTAATCATTAATGTCATGGATTTAGTAAAACAAATTGAAAACGAGCTAGTTGAATCAAACAATTTACCAAAGTTTGGTGCAGGAGACACAATAATAGTTTCTTACAAAATTAAAGAAGGTAATAAAGAGCGTATTCAGCAATTTCAAGGTGTTGTAATTCAACGCAGAGGAAATGGAGCTACTGAGACATTTACAATTCGTAAAATGTCAGGAAATGTTGGTGTTGAAAGAATTATACCTGTTAATTCACCATTTATTGATTCTATTACAATCGTTAAAAGAGGTTCTGTTCGTAGAGCTAGAATTTTCTACTTTAGAGAAAGAACTGGAAAATCTGCTAGAATTCGTGAGAAAAAGAATTTTACTGCAGCAGCAAAATAAAAGATTTCAAGTTACGATATATTAGAAAGCCTTCCAACAGAAGGCTTTTTTATTGCTTAATAAATTTAGTTGCGAAGCCCAATTCAGGAATACGGATGAAATACATTCCGCTTGAAAAGTTAGAGATTGAAATATTATCTTTAATTAAATTAGATCTCTTTTGAGCTACTAATTTTCCTGAGCTGGCGTAAATCATTATTTCAACGTCATGATTATTGAAAGAGGAAGAAATTATTATTTCATTAGTCGCAGGATTAGGATAAATATTGATCTCTGGAAAAGAGGGAATTGTATTGTTTAAACCAAGATTACTCAATGAGTCATTTTCTAAATAAAACAAACCTCCCAAATCTTGCCCAATAAACAAATCCAAATTTGAATCATTATCCAAATCAGCAATAGCACAAGCACTATATCCTCCAATATTTTTTCCTTGATTTAAAAAGTTTGTTGAAATTGTCCTAAATGATGTTCCGTTTTCAAAATTCCCCGCTATTGAATCGTAAAAATAGATTGGTCCTTCTAATGAACCAACTAATAAATAAGTAGTATCAAGTTGGTTGAAAAAGAAAGGAACGGAAAAACCATCTGGAGAAATATTTGTCGATACATCAACATTGCCTAGATTTGAATTTATTAATTTAAATGTTGGAGCTGATGTTGTCCCAATATTTTCATAATAAACCAATTCACCTGTTTTTTTACCCAAAATCAAATCGAGTTTACCATCTTTATTTAAGTCAAATAATTGTGGTGAGGCATACTGACCGACAGTGATTATTTGTCCCAAATTATCTTGATAATTCATTACTGGAGAGGAAAAGGTTGGTGTAGTCCCTGTGGATGTATTTTGTAAATAACAAATAGTACCATTTTCTAAACCCATTATAATGTCTTTTTTTCCATCGTTGTTCAAATCACCAAAAGTTGGTACCATTCTTAGTCCTAATCCTGATTGTGATAAATTACTAAAATCGTTGTCAATAAAAGTGTAAATTGGATTTGTACTCGTTCCCGTGTTTTTATAAAAGGCAATTTTGCTTTCTTTTGACAAGGTTGGTTTGTAAGAATAAAAATTGGCAACAAATAAATCAATTAAGCCATCGTTATCAATATCTGTCAAGACAGGAATGGATCCCGTTCCATGTTCAATCATGTCTTCCTGTAAGAAAGCTTTGGTTTCAAAAACAAAATTTGGGGTCGAGTTGGTTGCTGTATTTTTATACTTCAATACGCTAGTTTCATTTTCTGATACATTTTTTGCATTTGGTGAAACTAACAAGTCTTTTTTTCCATCAAAATCAACATCTACCCAAAATGAAGCAGGAAATAACTGCATTGAAATAGGGGTAGAATTTGCAGGGAAATTTGGATTCACACTTATCATCAAAGAGTTAGAGTTTACCGTTGAACCCCCATTGGTTAAAAAGTTTATTGACGGATAGGCAACATCACCCAAAAGCAAGTCTTTGACACCATTTCCATCCATATCAATTGCTAAGACAGTTGAACCTGCATGTGCTTTTTCTAAATCATTTGGTTTTAATTGTGGATTGGGAACATTTCCTGCTTGACAAGGAGCCGTTTGGTCATTTAAAAAAACGCTATTTGAATTGACGTCTTCTCGAAAACCACCCCAGCATTCATTTTTAAGTTCATATAATAATGAATCTGAATGCCCATAGGTTTCTTGACTCAGGTTTTTGTGATATTGAAGATATTCACCACTGATGTGATAGGTCAAAATATCAATATCCCCATCCAAATCAACATCAACAATGGCAGGTATATCTGCAGAGCTGACATATAAGTTTAGCAAGGTTCCCCAATTGTCAGAATACAATAGATTCTTGGCAAGCGTCCACTGCAATCCTATCGAACCACTTCCTGTATTCTTAAAAACCTTTATTCCACCAATTCCATAAGAAAAAAGATCATTTTTTCCATCTTGGTTATAGTCTACTGCTGCTAAACGATAACGTAAATCTGTTGGAAAAAGTGATTGCCCTTCTGGTTTGAATACATAAAAACGAGTTCCATTGAACAATTGATTTTCAAAAAGTCGAACCTGATCATTACTTCTATCAAAAACCAATAAATCCATATCACCGTCGTAATCAAAATCGATTTCTGAAAACTGGCTGTTATTCAGTCCTCCTGCCCATGCTAATGAAAGAGGATTCCCATTTTTAATAACTTGAATACTATCTGAATAATTAAATGAAAATTGTCCAAATGCTAAATTGAATGCTACTAAAACAAAAAGAGTAAGAAAATTTCGCATAGTTAAAAATCTCCGTTAAATTTACGACAAAAACATCGTGAAAACAATTTTAGTTAGTTTCGTTATATTGTGCTCTTCACTACTTTTGGGGCAAGATAGTCTTTCCGTATTGTTTATAGGTAACAGTTACATTTATACCAATGATTTACCGACAGTTTTCAAAAACCTGACTCAATCTCAAGGCGATATTGCTACTGTTGATTCAAAAACCAATGGTGGATTTACCTTTCAGAGTCATGTTAATGATCCAGTTACCTTTCAAAAGATTAATGCCAAACCGTGGGATTTTGTTATTCTTCAAGGTCAAAGCCAAGAGCCGAGTTTTCCCTATGGTCAAGTAAATTCTTCGACTTTGCCAAATGCAGTTAGGTTGGCTGATTCAGTTTATGCAAATGCACCTTGTACTCAGGTTCACTATTTTATGACTTGGGGTAGGCAAGCAGGTGATCCACAATGGGATTCGATAAATACATTTAATAAAATGAATAAAAGACTGCGAGATGCTTATTTGCGCATTGCAGACTCATCGCATGCAAGTGTAAGTCCTTCTGGTCCAGCATGGAAATATGTTATTGATAACCATCCTTCTATTAATTTATTTTCACCAGATGGATCTCACCCAAGCTTTGCGGGAACGTATCTGTCAGCCTGTGTTTTTTACAGTTCCATTTATCAGAAAAGTCCTGTTGGAGCACCTTACATCGGAAGTTTGGATGCGGCAACTGCATCAATTCTGCAATCTGCAGCAGCCTTGACGGTTTTGGATAGTATTCCCACCTGGAAACTAACGCATTTTGATTCATTAGTAGATGTAGATTTTACCTATAATTCTATTGTAGGAACGAATGAATTTCAATTTACACCGATTACAAATTACTATACACAGGACGTAATTTGGTATTTTGGTGATGATACCTTTTCAAATGAACAAAACCCAACGCATAATTATATGTTTGAAGGGAGCTACGTAGTTGAATTAATTGGTTCAAGCGTTTGTGGTTCAGATACAGCGGTTCAGATTTTGACAATAGGAACAGCATCAATAAGTGATTCTAAAATTGAGGATTTTCAAGTAGCTTTGTTAAATTCTGGGTCGCTCGAAATTTCTTCTCTTCCTTTAAACTTTGATAGGGAATCCATTCAAATTACCACAATTGACGGAAAATCAATTCCTTTTTCAATCCATTCAATCAATACAACTAAGGTAGAGATAGAGTTTAATTACAGTGGATTATTTTTTATTTCTTTTAAAAATAATGGGAAAGAAGTTTCGTATAAACTGTTGAATAAACCTTTTTAATAGTAAATGAGAAAGCTAATAGTTCTTGCTATTTTATTTTCTTTTAAAGGAATTAGTCAAACATCTAAGCTTGATTCAGTATTTCAAATTCATGGTGGTATAGATTATTACGTTGGTGTGCAGTTAAATGATATCAAACAAGAAATTATACCCATTTATGTTTCTCATAATCAATTGAACAGTGGTGCTGTAAATTTAGGATTGATAGAAATGAGTTATCAACCGACAAAGAATACGAGAATTCAATTCAGTCCTGGATTTGGTTCATATATGACTGCTAATTATTCTGCTGAAAACAAGAATTTACGATGGATATACGAAGGGTATGTTGGATTTAAGACGTCAAAAAAAAGAACTGATTGGTTGGATATAGGTGTATTTTCGTCTCCTTATACCTATGAATTCGCTAAGAGCTGGGAGCAGCCCATGTACACGCGAAGTATTGCTCCTGAATTTGTCCCGTATTATCTTTTGGGAATTAGATATAAAAGAAAAATTAATGAAAAATTAAGTCTAACAACTTTTCTTTTAAACGGCTGGCAGCGTTTAGAAATTCAGCGAAAACTGCCTTCGTTGGGTACCCAACTGGAATATACGAAAGGTAAAAATTACCTAAGTTGGACAACCTATCAAGGAACAGAAAAATCAGAAGCTAAACCTGACTTTGGTTACCGCGCCTTTACCGAAACAAGTTGGATTCATACATTACCAAGAGTAAAGTTCTTTTCTTGTTTGTACGCTGGGGTGCAATACATAGCATCGAAACCCTTTTTTTGGGGACAAGCAAATGTAGCTATGGAGTATAAGATACGCAAGGATTTCTTTATGAATGCTAGGATTGAACATTTTTTAGATCCGTCAAATATCCAAATTGCCCAAAATAATAAACCAGGTTTTAATTGTTCAGGATTTAGTTTAGGTATTCAGTGGTGGCTTACAAATCAATTATCCATTAGAATGGAAACGAAGCTACTTCGAGATAATATATTTTCAGGCTATTTTTCAAAAGGATCTAACTTTCAGCAATTGCTACCATTAGGATTTGCAGGTCTAAATCTACGGTTCTAGCTTAAAAATACTTTTCGCGTTTGAGGTTGTAGTTTTGGCTATTTCTTCTATGCTAATTTCAAGTATACTCGCTAATTTTTCTGCAACATGTATTAAATAACTTGGTTCATTTCTTTTACCACGATAAGGAGTGGGGGGTAGGTAAGGAGAGTCAGTTTCTAAAACAATTTTTGAAAGTGGTATATTTTTTACAACATCAGGCAAAGTGGAGTTTTTATAAGTAATAACTCCGCCTATTCCAAAGGAAAAATTCTCGTATGAAAGTATTTTTTGAACCTCAATTTCGCCTCCGGTGAAGCAATGAAAAACACCACTCAGCTCTGGGCATATTTTTCTATCGAGAATTTCAAATATTTCTGCAAAACTCTCCCTAGCATGAATAACTATAGGAAGTTTTCGTTCGATAGCCCAATCAATCTGAATAGAAAAAGCCTTTTTTTGTTCCTCTATAAATGTTTTATCCCAATAGAGATCTATTCCAATCTCACCTATTGCGATAACAGGACTTTGTTCGATTTTCTTTTCGATGATCAATAATTGCGTTTCCCAATCTTCTTTAACATAACTGGGATGGAGTCCCAACATTGGATAAAAAAAAGAGGGGTATTCTTTGCATAAATTGAACATAGGTTCAATACTGGTAAAATCAATATTTGGTAAAAGTATTTTAACCAAGTGGTTGTTTTTTGCACGTTGAATTCCTTCAATTTGATCGGTTTGAAATTCTTCTGCGTAATAATGTGCGTGAGTATCTATAAATTCCATCAAAATAGAGAAATGCTAAAACCAAGTTGAAACCAATTCAATTTTGGACTTTCAACATGCTTAAAAAGTGGATTTAAATTATAAGAGGCATAGATTGAGTAGTTTCTAATTCCAATTCTAGTATGAATGGAATACGTCAGAAGTTCTGCTGCTTTTTTCAATGAAGTTTTATAATTCCGATCGTTATCGTCATAAAAATAGTTTTCTTTTAATCTTATTTGATATCCTACCCTTCCTCCAATATGAATTTTATAGTGGCTCCAACCTTTTGTTTTGAATCTTAATTCAATAGGAACATTGAAATTCAAACCATTTAAACTGTTTTTTTGATAGTCATACGATTCAGAAGGAAAACAAGCAATTAAATTATCATTTCCCAATACAAGGTTGTAATTTAAATTAATTTTTGTCGTTGAAAGACCTATTCCTGTGCCAATCGAAATCGTATTCTTTTTGTTTAAGGCAAATTCATTCATGAAATTCGATGAAAAACCAAGGTTTATAGAAGAGTTATTGGAAACATTGTAAGCTGAATGTGCGCCTGAATAATAGATGTCAAAAATTAATCGATCGTATTTTCTTGGTTTTGGTTTGTTTGAAGTTTTCCAAGTAAGGTAGTAAAAAAGTCCCGGTCTGCTATTAGATTCTATTTCAGTATCAAATTCTTTTTGACCGAAACTTATCAATGGAAGAACTAATAAAATAAAAAATAAATGTTTCACAAGTTTAATTTTTTTAAGGAGTTTTCCCAATTCCAAGCATCTTGTATTGCATCGTCAACCGTTAATTCTGCTCTCCAATTTAAAAGTTCCATTGATTTACGCACATTTGCAAATATTTCAACAACATCGCCAGCACGACGTTTTCCAAACTCCCAATTCAACTTTTGGTTACTAATTTCTTCAAACTTTTCTATGATTTCTAAAACACTCGTTCCTTTTCCCGTACCAATATTGATGGCCTCATTTAATCCTTTTTCATGATTATCCAGAAAAGAGATTGCTTTAACGTGGGCTTTTGCCAGATCAACTACATGAATGTAATCACGAATACATGTACCATCAGGGGTAGGGTAGTCTTTTCCAAAAACCATTAATTTTTCGTGTTTTCCAATGGCTGTTTGCGTCACAAAAGGCAGGAGATTATTCGGTTTACCATTCGGAAGTTCCCCTATACTTCCTGAAGGATGAGCACCTACGGGATTAAAATAGCGAAGACAAGCCGTTTTTAAATGAGGATTCGCAACAAATGTATCTTCAATTATTTTTTCTGATATTAATTTGGAATTTCCATATGGAGAACTTGGTTTCGCTTTTTGTGAACTTTCAGAAACTTCCTTGATTCCATCAGGTTCTCCGTATACCGTGCAGGAGGATGAAAAGACAAGTTGATTTACAGAGTAATCCAACATACATTCAAGAATATTTGTCAGACTAACTAAATTATTTGTATAATATTTAAGTGGGAAAGCAACTGATTCACCTACCGCCTTATACGCTGCAAAATGAATGATTCCAGCTATTTTGTTTTCCTGAAAAACAACTTTTAATGCTTCTTTATTGCAAATGTCAATTTCATAAATCACTTGTTTTTGGTTCGTTATTTTTTCAATACCTTCTATAATTGAGGGGTTAGAATTTCTAAAATCATCAACAATTATAGGGGTGTATCCGTTACTAATTAATTCTACAACCGTGTGAGAACCAATGTAGCCAGCGCCTCCCGTAACAAGTATGTTTTTCATGAAAAATTGATTATCTACATCAAAATTAACTTAATTCTAGTTTTATGCATTCGTAAAATTGAATTTAGCAAAAAAAAGCTAATTTTACCCAAATGTATAAGTTCAATTTTAAAGATAAGGCACCTCAAAAAATAAGTAAATGGCAATTGATAAAGTTTGTGTTTTATACCCTCGTATTACTTGTGCTTATTTTATTGATAATAAATAAATTAAGCCAGTTTAATTAAAGGTTTTCTAGCAATTGAAAAAACATTTCTTTTTTTGCTTGTGATAAGGGCACAGAAGCACCATCTTTCATGATCACAGAACCTCCATCAAATTTATCATAGCGCTCAACATAATTAATATTTATCAAATGTGATTGCTGAATTCTGAAAAAGTTATGACCTGCAAGTAATGTCTCAAAATCTTTTAAAGTCTTGGACACAAGTATTTTTTTTCCATTTGATAAAAAGAAAAAAGTATAATTTTTATCAGCTTCACAACGAATAATGTCATCAAGTTCAACAACGAAAACACTTTCCTGAGTCTTGAGAACTAATTTTCTTTTTTGATGGGGAACTAAATTATGATTTAAAGCATCAAATTGAATTTCGTCTTTTTTTGAATTGATTGATTGTATTGCATTTTCAATAGCTTGACGAAGTTCTTCCGGATCAACAGGTTTAAGAATGTAATCTAAAGCACTAAATTTTATTGCTTTGATGGCGAATTCTTGGTGAGCTGTAATAAAGATTACTTCAAAATTTTTGTTTTCAATTCGTTTCAAAACGTCAAATCCCGTTCCATCAGGCATTTGAATGTCAAGTAACACCAAATCAGGTTTGTTATTTTGAATAGCTTCAATCGCTGTTTCTACATTTTCACCTTGTGCAACGACATCAAGATCTAACCCGAATGAACGAATAAGTTTGGCTATGAACTCACGCGTTTTGTTTTCATCATCAATAACTAGAACTTTTATCATGCTTCAGTAATTTGGTTTTTAAATTTAAGAGGAATTTCGATATTAATTGTAGTTCCTGTCTCATTATCTTTATCAAAATCAGAAATTTCTAATTTTCCATTTGTCAAATATTTTCTATTTAAAATAGAAATTCTTTCTTCAGTTATTTGCATAGCCATACTATGATGTTCCTTACTTTTTTTATTTTGACTTGCTTTTTTACGCCCTATTCCATTATCTGAAATTTCAATGTGTAGCATATTGTCTGCAATGGAAAATATAATGCGAATAAAACCACCTTCTATCGTATGAAGTTGACCATGCTCAATAGAATTTTCAATAAATGGTTGAGTTATCATTGGCGGGATCATAGTTTCACCTATTGATAAATCTGAGTCGACAGAAATGTCAAATTCAAATCGATCTTCGAAACGCAATTTTTGAGTAGTTAGGTATTTTTGAAGAATCTCAACTTCTGTTTCAAGTGAAATAAATTCTTTGGATGAATTTTCTAGGATAAGTCGCATTAATCGTGAAAAATTCACCAGGAATTTCGATGATTTTGTTGGGTCATTGTCATAAATATAACTTTGTATGACCGTCATGGCATTGAAAATGAAATGTGGATTCATTTGAGATCGCAGAAGAGTCTGAGACATTTCTGTTTCCTTTTGCAATTGTAATAATTTGTTTCGATTCCAATAATTTTTTAAAATAAGACCACCTGCAATAAACAATATCAAAATGAAAACAATAATGATCAATTGATACATATTCCTCAGCTGGGTGTTTTCCAGCTTTGAATTAGTAAGATCTTGCTTTTCTTTGGCTCGTTTGATTGAATCGCTCTGCAAATTAATAGTTTGAAGCTGCTCTTGTGTTTTGAATGTTTCATTTAATTCAGCAATACTTCGTGCAGACTGAAGCATATTGTTGCTATCAAGATATTGAACGTAAAATGTCAAGTATTTGTAAGCTTCAGAAACATTGCTTTTTTTAAGATAGAGATCAGATAATACTTTGTAACTTAAATGAATCAAACCTAGTTTGTGTAATTCTTTTTGAGTTTTTATTGATCGATTCAAGAAATTCTCGGCTTCTGTATATTTTCCTTGGGCCAGAAGAACCTTTCCAACATGATGATAAACATTTGCTATTTTAAGACGATTACCGTTACTTTCATAATTGACAAGTGCCTTATTTAAACGTATTGCGGCTTCTTTGTAATCTCCTAAATCATTGTATAAAATCCCGATAAAATTGTCTACGTCTCCTATAGATTCTATATCATTTGATTTTGCAATAAAATATTCAGCTTCCCGAGCTATTTTTTTTGATTCAGAATAATTTTTCTTTCCGTGCTCGACAGCAGCTAAGTTAATTAGAGCAAGGGCAATTTGGGTATTGTCCTTCAGTAATTTTGCAAAGGAAAGCGATTTCCGGAAATATTTTTCTGCATCATTCCAGTTGTGAATGTCTAGTTGAGAAATGCCAATTTCACGGTTAAATCTACATAGTTTTTCATTGTTTGAAGTAGTTTCACTTATTTCTAAGGCAAGAATATTTTTAGCAATTCCAATATCAATTTGATTAAAGTGTTTATAAATCAATGCCTGAGTATTAAAGCATTCAGATAATATTCCAGATTGAACATTGGTTTTTCGTGCAATCGTTATACTTCGATTAGAATAAAAAAGGGCACTGTCTTTTTTGTCTAGATAGGCAAAGTCCAGACTGATATTTCGTAAGATTTCAGCAGAGACATAATTGTTTCTGACCTTTTTTGTAAGTGAAAGTGCTTGTTTATGGATAAGAAGTGCTTGGTTAAAATCTTGTTTTTCTCGCTTAAAACTGCCTAAAAGGATTAAATAGTCAATTTGGGAAAGCGGCGTTTTAAAAGTTGATGGTTGTAATCCATTTTGACAATTTTGAAAAGAACTAAAATCTTTCGTCTGCAAGTAAAATCGCATTTCTGCTAACTTCAATAAATTTGATTCTATCCCCGTTTTTTTGCCTAAGGATTGTTTTAGTTCGTTTAATTTCCTTTGTGCTTTCTCTAAATCGGAATTCAAATAACATTGAACTAATTCAATGTTTAATTGGAATCTATCGCTTTCTTTTGTCGCTTTAGCAATACTTCGTGTAATTTCAGATTCACTACGAAACTGAGCATTTAATTTGTTAAAAACTAAAAGGTTTGAGAAAATAAAGACAACTAATAAAAAAGGGATAGGTTTCACTAACCCGAAAATACTAAATAGAATTGAATAACAGTTTTAAATTTTTAAAATTTTGCTCCAATTGACAAAAAGAATGTCCTGCCATTACCAGGTAAAATTCCTGGGCCCGGATATCCAGTTGATCTACGAGTAGCATATTTTTCATCCGTTAAATTATTAATACCAGCTTTTATATTGTATTTACCGTTAATTAAATACGTTGCTGAAATATCCATCAGTGAGTATCCATCTAATTTACCAATTGTAGAAATGGCATTGGCATTTTCTTTTTCTGTGTTTAATGCATCAGTGTATACTGAACTTATTTTATTTATCTGATAAGATAGAGAAAAACGGTTGAATTTATAGGTGAATCCAAAACGGCTGATATTTCGAGGAGCGTTTTCTACATAATTTCCTGAGTAATCTTTTTCAGGATTTCCAGCTGCTTCCGGATTATTCCAACGTGTATAACGAGCGTCAATTATTGCAACATTGCTAAATAATTTTAAATTTCCAAGTTTCTTGTCCAATGCAGCTAATTTAAAAATATCTAATTCAACAAAAGTCTCAACCCCCTTACTTACTGAAGTTCCAATATTCGTTTTAAAATTATTGCCATTTAATTTAAATGAACCGATTCTATTGTCGTAAAATAAATAAAATGCACCAATGTCAAAAGTGATTGCTTCAAACAAGGATCCTCTAAATCCTAGATCAACATTATATCCTTTAGCATCTTTAAGGTTTTGATCGATTGAATCTGTTGTCGCTGAAGGGGTTAATTCTGAGAAAGTTACAGGTCTAAATGCTTGACTAAAATTCGCATAGATATTGGTTGTTTTGGTTGTTTTATATTCACCTCCGACTCCTGCAAGAATTATATTTCTATAAGTAATTGGAACATTTAGAGCAGAGCCGATAGTCGGTATATCAATTGTTCCCGAAACTTGATTTTCAATGTATTCAATTCTGATTCCCGGTGTAACTGCAAATCGATCAGTTAATTGAAATAAGTTTTCAGCATATAATGCAGCGTTTATGGTTTTAAAAGTTAAATCTTTTTTATAAAAAAAATATCCTTGATTTGAATTATACAGGTCAGTAAGAGTCAAATCAAAATCACTATTTACTGAGCCTATTCCTCCTTGTTTACGCAGTGTTTTTCCGTTGTAAATTCGAGTTCCAACAGAAAGCGCTGATGTTTGTCCAAACAGCTTATATTTTTTAAGTAAACGAGCTTCAGCTCCGAGATTATTGTACCAGTCACGATCAATTTGACGGGTGTTATAAAACGTTCCATTTAATGAATCTTGAATTGTAATATCTTTCATAAATCCCACACTATTTCTAGATGCGTAAGTATTAAATAGATCAATTGTTAATTTGGTGTTCTCGTTTAATTCATAGTTGAGGTGTAAAGCAGTTGTATTCCACGGGGTGCTAAACCAATTTCTGGATCTAATTGATTGTTGAGGATCCCGTTGAAACATGGAATCTGTCAATCCTCCAGGTTGTTGACTTAAATAATCCATGTGAGTATAATCTAGTGAAATTGATAATTTTGAGGAAAAGGCATACGTAAAAGATGCATGTCCTGTTGTGGTTCGATATTGGCTGTTTTGTCTCCATCCATCCGCACTTCGGTGGTGCAAATAACCATAATATGAGAACTTCTTTACTTTTCCTCCAATTGCGTTGTAAGCATTGAATAGGCCATAACTTCCGAGTGTTTGTTGTGTTTCAAAAGCAAATGGTTTATTTGTAAAATTTTTCTTGGTAACGTAATTCAGAAGTCCGCCAAATTGGGTTCCATATTGCAAAGATGCAGCTCCTCGAATGATTTCTATTTTTTCCAATGCCTCAGTTGGAGGTGTAAAATAGGCTTCTGGGTATCCATAAGCTTCGGATGAAATGTCACATCCATTTTGTCTAACATTGAATTCCCACGAACGATTTGGACTTAATCCTCTGGTGGCAATTGAGGTTTGTATGCCCGATCCATCATTTTCCCAAATGGAAACACCGGGAACTTTTGCCATAATTTGACGATAATTATTTGTAGAAAGATCAGCATTGGACTGTAACAAGTTGATAACTTCATTTTTCTTTCCAGAGTTGATACGCGTACCTTCTAAAGTCGGAAGTCGCTCAAGATCTCTATATTTCCCTTCTATCAAAACTTCAATGATAGGTTTAATTGAATCATCATTCTTTACTTGACCAAGCAATTGAATGTAGAACAATGAGAAAAAAAATAGAACCAACTGATATTTCTTTAGTTTCATCTTAAGTTTTTTGCAAATTTGATCAAATGAGCGGTTATGGACAATACCTCAAAAATGGTATTTTAGAATGATTCTAAATAATCGTCGCATTTCCGTTAGGAATGTAAACCTCAATTAACCATATTTTAGTAACTTTGACCAAACAGTTGTGATGAAAAAAATTATTTTAATCTTACTATTATTTGCAGATTTTATAGGTATTCAAAACGCTACGGCGCAAGATCGAGCAGGGATTTATAGTATAAATTTTTTTATTGATCGAAAATTAACTCATCCAGTGCAAGTTCAGGTAGATGGTAATATAGTTCAAAACGGAGGTTTGAATGCTACGCGATTATCTGATTTAGATATTGATTCAATCAAAAGTATGATAGAACGAAGGGTTTCTCTTGAATTAGGTGCTCAAACTGAATGTATATACCGAAAGAATAAAAGGGGAAGGGACGTTGTTACAACCCAGTATTCTACTAATGTTCGAGGATTACCAATAAGTTCGAGAAATACGGCTATTAAATTACACGAAAAAGAATTTTATGTGAGAGTAAGAATAAACTTTAACGCAGTACAGCGTACTTCTTTGGGAGCAGCCCTTGTTGGAATGAGGCAATATCGACCAATCGTTACAATTGTAATTATTGCATACAATGAGCAACGCAAGGCTGTCTATCGAAAAAGAGTATTTGTTAATGATTTTGAAAAACTACAAGGATTTGAAACAAATACGAATGGGGTAATTGTAAGGAATTTCCAGGTTTTAACTACTCAACAAATAAGAGATATGCTAGCAAAAAGCTTACAAGAACTTAGCGAAAGAGGAAAACAATGACATCAAAAATACAATACATCGGTAATCTAAGAACTGAATGCGAACATGTAGCTTCAGGAAATAAATTATATACTGACGCACCAATTGATAACAAAGGTAAAGGTGAATTTTTTTCACCGACTGATATGGTTGCAACTTCTCTTGGTTCTTGTGCTTTAACAATTATGGGGATTTTTTGTCAAGAGCATGCTATTGCATTTAATAATGCAACTGTGGAAGTTACAAAAGTAATGGCATCAAATCCTAGACGAATTGAAACTGTGATTTTAGAGATGGATTTAAGTGGAAATAATTGGGATGATAAAATAGCTAAAAAAGTTATTCAAGCTGGGAAAAATTGTCCAGTGGCTAAGACTTTGGGCGATAATATAAACATAGAATGGAAAATAAAGTGGTAGAGCGTAATTTTGAAAGAAGAAACCGAGAATTTAAAGAAAAAGAAAATTTGATATACGGGGTTCGTTCCGTGGTTGAGGCAATTCGAGCTGGACGGGAAATAAATAAAATCATCATTCAAAAGGGGATGAATAAAGATTTATTTTTTGAACTAAAAGAAGCATTAACAGGTAAAGATTTTCAACTTCAATTCGTGCCATCTCAAAAACTTGATAGATTAACCCAAGCAAATCATCAAGGAGTTATTGCATTTGTTTCTCCAATCTCATATGCCAATTTTTTCGAGTTGGTGGATAAAAAAATTGAAGAGAAAAGTTCTATTACTTTGTTATTTTTAGATCGTATTACAGATGTTCGCAATTTGGGTGCAATTGCTCGTTCTGCTGCATGTAATGGTGTTGATGCTCTTGTGGTTCCATCAAAGGGTTCGGCATTAGTTACGGCAGATGCAATTAAAACTTCTGCTGGGGCATTAAATGCTCTTCCTGTTTGTAAAGTTGATCAGCTAAAGGATGCATTATTTTACTTGCAACAGTCAGGTGTTAAGCTAATAGCATGTACTGAAAAATCAAATAAAGAACTCCCTTTTGCCGACTTATCGGGATCTGTGGCATTCATTTTTGGTTCGGAAGAAGACGGAATAAGCAATGATTTATTACGCATGGCAACAGAACGCGTGAAAATCCCAATGACAGGTGGAGTATCATCACTTAATGTTAGTGTATCAGTTGGTATTGTTTTGTACGAGTTGAACCGTCAAAAATTGACTATTTAAATTTAATTTATATGACTGTAAAGGAATACATTAGTAATATCGAAGAGGATCGAAGAGGTGTTTTTCTACAAATCCTAGAAGCAATTAGAACAGGATTACCTTCAGAGTTTCAAGAATGCATTTCTTATGGAATGATTGGTTTTGTAGTTCCTCATTCAATCTATCCAAAGGGGTATCATTGCGATCCAAAACTACCTCTTCCATTTATCTCAATTGCATCCCAGAAGAATTCAATAAATCTTTATCACATGGGAGTTTATGCTGATTCAAATCTTTTGGATTGGTTTGTTTCTGCTTACAAGGAATCTACGACTACTAAGTTAGACATGGGAAAAAGCTGTGTTCGATTCAATCCCAAAAAAGACATACCTTTTGATGTAATAAAGGACCTTTGTAGTAAATTAACGGCTCAAGATTGGGTCAGTTTATATGAATCAACTTATCGGAAATGAAAAACTCCGCTTGCTAGAATCGAATATATCGAAGTTTACTTACGGAGTTTTTATGCAGCGATTTAATTATTTATCTAAGATAGTCATGAAATTTCAAAGCTCATTAGTTCAAGTTAGTTCAAGTTTCTGTTGATTTTAAGTGTAAACTTTGATATTAATCAAATAAATTAAATTTGTTACATGAAAACGCCCCATGAAATTATTGTTTACATGATTAAAGAAGATTCTTTTAGTCATTGGATGGGTGTTCAACTTGAAAGTATTGAACTTGGATATTGTAAAATTCAATTAACCATTAATTCGCAGATGTTAAATGGTTTTCGAATAGCTCACGGTGGAATTGCATATTCTTTAGCTGATTCTGCTTTGGCATTTGCCGCAAATTCAAGAGGATTTCAATGTGTTAGTATTGATACTTCAATTTCCCATATAAAAAAAGTTTCCGAAGGTGATGTCTTATTTGCTGTGGCTCGTGAAGTTCACCGGGGAAAAACAACTGGAATTTATCATGTTGAAGTCACAAATCAAAACAATCAAATGGTAGCACTGTTTAAAGGAACAGTCTACATTACAACCAACAAATGGTAATTTACAAAAATATGTTTACAGGAATAATAGAGCAAATAGGTGTTGTTAGCAAGATTCAAAAAGAAGGTCAAAACATACATTTTACAATTAGAGCTGATTTTTTTAATGAATTGAAAATTGATCAAAGTGTAGCTCACAATGGTTGTTGTTTAACTGTTGTATCTATATCGGAAGAAGGTTATGTAGTAACGGCAATTCAGGAAACTTTGAATCGAACTAATTTGTCTGAATGGGAAGTTGGCACCAAGATAAATTTAGAACGTTGCCTTCAATACAATGGTCGCCTAGATGGACATATAGTACAAGGGCATGTTGATACCGTAGGTATTTGTACAAGTATTGAAGATCAAGAGGGAAGCTGGAAATTCAATTTTACTTATCAATCAAAAGATTTAACAGTTGAAAAAGGTTCGATTGCCATTAATGGAACAAGTTTAACAGTCGTGGATTCCAATCTTGGATCATTTTCCGTTTGTATTATTCCATATACTTATGAATTCACTAATTTTAACTCATTAAAAATAGGGGATAAGGTCAATCTTGAATTTGATATTCTTGGAAAATACGTTGCAAAATGGATGTCATTGAAATAAGAAATGTTTTGTCTGTCTTGATTGAAAGTTTATCTTTGTTTATAAAGATTAATTGATGACAAAAATTTTAATTATCGGCGCTTGTGGACAAATTGGAACCGAATTGGTTTTAGCATTGCGCCAAAAACATGGCAATCAATCTGTTATTGCATCTGATGTTCGGGAAAATTGTCCTGAACTAATTGCTAATGGCCCTTACATTCAATTGGATATTTTAAATCGTGATGAGGTTAGAAACTATATAATTGAAAATAAAATAGATCAAGTTTATTTATTAGCAGCACTCCTTTCAGCAACAGCTGAAAAAAATCCTGATTTTGCATGGAGACTAAATATGGAAGGTTTATTTACTATCTTAGATTTAGCAAAAGAAGGTTATCTAAAGCGTATTTTTTGGCCTAGTTCAATTGCTGTTTTTGGACCAACAACGCCACAAGATAAAACGCCACAACAAACAATTATGGAACCATCTACTGTTTATGGTATTTCAAAATTGGCAGGTGAAAATTGGTGCTCATATTATCATTCAAAGTTTGGTGTTGATGTTAGAAGTATTCGTTATCCTGGACTTATTTCCTATAAATCTCCTCCGGGGGGTGGAACAACTGATTATGCTGTGGATATTTTTTACAAAGCTAAATCAGGGCAAAAATTTAATTGTTTTCTAGAAAAAAATACAGCACTTCCAATGATGTTTATGGATGATGCAATTCGAGCTACATTAGAATTGATGGATGCGGAATCTGAACAGTTAACTATTAGAAATTCTTACAATATAGCAGGTTGTAGTTTTACGCCAGAGGAAATTACCTTGGAAATACAAAAACAAATTACGGAGTTTCAAATTAGTTATAACCCTGATTTTAGACAAGCAATAGCCGATTCATGGCCTAATTCAATTGATGATTCAGTAGCAAAAAAAGACTGGGGCTGGAGCAGTCAATATGATTTACCAAAATTGGTTTCCATCATGCTAAAGAATGCTACAATCCCAGTCTAGTTAATTACTAGTCTCTAAAGCTAGAAACCAAGCCGTAACCTAATAATCCAATTAGAATTACTGCGAAAATTGTCATTGAGATTAACATTTTTGTTGAGTTTAGTTTATCCCTCGTGCGACTGAAGTATCCAATTACTTCTTTCTATTTCACAATTTAAAATTAACTTTTAATTATTGTGTTTATTGAAGAAATGAGCAATTGATTGCTATTTATGAACAAATCATCTATTTCATTGATAATTAACAAATTTTCAGTAAGTTACAATGGTGATTGAACTATATTTCTCTTTATTTGTCTTAAAATAAAAGTAAATGAAGAAAATCTCACTTGTTTTAGGTATTATCCTTCAAATCTCCCTTCAATCTTGTGCTCAGCAGGTAGAGCCAACTATCAATGTAGCGGATAAATTAAATAATCAAGATTTAAAGAAATATCAAACAGCGTATTTAGCAAGTGGTTGTTTTTGGTGTGTTGAGGCCATTTATGAAACGATTGAAGGTGTTAAGGAAGCGGAGTCTGGTTATACAGGTGGGAATACAAAAAATCCAACCTACGAAGAAGTTTGTAGAGGAAATACTGGACATGCTGAAACGGTAAAAATCTACTACGACTCAACAAAGGTTTCCTATAAAGATTTACTGAGAGTATTTTTTAATTCACATGATCCAACAACCTTAAATCGGCAGGGACCAGACTCTGGAACTCAATATAGGTCGGCAATTTTTTATGGCAATGATTCAGAAAAAGAAATAGCTAAGAAATTTATTGATTCATTAACTGAAAACGCTATTTTTTCAACGATTACAACTGAACTGGCTCCGTTAACTATTTTTTATAAGGCTGAAAATTATCATCAAAATTTCAAAACCTGCAATCCTAATCATCCCTACATTCAAAATGTGTCAAATCCACGATTAAAAGAATTCAAGAAAAAAGAGAAATATAATCTAAAAAATTAAATAGATTTAATAATTTCAGGAATACGTTTTTTAATCTTCTAATACAAGCGTAGAATCTACTTGGTCTTTCCATTGAACAATCCCACCTTCCATTACAATGACATTTGAAAAGTGAAATTCAGATTCCAACCAGTTTGCAACAGATTCCGCGCGTTTACCTGACCGACACATTAATACAAGATTTTCAATTGATTTTAATTCTTCAATATGATCTGCAATAGTTGCCATTGGAATATTCCGAAAACCAAGTGAGCAAACGTCTAATTCATAAGGTTCGCGAATATCAATAATCGTTAAATGATCATTTTTGTCTATTCGAAGATTAATCTCTTTTGCTGATTGGAAAATCATAGTTTAATTTTTTAGTTAGATTTCATTCGCAATTTCTTTGAAGGCTTCATAACTTAATGAAGCACCTCCTATCAAACCACCGTCTACATTTGGACATGAAAAAATTGATTTTGCATTCTTACCGTTACAACTACCACCGTATAGAATGGATGTTTTTTTAGCATGTGAAGGCCCATAGTGTTCACCAATCCAATTTCGAATAGAATGGTGCATTTCTTCAATTTGTTCCAAATTAGCAGTTCTACCAGTTCCAATGGCCCAAATAGGTTCGTAGGCAATAGTACAATTTAAGAAATCTCCTGGCGATAAATGAAACAAAGAAGCATTTAATTGGTTTTGTACAAAAGTTAAGTGATCGCCATTATCTCTAGATTCAAGCGATTCACCGCAACAAAAAACTATTTCAAAACCGTGTTGAATAGCACTATTTACTTTCTGTTTTAAAAAATCATTCGTTTCATGAAAATACAAGCGTCGTTCACTATGTCCTATTAAAACTGAATTAACGTTTGCATCAAGTAAGTGAGTCGTTGAAATTTCCCCAGTGTATGCGCCGTTTTCAGCGGGATAAAAATTTTGAGCCCCTAATTTTAGATGTTCTCTTTCAACTTTTAATTCATGGAGAAAAATACTTGGAGAAAAAACAAGATAGCGCAAATTGTCTTTTTGAGGAAGTAATGAATTGAAATTAGCACATAAATCTTTTGCCTCATTTAGATTTAAATTCATTTTCCAGTTTGCCGCAAGTATCTTTTTTCGCATGTATCGATTTTATCGAGCGAAAATAAGATTTTTCAATGAAATTAAATGAATTTGAAGCAGAATTACATTTGTTTTATCAAATCTAATGCCTCTTCAATATGGCTAACGGGGTTGAGCTGAGAATTGTGAATTCCTCTTATTTTTCCGTTTAAATCAATGATATATGTTACTCTGCCCGGCAGTAATCCGAATAAACTTCCTGGAACACCAAATAGTTTTCGAATCTTTTTATCCGTATCGGCCAGAAGCACAAAATTAAAATTATGTTTTGTCGCAAATTGTTTATGTGAATCGACTGAATCCGATGAAATACCAATTACTTGACAATCAAATTCAAGAAATTCTTCGTGACGATCTCTAAAAGTACATGCTTCTTTAGTACATCCGGGAGTTTCATCTTTTGGGTAGAAGAAAATTACCAACTTTTTTTTACCGATCCAGTCGCTACTATTAAATAACTTCCCATGTTGGTCAGTTAATTCAAAATGAGGGCAAAGGTCTCCTATTTTCATGATCATTGAACAATCAAAGGCGGAAATAGTTTATTAGATTGTGCTTACATGTCCAAATAAATCAAAGTGCTCTGCTGAATCAATCGTTACATCTACAAAGTCACCAATTCGAACATAGGCATCCGATTTTTTTAAAAGTACTTCATTATCAACTTCAGGTGAATCAAATTCAGTACGCCCTATGAAATAATTGCCTTCTGCGCGATCAATGAGTGTTTTGAATGTTTTGCCTATTTTAAGTTGATTTAACTCATAGCTAATCCCCGATTGTAGTTCCATTATTGCGTCTGCTCTTCGTCTTTTTTCTTCTTCAGCGACATCATCGTTAAAATTAAAGGCATGTGTATTTTCTTCATGTGAATAGGTAAATATTCCAAGTCTATCAAAACGAGAACGTTCAACCCAATCATACATTTCTTGAAAATCTGCTTCAGTTTCACTTGGATAACCTGCAATTAATGTTGTTCGAAGAGATATTCCAGGTACTTTGGCTCTAATTTCATTTACGAGATCTTCCGTTTTTTCGCGTGTGATTCCTCTTCTCATGGCTTGTAAAATACGTGTAGAACCATGTTGTAATGGCATGTCAAGATACTTACAAATATTATCTCGTTCATTCATGACTTCTAATACATCCATTGGGAAACCTGCAGGAAAAGCATAATGTAGACGGATCCAGTCCAAGCCTTCAATATCAGATAAATGCTTTAGTAAATCAGACAGCGCCCTTTTTTTATATAGATCCAACCCATAATACGTTAGGTCTTGTGCTATTAACATAATTTCTTTAACTCCGTTGCTAACCAGTGTTTTTGTTTGTTTCACTAAATCTTCAATGGACGTAGAGTCATGTTTACCACGCATCAATGGAATAGCGCAGAAGGAACAAGGACGATCGCATCCTTCGGCAATTTTTAAATAGGCATAATGACTTGGTGTCGTTAAAATTCGTTCACCAACTAATTCATGTTTATAATCTGCTTTAAGTGTTTTTAATAATCTTGGCAAATCTCTCGTCCCAAAAAAGGCATCAACTTCTGGTATTTCTTGCTCTAAGTCGTCTTTGTAACGCTCAGAAAGACAACCTGTAACATAGACTTTAGAAACCATTCCTTCAGATTTTGCTTCTGCAAATCTCAATATCGTATCAATTGACTCTTGTTTGGCATTTTCAATAAATCCACAAGTATTAATGATTACAATTTCAGAATCATCTACTAGAGATTCATGTTCAACTTCAAATTTGTTTGCACGTAACTGAGCCATTAGGATTTCGGAGTCAAAAACATTTTTTGAGCAACCCAATGTAACTACATTTACCTTGTTTTTTTTGAGCGTTTTGGTTTTCATAGTGGCAAAGGTACATAGAACCATAGAATTTTTACAATTAAAGCTACTAGTTAAATAAAATTAAACTTTCAAGATTCCCCTGAATTCACGTAATTTTGAAGAATGATTACAATTTATCACAATCCACGTTGTTCTAAAAGTAGAAATGCCTTGAGTAGTATTCAAAATGCAGAGAAAGAATTTAAGGTGGTTGAATATCTCTCACAACAGTTTTCAGAAGAAACACTACGAAGTCTTCTTCTAAAGCTCAATATTAGACCTGAAGAATTGGTACGAAAAAACGAAGAAATTTATCAAGAAAATTTTAAGGATAAGTCTTTCAATGATTCTGACTGGATAAAAATCTTGGTTGAAAATCCGAAACTAATCCAACGACCAATCGTAGAATCTAATTCGAGAGCAATTGTTGCAAGAGATGAAGAAAGTGTTAATTACATTTTAAATGATAAATAAATAAAGAAATGAGGACGAAATACATTGATTTAATTGACCAAACATTTGATTTTCCACAAAATGAATTTAATCTTAGGGAGGACCGTTTATTTTTTCATGGGATAGATTTAATGCGATTGATTAATGAATATGGAACTCCTTTGAAATTCAATTATTTACCTCAAGTTTCCAATAATATACAACGAGCAAAAGGATGGTTCCGTGAGGCAATCAATAATTTGGGTTACGCCGGAAATTATTACTATTCGTATTGTACCAAAAGTAACCATTTCTCATTTGTTCTTGATGAGGTTTTAAAGAATGATGTTCATTTGGAAACATCTTCGGCTTTCGATATTGATATTTTAAAGAGTTTATATGCATCGGGTAAAATAACCGATGGACAGTTTGTCATTTGTAATGGTTACAAACCAGAAAAATACATCGATAACATAGTAAGTTTGATGGAAACTACTGATTTAAAAGTAATTCCAGTGGTTGATAATACAGATGAAATTGAACGTATTTTATCTAAAACTAACAAGGAGATAAGTATTGGTATACGTATCGCTTCTGAGGAAGAGCCGAAATTTGAATTTTATACTTCGCGTCTTGGTATTCGATACCGTGAGATTGTTCCTTATTACAAGAAATTCTTAAAAGAGAATCCACGTGTGAAGGTTAAAATGCTTCACTTTTTTATTAATACAGGAATTAATGATACCGCCTATTATTGGAATGAATTAACCAAGTGTTTGCGTGCTTATAGTGATTTAAAAAAGATGTGTCCCGAATTAGATTCACTTAATATTGGAGGAGGATTTCCGATTAAAAAGTCATTAGCCTTTGATTTTGATTACGCCTATATGGTTCGTGAAATATTGACTCAAGTTAAACGTGTTTGTACGGATAATGAAATACCAGAACCGCATATTTTTACCGAGTTTGGATCTTTTACGGTAGGGGAGAGCGGAGGTGCAATTTTCAGTGTTTTGCATCAAAAACAACAAAATGACCGTGAAAAATGGAATATGATTGATTCTTCATTTATGACCAATTTACCGGATACTTGGGCAATTAATCAGCGTTTTATCATGTTGCCAATTAATCGTTGGAATGATGATTATGAACGTGTTCTGTTGGGCGGGTTAACTTGTGATAGTGATGACTATTATAATTCTGAACAACACTCCAATGCGATTTATCTGCCAAAATTTGATCAGAATAATGTTCTATATATTGGATTTTTTAATACCGGTGCATATCAGGAAACAATAGGTGGGTATGGAGGTTTGAAACATTGCTTAATTCCAGAGCCAAAACATATTTTAATCAGGCGTGATGAAGATGGTAAAATTTTTACAGAACTTTTTAGCGAAGAACAAACGGCAGACGACTATCTAAGAATTTTAGGTTATTACAGATAGAATAAGAGCAACAGAATGAAAGTAACCAAAGTATATGTTCAAACCAATACAGTATTTGCAGAAAAGATTGCGGGATGGCTAAAGAAAAAAAGAATAGACATATTAACATTTAGTGAAAAAGAGGATAATGCATTGAAAGTTATTGATGGCCTTGTTGTGTTTAATGAAAGTAAATCACTGCCGAAGGACATTGATGAAATGGAGCAAATTGCAAAGAACAATCAAAAACCTACGTTAAATATAGATATTAATGGAACTCTAATGGTTGCCGTTTCTAATTTAGATTTATGGATTGAGAGAAATCGTTGTAAGAAAATTATGATTATCGGTTCAAACGACCTAGTCAAAAATTCTAATTTAGATCGATTTTTGTCTATAAGTAGTAGGTGATTAATTAATTATCTTTTTGGATTTTTTCAGATAAATCTTGAGATAAATTTGCAATTTTATCTTTCAACTTTTCATTTTCATTTTCCAATTCGTTCATTTTTCGGTAAGAGAAAAGAAACGAAATTAAATAACCAGCAATTACAGATAGTATAATTGCTATTGAAAGTTTTACCTTATACACTTTATAGATAAAATGAATCTCCTCATCTTTCCAATTCAAAGTTGCGAATATCACTACCAATACTCCAACTAGAATACTAATAATCAACTTGATTTTTTCCTTTAGAGATAACTTTTTCCAAATTTCTATCATAACCAATTTATTACAAAGAAAACAATAATTTTGAGCTGAAATTATTTTGATTAAAAAAAGTCGCCCCAAACGAGGCGACTTTCAAAAAATAAAATGTTTTAGGGTAAATCTATTCTACAATTAATCTTTTCGTGATTGTTTGACCATTTACCGTGAGTTGAATTAGGTATAATCCAGATTCAAGGTTTTTAGTATCTACTGGAATAACCCATGACCCGCTGACAGTTCCAAAGTTACGCGAAGAAACTTCTTTTCCAGATGCATCCGTTAGGTTTAATTCTACAGAAGCTTCATTTTGGATTAAGATTTCAATTGTCGCAAACTCACTTGAAGGATTAGGATATACCTTGATAACTTCATCAAGCTGGTTTGTTAGGTTTTCATTTAGTCCCGCATTGCTACCATTCACAAACCCGTTAGAAACCGCTTCCGTAATGGTTGCCTTACCAGCATTATCTATTTTACCTGTTGGATCGATTAATAATCCAATTATATGAATTTCGTTTTCATCCCAAGTTGTAGGTAAAACAAACGCAAAGTTGATTGTATGTTGGTCACCAGTTGCAACAGTTGTTGGAAAACTATTCGTATAACCACTGAAACTTGGAGCAATAGCTCTAGCTACATGATCATAGGTCATTTGGGCAGCAGGGACAGGATTGCCTAAAGTTTCATACCCACCCATTACACCATTTCCTCCACCTGCATATGCATTTGATTGATTGTAACCCGAGCCTGTTCCTGTAACACCATCTTCTGTTAATACACAAGCTAATTTATAATTGTTATTCGCAGCTGATTGAAAATCGGCGGTTACGGATACATTTAATGTTCTTGTTGCAGCATCCCAAGTTGCACCGTTGGTGATGAATGCTTTAGGTGCGATTTGCACTCTTGTTAAAAAGTCTGGAGTCATACCAGAAGGATCAACATCATTACCTCTATCAACCAATGCACTTGGATATCCCGCAATTAATCCACCAAAAGCGGCATCATAATCAGTTACTGTCATTGGATCTCCATTATGAACAGCAATTCCAGCCCAAAATTGACTGTATTTTGTATTAAACTGATCCATGAATACAGAACCACGTGGACACCATTGACACCAAGTTCCAGTACCTTCCTCAGATACAACCATCTTTCCTAATGCAGGAACAACAGGATTTATTGAACCCATTAGAGTATCATCACTTGAAATATCATCATTGGCTCCATTTACGTTTGAAATTGTAGCCGTATACATTTGATTTCCAGCAACGAGCTGTAATTGATTTAATGTTACAGTGTAGTTCGACGTACTTGCAACATTAACGCCTGTTATTGATTGGGAATAATTATTTCCTCCATAGTTCAAATTAACGTCAAATGAATTTAAGGCTGTTGTACCAGCGTTAACAATAGTTAATTTTGGGGTTACATTTTGTCCTGCTAATTCACCACCAATATTGGCCATTGCCATCATTCCATTCAAATTGGAAAGGTTGTAAGGTTGGTGGTCAAAACTTACATCGTCAACAAAAAACTGACTGTTTTGAACAGGAAAAAAGTCTGTTGATGCTAAAGAATTAACTCCATTAATCCATGTTCCAACTAAGTTCCCATCAATAAATGCCTTCCACACCTTTAAGGTGAGATTTGCTTCAATTTTTAGTGTAAACCAAGTTGCTTGAGGATAAGAGCTAACAACTAAATTCGATGTTATTCCGTCATCAATATACATGTCTCCCGCATTAAAATTAACATTCAACGCCCATGTTTGACCTATGGTTTGCGTTGCTTGAAAATTAAAATAACCGGTTTTTCCAGTGTTCACAAATAAATCAGATTGAAAAGTAAAAACTCCACTGTTGTATAATGGACCAAAATCAAGAACAACATCTTGAGGACCTCCATTTGCGGATGTCGATGATAAGTAAATGGAATTAGTTCCACTACTCGCTTGATTTGTAGTTACTTGAGCGTCTTCGGCACCACCCTCTGTTCCAGACCAAGTTGTCCAACTAGTAGATTGCGGTCCAACGTATGAGCCCGGTGTATAACTTTCGAAATCATCCGAGAAGATTTGCGAAAAAGAGAAGGTTGAAACGAATGTCCCAACAATAAATAGTAAAGGTTTTTTCATGTTTTATAATTTATTCTGATTTAAAGTGATACTTAATTAGGGTTACTCTGTCCTCTGTCCAAATTTCTTTTTTCTTGTTCCATTTTTGACAATTTCTAACTTCATTTAAAATAAAACTTACCAGAGGCCCAAAATTATATTTGCCAAATGAACTAAAAAAAATCAATTGTATAGCTATGACATGTAAATTTTTTTGTGTTTTACCGAGTCATTTATATCAAAAATAAAAATATTACGCTTACCAATTCGTTTTATTCAAACATTTTAATTAAAAATTTCAATTTATAAATTTTCTAAGCCAGATTTCATTTGTTAAACTTTTTAAACAATTCAGAAAAGTGATGAATTGAATGCCTAGATTTGTTAAAAATTAATACTCATGATTAAACTTT
This sequence comes from Crocinitomicaceae bacterium, assembly GCA_044361535.1. GTDB lineage: Bacteria > Bacteroidota > Bacteroidia > Flavobacteriales_D > Crocinitomicaceae > UBA952. The sequence continues at coordinate 60,276 of JBIKIQ010000008.1, forward strand.
CAGATAGAATTAATTCGATGGAGGAGTCTGCTACCATTGGCATGGCAAAGAAAAGTAGAGAATTGAAGTCTCAAGGAAAGGATGTAATTTCATTATCGCTTGGTGAGCCGGATTTTTTTACTCCACAATTCATTAAGGATGCTGCGGTAGATGCTTTGAATAACAATTTTACAACCTATACTCCTGTTTCCGGTTATGAGGATCTTCGTGAAAGTATATCTTTGAAGTTTAAAAGAGACAATGGATTGGAATATTCGAAAGAGCAAATTGTAGTTTCAACTGGTGCCAAACAATCTATTGCTAACGTAGTCTTGAGCATATTAAACCCTGGAGATGAAGTTATAATACCGGCGCCTTACTGGGTTTCTTATCTTGAGATTGTTAAAGTAGCAGAGGGAAAGTCAGTTATTGTTCATGCAGGTATTGAAACTGATTTTAAAATTACTGCGAAACAATTGGAAGAAGCCATTACACAGAAAACTAGAATGGTGATATTTTCAACTCCATGTAATCCTACGGGTTCAGTATATAGCAAAGATGAACTTTATGAACTAGCCCAAGTAATTAAGAATTACCCACAATTAGTGGTAATCAGTGATGAAATATATGAACATATAAATTTTGTCGGAAAACACGAGAGTCTAGCTCAATTTCCAGAAGTGTATAACCAAGTGGTTACGGTAAATGGAGTGTCTAAAGCATGGGCTATGACGGGCTGGCGATTAGGTTATATTGGTGCTCCGAAAGAAATAGCCAGTGCTTGTGATAAAATGCAAGGTCAATTCACGTCGGCTACCAGTTCTATAACCCAAAAGGCAACAATTGCTGCAATGAAAGCAGATCCAATCGTTTTGAAGGATATGATTGAGGCATTTCATAGAAGAAGAGATTTGGTATTATCCATGTTAAATGACATGGAAGGTGTAAAAACCAATGTGCCTGAGGGGGCTTTTTATGTCTTTCCAGATGTATCATCCTTTTTTGGGAAATCATTTAATGGGAATGTAATCAAAGATTCTCATGAGCTATGTATGTATTTATTGGATGAAGGATTAATTGCCTTGGTATCTGGAGATGCATTTGGTGCACCTGAATGTTTGAGAATATCGTATGCTGCATCTGAAGAAACTTTAACAGAGGCTATGCGTAGAATGAAAAATGCCTTAGAGAAATTGGTATAATTAATTTCTGTTTATGAACGTTCAGCATCTTTTCGAGAATTTTAGGAACAAGAAAATCCTTGTGATTGGAGATGTAATGCTTGATCGCTACATGATTGGAAACGTTCAACGAATTTCACCGGAAGCCCCTGTTCCTGTTGTTGAATTATCGAAAGAAGAAGATCGTCTGGGTGGGGCGGCTAATGTGGCGTTAAACATCATTTCATTAGGAGCTAAGGTAGTGTTAGCTTCAGTAGTAGGTGATGATGAATATGGAAAAAGAATTATTGATTTGTGCTCTCAAAATAAGATAGAAAGCAAAACAATTCTTCAATTAAAATCAAGACCAACAACCGTAAAAACAAGAATTCTTGGCAATAAGCAACAACTATTGCGTGTTGATTATGAAACGAAAGAATATTTAGATGAAGAGGAAGAGAATCTTTTTTTAAATCACATTCTTTCATCAATTACAAATGAATTCGATGCCGTTATTTTTGAAGATTACAACAAAGGATTGTTAACAGAGAAAATTATTCAAGAGCTTATAGCCGCTTGTCAGAAAAATAACATAGCAACAACAGTAGATCCTAAATTAAAGAATTTCTTTGCCTATAAAGGGGTTACACTTTTCAAGCCTAATTTAAAAGAATTGAGAGAAGGCACAGGGAATTCAATTAATTTTCCTGCCGAAAAGTCTTCGTTTGAAAGTGCACTAAATCTATTGAATGAACAATTAAACAACACATATACATTTGTAACGCTATCTGAAAACGGTGTTGCCATTACAGATCATAATTCTATTGATTATATTGATGCTCACATTCGGAATATATCGGATGTTAGTGGAGCAGGAGATACCGTAATTGCTGTCGCAACATTATGTCTATGCTCAGGATGTTCTATGAAGGAAATTGCACAGATTTCTAATTTAGCTGGTGGATTAGTTTGTGAAAAAACTGGTGTTGTCAGTATTGAAGCGAATGAATTAATTGAAGAAGTTGAAAAACTTTTCAACCTAAATCTTGTTAAGGAATAGATATGTCTGAAAATGTAGTAAAACCATATGGTAACGAGAATGCTTCCAAAAAACAAGAGGTAGCAACAATGTTCAACAATATATCTGCGAAATACGATTTTTTAAATCATTTTCTTTCATTAGGAATAGATCGTCTTTGGAGAAAAAGAGCCATTCGTGAGTTGAAATTACTCAAGCCTAAACGAATTCTTGATATTGCAACAGGGACAGGTGATTTTGCTTTAGAGGCATTAAAGATAAATCCTCAAAATGTAATTGGAGTTGATATCTCTGAAGGAATGTTGAAGGTCGGAATGGAAAAAATGAAGTCTAAACAAGTTGATCACATTATATCATTGCGTTTAGGAGATTCCGAAAATTTGCCGTTTGAATCGAATGTATTTGATGCTATAACCGTTGGTTTCGGTGTACGTAATTTTGAAAACCTGAATAAAGGATTATCTGAAATGCTTCGTGTTCTGAAGCCAGGTGGAAAAGTGGTAGTTTTGGAATTTTCAAAACCTCGAGTGTTTCCTGTAAAACAACTTTTTGGATTCTACTCTCGTGTTTTTATCCCATTTTTCGGGAAGTTGTTTTCGAAAGATAAACGCGCATATAGTTACCTTCCTGAATCTGTAAAAGTTTTTCCAGAAGGACAAGATTTTCTAAATATACTCACCGAGGTAGGATATTCTGATGTTTCTTCTATTCGACTTTCGGGCGGAATCGCAACCATATATTTGGGGACTAAAGTCAATTAATTGTAATTTGTGAACGATTTTTGCGTTTATTAATCGTGAAGTTATTTTTATCAATATCTTTTTTGTTTATTGGCTTGGCAGTATTTGCTCAGCCCTACAAGACATTGAATTATAAAAAGTTTGATGATAGATTATTTCATTTTGGTTTTATGTTGGGCGCAAATACAGCTGATTTTACATCCTATCCTGTTTTGAATGCATACGAGTTATATGGAGTCAAATCCATGACAACGAAAGCGCAACCAGGTGGTCAAGTAGGTATCTTGACGACAATGAAACTTTGGAAGCCTAGTTTTCGATTGCGATTTATGCCGTCACTATCTTTTCAAGAAAAGGCAATTTTTTATACGTACGATAATCCAGACACCACGAAACAATTTGATTTGGTAAAGGAGGAAAGAGTAAACTCCACAAGTTTGGATTTTCCATTGATGTTCCAATATAGAACATTAAGATATAATAACTTCACTGCGTATTTTATGGGTGGTTTTCAATACTCAATGGATTTACAATCGCAAGAGAAAGCCGCTCAGAATTTTATCGATCCCTATGTTAAGATCAGAAGAAATGATTATCAATACCAAGTTGGAGGAGGCGTAGAATTTTTCTTAACCTATTTTAAACTTGCATTTGAATTAAAATATTCTCACGGTATACGAAATACATTTATTCAAGATTACACACCTGTGTCCAAGCCAATCAATAGTTTATACAATAAACTGTGGTTTTTTTCAGTCATTTTTGAAGGGTAATTATGACAGAAATTTCACTTATTCTTTCACCTGAGGAAGCTAAAAATAATGAATTCATTCGATTAAAATTAGCTCAAATAAGTACGTTAAACCCAAGTGAATGTCACTTCAAATGGAAAAAAAGAAGTATAGATGCAAGAAAAAAAGAGATAAAAATTCAAGCCATTTTTCTCGTTTCCAATCAGCCGTTTGGAGAAGTGAAAAATTGTTTTTCGCCAAAGAAAAAACGCAATAATACAGCGGAAGTAGCCGTAATTGGTTTTGGTCCGGCCGGAATTTTTGCCGCTTTGGAATTATTGGCAAATGGAATAAAGCCTGTCATTTTTGAAAGAGGAAAAGACGTTCGTTCGCGAAGAAGAGATTTAGCAAAATTAAATCGTGACATGCAATTAAATCCAGAATCCAATTATTGTTTTGGAGAAGGTGGTGCGGGTACCTATTCAGATGGTAAATTATATACGCGATCAAAAAAAAGAGGCGATGTTGAGCAAGTATTACAATCTTTTGTGGAATTTGGTGCCTCTGAAGATATTTTGGTGGATGCACATCCCCATATCGGAACAAATAAACTTCCTCAAATAATTGTTGCCATGAGAGAAGCGATAATCAATCATGGTGGCGAGGTTCATTTTGAGTCTAAACTTACAGATATAATAACGGAAAATAATGTGCTGAAATCCATTGAAATAAATGGAAGTAAGAAATATGAATTTCAAAATTTAATTCTAGCTACTGGACATTCGGCTCGTGATATCTTTTATTTACTTCATAAAAAAGGAATTCAAATACAGGCAAAACCATTTGCATTAGGAGTGAGAGTTGAGCATAGCCAAGAATTAATTGACAAGATTCAATACCATGGCAGATTAAATGATGATTACCTTCCTCCAGCATCTTATTCATTAGTTACTCAAGTTGAGAATAAAGGAGTGTTTTCTTTTTGCATGTGTCCGGGTGGAATTATTGCTCCTTGCGCCACTGAGAATGGTGAGGTTGTAACCAATGGATGGTCTCCTTCTAAAAGAAATAATCCCTATTCAAATTCGGGAATTGTAGTAGGAATAGAACCTGTAGATTTGGCAGATAACAATAATGATCCGTTTGTTTGCCTTAGTTTTCAAAAAGAAATAGAGAAAAAAGCGTGGGAATTAGCAGGCGAATCTCAACAAGTTCCTGCACAGAGATTAGTTGATTTTCTAGCGAATAAAAAATCAGAAAAGTTACCAAAAAGCTCCTATCAACCAGGTGTCGTAAGTATTAATCTTCATGAGTTATTTCCAGCATTTGTTGCGGAAAGATTGCGGAAAGCATTTATCGATTTTGGAAAAAAAATGCCAGGATTCATTTCAGAAGAAGCTATACTTCATGCGCCCGAATCTAGAACATCTTCTCCGATAAGTATACCAAGAGACAGAGAGTCTTATCAGCACATACAAGTATCCGGTATTTATCCATGTGGAGAAGGTGCAGGGTATGCAGGTGGAATTGTTTCTGCTGCAGTTGATGGTATTAATTGTGCTAAAAAGATTGTTGAATTAGTTGATATAACCGATTAAATTTTATTTAATGGTAAAAGAAAACTATTTTTGTTATTCATTTAAACTTGATGTGATGTTAAAGTATCTCATTTTTATTGGTTTTGCACTTTTCTCGTTAGGAGAAAATCTAAATGCCCAAGTAAGTATTTCTGGAGGAGCAAATATGCTGAATGCATTTGGGGTTAATAAATCGTTCTATGGTATTCATATTGGCGGAGAATTACCTCAAAATAATATGGTTACCTTTTATGGTAGATTAAATTATTTTTTTCCGACGGCAGAGTCAGATTCTTCAAATGCAGTGGCCGTTGGGAAGGACTTTAATGTCAACCCATACCAAATAAATGTTAAGTATTTAAATACAACTAGTTTTATTTCTATCGAAGGAGGAACAAGGTCGTATATTGGAAATGGGTTTGATAATGGGTTTTCCGGTTATGGAGGTGGAAAAACATCTTTGTTAATAAGCCGAGTAGGCGCACGAGTAAATGATTACAATACAGGCATGTATACCCTTGATGAAACTACATTAGGTAAAGGTTCTATTTTAGGTCTTTGTTTAGGATTGCAAGGTGGGATAAAATACACTTTTCCAGGTGTAGGATCAATTTATCTGGATGGTTCGTTGGATTATTTACTTTTCGCCACTCCAAGCAACCAGAATGTATATACCTCTTATTACCCCGTTCAAAGAATTTTATTTATTACCACGTTAGGTTTTAGGAAAGATTTCTATTAGAAAAGCCAATATTTCTTTTCTGAAATTTCGTTCAATTCTTTCCAAATATCATCACTAGTTTGGATGCGTTTTTCTCTGGCGTTCAATAAGCATGATTGTACTTCATCGATAGGAAGTTGATTAGGGGGTAATCGAAAAGAATGTTTAACACAAATCTTTGAGAGTAATTCAAATAATTTTTTAGGTAAACCAGCATCATTTACCAAAGGATGAGTTATTTGTAGATTGGTAAATATAGATGGATTAGGATGACTTAATGGCAGTTTTCCTGAATATAAATAATACATGCAAATTCCAAGTGAAAATAAATCACTACTGTGATTCACCAATGATTTTTGAGAAAGAATTACTTCAGGAGCAGAAAAACCGAGTGAAAACAGAACTTCTCCATCATTTTTCGCTGGTATAGTATGTGCGAGGCCAAAGTCGATAAGCGTAAGATGTATTTCCGAATTTTCCTTGTAAACTAAAAAGTTTGAGGGCTTAATATCATTGTGTGCAATTTGATGTGTGTTTAAAAACTTAAAAATCGGAATGCTATGTTCAACAAAGAGCTTTAGCTTATCCAATTTGCTGATTTTATTATTCTTCCACCATATTTCAAGCGAATCACCGAGCTTAAATTCTTTCAGTAAATACATATCTGTATCATCTTCCCAAAAATCTATTGTTTTTTGAAAGTTGGGAGAAATTAGGTTGAATTTTGATTCCTGAATTAGTTTATTTTGCTGTAAAATGGTAGATTCATTTTTTTCAACCGTTTTTAAAACATATGGTTGTGGATCATCTTCATAACAAACGCGAAACACCTTAGAAAACTTCCTTTTTTTTTGATTGCCTAATTCCTCAAGTATTGTGAAATGCCTCATATTTTTTAAACGGGATGGGAATAGATTTAAGATGATTTTTACAAAATAAAAGTAATTAATTCTGAATGATTTTATTTAATAAATTATTTAAGTATGTAGTATCAATTGAATGATTACCATTGTATTGTGTTGTTTCAAATCCAATATTCTTATAAAAATCCATTGTATCAGAAAATTGACTTTTTGTGAAGTAGGGGTCATCTTTTCCAATAACAAAATAATTATTCTTGGTATCAGATTTTATTTCATTATCAAGTTTTAAATCGGGTGGAAAAATACATGCCCAAAGTATGAGATGATCAATGAAATTTGTTGCGTAAAAAAATCGAGCTGCAGTTGCACCACCTTGAGAGAATCCCAATAAAATGCTTTTCGTAAATGATTTTTTTAAATGAAATTTTGAAGTTAATTCATTGAGGTATTTCATATTGTCTTGTATATCACTTTCACGATCTTCCTTAGTCATCCATGACGCACCAACACGACCAGATGAACCTTCTAAATAGAATCGGTGTAATCCTTCTGGTAGCACAACAAAAAAATCTTCTGATAAATTTTCAAACTTTCGCCCAAAATAGTTTGGGAGTTGACCATAACCATGCAAGGCAATTATAAGATACTTAGCTTTATTGATATCTCCAATCGTATAATATCTGATAGTTTTTTTAATGGTCAATTTATTTTCAATCATGGATTTTGGTTGTTTACCAACAAAATTATACATTTGAACGTGCGAAAGCTACTTTCTTATTTTCTTTTGTTTCTTTTCTTATGGCAAATAGGGGGGTATCTGCTTGAATTTCAGTTTGAATCAACCCGAATTCGAAAAGAAATTAAAAAACTCACAAAAGAGGCCGTTCCGCTTAATCAGTTGGTTTACTTTCAATTTTCAGAAAAAGAAATCCAAAATTTGACATGGACCAAAAAGAATGAGTTTAAAAAAAATGGGCATTTTTATGATGTTGTTTGGAGAAAAAATTTAGCGAATGGGGTAGTTGAATTTCAATGTGTTTCTGATGATCAAGAAACCGTGTTATTTGCGAAACTAGACCAATACGTATCTGCTAATTTAGCCAATTCTAACCCTGATAAACCATTAAAAAATTGGTCCAAATTGGTATTTGGTGTTTATTTATTTTCTCATATAGATTTGGATCCCATTTTTCAAACTTCCCTTACAGTTTGTACTGAAGATGGATTTTATTACAAGGATCAACTATCAATCGGTTATTTATTTACAGAAACCCCTCCGCCCAATGGAGAATTTGCTTAGCCTATTAGCAAATAAAGTTTTAATTAAATAAATAAAAAATGAAAATGTCTATATTGACCTTAATCGGTCTCATTATGGGTTTTGTGTATACCCTAAATGCACAGCAAACTGTTCAGTTTTATGATGAAAGTACATGGCAGCCGTTAGCTGGTGTCAAGGTACAATTTGGAAATGAGGAGCGAGTATCAGACCAAAACGGAAAGATTTCAATGAATGAAGTTTTTTCTTCTACAATGGTTTCTATTTCTCATCCCGATTATGAGTCGATTATTTTGTCTTATTCCTTTATTATGGAAAAAAAGTATAAAATTGGACTAAAGTCAAATGCGAATACTTTTGATGAAACAGTTATTTCGGCTTCTAAGGTAGAAGAAAAAAAGAAAGATGTAGCCCAGAAAATTCAAGTATTAAAAAGTGCTGAATTACAATTTCAAAACCAAACATCAATGGCAGATGCAATGGCTGGAAGTGGAAATGTCTTTGTTCAGAAAAGTCAGCTTGGTGGTGGAAGTCCAATCATTCGCGGATTTGAAACCAATAAAGTGTTGATGGTGGTAGATGGAATTCGCATGAATAATGCAATTTATCGTGGTGGACATTTGCAAAATATAATTACGTTGGACAATTCAATGATGGATCGAGTGGAAGTAGTTTTTGGTCCAGGGTCTGTAGTTTATGGGTCGGATGCCATTGGTGGCGTTATGTCATTTACTACCAAAAATCCTACACTAAGTTCAACTGATGATGTTCTTGTTAAAGGAGGTGCTTATACGCGCTATTTTTCAGCTGCTAATGGATTTGCTGCGAACGCAAATGTTTCTGTGGGTTCTAAACGCTTTGCATCCTTGACATCGTTTACCTATTCAAGTTATGGTGATTTAAGACAAGGAGCTATTAGAAGTCCGTTTGTAGGAAATTTCGGATCTAGACCTTGGTATGTCGAGCGCATAGATGGAGTGGATTCTATGATTGTCAATGCGGATACAAATCTTCAAATTGGATCATCGTATAGTCAATACGATGTTTTGCAAAAATTTACCTTTAAGCAAAATGATTGGATGACTCATAAATTGAATTTCCAATTATCCAATTCAAGCAATATTGATCGCTATGATCGGTTGACTCTAATGAGTAATGGAAAACCTAGATTTGCGGAATGGTACTACGGACCACAATTTAGATTGCTGGCAGCATACACTTTGGAATTTTCCAATAAGAATAAATTCTATGACAATGCTCGCTTGATTTTAGGATATCAGTCAATTGAAGAAAGTAGAATGGATCGTAGATTTAATAAGGATTTATTAAATAACCGTTTTGAGAATTTAAATATCGTTACCTTCAATGCTGATTTTTCTAAAAAAATAGCCAAACATGAACTTCGATATGGACTTGATGCATACATTAATAACGTGAAATCCAGTGCATTTGTAAAGGATATTGTCGCAGACACTACCGGATCTCTCGATACTCGATATCCTGATGGAGGATCTTCAATGCAGGCTATTGCAGGCTACCTAACACATACATGGGAGCTTTCCGAAAAAATAATTCTTAACGATGGATTGCGATATTCAAATGTAGGATTAAATGCAATATTCAATGATAAAACATTTTTCCCTTTTCCATTTAATGAGATAAATCAAAATTACTCTGCATTGAATGGAAATATTGGTGTAATTTATATTCCGACCTCAAATTTGAGAATTACAGCAACTGGTTCAACTGGTTTTAGAGCTCCTAATGTTGATGATTTAACCAAAGTATTTGAGTCTGTTCCAGGAAAAGTAGTTGTTCCTAATCCAAATTTAAGCTATGAATATTCATATTCGGCTGAAATTGGTGTTAATTACCGTATGGCAAAGTCACTAAATTTTGGAGCAAATGCATATTATACTTTATTGAATAATGCTTTGACTGTTCAAAATTCTACTTATGCGGGCCAAGATTCAATTTTGTATGATGGAGTTATGAGTCAAGTGATGACTACTACAAATTCCGGAAGAGCATATGTCTACGGTTTTGAAGGTTTCGTATCTGGTGAAATAGGTGACTACTTCTCAATTATAGGTACAGTGAATTACACATATGGAAGAATTAAAACAGATTCAATTCCATATCCTTTGGATCATATTCCTCCTGTATTTGGAAAAATTGGAATAACCTATCACGTTGATAAATTTAAGACGGAATTTTTTGCAAATTATTCAGGATGGAAACGCTTGAAAGATTACAATCTCATTGGTGAGGATAATTATGCATATGCTTTACCAGAGGGAATGCCAAGCTGGTTTACTCTAAATATTAGAGCGGGATATAATTTCAATAAAAATTTATCAATTCAAATGGCTTGTGAGAATATTTTAGATCACAATTACAGAAATTTCGCATCAAATATTTCAGCTCCTGGAAGGAATTTTATCCTCACTTTGAGAGGAAATTTTTGAATGTAAATTAAATCGAAAGAGCGTTTGGAAACGAACGCTCTTTTATATTATCAATCGAAGAAATAATTTCAATTAGAATAATCAAGTTGCAATTAACGCTAATTATCCCCTTTTATGAAAGATCGTTGAGTTCGCTTGCGCTGTCGGCATAATTACGATATCATTTAGAGTAACATGTTTCGGTCTTGTTGCGGCAAAATAAATAGTTTCGGCAATGTCATGAGCTTGAAGTGGGTCAAAGCCCTGATAAATAGAATCTGCAGTGTTTTTATCACCTTTAAATCGAACAAGAGAAAACTCCGTTTCAGCGGCTCCAGGAGCAATATTGGTAACTTTAATTCCAAATTCAACCAATTCGATTCTCATGGCTTTTGAAAGCGCATCCACTGCATGTTTTGTTGCACAATAAACATTTCCATTTGTATAAACTTCTTTTCCAGCTATGCTACTTAAATTAAATATATGACCACTTCCATTTTGTTTGAAAATTGGAATAATGCATTGACTAACGTATAACAATCCTTTGATATTTGTATCAATCATTTGATTCCAATCGGAGGTTAATCCAGTTTCTAGTGAAGAACGACCTGCGGCAAGCCCTGCATTATTAATTAGAATAGTAAGATTTGATTTAACATGATCGGGTAAATTATCGATAGATTTTTTTACATCAATTTCATTTCTTACATCAAGTTCAATGGAAATAATTTTGACCCCGTATTTAACGCTTAAATCAGCTGATAATTTCTCCAATCGATCAATTCTTCTTGCCGCAAGGATTAAGTTATATCCATTTTGAGCAAATTGGGATGCACAAGCCTCTCCAAAACCAGATGAAGCACCCGTTATAAATACGTACGAATCCATTGAATTAATTTTAAGTTTCTAATAATAGGGAAATTTTCAATCTGAATAAACGATAAAATGGCAACTGTTAAAAATGGCATTGCCGGAATTTTATACCTTACTAGGGCTCCTAAAATTGGTGTTGAAATTCCAATTATTGCAAAAAGAATTAAGGTGAAAAGCAAACAAAATACGATAAAGTTTGTGGAATATATAATGGATTTTTTCTTCTGAATCAACAACAACACTATTAAAATAAGTAAAAGAAGATTCTCAATAACAGCCGGTATAAATAAGAAGTTCTTTATTTCATTCGGCCATGGACGAGTTAGGCTATTCACGATACCCATGGGAACTGCAGATAATACCGAAAAAATATTTTCCTCGAGATAGTCCATTTGGATTGCACTATTTACCTTAAATTCAATTGACATATTAATAAAGTCATGTTGTTTACGAACAAGTATGGCTATAAAATCATATGAAGGATTACTCAGACCCAAACCAATTGCAATGAGTGTTAACACAACAAAAATTAGTGGGTATGCAGACCATTTCAGTCTAGTAGTTTGACTGAAATACCATCCTATTATGGCTGGAAAAAATGCAACAAAGACATAAAATTTCAATAAAACCAGCAAGCTAAAAGGAAATAAAAGATAAATTAAATAGATGATTTTTTTGCCTATTGCTAACCGATAAATGAAAAAACAGAACATCCCCATTGCAAAAATCAACAAAGATTCTTTTAAAATTCCTGAGCTCCAAAAAATAACACTAGGTACCAGAAAAACAGATAAATATACCTTCCATTTAGATTTTACAAAATGCATGAAAAATCTTGCTAATCCAATCGATCCTATAAAAGAAATAAAATTTAATATTATGCTGTGAACATGGTAATTTCCAAATGAAAAAATTCTAAGAACAGCATTAACTCGGATAATTAAGCGGTTGTCGTTGTACAAACTGTTTTCATAAACACGATACCAATTATTCATTTTATCGTAATAATTGGTGTCAAAATAGTCCCCTTCACATTGAATACCGAATAACATTTTAAAGAAATCAATGGGTTTATTAAATAATGCTTCGTATAAATAATAACTATCGTCGAAATACTTAAATGTATCAGATTCTATGCGATTCCCATAATAAAAGGCATAAATAACATAAACGAGGAACCCACAAGCTACCTTAACTAAAAATGCAAACCATAGTGAGTACTTGCTAAAACCTGATTTTCGAATAAATGGTAACTTATTGACTAAATAAAGAAGAAAAATTAGATAGGGGAGGGTTAATAACAAATTAATCATTCAATCATCTTCTTTATCCGTGAAGGTCGCAAATTTAATCAAACTATATTTACGAAACTTTCATTTCTTTCAACTATTTTCGTGTTACTATTTTAAAGACATTTATGCGAACCAGTTCCTTCATTATTTTTTTGTTTTTTTCAATTCAATTTCTTTATTCGCAAAATAATCTATCTGAACTTGATAAGTTCATGGATAATTGGCATCTCCAAGCAACAAAGGCTAATTTCGATGAGTATTTTAATGTTACCTCTGAAAATTTTATTTTTCTGGGAACTGCGCCAGGAGAGAGGTGGACGAAAAAAGAATTTATGGAATTTTCAAAACCGTATTTTGATAAGGGAAAAGCATGGGATTTTAAAGCAAAGAATAGAAAATGGATATTTTCGGATGATAAGAAAACGGTTTGGTTTGATGAAGATTTGGATACTTGGATGAATTCATGCAGAGGAAGTGGGATTTTGATTAAGAAAAATGGAAAATGGAAGTTGGTATACTATAACTTGACCGTTTTGATTGAAAATGAGAAAATCAAGGAATTTATTAAACTGAGAGAAAATTAATGTTTGTTCAATCCAATAGTATTCGGGCTATTCAGAATTATGTTAAAGGCAAGCTGGAAAAGTCATTCTCTGAAACAGAAATCAGGAAAATAGTTAGGTTAATTATTTGTAAAAGATTGGGTTGGTCAGATACCGACTTTATTTTGAATCAGGAAAGTAGATTGTCAGAATCAGACTTGCTTTATGTTCGAACGATCGTAAATCGAATGCTCAATGAAGAACCTTTTCAATATATATTAGGTGAAACCGAATTTTTTGGTCTAACCTTGTTTTGTTCACCCGCGGCCTTGATTCCTCGTCCTGAAACTGAAGAATTGGTCCAGAGTATTTTAAATTCTGTCGATACAGAAGCTTCCTTGAAAATCGTAGATCTATGTACAGGTTCAGGATGTATTGGCCTTGGCTTAGCTGCAAATCTTCCGAACGCTACAGTTACTTTAACCGATATTTCAAATGAAGCATTAGAATTGGCAAAGAAAAGCGCGGCATATAATAAAGTTGATATTGAAATTTTAAGGCATGATGTTTTAAGTGATATAGCTTTTGATTTGTTTGATAGGGGTTCGTTAGATGTTATTGTTTCTAATCCGCCTTACATTCCTTATCAAGATAAAGAACAAATGAAACCTCATGTGCTGAAATATGAACCGCATATAGCTCTATTTGTTGAAAATGATAATCCGTTAGAGTTCTATGTGAAAATCAGTGAAAATGCCCGTAAATTATTAAAGCCTAAAGGACAATTATTCTTTGAACTAAATCCTGATTTTTCAAATGATTTAGTTAAAATTCTTGGTGAAATGGGATTTGTTAACATTGAATTGATGAAAGATTTACAAGGAAGGTATCGCATGCTTAAAGCACAAAATACCTAAATTTACAGAGTGAACTCTGAACAAGCAAAAACGGAAATCCTACGTTTGACTAAATTGATTAATTATCATAATCAATTGTATTATGTTGAAAGTCGAACTGAAATATCCGATTTTGAATTTGATGGATTGTTAAGAGATTTACAGCAGTTGGAAAATAAATTTCCAGAATTTTCTTTTATAAATAGCCCAACAAAGCGGGTTGGTGGTGATTTAACGAAAAAGTTTGAAGCAGTCCAACACCGCTTTCCAATGTTGTCATTATCTAATTCTTACTCAGAGGAAGAAATTATTGAGTGGGAAAATCGAATTAAAAAATTAGTAGATGGCGATATTGAATATGTTTGTGAACTAAAATATGATGGTGTTGCCATTGGTATTCGCTATGAGAATGGTCAACTTTCACGTGCAGTAACGAGAGGAGATGGCGAGAAAGGGGAAGATGTAACTACGAATGTTAGAACGATTCGCACAATTCCGCTTTCACTTCAAGGAAATTTTCCTTCGGATTTTGAGATTCGAGGAGAAATTTTTATGCCTACCGTAGTTTTTGAGAAACTTAACCAACAGCGTTTAGAGAATGGTGAGCAACTCTTTGCAAATCCAAGAAATACAGCCTCTGGTACGTTGAAAATGCAAGATTCAAAAATTGTTGCATCGCGTGGATTAGATTCTTATTTATATGGAATTTATGGGGATAATCAAATTGCAGAAGGACATTTTGAAACTGTTCTAGCTGCAGGGAAATGGGGGTTTAAAATTCCGCTGCAAAAGGATAGATTTATTGAAAAAACCAATTCGATAGAAGGAATAATGAATTTTATTCATTTCTGGGATAAAAATAGATTATCCTTACCTTTTGAAATTGACGGTGTGGTCATTAAAGTAAATAGCTATTCCCAACAACAAAAACTTGGTTTCACGGCTAAGTCACCTCGTTGGGCAATTGCATACAAATTTAAAGCACATCGAGTGGAAACTCAATTGCTAAGCGTTGATTATCAAGTAGGACGAACTGGAGCAGTTACGCCTGTGGCCAATTTAAATCCTGTTCAATTAGGAGGGACAACTGTCAAAAGAGCCTCCTTGCACAATCAAGATCAAATAGAAAAACTAGGTTTACATAAGGGCGATTTTGTTTATGTGGAAAAAGGAGGAGAGATTATTCCAAAGATTGTAGGGGTAAATTTGGATCGAAGAAATCCTGATTTTCAACCTATTATTTTTCCTGAAACCTGTCCTGTATGCAATAGTTTACTCGTTCGAAATGAAGGTGAGGCAGGGCATTTTTGCATCAACTATAAATCATGTCCACCACAAGTTAAAGGAAAAATTGATCATTTTATTGCCAGAAAGGCACTCAATATTGATGGCTTAGGAGAAGAAACAGTTGATTCTCTTTATGAAAGTAAATTAGTGAGAAATGTATCAGATTTATACAAGTTGACTTTTGATCAAATATTGACACTAGATAGAATGGCAGAGAAGTCCGCCAACAACTTACTAACGAGCCTTGAAAATTCTAAGAATATTTCTTTTGAAAGAGTGTTGTTTGGTCTTGGGATTCGTTTTGTAGGAGAAACCGTGGCAAAAAAATTGGCAAAACACTTTGGGACCATTGATGATATAATTAATGCCACGTATGAAGAATTGATTGAAGTTGATGAAATTGGTGAAAAAATAGCACATTCTGTAATTGACTATTTTTCTGATCCTCAGTCGCTAGAATTAATAGAGGAATTGAAAAAAGAGGGATTGCAATTTCATACGACAAAGAATCAGTCAATTCAAGGGGCATTAAGTGGGAAAATAATTGTAGTTTCAGGAGTCTTTTCGGCTTTTTCAAGAGATGAAATGAAAGAACTAATTGAGCAAAATGGTGGGAAGAATGCATCTTCAATTAGCTCTAAAACGGATTTTTTAGTTGCTGGAGATAATATGGGGCCGGCTAAATTGAAAAAAGCAGTAGATTTAGGGGTTGAAATTTTAAGTGAAGACGAATTTGTTAAACTTTTAAATAATAGATTTTGAACGAAAAAAGTATTTGGAGCACAACTGACTCGTTGTTGATTGTCTTGAATTGTGACAATGACGACCAATTAAGAGGGTATAAAAAAGCACTTGATAAAGCGTTGAATGATAGTAATGTCGAGAAATTAACAATTGTCGTGCTTTTACCCAAAGATGTCGATAAGAATACAATGACACCTCATTTTGTAATCTATTATGTTTCGCCTACAGATTTTAATTTCTTTGGTAAATTAAAGGATGTTCAATTGCTAGATGAGTTCAAATTGCATTATGATACGCTTATATGGTTTGGTGATGATTCTCATCGTATTTTTTCATATATCAAGAAAATACGTTATACAAATAGAATTGCGGTAAACGCAGCAAGGTCTTATTTTGAAATGCATTTAAAAGCAGATTTGGATAACCCACCTATGGCCATTGAATTTGTACATGAAGTCTTAACAAAATCCTATTCAGAATAAAAATTATAGAAATGGAAAACAGTTTCACAGGATCTGGAGTGGCATTAGTTACTCCTTTTAAAAAAGATTATTCAATAGATTATGATGCTTTGCGTAGATTGGTGCGCTATCAAATTGAGTCAGGCACCGATTTTTTAGTTGTACAAGGCACCACTGGAGAATCTCCAACGCTTAGTCAAGAAGAAAAAATGCTTGTTTTACAAACGGTTATTGATGAGAATCAAGGGGCATTAAAAATTGTTTACGGGGTTGGAGGTAATAATACAATTGATATTGGAGAAAAACTAAAAAAAGTTCCAGCAGGCGTAGATGGAATTCTTTCAGTGTCACCCTACTACAATAAACCAACCCAACAAGGGATAATTGAACATTTTAGTTATTTGGCATCTTGTACTAATTTACCAATTATTTTGTATAATGTTCCAGGAAGAACGGGTTCGAATATGTTGCCTTCTACGACGTTGAAATTAGCAGAAATCCCAAATATAGTTGCTGTTAAAGAAGCATCTGGAAATATGGAACAAATTATGGAAATTATTCGCTTAAAACCAAAAGGATTTGGTGTTTTGTCTGGAGATGATGCCATTACAATGCCTTTGATTGCAGCAGGAGCTGATGGGGTTGTTTCTGTAGTAGCCAATGCTTTTCCAAAACGTTTTTCCGAGTTGGTTCACGCTTCATTAGAGGAAAAATTGCCAATGGCTAGAGCCGCTCACTATGATTTATTTACAATTACTAAAATGTTCTTTGAAGAAGGGAATCCAGGAGGGGTGAAAGTTTCATTGAATGCACAAGGACTCATGGAGGAAGTTATGCGTTTACCTTTATTTCCTGTTTCAGATTCCTTGCGAAATAGAATCTATGAAGAGACAAAAATTATATTGAAAATAGAAAGTGTATAAATACTTAGTGTAAAAATGACATCTTGAAACTATTTTCAAATTCATTTGTATATTTGTAAACTAAAAAAATAATTACTTAGAAATGGCAGTTAAAGCAGCTAAAGAAACAAAGGCAAAAACAACTGGTAATAAAGCAAAGTTTTCAAAAGAAACATATGTCAAATGGTATAAAGACATGCTTTTGATTCGAAAATTTGAAGAAAAGACTGGACAGTTGTATATCCAACAAAAATTTGGTGGTTTTTGTCATTTATACATTGGTCAGGAGGCTATTGCAGTTGGTACAGCCAGCGCTTGTAGACCTTCAGACAAACATATGACTGCTTATCGTGATCACGCACATCCCATTGCTTTTGGAACAGATACACGAGTTTTAATGGCTGAACTGTACGGAAGAAAAACAGGTTGTTCCAAAGGTAAAGGAGGTTCGATGCACTTTTTTGATAAGGAAAAGAATTTCGCAGGTGGACATGGAATCGTTGGAGCTCAAATTCCTATGGGTACAGGATTGGCGTTTGCTGAAAAATATAATGGAACTGACAATGTTGCATTTGTTTCAATGGGAGACGGCGCTGTTCGTCAAGGTGCACTTCACGAAACGTTTAACATGGCCATGATATGGAAATTACCCGTAATTTATATCATTGAGAATAATAATTACGCGATGGGTACATCTGTAGAACGAACAACAAATGTTACTGATTTATCAAAAATTGGATTGTCCTATGAAATGCCATCACGTATTGTAAATGGAATGAGTCCAGAAGCTGTTCATGAGGCAATTGAAGAGGCAGCGGCAAGAGCAAGAAGAGGAGATGGACCAACGTTATTAGATATTAGAACCTATCGTTACAAAGGTCATTCTATGTCTGACCCTCAAAAATATCGAACAAAAGATGAGGTAAATGATTGGATTGAAAAAGACCCAATTGATCATTGTTTAGATGTTATTAAAAGTAATAAGTGGCTTTCGGCGAAAGAAATTGAGGAGATTGAATTATGGGTTAAAAAAGAGGTTGAAGAATCCGTTGAATTCGCTGAAAACTCTCCTTATCCTGAGGCTCATGAGATTTATGAAGACGTTTACACACAGACAGATTATCCGTATATTAAAGAATATTTAGCTTAAAAAATTATGGCAGAGGTAGTTTATATGCCCAAATTGAGCGACACCATGACAGAGGGTGTTGTTGCGACATGGAATAAAAAAGTTGGAGATACAGTTAAAACAGGTGAGATTTTAGCTGAAATAGAAACCGATAAAGCAACTATGGAGTTTGAATCATTTTACGATGGAACTCTTTTGCATATTGGGGTAGAGGTTGGAAAGTCTGCTCCCGTTAATTCAATACTTGCAATTATTGGGGCACCTGGAGAGGATATCACAGCATTACTTTCGGGAGGTATTTCTCCTTCTGCAGAAAGTACTCCAAGTCCTGAACCAGCAAAAAGTGAGCCTACTCCTGAGCCAATTGTCGCTGCTCCACAAGTAGAAGCTCTAAAAATTGAAACTGTTAAACATGCAGTTGTTCAATCAAATTCAGAACGCGTTTTCGCTTCACCTTTAGCAAAGAAACTTGCTCAAGAAAAAGGGGTGGATATTCAGTCTATTGCTGGAACTGGAGAAAACGGAAGAATTGTTAAAAGAGATGTAGATCATTATGTTCCATATACACCGGCTGAAAGGTCATTTACTCCAATCGCATCGGGTGTTGAAGCATACACCGATGAACCGGTAAGTCAAATGCGGAAAACGATTGCTCGTCGTTTAGCTGAAAGTAAATTTACGGCTCCACATTTTTATCTAACACTTGATATAGATATGGATAATGCTATTGCATCCAGAAAATCATTAAATGCTATGGAAGGGGTTAAAGTTTCTTTCAATGATATGGTTATAAAATCAGTTGCCGTTGCATTAAAGCACCATCCAAATGTTAACAGTGCTTGGATGGGGGATTATATTCGAAGAAATCAACATGTGCATGTGGGAGTGGCAGTAGCAGTAGATGAAGGACTTCTTGTACCCGTAATCCGCTTTGCAGATTCAAAGGGATTATTGCAAATTTCTTCTGAAGTTCGCGAATATGCTAAAAAAGCAAAAGATAAAAAACTACAACCATCTGATTGGGAAGGTAATACATTTACGATATCTAATTTAGGAATGTTTGGTATTGAATCGTTTACAGCCATTGTTAATCCACCCGATAGTTGTATTTTAGCTATAGGCGGTATTAAGGAAGTTCCTGTTGTGAAAAACGGTCAAGTTGTTCCTGGTAATGTCATGAAAGTTACTCTATCTTGTGATCACAGAGTAGTTGATGGTGCAACCGGAGCTGCTTTTTTACAAACGTTTAAACAATTTATGGAAAGCCCTGTTTCTATGTTGTTGTAATTAACATTGCAGGAACTTATTAACATTTTTTTACACTTTACTCATTTTTATTGTATTTTAGCCAGTTTTTAAACAGTTGGTTAAATCAATTTATATGATAAAGTTCTATTTTTCAGGTAAATGCATTTTATTCTTAAGCATATTACTTACTTCTTACTTATCTTTTTCTCAAGCAACAATTAAGGTTACAGTAACATCTGTTCAAACCTCTGGCAGTGTTGATTGCGATGGTTTTTTACAAGGTGATAGTGATTTTGTATGGGAATATACAGCAACGGATAACACGCTCGGATATTCAAATAACAATCCTGCTCTTTTTGGTGTTTTTGATTTTAATTATACGAATACATCTGGCAATGGACCAATCAATTTTCCAGCAAATGCATTGTTTTTTGATCGACAATACATTTGTCCGTCAGACGTCCCATCTGTAATTAATTTGGCTTGGGAGGCTTATGAAAATGATGATGCTGGTAATTATGATGTTTTTGGACTTACGGACGGAGAAACAGGATTGCAAAATGTTACAATGGCCGTTCCAGCATCAACAGGAATTGCTAATTACACTTTTACAGCATCAGGTTCTTCAGGTTGTCCTTCAACGGTTAACTATACAATTAACATAACTGTTGAAAGAATTGATTTTGCGCCAACAGTGATCATTTTACCGGATGATATTTGCAATGCCACATTAATGAATGTTAATACTTCTTATAATGTTGCCCTATGCCAAAGTAATACCTTGCAGCCAAATGAACCACGTGCAGGTGATATCGATAACAATCAATCTTCAGCTTGGTTTCGATTTGTGGCTCCAGCAGGGGGAGAAGTTGAGATTTCCACAGATAACGGTGCCACGGAAATAGGTACTTATTTTCAAATATATCATGCAGCAGATGGTGGAGCTTGTAATACGGGGTTACAGCCATTGACGGGTGCTGTTATTAAAGACAAATTCGAATATTTATCACATATTGAATTTTCAGATGGAATCGATGCTTTAGGTCTTGATCCCGAAGCTCAATTAACGTTAGACGCTTGTGATCCTTTTACAGGAATTAGTTATCAAAAATTGATTGCAGGTGAAACCTATTATGTGCAATTAACTTCGGATGATTTAACATCAGGAATAGTTGAAGTAAGAATTAATGATTTAGGGGGAGGACCATCTGGAGATTCAGAGGACATTCCATGTCAATCTTCTGCCGTTGTTTTTGGTCAAAATCCAATATCTTCAGCTGCGAGTAGTCCTGAGTCAATTACATTAGATTTTGGTTGTGCCTATGATGGTGGAAACGATTATGCTGAAACTGGTGCACCACATACTGATAATAATCCAATACATTATCATGCGTATGATTATGATCACAATAATGCATCAATAAATAACCCGGTCGTAAATGAATCTGTATGGTTAAATTTTGTGGCACCAAATAGTGGTAGAATTTTATTTGAATCAGATTATCAAAGTTCATTGTATGGTGAAAATAATGCATTATTTGGTTTTGATAAGCGTTTTTCACCTGGTGTACCAACGGATTATTCATGTGCTAATCTAGATTTTATCGCAGCCGATGCTGGTGGTACTAATAGTTTTTTAGGAGGAGGTGATATTAGTGCTATTATTGATCAGCGATGTTTAGAACCGGGTTACACGTATTATGGAATGGTAGATCCTTCGGACAATCTTACGCCTTTAAGCACTCAAAATATTAAATCATGGGTTTTTGATCCAAGTATTTCAAACCCCAACTTTAATTCTCCAGGAAATGATATTCTTTGTTTGACACTTCAAAATCCATTGTATGAAGTTCCTGTAATTCTTGCTGGAACCAATCCAACTTTTCAAGCCGTTGCAGGTTCAAACGTTTTTGCGTGCCAAGAATATCTTGCAGGTGAACCAAATGTTAATGCTACTCCTGCTAATTGTGCCAATCAGACGGTATGGCATTACTTCACAGCTCCTCCATCTGGTGCTGTTGAAATGAGTATACGCGCATATATTGGTATGAACACCTTGAGATACAACGTTTTTCAATTGTTAAATGGGACAGATTGTTACGGCGGATTGCAACCGGCAACCTATACAGAAGATGGAACACGAAATACACCAATTATAACCCCGGTTCTATCTGGAACAGCAGGTTTCAACGGGACACAAAACGCGGCATGTTGTTTAATTCCTGGTGAGTTATATGCCATTCAAATAGATGGAGGTGCTCAAGGTGATGAAGGTCAATATATTATAGAGTACATTCAAGAAATTGATAGTGATGCCGGAGATATTTATGTTGAACTTGCAAATGGTGATAGCTTAACAATTGCTCAGCAAGACACTGCTTTTGTTTGCTTTGGTGAGTCATTCTCGGCTGGAATAACTGTTAATGGAATTGGTGAATCTACTCAAAGCTTGCCTGATTGTTTATCTCCAGGCTACGTAATTCATCAAGTTCAATCTGTTGCTGATCCTATTGCCAACACAGGTTTTCAATCAGCGTATATTGATTCAATTATTGGTACTTCTGCAACATTTTCTAATAATGGAGATGGAAGTGGTTCATTTGGAAATCCACTATTTAATACTTTGTATTATATTTCTCCTGCGGGTGACATCACGGCTGATTGGGGTGATTTTACATGTGGTACTTCAACTGTCTCAAATGGCTTACCAATAGTTTTTCTCCAACAACTTAATGCTGTATTCAATTACGATAACGCTTCATGTACAGCCACTTTTTCAGCAACAGGTGGATTAAATGGGTATTATTCTAGTCCATACGCTTATACAATTACGAGTCCGTCTGGTTCTATTGTTGCCAATGGAACACTTGCTCCTGGTGTTAGCACTTCCTACACCGGCTCAGAGGCAGGAATTTATACTGTTGAAGTGAACGATGGCGCTTGTCCTCAAACGTTTACCTTTGATGCAACAAATTGCAATAACCCATGTAGCCCAACTACTACAAATGTAAATGCAGCCATTTGTCAAGGTGAATCAATAGTATTAGGGGGGGCACAGCAAACTGAATCTGGCATATACACGGATGTTTACATCACAGCTCAAGGTTGCGATAGTACCGTTATTACCAATTTGTCAATTAATCCCGTTTATCAAGTTTCAAAACAATACGACTTATGTCCTGGAGGAACCCTTCAAATTGGATCAAGCTCTTATTCAAGTCAAGGAGTATATGTAGATACTTTAGTGTCATCCACAGGCTGTGATTCAATAGTGACATCGATTATTTTCATGTTGCCAACAATTACAACAAGTCAAGATGTTACCATTTGTTCAGGATCATCATATGATTTTAACGGCACACCATTAACTAATGAAGGGGTATATACAGACACGTTGGCTACGTCAGAAGGATGCGATTCAATAATAATTTTATCATTATTTGTAACACCACCTTCGGTAAAATATGATGTTGCTGAAATTTGTCAGGGTGAAGAATATGTTTTTGGAAATCAAAATTTAGAAGAAAGTGGAATTTATTCAGATACTGTGCAAACCATCAATGGCTGTGACTCAGTGTTAGTATTGGAGTTGTCCGTTGTTGATTGTGAGTTTCAAATCAGCAATATTTTAACGCCAAATGATGATGGACAAAATGATACTTGGAAAGTAAGTGATCCAACTAAGATAGAGGGATGTGATGTTACCATTTATAATCGCTGGGGAGAGATAGTATATCAATCAAATGATTATAACAACCAATGGGCTGGAACAAGAAATAACGAACAATTACCAGATGGTGTGTACTTCTATTCGATAAAATGTTCAGATTCTAAAGAGTATACAGGTGAAATTAATTTATTAAGATTTAAAAAATAATTGAAGTCATGAAAAAAATAGTATTTCTATCTACCTTTTTTGTTACACTGGCTTCAATAGCTCAGCAAACTCCACAGAGTAATGTTTATTCTTATAACAGATTCTCTATAAATCCAGCCTATTCAGGAGCAAGTGGCTGCACTGAAATTAATTTTTCCCATCTTAATCAATGGGTAAAAATTGAAGGAGCACCCTTAACAAGCTATCTGGGAGTTAATACAAGATTAGGAAAAAACATTGGTATAGGTGGTCAAGTCTTAGTGGATAAAATAGGAATGATCAATCAAGTAACAGGAATGGGAGCACTTTCTTATGGACTGAACTTTAATAAATTTCATACCCTGCGATTTGGATTAGGATTGGGGTATAATCAATACAGGGTTAACCCAAGTTCTGCAATTGCATTTGATAATCAAGATCCAATTATTAATGGCGGTAGTCAAGCGTCAGGAACACTGAATTCTGAATTTGGATTATTTTATCAGTGGAAGAATCTTGAGGTTTCTGTTGCTGCAAAACAAATTCTTCAAACCTATACTAATTTTGGCTACACAAGTCTTGATGGATATGGTTTGCGAAGACATTTTAATGCTCTTGCGTCCTACTTAATAAAGGCAAATGAAACTTGGGCAGTTAAACCTTCTGTTTTTCTTAAAGGAATAAATACGGGTATTCAAACAGACATCAATGCAGATGTTTTGTATAAAAACTTTATTCAAGCAGGATTGGGATATCGCACCCAAGTTGGCTTAATTGCTCGTGCTGGAATAAATATACAGGATTTATTTTTTATTGGTTATGCTTATGAAACACCCATGAGTAATGTCGCTTCATACAGTACTGGTTCTCATGAAGTTGTACTTGGATTGAAATTTTGTCGAAATAAGAAAAAATCAATGCTAGTAGATGAAATCAAGGTAGATCCACTCGATTCTTTAAAATCTGATATGGCAAAAAAAGAAATGCCTATTGAAAAAGATACAGTATTTGTTCAAAAGATAGATACCGTTTTTGTTACAGAGAGATCTGGAATGACGGATGAAGAAGTAAAAAAAGTTCTTTTGAGTGTTGAGAAAAATCTATTATTTGAAAAACTTAAATTTAATATCGAAACTAAGTCTTTTGAAGAACTGAAATCATTGGTAGATGTTTTATCAATTCGACCTGATATCATGATAGAAATAGAGGGGCATACTGATAATGGTGGAACGGAGGCTGAAAATTTAGAACTTTCAAAAAATCGTGCAAACCAAGTTAAAGACTATCTCATTAAAAATGGGGTAGACGCCAGTAGAGTTAAAACAAGTTTCTATGGTGAGTCAAAACCAATCGCATCTAATGATACCGAGTCTGGACGTCAAATGAATCGTCGTGTTCGAATTAAAGTAATTAAGAAGGAGGATTAATTTTTCATGCTTTCTTTTGAAATTGAGGAATTCACCTTTTACTTTAATTTCCCAGCAGGTACCTCAAGAGGGATTTTAACAGCCAAGAAGTCTTGGATTATATCTGTTTACAAAACTAATTATCCGTTACCGGGTGTTGGTGAGTGCAGCGTGATTGAGGGCTTATCCCCAGATTATATTTCACATAAGGACTATGTTAATCGCATTCACCAAGCGATAAGTTATATTGAAAATTATTCTTTGATTGATTTGATTTTTCAATTTGAAAATAGTTTTTATTTACATGAAATTGAAGATTTTTTTGGTGCTAATCCATCAATTCGTTTTGGGTTCGAAATGGCTGTT
Organism: Crocinitomicaceae bacterium; assembly: GCA_044361535.1. Lineage (GTDB taxonomy): Bacteria > Bacteroidota > Bacteroidia > Flavobacteriales_D > Crocinitomicaceae > UBA952. Next base: position 85,814 of record JBIKIQ010000008.1, read on the forward strand.
TTGAATCTTAAAATTCAAAAAAACGGAACCTATTTTGAAAATGATTTTTCCATTGGTAAGAAAAAAATACCGATTAATGGATTGATTTGGATGGGTGATGAAAAATTCATGCAAAAGCAAATAGAAGATAAGCTAAAAAATGGATTTTCAACGCTTAAAATGAAAGTGGGGTCAATTGATTTTGATACTGAATTAGCTATATTGAAGTCAATAAGAAATGTTTTTTCAAAGAATGAAATTACCTTACGAGTTGATGCTAATGGTGCCTTTAGCCCAGAAAATGTTGAGGAAAAACTACTTAAATTATCAGAATTAGACATTCATTCAATTGAACAGCCTTTAAAACCGGGTTTATTCGATAAAACAAAGGTTCTTTGCCAAAAAAATATTGTTCCAATTGCATTGGACGAAGAATTAATTGGATTCATTGAAAAACGGGTGAAGCAGAATCTACTTCAATCACTGCATCCACAATACATTATTTTAAAACCAAGTTTACACGGTGGGATTAAAGGAGTGAAGGAATGGATAGAATTAGCAGAAATGGAGGAAATTCAGTGGTGGATGACTTCTGCTCTTGAATCGAATATTGGACTTTCTGCTATTTGTCAATTTACAGCCGAATTTAAAAATGATTTACCACAAGGTTTAGGAACAGGTTCTTTATATTCCAACAATATTGATAAAGGATTGATAGTTGATAAGGGGTATATTTATTTTGGTAATTAAATAACTGTAAAATACCCAACAATAATAAGTAAAATAAAGGCTAAACAGTAAATCAGTAATTCATAAAAAAAGAGTTTTTTCTTCTGATTTTGCACTTTTTGTATTTCTTGTTTTAGTTGGAGCAGATGTTCATTTGTCCTTCCGTCATTACCAAAATAAAGCCCCAATAACCTCAATTTATTCTCAATTTGAGAATGTAAAACTTGAAATGGTTTGGTGCTAAGAGCAACTTCGGTTTTTATTAAATTACTTTTAAGTCGTCTTAAAACTAACAACCAAAGGCATAGACTACAAAGAAATACTAACGCTAATACATCACTATTAAAATTCCATCCCAAAACAAATGAGGAACCAATAAAAAATGGAAATGACAGTGATGAATTTTTCAACAATCTTTTCGAAAGTGAAAGAGAATTTGAAGATTTTAGCTCGGATATAATAGCCTCTATTTCAAAAATTAAATCATCAAGGGTTAGATCAATTTTACCTTTACTATTCTTTACACTTTTACAAGAAGGACAAACACGATCAAGTGCTGGAAGTATTTCACCGCATGCCTCACACTTATTCAAATTATTGTTTCTTTTTAAGATATTCTTCTCAATTTTTTCGAGTTCTTTGACAATGAACGTTAAATCCTGCTTCAGTTTAATAGCACGATTCACAAGAAGCTGTTTATCTTCAATACTAATTGTTTCCTTTTTGGATAAGGTATTAAATAACGTTTGTATTTCAGGGTGCAAATTCATCTTAAATCAAAATTAAATAACAATTTGTACTTTATTGAGAAAAACTTATTGTTTAATCTATTTTGTATTCAATTTTATAGTTATTTTTGACTTGCCACACTCGTACTATGCTAAAGCTATTCTTTGTACTTTTTTTTGTTTTTTCAATAAATATGACCTTTACACAGGGTATAATTGAACCAAAACATTCATTCACTATTGAGTTAGGTTTACCAAATTCCGTTTCAAATAAATTGTTTAGGGAAATTATGCAAGGATTAGTTCATGTTTCGCCTTATTATCAATACGCCATGAAAAATGGTATTGCCTTCGGTATAGGTGGGAGATATTCGTATTTTGCAATCAATGAATTTCGCGTTCCTTCCAAAGTATATGGTGGAAATCACTCCTATGGTGGTTTTTTGAAAATAGGTCATGAAAAATTTTATTCTTCAATTTTTGCAATGGACATCGGTGTTAAAATGGGGTTCAATCAAAACACCTATTATTCTGATTTATTGCGATCTAAAGAAATTGATCAAATCAATAAACCTAGTTTTTATTTGGAGCCAAATCTGGGGCTTATTTTAGCTTCAAGTGAAGTTGATACTTACAGGCTATCATTAGGGTATTCATTTTTAGGATATTCATTCAGACAATCAGATATTGGTTTTGATGAAACAATTGATATTGGTTATTCTGAAAGTGATAAGGCACCAAGATCTACATTTTTTACAATTGCATTTGGCTATACCCATCATTTTAATGGAAAAACCACGGCAGGATTTGATGAGTAAGAAATGGAAAAAAGTTTAATTATAAAATACGAGGAATTCGCTCATTGGAACGAATTACTAAACGAGGACAAAGAATTAGTTGAAAAAGCATACGAGGTATCTGCCACAGCCTATGCACCTTACAGCAATTTTTACGTTGGTGCCAGTTTACGTATGGAGGATAATTCAATTGTACTTGGCTCAAATCAAGAAAATATTGCCTATCCTTCTGGTTTGTGTGCGGAGCGTGTGGCTTTGTTCTATGCGGGCGCAATTCATCCGAAAAAAACGATAAAAAAAATCTGTGTGGTCGCAAAAGGAGAATTGATTCCAATAGATAATTGGGTTTCTCCATGTGGTTCTTGTCGACAAGTAATGGCAGAATCTCAGAACAGACAAAAAGAACCAATTCAGGTTATATTGGTTAGTCAAAACAATCGTGTTTTAGTTTTTAATTCAGTTTCTGACTTACTTCCCTTTGTATTTAATTCCCCTCTGTAACTAAGAATTTTGGTTGAATTTCCAAAAACTGGCAGGAGTAGTAATTAAAAATAGCTAATTTTTGTTTTTATGAACATCGATTGTTTCAATAAATCTCTTTTTAGTGAATTATAACTCATTTTTTCAAATTAACTTTGAACATGCATCAAAAACTGATAATTCTTGATTTTGGTTCTCAATATACACAGCTTATTGCTAGAAGAGTAAGAGAGCTTAATATTTATTGTGAAATTCATCCATGGAACAAGATTCCTACAATAGATTCGACCGTTCACGGAGTGATTTTATCTGGAAGTCCTTTCTCCACATTAGACGCAAATTCCCCAAAGCCTAATCTAACAGGAATTAAAGGTGTTTTACCACTTTTGGGGATATGTTATGGGGCACAATTCTTAGTGCAAAACTACGGTGGAAATGTATTGCCGTCAAAAATTAGAGAATACGGAAGAGCTTTTTTAAAAGTGAAAGACATCAATAACCCCTTATTCAAGGAGGTGGCGCAAGAGTCTCAAGTTTGGATGTCACATGGCGACACGATTGTCGATTTACCTATTGGATATTCGCTTATTTGTAGTACAGAAGATGTTGTAAATGCAGGATACCAAATTGATAACGAAGCTACTTTTGGCATTCAATTTCATCCAGAAGTTTATCATTCTACGGAAGGAACAAAAATTTTGAGAAATTTTCTAGTCGATGTGTGCGGATTTAAGCAAGATTGGACACCAAACGCATTTATCCAGGAAACAGTGGATGGGTTGAAAGCACAGTTGGGCAATGATCAAGTAATTATGGGACTTTCTGGAGGGGTAGATTCAACAGTTGCAGCTATTTTACTCCATCATGCAATCAGAAGTAATTTACATTGCATTTTTGTTAATAATGGTTTATTAAGAAAAAATGAATACGAAAGCGTTTTGGCATCCTATGAAGGAATGGGTCTGAATGTAAAGGGAGTTGATGCCTCTGAATTATTTTACAGCGAATTAAAGGGTACAACTGATCCTGAATTAAAGAGAAAAGCGATTGGAAAAGTTTTTATTGATGTTTTTGATGAAGAATCTAAAAAAGTTGAAAACGCCAAATGGCTCGGGCAAGGTACAATTTATCCGGATGTAATTGAATCGGTTTCTGCTACTGGGGGACCCTCCCAAACAATCAAATCTCATCACAATGTAGGTGGTTTACCTGATTATATGAAATTAAAAGTGGTTGAGCCATTGCGACTTTTATTCAAAGACGAAGTGAGAAGAATTGGCACAGCATTGAATATTGATCCTACTATTTTGGGTCGACATCCTTTTCCTGGGCCAGGTTTAGGAATACGTATTTTGGGTGAGGTAAGCGCTGAAAAAGTAGCTATTTTGCAAGAAGTTGATGCAATTTTCATTAATGGACTCAAAGAAGAAGGGTTGTATAATGATGTTTGGCAAGCAGGTGCTATATTCTTGCCTATTCAATCAGTTGGAGTAATGGGTGATGAACGAACGTATGAAAATGCCGTGGCGTTGCGTGCTGTGAGTTCAACCGATGGCATGACTGCAGATTGGTGTCACCTACCGTATGAATTTTTGGCAAGGATTTCGAATAGGATTATAAATCAAGTGAAAGGAGTGAATAGAGTTACGTATGATATTAGCTCAAAACCTCCCGCAACAATCGAATGGGAATAAAAAAGAAGTATATGAAATTTAGTTTAGGAGTATTGTTTTTTGTGTTGGTTTTTAATCTAAAGGCGCAAGATTATGTGAAAGTTGAGACATTGAGTAGTAAAAAATATTACGTCTATGTTATTGAGGATGGTGTGAGCATTGAGTCATTGGCATCAGATTTTAAATCAACAAAAGAAGCCATTTTAAATGCCAACCCAGGAGTTGATAAAAATTTCACCATTGGTAGAAAGTTAATGATTCCCGTGAATTTAAAAGAAATTACGCACGAGGTAAAAGAATCTGAAACTCTTTACTCTTTGTGTAAGAAATACGCTGTTCCTATTGATGTTTTTAAATCGGATTCAACCGTTGTAAATGGAGCTATACAAATTGGCCAAATATTGAAGTTTCCTAATGCGGCAGAACCCGTTTATTATAGTTCAATTATTAAAAATAGTCCAAACCATTCAATTCCGCCTGTAAAAAATACCCAAAATGAAAATGATTCAGTTATTGAATATACAGTAAATCAAGGTGAAACGCTTTATAGTATTTCTAAACGCTATATGGTTTCGTCTGAGAAGTTGCAAAAATTGAATAACATCACACCTGTTCAATTAAAGACAGGAATGATTTTAAAAATTCCATTAAAAAGAGAACAGTTGGCTTCAAATATTCAAATCAAACCTGTTGAGAATTCTTTGCAATCGGGTAAGGTAGATTCAACTCTTCTTTTTCCTTCCAAGAAAGCGCCTTGGAAAATCGCGATGTTTCTTCCTTTTTATTTAGGAAATTCTAAAAAGGCCCCAGCTTCGGTAGTTTCTGCTTCAACAGAATTTTACATGGGGGCAAAGATGGCAATTGATCAAATTGGCTCTTCTACAGAATTGTATGTATATGATTACATGAATGATACCGTGGATGTATCAACTATTTTAAAACGACCTGAGTTCGCATCCATGGATATGATTTTTGCACCGCTTGATGTTGGAGAAGCTTTAGTTGTTGCTAATTGGTGTCAAGATAACAATGTTCCATTCGTAACTACCGTACCAAAGGCTAATCGATTAATTTCAAACAATCCCATGGCTCATTTTGGTATTCCATCTGATGCTCACATGTTGAAAATGCTTGCCCGTCATGCGATTAAAAACTATTCATCAAAACAAGTTATTCTTGTAAAATCAAATCAATCGGTTGATCAATCAAATTATGATGCATTTAGAAGTGTATATTATTCTGATGAAAATCCTACAAATATCAAATTGGTTGAGGCTACAACAAAAGATTTTGGCAAGTATTTGCAGAAAGATCCTTCAAGTGTTGTCGTTTTTGCTTCAAATGAAAAAAATGAAGTTACTGAATTTATAAATTTATTGAAACCTTATTCTGGGATCACTCTTTTTGGTCACAAAGATTGGTTGAAATTTGGAGATGCAGTTACAAGCGTGAGGGGTAAGTATAATTTTCATTACGTGAATTATAACACACCTTTTCCTTCATTTAATTACCATGATTCTGGAGTTAAATCTTTGCATAGATCCTATCGTGATTATTACAATGCGGATATTACGGGGATGGTAATCTACGGATATGACGTAGCTAAATATTTTACATCGTATATTTTGTTACGAAAAGAATCCAATGGAGTAATTATGGATTTTGATGTAAAACCTAATTTTGAGACAGGTGGTTTTGAAAATATAAAATGTTACGTTGATAAGTAATATGAAGGAGAAAATCGCATCTGAATTCAAGGATTTACAAAGTTACATTTGCACAGAACTTGAAAAGTACGATGGTTTAGGTGAATTTAAAGAGGATGTTTGGCAACGAGTTGAGGGTGGTGGAGGAAGAACAAATACGCTTGTCGATGGTAAATATATCGAAAAGGGTGGTGTTGCATTTTCAGAGGTATACGGAGAAGTAACTCAAGAAATGAAAAAGCAATTGGGAACAGAAGGCAACTCTTTTTTTGCAACAGGTGTGTCAATAGTTCTGCATCCCCAATCACCACATATTCCAATTATTCATATGAATGTTCGTTATTTCGAACTCGATAATGGAACCTATTGGTTTGGTGGTGGTATAGATTTAACTCCTCACTATGTAATACCGCGTCAAGCTGCATTGTTTCATAATGAGTTGAAACAAATTTGTGATCACTTTGATTCATCCTTTTACTCGAAGTTTAAAATTTGGGCAGATGACTATTTTTTCATTCCACATCGCAATGAAACACGCGGAGTAGGAGGAATTTTCTTTGACCATCTTTCTGAGAGAAATACAATTCTATCTAAAGAGAATTTATTTGAGTTTTGCAAGGAGCTTGGAAAATCATTTCCTCGTATTTACAATGAACAGATAAGGCTTGGTGCTTCCGTTGAAATTAAAGATGAACATTTAGAATGGCAGCGAATTCGAAGAGGACGTTACGTAGAATTTAATTTGGTTCACGACAGAGGAACTAAATTTGGATTGGTTTCGGGTGGACGGACAGAATCTATTTTATTGAGTATGCCACCTGTGGCCAATTGGTTTTATAATTATCATGCAATTGAAAATAGTCCCGAGGAGCAAACCCTAAAATGGCTAAAAAAGGATATTAATTGGTTAAGTTTTTTGAATTAAAATTATAAAAATGGATTTTATTAAAGTAATTGAACAAGTTGAAACATTTCACGATTCTTTTGGAATTAAAAATCATTATGAACCAAATCCTCATCTCACTGAATCTGAAGTGGAGTTGAGATATAATTTAATGAAAGAAGAAAACGAAGAGTATTTAGAGGCTGCAAAAAAAAATGATATCATTGAAATTGCAGATGCTCTTGGTGACCAGTTATATATACTTTGCGGAACTATTTTGAGGCACGGATTACAACATAAAATTGTAGAAGTATTTGAAGAAATTCAACGTTCAAACATGAGTAAACTAGATGTAAATGGTAAGCCTATTTACCGGGAGGATGGAAAGGTTCTTAAATCAGAATTATATTTTAAACCCAATATTCGCAGAATATTGGAAGACTAATCTGTATCTTTTCCTGTAATAAATTTAAAAGAAACAGGCAAATGATCTGAGTATTTTGCTCTGAAATCATCGTGGTCGTATGGTTCAACAATATTTCCCGGATTAATTGCCTTCACTTGAGTTTTAAGATCATGCACCTCAAAAGAATTGAGTAGTAAATCTTCCTTACTTTTTGAATTATAAAAAACATGGTCATAGGGTTTGCCTTTTTCCTTTGATTCGTAAATTTTTGTATTCGTTGATTTACATTTTTCATTTAAACTATAAAAGTCTAATTTTTTAAATGGCGCAAATTCTGATGCCTCATAAATGTTGCAATCGCCTAAAATAATAAAGTCCTTATTACTTTCTGTTTGTTTTTTGGTCCAATCGAATAAATAATTAAACTCTACTTGTCTTCGACTATAATCTTCCTTTGAATCTCCTGGATTGAGATGGACAGGAATCAAGGAAAATGTTGAGTTGCCTTTAACAGATTTAAAAGGAAAAACAAATGATACTCGGTCTTGATTGGGATTCGCAACAAGTGGCTCACTTACAAATCCATGAAAACGGGTCGAATCCCCACGTACTTTTAAAGTTTTGTAAAATACAATCCACCATTCACTTGCTGTTGAATTAACATGATTATTTGTTGGTCCGGTATCTTCGGTCGATAACCAACAAGCAAAGCCTTGTTTTTTCATTTCTGTGTAAAATGCTTTGCTTTCCTCATCAACTTTGTATGGAGTTTTATCTGCAAATTTTCCGGCAAAAGGAGGGGCGACTAGTTCTTGAATGACTACAATATCATACGGTTTTAAAATTTTACTGAGAGTCACGTTGTCTTTATTTTTAAAATTCCCCAAAAACTGAATGTTAAAAGAGCAGATATTTAATGTATCTTGAGCGTAGACAAAATTCGATAGAATTAAAAAGAGAAGCGCAATTTTTTTCATGATAGATTGTAAAAACAGTGAGGAACTAATTACCACAAACTTACAAATTTTATACAAAACAAAAAGAGGAACAAGAAAATGCTTGTCCCTCTTTTTGCTAAACCATGCTAAAACTATAAACTCAAATTACAACTATGAAATGTAATTCTTTGCAAAGGTAAGCGGTTATTTGAAATAATGAGATTCTAAACTGTTAAATAATTACAATTTTTTTAGCAACGGTCATTTCTCTTTTTCCCGGTGGGCCTTGTCTTGACTCAACTATAAATCCAATTTCTTTTAAATTTCGTTTGAATTGCCCTTGAGCACAATAAGTTACAAGAATTCCATTGTCATTCAATAATCTGTAAAGGGGCTCAAAAATAGGTTTATCCCACATTTCACCTTGAGCACGTGGACCAAAAGCATCATAATAAATTATGTCAAATGCATTAGGTTCTGTGGTGAATTTTTGTATTTCAGCTTCGATTTTAAGTAAGCTAAAGTTTGATGTGATATTTGTTAAAACATTCCATTCTGCCGTGTGTATTTTCTCAACAAACTCTTGCAAATTAGGGTGTTTAATTTGTTCTGAAAAATCCATCATTTTTTGTTCTTCATGATTTAACGGATTACTTTCAATTCCAATGTAAGAAATGCTTCTGGATGGATTTTCTTGTCCTTTGATGCATGTTAATAAAGCATTTAATCCACTGCCAAATCCAACTTCAAGTATTTTTAACTCTGCTTTCTCATTTCTAGTTAATAAACCATTTTCAATAAAAACATGTTTTGCTTCTTGAACAGCACCATGCATCGAATGATAGTGCTCATCCAATTCTGGAAGGTATAAAGTAGGACTACCATCCCGCGTAATTCGTATTTCTCTTTTCATGTTCTTCAAATGTAGAGCTTTTTAACATTTGTTGAAATCACTCTTTAATATCTTTTAGCAAAGATTGTTGGTTAATGTTTTTTAAAGCCCACTGATTTCAGTATATTTGTTACATGGATTCAAATTTGGAAAACACCCGTAAAACAGGCTCTCGTATTAAACAATCATCCAATATAATATTGAGCGATTTAGGTAAAATACCACCTCAAGCTATTGATATAGAACAGATTGTTTTGGGAGCAATGATGCTTGAAAAAAATGCAGTTTCCAAAGCGGGTGATTCACTGAAACCGGCAAGTTTCTACGATCCAAAACATCAATACATTTACGCAGCCATACGAGAACTATTTGCCAATACAAGTCCTATCGATTTAATTACCGTAACCACCTTACTAAAGAAACGTGGAGAATTAGAAGCAGCAGGTGGTGCAGCGTATATTTCTCAATTAACTAATCGCGTGGCCTCGTCTGCTCATATTGAGTTTCATGCCCGTGTAATTGCTGAAAAACATATAAAACGCGAACTTATTCGAATGAGCAGCGAAGTTATTCGTGATTCTTATGACGAAACTAAAGATGTTTTTGATGTTTTAGGAAGTGCAGAAGGAGAGCTATTTCAAATTGCTGAAAACAATATGAGTAAGCAGGTTCAAAAAATGCAAAGTGTTGTTCGTGAAGCTATTGAAGAAATTGAAAAAGCAGCCCAAAATTCAGATGGTATTTCAGGAGTTCCAACCGGTTTTTTTGAATTAGATAAATTAACCTCCGGTTGGCAACGTTCGGACATGATTGTTCTAGCTGCTCGTCCAGGTATGGGAAAAACAGCATTTGTATTGTCTATGGCAAGAAATACAGCCGTTGATTATGGAAAACCAGTTGCCCTTTTTTCATTAGAGATGTCCTCAGTTCAATTAGTTAAACGATTGATTGCGAGTGAGTCACGAATTCATGCAGAAAAATTGAGAAAAGGAAACTTGCGTGAAGATGAGTTTCAACAATTGCATACACGAATAACAAAGCTATCAACTGCTCCAATTTTTATCGATGATACACCGGGATTAAGTGTTTTTGATCTTAGAGCAAAATGCAGAAGATTAAAGATGGAACATAAGATTGAATTGGTTGTAATAGATTACCTACAGTTAATGAGCGCAAAAGAAGGCAAAGGCGGTGGTAATCGCGAGCAAGAAATCTCTACTATTTCTCGTTCCATAAAGGAGATTGCAAAGGAATTAAATGTGCCAATTATTGCTCTTTCTCAGTTGAGCCGATCGGTTGAACAAAGAGGGGGTGACAAGCGACCGGTTTTATCTGACTTGCGTGAATCAGGGGCTATAGAACAAGATGCCGATATCGTTGGTTTTATATATCGACCTGATTATTACGGATTTTTAGAGGATGAGCAAGGAAATCCGAACAACGGAATAGGAGAAATTATTATTGCAAAGCATAGAAATGGTGCAACAGATCGCGTGCGTTTGCGTTTTGTTCAGGAATATGCCCGATTTGAAAATATCGAGTCTTTTGATTCCAATCCAATCGGTTCCTCTTTCAAAGCTGAACAAAATGATCCTTACACAATAACGGTTCAATCTAATTTTAATAAAGTGGAAGACTCAGGAACTGATTTTGATTTAAACGGAATGAATGAAGTGCCTTTTTAATTGTTGAAGATGTTAAAGAAATTTGTTTTTCTATTTTTACTGATAATCGTTTCTAGGGTTGGTTTGTCAACCCAGCTTTTAGTTCCTATGGATGAAACCCAAACCAATCACCTGAAAGCCTATGGTGTTTCCTACTGGGCGCTTGAAAATGGGGTTGTGATCGAATGGTTGTTAAACTATAAAGGAGGTTCTTTTCTCTATCCGCATTTAGCAACTATTCAAGAGGAACTTGATATACGGGGAGTTAAATACCAAGTACTAACAGATGGACAGGTTAACCAAATAAAAAATCAAATTGCAGACCCAGAAGTGAATATGGAAGTGATTCAATTAGAAAAATCACCAAAAATTGCTGTATATTCTCCTCCAGGAACTCAACCTTGGGATGATGCTGTAACTATGGTCCTAGAATATGCGGAAATTCCATACGATAAAATTTATGATTCAGCGATTGTTATGGGAGTTTTGCCTAAATATGATTGGTTGCACTTACATCATGAAGATTTTACAGGTCAATATGGTAAGTTTTATGCGAGTTTTAGAAATTATCCATGGTATCGAGAACAGCAAACAATGGCTGAGCGAGATGCTAAAATGCTAGGATTTGATAAGGTTTCTAAGATGAAATTGGCTGTAGCGCTTAATTTGAAAAATTTTGTTGTTGGAGGAGGTTTTCTTTTTACAATGTGCAGTGGGACAGATAGTTTTGATATTGCTTTATCAGCCGAGGAAACTGATATTTGTGAATACATGTACGACGGGGATGGGGCAGATGGAAATGCACAAAATAAACTTGATTATTCTAAAACTTTCGCCTTTAAGGATTTTAGATTGGTAATGGATCCAATGGTTTATGAATATTCAGATATTGACGGGACGGATTTACACCGTACGGGAGTGGTGACTGAAGAAACGGATTTATTTACCTTGTTTGATTTTTCGGCAAAGTGGGATGTGGTGCCGACAATGTTAACGCAATGTCATACTGATGAAGTCAAAGGTTTTATGGGACAAACAACAGATTTCAGAAAGTCTTTAATTAAAAATAATGTGCTAATTCTAGGGGAAAATAAAGCACTTGGGACAGCGAAATATATTCATGGTGAATTTGGGCAAGGTACATGGACTTTCTATGCAGGACATGATCCTGAAGATTACGAACATCGAGTGGGGGATCCACATACTGATTTGAATTTACATCCAAACTCACCAGGATATCGATTAATTTTGAATAATATTCTTTTTCCAGCGGCTAAAAAGAAAAAACGCAAAACTTAGTATGAAATGGATTGTGCAGAACGAAAATGAATTGGCGATTATCGCCCCACAAATCATTGAAAATATGCCGAAATCAGGAGTTGTATTGATTGAAGGACAAATGGGTGCTGGAAAAACAACTACTGTACGATCTATATTATCAAATATTTCTTACGATTCTTTTAAAGGTTCTCCAACTTTTTCTTTGGTAAACGAATATTCGTCTAAGACAGAAAATTCAATTTATCATTTCGACCTTTATAGAATAGAACATCCATCCGAATTACAGCAAATTGGAATAGAAGAATATTTTGATAATGGTTCATTGAGTTTCATTGAGTGGCCTGAAAAAAGTTTAGATTTTCTTCCAGAAAATAAAATTTGGATGTATATTAGTGTAGGTATTGACAACGAACGAATAATTGAATTAAAAAATGATTACAGATCCTGAATTATTAAAAGGACTCATGCAGCAGGGAAGCCTTTTGCCAAAAGAGGAAATGTTAGAGATAAAACGAAAGAAAGGGAATCTTTTTATTGGTGTTCCTAAGGAAGTTGCTTTTCAAGAAAGACGAGTTGGACTTGTGCCAGAGGCTGTTTCTTTATTGGTTTCCAATGGACATCGTGTAAGGGTAGAAGCAGGCTGTGGCTTGGGGTCAAATTTTTCGGATAATGAATATAGTGAAGCCGGAGCTGAAATTTGTATTGATCGAAAAGAAATTTACCAATGCGATATAATTGTTAAGGTAGCTCCACCAACTGAAGAGGATGCAGATTTATTGGCTGGTAATCAAACATTGATTTCAGCCTTACAAATTGCTACTCAACCGAAAGAGATTCTTAAAAAATTGATTCAAAAGAAAGTAACTGCTGTTGCTTGGGATTACATTCGAGATGAAGAAGGAGTGTTTTCAGTGGTTCGTACTTTGGGTGAAATTGCAGGAACAACGTCACTTTTAGTGGCGGGAGAATTATTGTCGTCTTTTTCATCAGGTAAAGGGATGATGTTAGGAGGAATTGCAGGTGTTCAACCAACAGAGGTAGTAGTTATTGGAGCTGGAACAGTGGGTGAATTTGCAACACGGGCTGCTCTTGGTTTAGGTGCGTCAGTGAAGGTTTTTGATAATTCGCTTTCTAAATTAAGAAGATTACAAAATGACTTAGGATCAAGAGTTTACACATCTATAATTCAACCAAAGGTTTTAGCAAAGGCTATTCGAAGAGCAGATGTGGTTATCGGGGCATTACGCTCTCCAATTGGTCGTACACCTTGTGTGGTTACCGAAGCAATGATTGAGTCCATGAAAACAGGCTCTGTTGTGGTAGATGTAAGTATCGATCAAGGCGGGTGTTTTGAGACAAGTAGGGTAACAAATCATATTGAACCAACTTTTGTCAAGCATGGAGTTGTGCATTATTGCGTTCCAAACATTGCTTCAAGAGTTTCAAGAACGGCTTCGTTTGCTTTGTCTAATATTTTTTCACCCATTATTTTGGAAATGGGTAAACATGGCGGATCGGGCGAGTTAATTGCTCGCAATGAAGGATTTAGAAATGGAGTCTATATATACAAAGGCGTTCTTACCAGTGAAGTACTAGGAAAAGTATTCGATTTGAAATACAAAAACATTGAGTTACTTATTCCAAGAATTTAATGTTTACTCCTTTAAACTTACCCAACGCTCCTTTAAGAATTACTGAAAAAAATCAAAAGCGCTACGTAACTTGTTTGTTGCGAAGAAAACAGATTGTCTTAACACCAGAAGAATGGGTACGTCAGCATTTGATTCATTATTTGGTTGTTCACAAATCACTGGCTCAAGGGCGCTTAGCTGTGGAAGTAAGTCTCAAAGTAAATTCACTCTCGAAGCGCGCAGATATTGTCTATTACGATGAAACTTTACAACCTCAACTCGTAGTCGAATGCAAAGCACCGGAAGTAAAACTCACCTCTGAAACGGTTTTTCAAATCGCCACATACAATTCTCAATTAAACTCCAAATTTCTTCTCATCTCAAACGGTTTAGATCATTTTATTTTTGAAAACAGGGATGGAAGATTAGTTTCGTTGGATGATTTACCCGATTGATTAAATTTAACTTCGCCCCGCAATAAACCCAGTCGTCCAGGCTGCCTGAAAATTAAATCCACCAGTAATTCCATCAATATCCAGGATTTCTCCTGCAAAATGCAATCCGGGAAGTAGTTTACTTTCCATCGTTTTGAAATCAATTTCAGAAAGTGAAACGCCTCCGGCTGTTACGAATTCTTCTTTGAAAGTTGTTTTGCCACTTACTTCGTAGCGATCATTCAACAAGGTGTTTACCAATTTATTGATATTCTTTTTACCTAAATCTTTCCATCGAACTTCGGGATTAATTTCAGATTTTGACAACAAAAACATCCAAAGTCGATTAGTAAGTGGAAATGGGTTGATATTTCCTATCATCTTTCCCCCATGAAGAGATGATACTTCTTCAATCTGTAAACGAAGTTCATGTTCCTTTACCTCGTTTAACCAATTCACTAAAATTGCAAAATGATAGTTCTTTTCATTCAAAATGCGCGCTCCCCAGGCTGAAAGTAAAAGAATTGCCGGACCACTCATTCCCCAATGTGTTATCAAAAGCGGGCCTTTCCCCATCAATTTTGTTCCCTCTACTTTTACAGTTGCCTTTTCAACCACATTACCCATCAATTCGCAAATCGGATTTTTCGGCATATTGAAGGTGAAAAGCGATGGAACTGGATCTATAATCGTATGTCCGAGTTCTTCAATCCAAGTCATGCTTGATTTTTTTGGTTGACCACCTGTGGTAACAATAACCTTATTTGCATTAAAGTTTGATTCAGGAGTGAATAGGATAAATCCTTTTTCTGATCTCTCAATTTTTTGAATGGAAGCATTCATAATCACTTTAATTCCAAATTGATTTGCTTCGTTCAGAAAGCAATCTATAATTGTTTGTGAATCATTTGATTGTGGAAAAATACATCCATCTGGATACGTTTTCATTAAAATACCTCGTTTCTTAAACCACTCAATTGTATCATTTGCATTGAATTGCTCGAAGGCCTTACGTAAGTAGTTTTCACCCCTTGGGTATTTACCTGCCAATTCTTTATTGTCAAAACATGCGTGAGTTACATTGCACCTTCCTCCGCCTGAAATTTTAACTTTCGCAAGTACTTTACTTGATTTCTCGTAAATTACAACTTCGTCTTTCGGATGGTGAATCTTCGCTGAAATAGCGGCAAAAAAACCGGCAGCCCCACCTCCAATAACGGCAATTTTTTTCATGAATTATAAGAATACGGGTGGTTTTCTGAAATCCAATTTTGCATCGCGCAATAAATTTGAAGTATTGCGAATAGTAAGTAAAAAGCTTTTATTAGTTCCAACTGGTGTCCAATAGAAAGATAAATCCCAACAATGCAGGTTTCGACTTACGGATAGGAAAGCGTTTGAAATTTTAAATTCTTTTAAATCAAAATTAAGATTCGAACCTAATTTCCATCTACGTGTGAAACTTATATCTCCCTGAGAAACAAGCGTATGAATTACATTATAATTGTCTGGATTTGTTTGACTCTTAAACGTATTCGCATTTATACCTACAACATGCGAGAAATTGATTTTCCAAGGAATATCAAATTGCTGTAAGAATTCAGGATGTAAGGCAAAATAGTTGAAATCAGAATTCCAATTGGTGTTTAGATCTTCTTTTTTCTCCTCAATTATCTCACGGCTTTTTTTAGGAGCTATGGTTAAAGTTGTCGTAAAGTTCGTAGATAAAAAGCGTCCTAGTCCTTGGTTTTGAGTAAGGGCATAATTGGATTGGTTTTTTCCTGTTGCAGCATCCCAAGCATATGGACTAAAATTAGCTGAAGAAACAAAGTTTATCCAATTTGCCGGACTTATTCGAAGATTTAGAGATATATTGGACAAATTCATGGAGTCTTTCATGAAATCATAGTTTCCTGTGATTGAAAATTGATCTACTAAACGTGTTTTTGAATAACCAGTTAGAGTGTCTTTAGTGGATTTTTTCTTTAATTCAAAGGTGTTATTAACACCAAATGTTAAGAAACTTGACGTATTACCATAACTTGCTTGATATATACTCTTTTCAAAAGGAGAATATGAGATAAGTGATTGTCCTGCACCGGCAAATGCTGTTGATAGGGTGTTTAGACCTGGAACGTAACGATAACCAATGGTTGGGGTCATTAAATGTCTCACTATCGGTTGTTTTTTTCCAATGAATCGATAATATGAATAAACCACAGTTGTTAAATTCACATTTAAATTGAAATCATGTGCCATCCCAAACTTTTGAACCGTATCTGTTTTTGAGTTGTCAATCACAGGGTTGTACACTTTAGTGATTTGTTGAAAGTTAATTTTGTTTGAATAGCTTATGCTCGGGTTTATTTTAATGGCATTTTTGAAAAGACCGAATGTAGTTTGCAAGGCCATTTGTTGCGAAAATCCATTAAAAAATTGATCTGAAATTAGATTAAAAGCGCCTTGATTTAATAATGAATCCGCAAAAGTTGATCTGTTTTGTCCTTCCAATGCATAGGTAAACCCAGTTCGCTCAATCATTTTTTGGAATTCATTTGTTGGATTTTTAACCAATTTTTTAAAAGGAAAAACTCGATTAAGATTCACATTCAATACAGGACTTACCAATGCAATATTTTTTGTTATTGAATTTTGTCGAACCGAAAGTTTCATTCCAGTTGTTAATGGTTTTCCTGGGAAATTTCGACTTAAGTTGACATCTGAGTTAAAGCTATTATTGAAAAAGGTTGGATTTAACGGGTCTAAGCTGTTTTTTGATTGGTTATCAGAAATAAAGTTAACGCTGGATGCAAAACTCCAATTGGGATTTGATTTCGGATCTTTTCTGTGCGACCAAATTACACTTACCTTAAAAGGCTTTTCATTGCTCGGGAAACCACTAAAAAATTGCTGAAAACCTACACTTAACTTTCCTGAATACCCATATCTTTTTGCATAATCTAAATCATTTCTTAATCCCCAACTTCCTCTGTTATAGAGATTGGCATACAATGTTGTTTGAAGTTGATCATTAATCGGAATGTAATAACCTAAATTTTGAATTCCAAAACCGTAGGTAGAAAGAGGTACAAATTCGGGGAATAAAAATCCTTTGTTTCGTTCTTTTGTATTTAAGGGAATGGCACTAAAAGGTAATCCGAGCGGAGTTGGAACTCCATTGATGTACAAATTCATAGGGCCTGTTACAATTCTTTTTTCTGGAATTAAAACCGCCTTCGAAAGTTGAAAATGGTAATGAGGTTCGTCTTGGTCACATGTGGTGTAGCGACCTTTTATAAAATGTATTTCATCATTAGCTTGCTTTTTTGCCGTCTCCATGTGAAGATAGGTTTCTTCCTGTTTAATATTTGTTTCCTCAATAAAACCTCTCTTTGAATTTAAATTATACCGAATTTTTGCTGCTTCAATTTTCTCAGCCCCATCTGTAAATATTGGTAATTCAATTCTTGAACTATCTTTTTCTAACCTGTAGGATGCCATTATTTCATTCTTCTCAAGATCAATGAGGATGTAACCCGCAACCATATTAATTCCAGACATTTCCACTTTTGCATTACCCCATAAATAGATTTTTCTATTTACAAGGTCAGTATACAAAGAATCCTTGGCATTATATACGATTATTTCAGAAATAGACTCATCATTGATGTAAATGGTATCCTTTTTCTCACCGTTTTGAGCTAAACTTGGCGAATTGACAAAGATTATCAACATTGTAAGGAAGAAAACTATTGATATGGAATGAATCTTGCCCAATAAGAGACTTTATTTTTGTTGAATATAAATTTACGGATACAAATCTATTAAAATTGTAAACGCTATGCTAACTAATAAATTATCGGTATCAGTTTATTTTGTTTTATGTTGCTTTATTTTTTCATTTCAGACCTTTTCTCAAAATTCTGTCATCAAAACTGTTGTCATTGATGCAGGACATGGTGGTCATGATTCAGGATGTCTCGGGGCATCAAATTACGAGAAAACAGTCTGTTTGTCAATTGCATTAAAAGTGGGCGAATTAATTAAAAGCTCATTTCCGAATGTAAAAGTGGTTTATACCCGTGACAAAGACGTTTTTGTAGAATTGCACGAAAGAGCTGCTATAGCTAATCGAAATAAAGCAGATTTATTTATCTGCATTCATGCCAATTCAGCCTCGCCAAGTGCCTATGGTGCAGAAACATATGTTTTGGGATTACATAAAACAGACTCTCAAAAGCAAGTGGCAGAGCGAGAAAATAGCATTATAAAGTTAGAGCAAGACAATGGGGCGCGTTATAAAAATATTGATCTTTCACCCGATGCTCTCATTGCCATTCAACTACAAATGTCCGTATATCTGGATCAGTCCATTTTGTTTGCTGAGCGCGTACAGTCTGAATTCAAGGCAATTGGACGACACGATAGGGGAGTGCGTCAAGCGGGATTTTTAGTTTTGCATCAAACAACGATGCCAAGTGTGTTAATAGAAACTGGTTTTTTAACAAATCCTTCGGAAGAGCAGTTTTTAGGAAGTAAAGATGGGCAAGAGCAAATGTCGACATCCATTTTTAAAGCTTTCAAACGGTACAAGAACAAATTAGAAGGAATAAGTGAGGAAGTAAGCAATGATAAAGTTGAAAACAAATCACCCGAATTTGAAAACAAAACTGGAACTATTACAAAAGATGAAGAGGACAAGAATAACTCAATCACAACCGAAGTTAATCAAAGTGAAACTACAGGAAAAGTTATTTTCAAAATTCAATTTGATATGTCTGATAAGCAGATACCATTAAATTCTAATCGATTCAAAGGATTAAAGACAGATGAATACATGCATAATGGATCATATAAGTATGTAACAGGTGATTTTGTAAATGATTTTAATGGAGCCAACACGTATAAAAATGAAGTACGAAAATTAGGTTTTTCAACGGCATTTGTTGTTGCATTTTTAGATGGAGAAAGGATTAATTTGGAAAAAGGTATTAAATTAGCACAAAATTAAAATTGGTGAGATTTTCAAAAGAAATTAAGGCAGGTTTAATTGCGGTTTTCGCAATTGCTTTCTTGGTCGCAGGGGTAAATTTTTTAAAAGGAAATAGTTTTTTTGGTGGAGATAAAATCTACTATGCTTATTTTCCAAACTCAGGTCAAATAGCCCCATCAAACAACGTAACCTTAAACGGAGTTATTGTAGGAAAAGTAATGACCATTGAATACGTTGGAACTAATCCCCCTGACAAGAAAGTGAAAGTTGGATTTTCAATCGCAGAGAAAACCATTCAAATTCCTAAAGGGTCAAGAATAGAAATAGGTTCGTTGGATTTACTTAATAAAGGAATGTTACTGTATTTAAATGCCGATTTATCAAAGGGATATGTAAATCCAGGAGAAACCATTGAAGGTAAATTGTCGATTGATATGTTTTCGCAAGTAAAACAATACGCAGATCCAATATCACAGAAAGTGCAAGCAATGATGAGTTCTGTTGATAAAATGGTAGGTTCTCTTTCTGCATTTTGGGATAATACAGCGACCTCTGAAATTGAAGGTAGTATGCGCGATGTGAAATTGGCCATTCGAAAATTGGGAAATGTGGCAGATCAAATGGAGGGTTTTGTCGCTGATGAAAAAATAAAATTCGATAAGATTCTGAATAACGTTGAAAATATCACATACAATCTTAAGAAAAGTAATGATGAAATTACAGCCATTATAGGTAATACTAAAAAAATAACGGATGATGTAGTAAGCTCTGAATATAAAGAAGTAATTTCAGAAGCCAAAAAGTCGTTGAAGTCATTTAATGATGTGTTGTTAAAGGTAAAAAGTGGAGAAGGATCAATAGGGTTACTATTGAACGACAAACAATTGTACAATGAACTTGTTACTTCCAACAAAGATTTACAAAACTTAGTGAAGGATTTACAAAAGAATCCAAATAGGTACGTTCATTTGAGTGTATTTGGATCAAAAGTAAAAGGAACTCAACTAAGTCCAAGAGAAGAGAAAAAGTTAAAAAAGTTACTCGATAGCATACCTGAATAAGATATAATCTATGTTTTCAACTATTGCGTTTGCTGTATTAGGTTTAGGTGGAATAGGTTTTTTCACTTGGAACGTTTTTAAAATCCGTCAAAATATTCTTTTAGGGAGGGATGTAAATAGATCTGACAATTCCAGCGAACGTTGGAAAACGATGATACTTGTAGCATTTGGCCAAAAGAAAATGTTTACTAGACCAATTCCTGCCTTACTTCATTTGGTGATTTATGCATCATTTGTGATTACTCAGATTGAGTTAATTGAGATTTTTGTCGATGGTCTAACAGGAAACCATAGAATATTTAGAGAAGACTTAGGTGGTTTTTACACTTTCATAATTAGTTTTATCGAAGTTCTATCGCTTCTTACTTTTCTTGTAACTATAGCGTTTTTAGCACGAAGAAATCTTTTGAAACTTCCAAGATTCACCATGAGTGAGTTGAAAGGATGGCCGATGAAAGATGCTAATTTGATTTTAATTTTTGAAATAATTTTATTGTCTTGCATTTTCACAATGAATGGTGCAGATGAAGCTTCTCATCTATTAAAATCTAATGAAAGTTATGGCTTTGCTGTGAGTCAATTTTTAGGTCCAATTCTTTTTGGTGGAATCAAATCTATCGAAACTTTACATCTTTTGGAGCAAATTGGTTGGTGGGGACATATCTTTATGGTATTTGTATTTTTAAATTATCTTCCTTTTTCCAAGCATTTGCATATTCTTTTGGCTTTTCCAAATACCTATTTTTCAAATTTGGAGAGTAAAGGTCGTTTTTCAAACATGGAATCTGTTACGAATGAAGTGAAATTGATGCTTGACCCAAATGCAGATCCTTATGCTATTCCAGCTGTACAAAGTGATGTTCCTCAACGTTTTGGAGCGAAAGATGTAACTGATTTGACCTGGAAAAACTTATTAGATGCCTATTCATGTACGGAGTGTGGTCGATGTACTTCCTCTTGTCCTGCGAATATTACAGGAAAGAAGTTATCACCACGTAAAATTATGATGGACACAAGAGATCGTCTTGTTGAAGTAGGAGAGGGGATTAGGAAAAATGGTAAAGATTACCAAGATGGTAAAAGTTTACTAGGTGATTATATCACAGAAGAAGAAATTTGGGCTTGTACCTCTTGTAATGCTTGTGTACAAGAATGTCCAGTTAACATTGATCCTCTTTCAATTATCGTAGATTTGAGAAGGTATTTGGTAATGGAAGAGTCAAAAATGCCAACTGAATTAACAGGAATGTTAACAAACATTGAGAATAACGGAGCTCCTTGGCAATTCTCTCCAACAGACAGATTAAATTGGGCAAATGAAGATTAGTATTGGTTTCTATAATACAAATATTCAATAATAAATTATGAGTTTGAAAGTACCAACAATGGCAGAAATGCTTGCCAATGGCGAAACTGCTGACGTATTATTTTGGGTTGGATGTGCGGGAAGTTTTGACGATCGCGCCAAGAAAATTACCAAAGCGGTTGTAAAAATTTTGAATCATTGCAACGTTAAGTTTGCTGTTTTAGGAACGGAAGAAAGTTGTTCTGGTGACCCGGCAAAACGTGCAGGTAATGAATTCACTTTTCAGATGCAAGCCATGATGAACATTCAAGTATTGAATGGTTATGAAGTAAAAAAAATTGTAACAGCTTGTCCACATTGTTTTAATACGTTGAAAAATGAATATCCTGAGTTAGGTGGCGAATACGAAGTAATTCATCATACGCAATTAATACAAGATTTGATTAATACAGGAAAACTTGCCCTTGAAGGTAATCAAACATTCAAAGGAAAGAAAATCACGTTCCACGATCCTTGTTATTTAGGCAGAGCAAACGATGTATACGAAGCACCAAGAACGCTAATTGAAAAATTAGATGCGGAATTAGTTGAAATGAAACGTTGTAAAACAAACGGTCTTTGTTGTGGTGCTGGTGGTGCTCAGATGTTCAAAGAAGCGGAAAAAGGTAATAAGGAAATTAATATCGAACGCACAGAAGATGCTTTAGAAACAAATTCTACCATTATCGCCACCGGATGTCCGTTTTGCAATACAATGATTACTGACGGTATAAAACATGCTGAAAAGGAAAGTGAAATTCAAGTCTTAGATGTTGCCGAATTGATTGCCAATGCTGCAGAACTTTAATCAACTCATCGAGAATTTTTCACCTTCAAGTCAAGTATGGTATTATTTGGCTGATCGTTCTTTTGATGGCACTGAATCTGATTATATTCAATCAAAACTTGATGAATTTGTTACTGTTCATTGGAAATCTCACGGAGCTAAACTCAATGCAACCGGAATTCTCCTTCACAAACAGTTAATTGCCTTATCGGTCGATGACAGTTCACATGGTGCCTCAGGTTGCTCAATCGATTCTTCGGTCAAATTCATCAAAGATTTGGGAGCAGAGCTTAAAGTTGATTTTTTTAATCGCATGTACGTTCTTATTTCAAAAGGAGAAGAAACTCTACGCATTCATATCTCTGACTTAGCCAACTACAAAGAATGGAACTTACTAAACCCAATCGTTTCAACTGTTCAGGATGTTCAAGAAAAGGGTTTGCTTTCGGTTTCGGAAAGTGAATTGGTGAGGTAATTTTTTGGTGATTTCAGATCCATTATTGTTATCAAAAAGTCTTGTTTTTCAAATCCTTAACTAGGATTGAAATTCGCACAATCTCAATTGACATAATTTCTTAGTTTAGACAGTATTTTTTTGCAACTTCTCGTAACAAGAAACGTCTGCTATGAGGGAAACTAAACTATTTTTAATGAAACGTAATCTATTTGTATTTCTTCTTGTCGCACTTTTTTTAAACTCCTATCGTTCTCAAGTAACCTCCATTAATCTTTTGTACAATTCGGTTCCTGGAATCGGTTGTTATTCAAATATGTCTGTTTGTACAAATACAGGTTCATTGCCAGAATCAGGGGCTCAAATTGTGGTAGATTGGATGGATGGAGACACGGATACAATGATGGTTTATTCATCGCCAAACTCTCAAAATTGTTATGTTTTTGAACATAGCTATAGCTTGGCAGGAATCTACAATGCCTTAGTGACAGTTACAAGTGGAACAGCAGTTGGTCAAGTTATAGGAGGAGAAACCATTGAATGGGTAATTACAAATACGTCAAATTGTGGCTTTTTCAATGTAATTACCTTATTGAATCCAAGTGCTACTTTTTTAAGTAATATTCCGTATGATATTACGGATAATAGTGGTTTAACTACAACGATTTATCCTGTAAATTCATTTGGAAATTGGTATTACACTGAATTAGATATTGCCAATACCCCATACACAGTTTCAGTTAATCCAGGTTGGCTTCAAAGCAATGGTTACATTCAAACTTCTCCCAATTTTACAATTAACTCATTTGATCTGACAGGAAAAGCGGAAAATATTCCAATGAGTGTAAGTGTGGAATGTGCAGGCAATGGTGCAATATCAAATCTTGAAGTTTCTTCGGCGTCTGCGTTCCAATTTGTAGCCCCAATTGAACAAGGAAATGTTTCAGTACAAGTATGCAATGTTTCGTGCGGAAATTTTGCCAATAGTACAATCAAAATCGCTTTGCCAAATGGAGTGACTCCCGATTTGTCACTATTACCTAATGCCTCTTATTTGAATGATACCGTTACTATTTTAGAGCCCTATTTATCTGGCTGTATAACGTATGGTTTTCCTTGTTCGTTTGCAGGAAATACTCCTAGCGGAACACTGTTTGATTTTTCTGTAAATGTATCTGCTCAAGGAGAACAAGATCCATTGTTTAACCAAATGTCTTTTTTTGCAACTGTGTTAAATTCCTATGATCCGAATGATAAACAATGTAATTTATCCACGTATATTCAGCCAGATGTTCAAGAAAAACTACAATATACTGTTCGCTTTCAAAATGATGGAAATTATCCTGCCTTAAATGTAGTGGTTCGAGATACAATTTCGAGTAATTTAAATCTTTCAACGTTGAAGTTTCTTAAAGCCAGCCATCCTGTAACTTATACGATTGATCCAATCACAAGAGAAATTGTTTTTCGCTTTTGCGGAATTCAACTGGTCCCTTCATCGGAAAATTTGGAAGCAAGTCAAGGTTATTTTTCTTATGAAATTATGGAACAACCTAATTTGCCCTTAAATTCAGAAGTTTTAAATACTGCTTTTATCTATTTTGATTTTAATCCACCAATCATAACGAATACAACGTTAAATATCAATGGATACGTTGGGATATCAGAACAAACTAATCATTCGATGGTTATTTTCCCAAATCCTTCGTCGAGTTCTTTTCAAATCAATGGGCTAGAGGATGGTCAATTGAGAATTACATCCCTTTCCGGTAGTTTAATCCTAGATCAAGATTATGATAAAGGTGATTTAATTGATTTATCAAACGTTGAATCAGGATTGTATATCATTCGAATTATAAATCAAATGGGCGAATTCACCCAAAAGTTGAACTTAGTTAAAGATTAATTCTACAAATAGAAATAAATCCTATTGAACTAATTCGAATGAAAAAATTAGATTTAAAAACTGGTTAAATTTTTGTAAATCGTTTGATTACAAGTCCTTTATTTGTTTGAATTTTAACGATGTAATTTCCATTTTCTAATTCAGAAACAGGAATTGATTTGTCTATGCACGATTTTACTAATTGACCTTCCACAGAATAAATACTTGCTTTTTCAATGGAAAACTGTGTTTTTATGTGAAGTATATTAATTGCTGGATTAGGATAAACCGTTACAGAAATTTCTTCCTGTTCTTCAACACTACTCGCATCTTCTCCTCGAACGAGAATATCATCCAAATACATTTTGAAACCATCATACGTTCTTAGAACAAAGGCAACGTAGATCAATGAATCATTCAATCCTAAGCTACTTAAATCAACTTCACGATTGGTCCATTCAAAATTTTCTTCTTGTACACTACCTATGGTATCTGTGAAATCTGTTGGGGAATTTCCTGTTGTTGATAGCAAGACTAAATAATCATCGGGATAAGAGGGATCGTGCGATTTTGCATTCCATGAAATGTAATTACCAAATGATGACAACGTAATTTGTGGGGTAATCAACCAGCGATCTGCTGAATCAGCAGTTTCGAAATAAGATGTTGCCGCAGCAACTTGGTTTAAGGAACTATCCGGATCTTGAAATGAAATCCATGCTTCCTGACCAATAAATGGAGTCATTGTAGAAAAAGGCGTATTTCCGTCGTTGTTTAAGATTGTATAAGAGGAAGGAATTCCTGATTGAAAATCTGTAGAAAGTAATGTGATTTGTCCAATTGTTTGAAAACAAGTAAAAAACAATAAGATTCCCAAAAATAGTCTATTCATAATAGCAAAAATACGTTTATTCGACCAAAAGAATTAAAATATCTTTAAATTCCTGATAAAAAGAATCAAATTCAATCAATCGCTTTTTGAAAAAAGCATGAATTTCAGGCCAATCTTGGTCCGTATAAAAGTTTTTATTAGGCAATTCCCAGATGATGCGATTTATTGTTAATCCTTCTGCGGTTTCCATTCCTTCAATCCATTCGCCATTTTGAGACATAGTTGTTTCCATTACCGCTTTTAATTCGCCAAGCTGCTCCCAAACGATAGAACGAACACCATCATCTTTGAATTGTATATCCAAACACATAGCAGATAACTTACCATCGCAGATTAATCGCAGGTATACATGGTTAATTTGAGTAGGGTAGGTAGACCAATTCACTCTTCTGCCTGAGGAAGATTGAGTTTTTCGCATTACCTCTTTGAAGGTCGACCAGAACTTTTCGTTTCGTTCTTTTCGTTCTTCTTTGGATAACATGGTTTATTGATTTCCTTTGGCGTAATCCGCTAAAAATTGTTGAAGGCCTAAATCGGTCAATGGATGTTTAGCCAATGCTTTAATTGCATTCAACGGTCCGGTCATCACATCAGCACCAATTTCTGCACAATGAATGATATGCATTGGATGGCGAACAGATGCCGCTAGAATTTCTGTTTGAAAAACGTAGTTGTCATAAATTGTTCTGATTTGCTCAATTAAAGCCAAACCATCCGTTGAAACATCATCCAAACGACCTAGAAAAGGCGAAATGTAAGTAGCACCAGCTTTAGCAGCTAATAAAGCTTGTCCGGCAGAAAAAATCAAGGTGCAATTTGTTTTAATTCCTTTACCAGAGAAGTATTTTATCGCTTTAATTCCCTCTGGAATCATTGGTATTTTAACAACAATATTTTTATGTAAAGCAGCCAATTGCTCGCCTTCTCTAACCATTCCGTCAAAGTCGGTGGCAATAACTTCGGCACTAACTGGACCATCTACAATATTACAAATTGCAACATAATGATCTAAAATGTTTTGTGCCCCAGTGATTCCTTCTTTTGCCATAAGAGATGGATTGGTGGTAACGCCATCCAAAATACCCATATCATTGGCTTCTTTAATCTCATTAAGATTTGCTGTATCAATAAAGAATTTCATAACTTATTTTTTCTTGTTTTTTATCATCTCTTGTTGCTTGCGCTGCATTTCCTCCAATTTCTCTTGAAAACGCGATTTTTTCTTTTCTTTCCCTCCGTTATCAGCATTTTTCGCTTTCTTTTCAGCCATTTTTAATTTTAATTTTTCCTCATCCACGAAGAAATACTTTATCGCAAGCATAATTAAAATGGAAATTAAAGTTGAAATAAAGTAGTAATAACTCAATCCTGCTGAATAATTATTGAAAAAGAAAATCATCATAACAGGAAAAATGTACATGATTACTTTCATGTTTGGCATGCCTGGTTGGGTAGGTTGCTGCATATTACCACTATTCATGAAGGTGTAGAGAAGTGTAACAGCAGACATTAACAAGGTGAACAAACTGATGTGATCACCATATAATGGAATGGAAAATCCTAGATTATAAATAGAATCGAAAGAGGATAAATCTTCTGCCCAAAGAAACGATTGTTGACGTAATTCAAATGCAGCAGGGAAGAAACGGAAAACAGCAAGTAATATCGGCATCTGAATGAGCATCGGAACACAACCTGCTAATGGACTTGCACCTGATTCCTTGTAAAGGCTCATCATTTCCATTTGTTTCTTCATGGAATCTTCCTTGTTCGGAAACTTGGCATTTAGTTCATCAATTTCAGGTTTTAAAATCCGCATTTTTACAGATGAAGTGAACATTTTCCACTGAATAGGCATCAAAATGAGCTTTAGAATAAGTGTTAACAGTAAAATCGCTATTCCCACACCAATACCGTTATTAACAAGAAGTGAAAAGATTGGTTGCACAGCATATACATTGATCCAACGGAAAAGGCCCCAACCAAAATTTAATATATCATCGTAATTATGTCCTGATGCACTAAGGGTCTTATAATCATTTGGCCCAAAATACCAATTCATTTTGAAAGAAGTTTCCTGTCCTTGAATCGTACCGAGAATCAAGGTTGAAGAATAGCTTTTAATGTGACTTTCATATTTTCGTTCCGTTTCTCCAAAATTCCTAATGTTCATCTTACTTCCATTCTTAAGAATGGGTTTTTCAGGACGAATAATTGACGTGAAGTAACTTTGCTTGTAAGACACCCAATTTATATCATCTTCTGCTAAGATTTCGTCATCACTTGTCTCGCTTAAGTAGTCAAATCCTGCAGTTTTCTGATCGTAACAAATGGTTGATACACGACGTTGTTCGTCCATTAGACGTTCTGTTTTCAAGAAATCTGTTTTCCAATTGAGTGCTACGTTTGATCCTTTTGAATTTTCGAAACCTTGTAATGAAACATCGTAGTCAATTTCAAACGAGTTTGGGCGCACGGAATACGTTTGAATGATAGATTTTCCTTCAGGTGTTTTACTTGTTAATACAATTTTATTTTTAGCAACTGAAGTTTTTTCAAAGAATAATTCGGTTGAATTAATTGTCTTTTTTCCATCACTTACTTGAATAGCATTTGTGTTATCGCCTTTCTTAAATAGACATAATCCTTGGCTTGTTGAAGAACTTTTTAATAAAGCATATTCATTATAGCTTTTGAATTGTTTTAAAAAAACAGATTCAATAATTCCACCTTTCGTTGAAATGTTGAAACGTAATTTTTCATTTTCAATTACTAGTATTTCCTCTTTTTGAACGATTGATTTTATTGTATCAGTAGAATCTTTCTTTACTACTTTATCAACTACCTTGGTTTTTGACGCTTGTTTTTTAGCATTTTCTGCTTGTTTTTGTTTTAGCGCAAGTTCCCGTTTTTGTTGTTCTTTAAGTTCTTCTTCAGAAGGTTGATTAACAATTGTAAAAACGGTTAAAAGTAACCCCAAAAATATAATTCCAATTACGGTATTTCTTTCCATTATTTAGTTAGTTTTTTAGTAAGCGTTGCTTTAATGAAAGCAACGAAGATGGGATGTGGATTGTCTACAGTACTTTTGTATTCAGGATGAAATTGTGTACCAACAAACCAAGGATGTTCAGGTATTTCAACGATTTCTACCAAACCTGTCTCCGGATTTTTTCCTGAGGCTATCATTCCGGCATTTTCAAAATCATTTAAATAAGAATTATTAAATTCAAATCTATGTCTATGACGTTCAGAAATTTTATCTGTGTTGTATGCTTGTGAAACTTTTGTTTTCGGTTTAAGTTGACAATTGTAGGCTCCCAATCGCATGGTTCCGCCTAGATTTGCTATATTTTTTTGCTCCTCCATCATACTAATTACAGGATGTTTGGTGGATTCGTCAATCTCTGTAGTATGGGCATCATCAAGTCCAAGTACGTTTCGAGCAAACTCAATAACAGCACATTGCATACCTAAACAAATTCCGAAAAATGGAACTTGGTTTTCACGTGCAAATTGAACTGCTTCAATCTTACCTGAAATTCCTCTTGATCCAAAACCAGGCGCAACTAAAATTCCATCAAGTCCTTTAAGTTCCTTTTTTATATTTGACTTTGTTAGTTTTTCTGAATGAATCCAATGAACATTTACTTTAGTAGAATTTGCAACACCTGCATGAATAATTGATTCACTGATTGACTTGTACGAATCTTTCAATTCAACATATTTACCTACAAGACCAATATTTACTTCATTCTCAGGATTTTTAAGTGTTTCCAAAAATGATTTCCAATTAGCAAGATTTGGAGTTGATTTTGTTGGAAGTCCTAATTTTTCAAGCACTACCTTATCTAATTCTTCTGCCTGCATCAATAAAGGAACGTCGTAAATTGACTCTGCATCGCGGGATTCAATAACAGCATTCATTGAAACGTTGCAGAATTTAGCAATTTTTCTTCGAAGATTTAGGTCTAATTCATGCTCAGTTCTACAACAAAGAATATCGGGTTGAACACCCAATTCCATCATTTGTTTAACAGAATGTTGAGTAGGTTTAGTTTTTAATTCTCCAGCTGCTGCTAAATAGGGAACCAAGGTTAAATGGACCACAATACAATCATTTTCAAATTCCCAAAGCATTTGACGAACAGCCTCTACATAAGGCAAGGATTCAATATCACCAACAGTACCTCCAATTTCGGTAATTACAATATCAAATTTTCCTTCCTTGGAAACTTCTTGAATTCGATCTTTAATTTCGTCTGTTATGTGTGGAATAACTTGAACGGTTTTTCCCAAAAACTCACCTTTACGTTCTTTTTCAATTACGGCTTGGTAAATTCTTCCAGTAGTTACATTGTTTGCTTGAGAAGTTGGAACATTTAAGAAACGTTCGTAGTGTCCCAAATCTAAATCAGTTTCTGCCCCATCATCAGTTACAAAGCACTCACCGTGTTCATAAGGATTGAGTGTTCCAGGATCGATATTAATATATGGATCTAATTTTTGAATGGTAACAGAATACCCTCTTGCTTGAAGCAATTTTGCGAGTGACGCTGAAATAATTCCTTTTCCCAGAGAAGATGTTACACCCCCGGTTACAAAAACATACTTGGTTGAATTGGACATGAAAACTAATTTGTAACTACGGGGTGCAAAGTTAATAGATCCAATGAGAAGAATAGTATTTTTTAGAATTAATTTATAAATCGATCGAAAGAAATCGTGGAATTCGGTTGTGATTCTTTTTAAAAAGTTTGATTTTTTACATGTAACTCTTCAATGAAAAAATGTTTTAGGTGTAATTTTTCCTTTAAAAATAGTAGATTATGAAAGAATTAGCCTTGATTTTCACATTGGTTATAACAAGTTTTCGAATGTATTGTCAAAATTTAAATTGTCCTGAAGAATATCTCAAAATAGATTCAACTGTTACTCAAGAAATGTATCAATTAGTTGATGGAACATGGATTACTAAATCTCAATTGGATTCAATTTTTCAACGTGCTTGGGATAATAGTTTTGGCAAAATGACAGAGGAAGAAAATGAACTTCTTTTTGGTGGATCTACAATTTTTACTGGTGTTCAACCGGGTAAGTTGGAAGATGAGTAATACTTCGTAAAAAGGACCTTAAGTTTAAATATAAAGATTTAGAGGATATGCTTCAAATTTTAAGTACTCAATCTATTCAAGATATGGATTCTATAGTAACAACAAGTATAAAAGACTCTAAAGCCTCTTAAATCCCAGTCATGATTCCTGATGAAATAGATAAGTTTTTCAATAAAACCCGAAAGGATATTTATATTCGAGACAAAACATAGTTGATGCCTGTGTTCTCAATAATTCCTTCATGAAGCAATATTCTAATCATTTTACGAACAGATTCATTTCCAAATCCAAATTTTAAATCAATTTCATGTTGTGATTTAGGAGTTTGAAAAAAGTCAATTATTTCTTCTTTCAATTGAGCAGTTTTTTGTCCTTCCCTAAATTCCTGCTGACACACATCGCATTTTCCACAAGAAGATGAATCCTGACCAAAGTAACTTAATAATTGTTGTGATCGACAAAGATCCTTTTGAATGTAGTTAAGAGCGGATTGGAGTTTTTCTGTGGTGTATTTTTTTCGATTAGCATAAGCCTCGGAACTTAAGTTCAAATAGTCATCTGGCAATCGCTCGTGTAAGAAAGTAACTGTTGGTAAATCACTTCGCCATTCGATATTAGCAATTCCAAATTTTTCCAATTGCTTTAGTTGCTTTTCCAAAATTGTTTTAGAAATAGCAAGATGTTTAAGAATTCTTACACTTCTCAATTCTACAAATTCATCGAAAGAGGCAGTATAACTTCTGAGTATGAAACTAATCAATGGGCGATATTGCTCGTGTTTAATTTGAAAATTATACAATTCAAGATTACTTACATTCCATTGCAAACTTGTTTCTTTAAATGAATTTTCAGACAATTGAAGATCGCCATTTTTTTCTAATATTTTTAATGAGTTGTATGTTTGTAAAATATCAAGATTAAATGTGTTGCTGAACTTCGAAAAATCGATAGGGTAACTTTCATTCTCGCCTGATCCGATAGCTACCTTTAAATAACTGCAAAGAGCCCTATATGTTCTCTTAATCGTTTCAACCGGTGGGAATTGCATTTCATTTCGATTTTTTAATTCCTCAAGGTCCTTTTCTTGATAAAAAACAATTGTTCTTGATGGATTCCCATCTCGTCCTGCTCTTCCAGCTTCCTGAAAATAGGCTTCCAAACTCGGCGGAAATTCATAATGTAATACAAAACGAACATCGGGTTTGTCAATGCCCATTCCAAAGGCATTAGTCGCAACCATAATGTAAAATTCATTATTCAACCAACTATCCAACATTTTTTCGCGTTCATCCCGTTCTAATCCACCGTGATAAATGCCACAAGAAATGTTATTAGCGAGAAGTGTTTTGGCGAAATCTTTGACACTTTTACGCGTTTGACAATAAACAATTCCACTTTGCCGTGGACTCATTTTTAAAAAATCAATTATGTTAGATGCTTTATTTTCAGTTTTATAAACCTCGTAACTTAAATTTATTCTTTCAAACGAAGATTCATGAATTTTAGGATTTTTAAGTTTTAATTGTGTTATTATATCCTCTTTAACTTTTGAGGTTGCTGTTGCTGTTAATGCAATAATTGGAACTTTAGGTTGAAAATCTCTAAGTTTGCTTATGGCTCGAAAAGAAGGTCTGAAATCATGGCCCCATTCTGATATACAATGTGCCTCATCTACAACAAGTAAACCTACTTCCATCATTTTGAATCGTTCTTGAAACAATTTTGATTGAATTCTTTCGGGAGAAGTATATAAAAAGTCAATTCCACCAAAACGAGCATTATCCAACAGTATATCAATTTCCCGATAGCTCATCCCACTAGTTATTGCTTTGGCTCGAATGCCTTTTGAATTTAAATTGTTGACCTGATCTTGCATTAACGCTATTAATGGTGAAATAACGATTGTGATTCCTTTACGGGCCAGTCCTGGAACTTGGAAGCAAATTGATTTACCTCCACCTGTTGGAAGAAGTGCTAAAACATCGTTTCCGCTAATTGCATCATCAACAATAACTTCTTGCGAAAGACGGAAGGAATTGAATCCCCAAAATTGCGCTAATATTTCGATGCTTTTTTTCAAATCTTAAGACTACAAAGATACTCAAACTATGTGGGTCAATCTTTCTTTTGGATGTATTTAAAAATGAAAAATAAATAATTAATCATGAAACACAAATTCAAACAGGTTGTTAAATTTGCAGTATATTTACACTACTCTAAAAATACTACATGCCAGGTCTCAAATTTCGTGTTTTACTTGATTCAGAAAAAAATCAAGAGATTTTTCGGGATATTTTAGTAAGTGATACGGATAATTTTGAATCATTTTTTCAGGCAATTGTCAAATCATTTAATTTCAGCGGAAAAGAAATGGCTAGTTTCTATGTTTCAAATGATTCATGGGATAAAGGACATGAAATTAGTTTATTAGATATGTCCTACGGCGATGATTCTGTTGATTCCCCCTCAGCTGTAATGAAACAAGTTGTAATAAAAGATTTCATTTCTGAACCTGATCAAAAATTCATTTTGGTATATGATTTCATTAAAATGTGGATCTTTTTGGTAGAGTTGATTGGTTATGAACGAAATGAACCTGAAACGCCAGAAATGATACTAGCCGTTGGAACAGCGCCACTTGAATCCTCCCGAATTGAAATGGATGATACCTTATTTAATGGTGATGTATCCGAGGATTTTATGGAAGACGATTTTGATGACGAAGAAGATGATGATTATGGCTTTAATGATTTTGAAAATGGATACTCTGATGATGACTACTCTAATTATTAAATAAAATGGGAAATAATACAGATCCCATCGGTTTGGCAATTCAAACTTACTGCAAAACCAAAAAACCTTTTGATATTATTGTTCACGCTGATTTATGTGATGATGATATTATTCCTATAGAAGTTCTTTTTCGTTCATTTGAAGAAATGCCTGAGTCAGAAAAGTTAGCTTTATCTAAAATGAAAGGTAAAGTACTTGATGTTGGTGCTGGTGCGGGTGTTCATTCACTTGAATTAATGGATCGAGGAATGAATGTTACGGCAATTGATATTTCAACGGGAGCAGTTGATTACATGAAATCTGTTGGAATAAATGCTGTTCAATCAAGTTTCCTGAATTTCAAACAAGGTAAGTTTGATACCATACTTATGTTAATGAATGGAATTGGTGTTGCAGGAAAATTAAGCAATTTAAAAAGAACATTAGAGCATGCCAAAAAACTATTGAATAAAGGCGGTTCAATGTATTGTGACTCATCAGACGTGAAATACTTGTATGAAGAGGAAGACGGGTCTTATTGGTTGGATCTTGTATCTGAATATTACGGGAACTTTCGTTTTCAAATGTCCTATAAACAAGCAAAAAGCGCTTGGTTTGATTGGTTGTATGTAGATTATGACACACTTCATCAAGTGGCAACAGAAGTTGGATTTACTGCACGAAAAATCCATGAAGATGACAATCATTTTTTGGCTGAAGTAACCTTGAATTAATGGATAACGAATTAATTTCCTTCCTTAAAAATGCTTTGGATGAAGATATTCGAGACGGTGATCATTCAGCAATAGCTTGTATTCCAGAGAAAGCGCAAGGTAAAGCAAAATTATTGGTGAAGGACAATGGAATCATTGCAGGAATTGAAGTGGCAAAGAAAATTTGTGAATTATTTGATTCTAAATTGAATATTACAACCTTCAAAACCGATGGTGATGCTGTGGAAAAAGGTGATATTGCATTACTAATTGAAGGCTCAGCAAGATCTATATTAACTACAGAACGATTGATTTTGAATTGTATGCAACGAATGAGTGGTATTGCAACTCAAACTCATCAAATTGTATCTTTGATAAAAGGTACAAAAACAAAATTATTAGACACTCGAAAAACGACTCCTGGAATACGATTCTTAGAAAAATGGGCTGTGCGAATAGGGGGAGGAGTAAATCATCGCTTTGGACTTTACGATATGATTATGATAAAAGATAATCACATTGATTTTGCTGGTGGAGTTAAGCAGGCCTTATATGCAGTTCAACAATATCAATCAACAAATAACTTGAATTTAAAAGTAGAAATTGAAGTTAGAAACGAAAAAGAATTGAATGAGGCGCTAGCATGTGGTGGATTTGATAGAATTATGTTGGATAATTTTTCACCACAAGAAATCAAGCGAGTTCTTCCAATAATACCGGAAAAGTATGAAACTGAAGCCTCTGGTGGAATTACAATTTCTACAATTAGAGAATACGCCGAAACAGGAATTCAGTTCATTTCAGTTGGAGCATTGACGCATTCCGTAAAATGTTTGGATTTGAGTTTGAAATCTGAATTTGGGTTGTAATCAATTATTTCTTAAAGTAGTAACAAAAGAATAATTAGTTAAAAATTGCATGCTTTTTTTTTTAGCCTTTTTTGTGTTAAATTTGAAAAAAAAGGATGAAAAATATATTTTTTTGCTGTCTATTTCTTATTATTTCATTAATTTCTAATAGTCAAGAAAACCAAAAGTGTAAGAAGCTTCTAATCAAGGGGAATGAGTTGATCGACAATAAAAAACCCAATTATAAAAAGGCTTTAAAATTATATTCTAAAGCAATTAAAATTGATCCAAAATATTATCAAGCCATGTACAACAGAGCTCGCTTATATGATGATTTAGGGCAACATCAGTTAGCTATTGATGATTTGACTCAATGCATCAATTTAATTCCATCTAAGGAAAATAAAAAAATTGCCCAAGCATATACAAATAGAGGTGTTGCATATCGCAATTTAGAAATGCTGGATAAAGCTCTTTTAGACTACAACAAAGCCATAGAAATTGATAACACTGTACCTCAGGCATATTACAATAGGGCATGGGTTTACAAACTCAAGAATAATATGAAGTCTTCTTGCGAAGATTTAAACAAATCTCTTGAGCTAGGAATGAAAGATGTTGATGGATTGAAAAAGGATTGCCATTGAATTTGAAATAAAGTCTCATAAGATTTAGTTATCTTAAATAAATTAAATCGGATTCATTTAAAGAAAACTACACTAGATATACCCCTTCAAGTCGTAAACAAGATAACCAATTACTTCTTTTATTAAATTGGTCCAGTTTTCAAAGTTTTGGAAGTCTGGAACAATAAATTGGTAGAAATAATAATCCCTTTCTTTCGTTTTTGCACCATCCACAGGAAAGCAATCAACTGGAATATTCATTGAGTCAAAAACGGCTTTCGAACGGCGCATGTGTAGACCTGAAGTAATAAGAAGAGCCTTATTTGACGAGGTTGGATGAAGGCATAGTTTTTTCAGAACTTTTTTTGTTTCAATTGCATTTTCAGCTGTGTTTCTTGAACAAGATTCTGTAAGAATATCTTCTTTTGGAATTCCCCATTTTACAAGAACAGCCTTGAATTGTTCCGCTTCATGTAAACCTTTATCCGTAATGTATCCGTTATCTCCAGAAATTAGGATTTTCTTGATTTTTTTAGCGTGGTATAAATTCAATGCTTGCCAAATTCGATCAGCACTTCTATTGATATGAATGGATTTTGTTTCTTTTTGGAAAGAGGCCATCCCACTTAGTACTATTCCGACTTCATAACTAGAAATGTCTTTGTCGCTTTTTATTTCGTAGTTCCACAGCCGGTAAAATTCAGATGTAATAAAAGAATTTGAGAAAAATAGAATCATACCTATTCCAACCCATGTGCTAATTTTTTTTTGTTTCAGATTTTTGGATAACCAAGCTATTGTGAAACAAATAAGTGTCCATACGAAAGGCGATAGAAAAAAGTAGAATATTTTGGAAGCTATAAAAAACATTTTTCTTGAATGATTGTAAATATATTGATTTCTTAACTAGGATTAGTTAATAATAATAGTTAATACTGGAATTTACATTTTGTCAAATACCTTAAAAGTGGTATTTTTGCAGGGAATTAAGTTGTTATTTATATTTAATCTAAATAAAACAAAGACATGATAACCGTTACAGATACAGCTAAAAAGCAGGCAATCAGATTAATGGAAGATGAAGGCAAGGAAGGTTATTTTATTCGAGTTGGTGTTCAAGGTGGCGGTTGTTCGGGTCTAATGTATCAACTAACCTTTGATAACGAGGACAAGGAAGGTGACAAGGCCTTTGAAGACAATGGAGTTAAAGTTGTTGTAGATAAAAAAAGTTATCTCTACCTAATAGGAACCATTTTGGATTTTTCGGGTGGGTTGAACGGAAAAGGATTCGTATTTCAAAACCCAAATGCAGATAGAACTTGCGGTTGTGGTGAATCGTTTTCAGTTTAAAATAGAACGTCCAAAATGGCAAATTATACAGAAAATGAATTAGCAAAAGATCTTGAAAATCAGGAGTACAAATATGGATTTGTAACTGATATCGAGTCTGATAAAATCCCTGCTGGATTGAATGATGATATTATTCGATTGATATCATCCAAAAAAGAAGAGCCGGAATGGTTGCTTGAATACCGCCTCAAAGCTTTTCAAGTATGGAAATCAATGACAGAACCTGAATGGGCTCATGTACATTATGAAAAACCGAAATTTCAAGATATTACCTATTACGCAGCTCCAAAGCAAACAAAAAAATACGAGTCTTGGGATGATGTTGATCCAGAAATGAAAGAGACCATGAAGAAATTGGGTATTTCTTTGGAAGAACAGAAGCGATTAACAGGTGTTGCAGTTGATTTCGTAATGGATTCAGTTTCT
The DNA here is from genome assembly GCA_044361535.1 of Crocinitomicaceae bacterium. Classification (GTDB taxonomy): domain Bacteria; phylum Bacteroidota; class Bacteroidia; order Flavobacteriales_D; family Crocinitomicaceae; genus UBA952. The sequence goes on from JBIKIQ010000008.1 coordinate 123,301, forward strand.
GTAGCTACTTCTTTCAAGTCAAAATTGGCGGAATTAGGAATAATCTTTTGTTCATTTTCTGAAGCAGTAAAAGAACATCCAGAATTGATTCAGAAATACATGGGTTCGGTTGTTCCTATTACAGATAATTTTTACGCGGCTTTAAATTCAGCCGTTTTTACGGATGGCTCATTCTGCTATATACCCAAAGGAGTTCGTTGCCCTATGGAATTATCAACCTATTTCCGTATCAATGAAGGAGGAACCGGTCAGTTTGAAAGAACATTGGTAGTAGCAGATGAAGGAGCGTACGTTTCATATTTAGAAGGTTGTACGGCTCCTCAACGAGATGAAAATCAATTGCATGCTGCGGTAGTTGAATTAGTAGCATTAGAAAATGCTGAAATAAAATATTCAACTGTTCAAAATTGGTATCCAGGTGATAAGGACGGAAAAGGTGGCGTTTTCAATTTCGTGACAAAACGTGGAATGTGTGAGCGAAATGCAAAAATTTCTTGGACACAAGTTGAAACAGGTTCTGCTGTTACATGGAAATACCCGTCTTGCATTTTAAAAGGTGATAATTCTATAGGAGAATTTTATTCTGTTGCAGTCACAAATAATTACCAGCAAGCTGACACAGGAACTAAAATGGTGCACTTGGGCAAGAATACGAAAAGTACAATTATTTCAAAAGGCATTTCAGCTGGAAAGTCTCAAAATTCATATCGAGGATTAGTTCAGATTCATAAGAATGCCCACAATGCACGTAATTTTTCACAATGTGATTCGTTGCTAATGACAGATCAATGCGGAGCACATACGTTTCCCTATATTGAATGTAAGAATTCTTCTGCGAAAATTGAACACGAAGCAACAACATCAAAAATAGGGGAGGACCAATTGTTTTATTGCATGCAGCGCGGAATTAGTGAAGAAAAAGCAATTAGTTTGATTGTAAATGGATATTGTAAAGAAGTTTTAAATCAATTGCCAATGGAATTTGCTGTTGAAGCTCAGAAGTTGTTGGCGATTAGTTTGGAAGGCTCGGTTGGATAGAGGATTTACTCTCCCCTTGAGGGGAGAATGAGAGGGGTGAAAGAATGATGATTTTAGAGTCATCCCCCTTAATCCCCCTTCGAAGGGGGAGATGAGAATGAAAAAAAAAGATTTAAACTCTCACCTTGAGGGGAGAATGAGAGGGGTGATGAATGATGATTTTAGAGTCATCCCCCTTAATCCCCCTTTGAAGGGGGAGATGAGAATGAAAAAAAAGATTTAAACTCTTCCCTTGAGGGGAGAATGAGAGGGGTGATAGAATGATGATTTTAGAGTCATCCCCCTTAAAATTCACCTTTGAAGGGAGAGAGGTAAATGAATAACAAATTGAAAATGATAAAAATAAGCAATTTACACGCCTCAATAGAGGGAAAAGAAATCTTAAAAGGACTCAACTTAACGGTTAACGCAGGTGAAATTCATGCAATCATGGGACCAAATGGCGCTGGCAAAAGCACTTTATCAAGCGTGCTTGCAGGTCGTGAAGAATATGAAGTAACTGAAGGGTCGGTTCAATTTGACGGAGTGGATCTTCTTGAACTTTCAACTGAAGATAGAGCTCGAGAAGGTTTATTTCTTGCTTTTCAATATCCTGTTGAAATTCCGGGGGTTTCAAATGTGAATTTTCTTCGAACTGCATTGAATGAGATTCGTGAATACAAAGGGATGGATCCAATTTCAGCAAAAGATTTTATGGCTCTGGTTAGAGAGAAATCGGCTTTGGTAGAATTGGATAGTAAATTAGCCTCTCGAGCTGTTAATGAAGGATTTTCTGGTGGCGAAAAGAAAAGAAATGAAATTTTTCAAATGGCCATGTTAGAACCGAAGCTAGCCATTCTTGATGAAACAGACTCCGGATTAGATATCGATGCTTTGCGTATTGTTGCAAATGGCGTAAATCAATTGAAATCAAAAGAGAATGCCACAATTGTTATCACTCATTATCAACGATTATTGGATTACATTGTTCCGGATTTTGTGCATGTATTATTCGATGGTCGAATTGTAAAAACAGGTACAAAAGAATTGGCTCTTGAACTTGAAGAAAAAGGGTACGATTGGATTAAGGAAGAATTTGCAACGCAAGGTTAACATGGAGACACAACTATATCTTTCTAAGCTGAAGCAGTTTACAACGGATTTTGTTGAAACAAAATTGCCATTGAGGGAAGAAATTCTTTCAAAGTCAAAACAAGTATTAGATAATTTAGATTTTCCGACCACACGCGATGAGCAATGGAAATATACACGATTAACAAAATTGAGTCAATTATCCTTGATTCAAACGCCTAATGCGCAAAGTGAATCAACGGCAATTTTAAATAATTCACAAGTCATATCTCTAGTCAATGGAAATATAGCCTCTGTAACTAAAATTGATGGTGTAACTATCACAAAATTTAGTGATGCGACCAAAGATAAACTTGCTCAAATTGGGATGAACCTTAATATAGAAAATGCAATTTTTCATGCATTAAATTCCACCTACATAAAGGACGGTTTATTTATTGAAATAGATGAAAATCAACACATTGAAAATCCAATTCAAGTACTTATTGAAAATAACGAGCAAAGTGTTTTTTCACCCATTCGTATTTTTATTAATGCTAAGAAAGGTTCATCATCACAGGTTTTTGTTAATTTTTCAAGTTCTTGTGAATCATTTTCGTTACCAATTATAGAATATCACGTTGGACAAAATGCAAGATTGACAATAGATAAAATTCAGTTGGAAAGTGATCAAACTTTTTCGGTCTCTACAGATCAAGTATATCAAGAAAGAGATTCTTACTTTAAAATAAATACAATATCCCTTTCAGGAAAATTCATTCGAAATAATCTCAATATTTTGGTGGATGGAGAAAATTGCGAGACTCATTTGAATGGAACCTATCTTCCAAAAGAAGGTCAATTAATTGATAATCATACAGTGGTAGATCATTTACAACCTAATTGTAATTCGAATGAACTTTACAAAGGCGTGCTGGAAGGAAAATCAATTGGGGTTTTTAACGGAAAAGTATTTGTTCGGCCAAATGCCCAAAAGATAAATGCGTTTCAATCAAATGCCAACGTTTTAATTTCCGATGAAGCTTCCATGAATTCAAAACCAGAGCTAGAAATTTATGCGGATGACGTAAAATGCTCGCATGGATCAACCACAGGTCAAATGGATGAAGATGCTATTTTCTATTTAAGAGCGAGGGGCATTTCTGAAAAATCAGCAAAAGCATTGATGACACAAGCATTTATTGGAGATGTATTGAATAAAATCGATAACGAAGAAGTATTCGATTACGTTCAGTCTAAATTAGTAGAATTACACGATTGGGTAATTTAATTAATATCGATTCTCCTACTTTTCAAATTGATATGATTCTTATTATTTCCCGATAACTGCTTTTTATGCTTTTTTTTCGGCATTTTGGAACAACAAGGACAATCAACTTGGCAGCATATGTGGCTGTGATTACACTGTCTATCTGAATATGCTTTCTTGTAACTTCCACCATACGGCCTTTCGATAGAACAAGAAGCAAGCATAAAGAAAGCGATAACTAAGTATAATTTTCTTGACATTATTTTATAACTGTAGTGTCAATAACTCATATCTCAACCAATTCAGAGCACTTAATACAGTCATTTGAATATTTCGCTCACGATTGTCACCAAATTGAAATTCACTCTATTTTATCTTAATAATTTTCGTCTTAACAGGGTATTATTTTGCCTCAGGTAATAAATCGTAATATCCTTTTGCGTTTAACACCACTTTTTCGTTTCCAGTAAGTGTAAAAGGAATTTCGAAAATTAAATTAATTGACTCTCCTTTGTTTAACTGAAGAAATGAATTATCAGCTGAATTTAATTTTTCTGATAGCATATTATTACTTGGATAAATAATAACATCATCAATTTTTAAATAAATATTATCAATGAAAGAAATTTCATCTTTAATCTCCTCAATTTTTACTTCCAATTTACCGTTTGATATACTTTTAGATGGAATTTCTAAAACATCTACACGATCTAATTTATTAGAAACTTGATTGCGAAGTATCTCATCAACTAATTGATATTCTCCGTTAATTTTTACGTGAACAAATGGGCATTTTGCTGAGGCAGGAATTCCGTTTACCAGATAAAAAGAATTATTATTGCTGAATTTTAAATTATATACTGCATTAACCGTTTTATTGTTTTTAACGATATTTAAAATTTCACATTCTTCTACTAAACCGGTTGATATGTTGTAGTACATTAGTTTGTCAGATAAAGAAAGTTCTCCGATTTTTTTCACCCCTTTGTTTGTTAAAAGCGGATGATTATCCGTTCCTTGAATTTCTAAAAGCGTTAACTCCCCTGAATTTGAGGCATACAAGCTATTACTATTAATAAAAACAACTTTGGTTAGCGAATATTCTTTGTCTTTATGTTCCAAAAGTTGTTTCACTACGGAGACTTCCATTTTTTTCGTAAGACTGTTATAAGTACGAACCGTCATTCCAGGCTTGACGTCTTTTATTTTTATTTCTTGATTTTCAGTATTGAGAATTGGTGCGTTTTCAACAAAGCATACGAAATATGATTCATACTGCTCACTATAATCTTGAGCACTTACCTTAATTCCGTCTACAAAGTATTCATAATCGATAAATTCACCATTCTCATTTTTTACTTTTGAAGCTTTTCCTTTCATTTCAAATGTAGCGATAACTCTTTTATTGATGTTACTATAATCGTCAAACTGTGGATTTCCATCAGCATCAAAATCTAAATCTTTTATAAATTCTATTGAATATGACTCTAAAAATTCTCCATTATGGTACTTATACTTAGTAGATGAAGCTAACTCACCATCTAAAAAAAAGGAATTTTCAACGATTTGACCATTTTTGTCATAGTAAATTTGATCCCCGAATTTTAGGCCGTCAGAATAAGATTCCTCATATTCTAGTTGCCCATTGGCATGATGTTTAAATACAATACCCGTTAAAGGTTCTCCGTTCATTTGCAAGAGAATCAATCCGTTTGAATTGTCAATTCTTGTTTCTTTGATGTTGTATCTAGGATTATCTTGTCCAAAAATTATAGAACTCGTTATCAATAAAATTGCACAAATAAAAGTTTTCATAAGATTATTTTTAAAATTAATGCTTAAATATAAATAGATCTTTTTAAACGGATGTAAATTAGTTGTAATTATTATTTCTAATTAATTAGTAATCAATTCATATCTCAACCAATTCAGAGCACTTAAAACAGTCATTTGAATATTTCGCTCACGATTGTCACCAAATTGAAATTTTCTAGCCTTTACTCCATTTTTTGTTGCTAATCCAATCCAAACTAATCCTACAGGTTTATCCTCTGTTCCTCCTGCAGGACCAGCAATTCCAGTGGTAGAAAGACAAATATCAACATTCAACTTTTTTAATCCTTGCTCAGCCATTTGGAGCGCTACAATTTCACTAACGGCACCATTATCGAGTAATGTGGAATTTGAAATACCTAAGATTTCTTCTTTCAGTTTATAGGAATAGGTTAGGAGGGAACCTTCAAAATAGTCGGATGCACCAGAAATTGTTACGATTTGGTTTGCTAATAATCCGGATGTACAGCTTTCAACCGTTCCAATTTTTAAGTGCCTATCACGTAATAGATTTCCAATTATTTCAGGTAAAGTCTCATTTTCATAACCGAAAACGGCTTCTGGTAAATTGTTTTTTACTTCAGATAAGTAGTTCTCAATTTTTACCTTATCCTTATCACCATTTGGCGAAGAAATTCGTAATTTGACAATTCCTGGCGATGGTAAATAAGCCAAACCAAATCCTTCAGCACGCACCCTATTTTCCCAATCAGTAAGTTTTTCTGCTAAAAATGATTCTCCAATTCCTTGGGTTAAAATCGTTTTGTGATACATGGAATTCAACTTGAAACGTTCCTTCATTCGAGGAAACACCTCTTCTGTCATGATTCCTTTCATTTCGTATGGTACACCAGGTAGAGAAATAACAATTTTTCCATTTTTCTCAAACCACATACCAGCAGCTGTTCCGTAATTATTAGTTAAAATCGTACAGTTTTTTGGTAACTCTGCTTGTTGAATATTTGATTCAAGCATAGGTCTATTTCTCATTGAAAAATAAGCTGTTATCTTTTCAAGAGTAGGTTGATGAATTTCTAATTCGGTCTCAAAATAATTTGCTAATGTATGTTTTGTTATATCATCTTTTGTTGGACCTAAACCACCTGTAATAATTACTACATCTGATGTATTTAATGCATAATCTACAGTCGTTAAAATATCTTGTGCTTTGTCTGAAATTGTAAGACCTTCAATGACATTTCCTCCTATTTTAGAAATTTCTTGCCCAATCCAGGAAGCATTGGTGTTAACGGTTTGCCCAATTAATAGCTCATCTCCAATAGAAACAACAGTTACATTCATTACTTCCTTTTTTTGAATTTAGCAATAGATTCGATATGACCGGTATGTGGAAATTGATCGGCTAAGGAAAATTTAAGTAATTCATAACCAGCTTGGACAAGCGTGTCAGCGTCACGTGCTTGAGTCGATGGATTACATGAAATATAAACGATATTTTCAGCGCCCAAATCGATTACCTTTTGTAATGTTTTAGGAGCAATTCCAGCTCTTGGTGGATCAAGGATAATAGAAGAAATTCTACCATTTAATTCTGGTCTTTCTTTTAGAAATTTCCCGACATCAGCGGCATAAAATTCTAATCCGGTTATGGAGTTCACCGCAGCATTTCGCTTAGCATCTTCAATTGCTTCAGGCACAATGTCAACGCCAATTAATTGGATACCATTTGATCGTTTTGCCGCTAATTGTCCAATTGTTCCAGTGCCACAAAATAAATCTAAGACTACTTTGTTTTCCGGTATTTCTTCTTCAAAAACATAATCCAGAGCTTTCGTATAGAGTAATTCAGCACATTTCGGGTTCGTTTGAAAAAAGCTCTCCATACTGATTTCAAAAGATAATCCCAAAAGGCTTTCAGTTACAACAGGTTGGCCGAAAATTAATTTATTTTCACCATTTTCAATTTTTGCTCTATCTGCAACATTGTCATTTACGGTATGCTGAATTCCTGCTATTCTTTCACCCATTTCTGATAAAATGAAATCTACAAATCCTTGACGATCAAAGTTTTCTATTCCTTCAGAGGAGGTTACTAAATTTATTAGAAGTTTATCTTGATAAAATGATTTTCGAACCACAATATGACGAAAAAATCCTGTTTTTCTCGGTGGATGCCAAGCAAGTAAGTGGGTGCTTTTAAGATAATTCTGAATTTTACAAACAAACGATTCCCATTGTTCATCAAACAATCCGCTTGGTTTATTAAGATTTTCAACCTTCCACCAAGTCCCACGACGTTTAAAACCAAGTGCAAAAGCATCATCTAGTTCTTCTCCTGTTTCTGGAACGTGCTCAATGGATGAAAAACTGTATTCCATTTTATTTCGGTAAAAATACGCTTCAGGCGATTCAATAAAGGCATCGAAAAGACCATCAATATTCCTGATTCCTGATAAACGAGCAAAAGTTTCTAAGGTAGATTTTTGTTTATACTCGCCTTGTTTAGATAGAGGAATACGAATATAAGGACCACCAGAAATTTCTTGAAATTGTGTTTCTGTTTCAAATTCAGATCGATGTATAACTTCTACTAAATTTGCCTCGGCATGTTTTTTTCTTTTTGTAGTAATCTTTGCTGAAACAGTTTGACCTGGAAAAGCATTATCCACAAAAATTATAAAATTTCCATCTTCGGTAGGAATTTTAGAAATTCCTCTACCACCGAATGCATAATCTGTAATTTCTAACTCTACAATCTGACCTCTGTTGAACATAGTATTTTCTTTTTACAAACCTACCAATTTTAATGGCAACTGTTTAAGGTTAGTGATTTGATTATGGTGTTTAACTTGCGATTCTTTAATTTGCGGATTAAAATGATACGTTTTCATTCCTACTCGTTCTGCACCTAATATATCCACTTCATAATCATCTCCAATCATAGTCGAATTTTCAGGCTTAGTTTGTGCCTTATTCATCGAAAAATGAAAAATTTCAGGAGCAGGTTTATTAATTCCAATTTCTTCGGAACAAACTATTATATCAAAATATGAACGCAACTTGCAATTTTCTAATTTCGTGTATTGCACCTCTTTGAATCCATTTGTGATAATGTGCATGATATACCCATTTTGTCTCAGTTCCTCCAAAGTTTCCAGTGTATTCGGAAATAACTGTGTTTGTTTTGGTGAAATTTCAACATATCCGTCGCTAAAATGACGTACTAATTTATCATCATGCAATTTCCATTTTTCTAAAGTCTTACGAAAGCGTTCATTTCTCAGGTGTTCTTTGGTAATTTCTTTGTTGCCGTATGCTTGCCATAACTTAGCATTAATCTCTACATAATGACTGTGAAAATCTTCAAAATCTAGGGAACAGTGTTGAAGTTGTGCCTCAGAAAAAAGTTGAATTAATGCTTGTTTTGAGTTTTCATCAAAATCCCAAAGAGTACGGTCAAGATCAAAAAATAAGTGTCTGTTTATCACGAAAACACAAAATATGCGAGTGAAGTTGTTATCGCTCCACTAATTAAAATACCTATAAATACCCACAAAAACGTATCCTTTTCCTTTCCGTAAAATTTAGCTACAATTATTGTTCCTAGCGGAATAGAGAGAAGTGATGGAGCTAAAAAACACAAGCCAATTTTACCAAAGGATCTTTTAAGTTTTATTGTCATTTTGTTTCCTCGAGTAAATTTTTTCTTTTGTTTTAGAGGTATTCCTTTCAGTATTGCTTCATTTTCTTTTTGTAATCTTTTCTTTCGAGAATTGGCCATAATTAATTCTGCCCCGAAATAAAAAAATAGTGAACTTAAAGAGGCTCCGGATATGGCGGCTAAATAAGTTGTTACAAAATCCAAACCAAGAGGAATTCCTGCAAATGGGGAAAATAAAAACTTGATGGTTGCGACAAAAAAAACACTGGAAAAAGCTGCCCAATTCATACTTTATATTTTTTCGCCGTAAGCTAAATCTCCAGCATCCCCTAAACCAGGTACAATATAAGATTGAGCAGTTAATTCTTGATCGATTGCAGCAACAAAAATCTCAGTATTTTCCGGTAAATTTTTTCTAACATATTCCAATGCTTGGGGTGTTGCAATGGCAGAAACAATAAAGATTCGTTTTGGATTACCATAACGTAACATCGCTTGATAAACTGTAACCATTGAACTTCCCGTTGCTAACATGGGGTCACTAATTATCCATGTTTTATTGTCAAGATTGGGAGCAGCCATATACTCCACGTAGATTTCGAAATCTTCAGCTGTTGTATGTTTTCGGTAAGCAGATATAAAAGCGCTTTCAGATTGGTCAAAATAATTTAATAAACCTTGATGCATAGAAAGTCCTGCGCGTAAAATGGTGGCTAAAAGTGGTTTTTCTTTTGCCAATTCAATTTTTGCTTTACCCAAAGGTGTTTCAATTTCTGAATCTGAATAAACAAAATGTTTTGAAACCTCATACCCTAAAATTTCAGCTATTCGTTCCATATTTCTTCGAAATCGGAGGGGATCTTTTTGTATATCTACACTTCGTATTTCAGCTAAAAAAGTATTTAGTATAGATGCTTGGGAGGAAATATTGTGAACCATAGTTAAGTCTTTTTGTAAAAGTACATAGAAATATTTCGAAGTGAATACGCTCTGTCAAAAATTCACGCTTTTTAGTAAAAATATGACAGCATGTCGCAATTTAATCTAATGGTCTTATCTTTGCCGATGTCGGGTCAAAATAATTGTCATTATGAAAAAAGAACATACAGAAAATTCAGATCAAGAAAAAGAAGGATTAAATCATTCCGAAAACATTGAATCAAATGTAGAGAATCCTAATACGGAGAACGATGAAAATCAAGAAGAGTTAGATACTCTATCAACTGAAGATGATATGAGTGAAACTGTAGAAGAAAGTTGGGAAGCAAAATTTCTTGAAATGCAAGATAGATATTTACGCTTACATGCTGAATTCGATAATTTCAGAAAAAGAACGAATAAGGAACGAATTGAAATCGTAGCTACAGCAAATGCAGGAATTCTAAAAGAGTTGATTCCAATATTAGACGATTTTGAAAGAGCCACTACATTTAATGATACTGCAACTGAGATTCAAAGTGTAAAGGAAGGGTTCAGTCTTATTCATAACAAATACAAAGGCATCCTTGAATCAAAAGGTTTGAAACCAATGGCTTCCAAAGGAGAGGTTTTTGACAGTGAATTACACGAAGCCATTGCAAATATCCCTGCAGAATCTGAAGACATGAAGGGAAAAATTATAGATGATGTTGAAAAAGGGTATACATTACACGACAAGGTAGTAAGATTTGCCAAAGTCGTAGTTGGTCAATAATAGATAAAGTGAAATGAGTCAAAAACGTGATTATTACGAGGTTTTAGGTATTTCTAAAAATGCCGATGAATCAGAAATCAAAAAAGCTTACCGTAAATTAGCTATTAAATATCATCCTGATAAAAATCCTGATGATGCATCGGCAGAAGAAAAATTTAAGGAGGCAGCTGAAGCATATGAGGTGTTGAGTAATTCTGATAAACGAGCTCAATACGATCGTTTTGGTCATGCCGGAATGGGAGGTGGCCAAGGTGGTTTTGGTGGGATGAACATGGATGACATTTTCTCTCAATTTGGTGATGTTTTTGGCAGTGCATTTGGTGGAAGTTTTGGTGGAAGTCGTTCAGGTGGTTCAAGAACTGTTAGAGGTACTAACCTTCGCGTAAAAATGAAGTTGACTTTAGAGGAAATTGCCTTAGGCGTAAAGAAAAAGATTAAAGTAAACAAACTGGTTAATGCAGATGGTATTACGTATAAAACGTGTTCAACTTGTAATGGTTCCGGTCGCATAACTCGCGTTTCTCAAACGTTTTTAGGAGCAATGCAAACGCAATCTGCATGTCACGTGTGCCAGGGTGCAGGGAAAATTATTGATAAAAAACCTGCCGATTCAGATGCTCAAGGCTTAAAACGTCAGGAAGAAGTAATTGAGATTGAAATTCCAGCAGGAGTAGAAGAGGGGATGCAATTAAGTGTTACAGGCAAAGGTAATGCCGGGCCATTCAATGGGGTGCCAGGAGATTTGATTGTTGTTATTGAAGAGGTGGAGCATGAAGAATTACGTCGCGACGGTGAAAATCTTCATTTTGATGCAATAGTAAGTTTTATTGATGCCGCTTTAGGTGAATCAATTGAAGTTCCAACCGTTAGTGGAAAGGTTAAAATCAAAGTTGATCCTGGAACGCAAAGTGGAAAAGTATTGCGTTTAAAAGGTAAGGGGCTTCCTGTTTTACAAGGTTATGGCACAGGAGATTTATTTGTTCATATTCATATTTGGACACCAACGAAACTTTCAAAAGAGGAACGTGAGATTTTAGAGAAATTAAAGAATTCTGAAAATTTTAAACCAGGATCAGAGTCAGAAGAAAAAGGATTCTTTGGGCGAATGAAAGATATGTTTAGTTAAAATGTCATTTTTATCTCAATCTGATTCCGGTAGAAATGATGTTTCAAGTTATGTATTGACAGTTTGCTTAATTCTCTTGGCCTATGGTTTTTTAGGCTCTTTGCCTTTATTAATTGATTTAAGACTTTCAGGTTCAGACATGAAAGATGTTATGAGTATCGAACACATGGCTCGAATTCTTGGGAAGAATCGCTTATTAGTGCATTTACTTCTTCCTTTTGTGTTCATTTTTTCAGCTCTCTTTATTGGGATTACACAATTTCACAAACGAAAATTTTTATCTGTATTAACCTCTGTAACATACTTTCGATGGAAAAGGTTTTTTATTGCCTTTTCACTTTGGTGGGGAATAATGTCCGTATTTGTTCTTTTCGAATATTTCTCAGGAACTGAATTAAAACTAAATTTTGAAGGAAGTAAATTTATTCCATTAGTGCTAATTTCTTTCCTTTTGATACCCATTCAAACTACAGCAGAAGAAATTTTATTTCGAGGATACCTTGCTCAAGCTATTTATCGAAAAATTGGTAGTTTTCTTCACGTAATTATAACCACAAGTGCTTTTTTCGCTTTGATGCATGCTTTTAATCCGGAGGTAGCTACACTCGGATATGGAATTTTAGCGTATTATTTTCTTACAGGAGTTTTTTTAGCGGTAATGACAATTATGGATGAGGGAATGGAATTATCAATGGGATATCATGCCGCTAATAATGTTTTTACTGCCATAATGATAACTAATAATTGGCAAGCTTTTCAGACAGATGCTGTATTTCTTGATACTTCAACTCCTTCATTTGGGATTGATTCATTTGTAACTTTGGCCATAATTCAACCGGCGCTCCTTTTTCTTTTTTCTCGTATGTTCAAATGGAAAAATTGGAAGAGATTGGTATCAAAGTCATCACATTCAAATTAAAACTGAACCAATTTCAGCCTTTTGTTATTAGTGGGTAAAAGAATTTCAAGCAGGTAATTCCCTTTTTCCAAATCTGTTAAATTTAGAAGTGAATTAGGTTCAAAATCAACTTGCTTAACTACTTTTCCGTACATGTCAAGAACATTAATCAACGCTTTTGAATTTAAATTGGTAATTGTAAATATTCCACTGTTTGGATTGGGTGAAACTACAAGATCTTCCTGGGTTGAAAAATTGTTAACGTTCAACGAATTATCTTGAACTATCGACCCAGTTTTATTTATTACCCAATTAGCAGGGTCAATTGTAATTGTTGATGCATTGCTTAGGGTTCCAAGATTTAGTACAGTAAAAAACTCACTATTTGAACTTATTGGGAATCGAATGATTGTATCAGGTTGTCCTGATCTGTTAAAAAATAGTTCGATATCGTTCGTAAAGGATGGAGTTACATTAGGTTTGGATGCTGTGTGTGAAATTTCAAGCAAAACGTGTTGACCTACCTGCTTCCATCCTACAGAATAGGTCGGATATCCTTCGCCAAAATACCATTCTTCAAAAAAAGAATTCAAGTCAATCCCTGTAAACGCAGCCATAAAATCTTTGAAATCAACTCCCTTAGCAGTAGATTCAGTGAATGCCAATTGAAAAGCGCGCAATCCTTCAAAGAATAAACTATCATTATTTATTAAAAATCGAATTGTATGTACGATACCAGCTCCTTTGTCGTAAGTTAATCTACCATTAAAAATCCTGGATTCATTCAAACTATCAAGAACCCATACACTTCCACCTGTTTGAGTCATGACATTTTGGTGAACATCAACCATGTGCTGTGCTTTTTCAGCCGGATACAAACTTTCCAGCATAAGGTATTCACTGTAAGAAGCAAATCCTTCGTTGATCCAGATGTCACACCATGATGCACAGGTAACATTATTTCCCCACCATTGATGACCAAGCTCATGAGCAGTTAATTTTTTTTCAAAAAATCCTTGCGTTGTCATAGTTTGATGTTCCATTCCTCCAGATATCGGAGCCATACAATGACCGTACTTTTCATCTTCGAAAGGGTAGGGGCCATAGCTCTCGTAAAATAATTCAATAAAATCAGCAGTTTCGTTTATTTCATCTATGAAATTAGGAAGTGTTTGAGGATTGTTGTAAATATAATTCTGAACTAAAATAGGTTGTGAAGCCCCAACAGGAGTAACATAGAACGAGTAATCAACATATTTAGCAACAGCAATGGAAATAAGATAATAATCTATTGGATGGCGATGTTGCCAATTAAATTTTAAAAATCCATTCCCTAAGGTGTCGATACTTGTCAATATTCCATTTGAACCAGCTTTACATGTGTCTGGAACTGTTATACTAACAAAAGAACTATCTGCTTTGTCTGTTAAACTTTGTTTACACGGAAACCATTCCATGGCAGAAAAAGGCTCCGAAAGGGTCCATACCACTTTATTTCCCCAACTAGGCGATGATCCCGCTGTTATACCACTTCCACCTAGTGGATTAGTTTGAGCCGTAGGTGGATTACCTGCATAATCAATTTCTAAGGAAAAAGTTTGACCTGTATTAGATCCAACAAATGCCTTTACGGCAGTTCCATTTCGTGTAAAGCCAGTTGGTATTCCGTTTAGACGTATTTCCGATATAGTTAAAGTTGGATATAATTCTAGTAATGCACTATCCATATTTTGGTTTGCCGTTGCATCCATTCGAGCCGTCCCTGATAAAAAAGTAGATGTATTGGTCATGTTCAAATCCAATTGATAAAAATGAACATCATATTTTTCAGTTTCTGTGATTTGAGAAATGGAAAGCGTATTACTTTTTACATGTTGGTTTTTAAATCGATCTTTTTTCGAACAACTTGCATGATTTTCCTGCGAAATAACAAAAGTGCAAGAAAATACAAATAGGATTAGTGTGAATATAAATTTCATGAGTATTGAGTTTGGTCAAAAATACAAATAAAGAAATTAATCTTTCTACTTCTAAACTTTTCTCCAACCAATTATTTGAGAATCATCCGAGCAGGAAACAAATGAATTTTTAGTCAAACTCAATATATGATTAACTGAATTTCGATGCCCACCGGTCTTATATTCTTTCTTTTCAAGAACTTTCAATGTAGTTAAATCCCAAATCTTGATACTTTTATCACGACTTGCCGTTGCAAAATTATGTTCGTCTAAAAGGATGATTGAATATATGGGTCCTTTGTGTGCTGGTATCACCGAAATTATTTTTTTACTTTCAAGATCAAACACGTAAAGATATCCATCATATCCTCCAATTAATAAAGTATTTGCATACCTTTCAATGGATTGTACCCCATCCTTATTAATTAAAATTTCTGCAGTTATATTGAAAAATTCAAGGTCAAAAAATCGAATTTTCCCATCCTTAGCACCTATAACTAACTCATGATTAGCTTGTATTATTGCTCTGATCTTACCAGAATTAAGAGGTATTTGAAGAAGTAATGATAGTTTTATGCTATCCCAAATGCAGACATTTCCGTCCGCATCCCCTGTAACAAAAAGTTGCTTTTTTTGAATTTCAATTATAGAAAATATCGCAGTTTTATGATGTTGGATAAACTTAATTTCTTTTTTTTCTTTTGAATTAACAATGTGTAAATCCCCATTTGAACAACCAATGAGCAGTAAAGGTTGATTTAGCAAATGTAAAATGGAATACGCAGATTTTTCTAATTGGATAACAAAATTATCTTGTTTTAAATGGTTTAAATCCCACCGAACAACAAACTTGTCGACACCACTAGAATACAATGAATTATCGTGCTTTGTTAAGCAATAAACTGGTCCAGTATGATCAGAAAACTCAAGAATTTTAATGAACATTATTCAGATAAATCAACTAAATCAGTTAGTTCGTTACAACGAAGCAATTGCGGATTAAGTGTAAAAAGCTCTTTTGATTTAATTGGATCATTATCAACACAGACACTAAAAAGAGCACGGGCATCCTCCAGAGATCCCAAAAGCCAAAGGGTATTAACCTCCCATAACCAAGATTCAGCATCTTGACCATTTTCGAGATTGAAGGAATGGATGAAATTATGACCTTCAATAATATCAATCTTCACTAAACTTTCCATCAATGTTTTTAAACAATCCATGTCACTAGGATCTATTTCCAATGATTTTCTTAAATGTGAATGACCTAGATCAATTTCATTGTTTTTTATAAAAACAGAACCAACTAAATGATGAATCACAGGATTTTCCGGGTCTAAATCCAATGCCTTACTCATTAATACAATAGCTTCTTTGGTATTTTCTTGAAGATCAGCGATTATCCCCAATCCTAACCAAGGCTCTGAAAATTCTGGTGAAAGTTCAATGCTTTTTTGGTAACAGGTTTTACTCAATTCATATTCATGAATATTCTCATATGATTCACCTAAATAACAAAGCGCCAAAGGATCTTCTCCATCGATTTCCATACATTTTTTAAAACAATCAATTGCTTGATAAAATTTGTCCGAGGATAAATATGCATTACCAAGATTAAAATGAGCAGCACCAGCACTTTCATTGATAATCAAACAATAATCAAATGCCCAAATAGCCTTGTCGTAGTCCTCTTTTCGTAGGTAAAAACTCCCCAATTGATACCATCCCAAATAGGAGTATGGATTCTCGTCTACAAAAGCTACTATCTGTTGGTTAATTTCTTCAATCCGCTCAGTCTTTTCCATGCAATAACACAATTCTGAAAAGGCTATTTCGTTTTTAGGGTTATGAATGAGTGCATTTTTTAAGATTTGAATAGCTCCATTAAAGTCATTTGTGTTTTCGTATTCCAATGCTAAATCAACAAAAATTTCATCTTTTTCTTGATCTTCACATAGATCCAAGGCTTGTTTATAACATTTAATTGCATTCTTTGAATCGCGAATTTGTCCGTACAAAGCCGCTTTGGTCAACAAAAGTTCAGATTGATGGTTTTCTATAGAATCCATTTGACGCAATAATTCGATAGATTCGGAGATTAGTCCTAAACCAGCAAGAGACTGGGCTTTTCTTAGGTAAAAAACTTGATTGTAAGGAAGTTGATTAATTCCGTATTCAGAAGCAGACCTAGCCAAGCTATAATTAGAATTGAATAAATAAAAATCAATTATTGATTCAATTCTATCTCCATCAATAAATCCAACTGTTTCCCCTTTCAAATACCGCTCAAAAAGTGCAATATCGGACTTTAATTCTTTTTCTGAAAAATCTTCCTCGTCATCAAACATCCTCAATAGTTTTTAGTAAAAGTAAAATATTCATTCCGTTCTCTCGAATTATTCCACCTGACTTTATTCACAAAAATTAGTCATTTATCAACGTTGATTATTCGAAATTGGTAACGCTGCCAGATTCAACATTCCATTGATATTCCGTCACTATTGATCCATTTTTTGTAAAAGTTGTTAAGGATTTTGGAGACTCCTGTTTGATATAAATATCGTAATTATTGTTTTCATCCACCTTAACACGACGAGTAATTAAAACTTGCGGTTTACCTTTCTCACCTTTACTATATACTCCTTGTGTAATACCAACAGGGTAGGGGACACCTTTGGAATTTGCTATACCGGACCCTTTTGTTACTGGAGGAGGAGTCTGTCTATATTCATCCATTTTTTTTGTGTTTTCAGCAACATATTTTGCATTGTCATCGGTCATTTCATTCAAAGAGGATCGAACAACCAAGCGCAAGGAATCATCATTTTTTTGGTTTTTTCCAATGGTCTCAATTCGTTTCTCGTTTTCTTTTTGAATCTCTGATTTTACAAATGATCTTTCTTTTTGAAGTGTGTCAATATTTTTGTTGATTTTTGCTATCCTATCCTCATTTTTCTCCTGAATTAAGGTAACAGAACTATCTGTTTTTTCCATGGATCGTTGAACGAAAACAGCCATTTCATTTGTTTGATTTTTTTTGGATTCAATTACTTTATCCCTTTCCTTTTGATCTTCTTTTTGATTTTTATCAATAGATTGAATAACCTTTTCTTTTTCATTGGCCATTTTCACTTGAGCTGAATCGATCGTTTTTAAATTCGTTATTACTTCATCTCCAATCTTCTTAATTCGTTTCTCAGACTCCTGATTCATCGTGTCTTTTTTTGCTTCAAACGCCTTGTAAGGCGCATTTTTCTCATCTTCATACGCCTTATTCATTTGACTAGCGCCAGTTTTGTAATCTATTGGATCTCCAATATCATCAAGTTTAAATGGATTTTGAACCGTGGTTGATGCGGTAGATGAAGAGGAATTAGTGTTGATAGCAATACCTTTTTTACCATTGTTTGCATCTGCAATTATTTTTTCAAGATCTTGTTTTTCAGTACCTTTAAAAATCTTTTTATTTGTTTGAACAATATTTAGACCTCTTTCAGCTGCAATTATTGCATCATCCCAAAGTTTTTTAGTCAACATTTCATTACCTTCTATCCATTTCTCAAGATAGAGTAATTTTACCCCTAACTCTTGCACCTGTTTATTGCTTTGGTTGCTTTGCAGAGGTTCTGCACTTAAGATATTTTTTGCCTTCGCTAAATCCTTTGCCACCAAGGCTTGTTCAACCAGAGAAATTGAGGTATTAAAATCTGTAGTTTGACCAAAGGAGTAATAAGAAAAGCAACAAGAGGAAAAAAGTAATAAAAACAACAATAAATGTTTCATAATTTTGATATTTGTGTATCAAAGTGTATTTGATAGACGCTAATAACAAATTTCAATAAAAAAGTTAACTTAAACAAATTATGCTTCAAATTAATCAACTTAGCTTTTGGGAAAAGCAATCCTTTTTTGAAGAAATTGATTTTGTTATTATTGGAGCTGGAATAGTTGGTTATTCCGCAGCTATTAATGTGAAAAGAAAATACCCAGCCGCGAAAATTGTAATATTAGAAAGGGGTTATTTACCTACAGGTGCTAGTTCAAAAAATGCGGGTTTCGCCTGCTTTGGAAGTCCTACTGAAATTTTTGACGATCTTGCTAATACGGATGAAAATGAGTTATGGAACACAATTTCTATGCGCTTTGAAGGAATTCAGGAACTTAAAGACTTGGTTAAGAATCACGATATAGATTTTCAGAAAAATGGCTCATGGGATTTAATCCATGATGATTATGATCAAACTGAAATTAGTCGGGATTTTATCGAATATTTAAATGTAAATTGCCTTAAATTATTTGGGGTAGACAAAATTTATTCTGAAGATAATTTAGTTCATCAACAATTTGGTTTTAAGTCTATTAAAACCAGTTACTTCAACAAAGAGGAAGGTCAATTAGATACAGGAAAATTGATTAAAGCACTTCATCAAATTTCAAACTCTCTTGGAATTACTTCATTGTTTGGAATGGAATTAATCGAATTTGAAGAAAGTATGAATAAAGTATTTTTAAAGTCAAATGTGGGGGAGATTCAATGTCATAAATTACTGATTTGTACCAATGGATTTGCAGGTAAATTTTTAGGATCAGAAGTTAAACCTGCACGAGCCCAAGTTTTAGTTACATCTGAAATCCCAAATCTACCATTTAAAGGAACATTCCATTTGGATCGAGGCTATTATTATTTTAGAAATATTGGGAATCGAATTTTATTCGGTGGTGCTCGAAATTTAGATTTTGAAGGTGAAACAACAACTGAAATTAATACTACTCCCATAATCCAAGATGCTCTAAATAACTTATTGAAATCAACAATAATTCCAAATATAGACTATCAAATTGATTATTCATGGGCAGGGATAATGGGAGTAGGGGAGACAAAAAAACCGATCATTCGCAAACAGAGTAATAATGTTGCATTTGGTGTAAGAATGGGTGGAATGGGGGTAGCAATCGGTAGTATTGTAGGAAAAGAACTTTCACGTTTTTTTTAAAAATCCCCAAATTTCTACGCACAACTACGTAACTCCTTGATGTAAACACCTAGTATTAGCTTAGTAAGCTTCCGTATTTTGCGGTTGAACATCCTTATTTATAGAAAAATTTGTTTGGGTATAGCGCAAATTTGT
>JBIKIQ010000021.1:0-35883 GCA_044361535.1 Crocinitomicaceae bacterium
CTCCTGTTGATGGACCAAATAATGGTAACATTACTATAAATGCAGATGGAACTTATAGCTATACGCCTAATGCAGGGTTTAATGGTCAAGACACAGTTATTGTTTCAGTTTGTGACAACGGAACACCACTTCCAGCAATTTGTGTTAATGATACATTAATCATTACTGTAACTCCAGTAAATGATGCACCAAATGCGGTTGATGATGCGGCCTCAACAAATGAGGATATTCCAGTTATAATCGATGTCACTAATAATGATACAGATACAGATGGAGCAATCAATGATGCTAGTGTTACGATTGTAACAAACCCAACCAATGGAACGGTAACAGTTAATCCTACAACAGGTGAGGTAACCTATACACCAAATCCAGGATTTAATGGATCAGATTCATTCACGTATTCAGTTTGTGATAATGGAACACCCCTACCAGCTCAATGTGATCAAGCAATAGTAACTGTAACGGTTAATGCAGTAAATGACCCGCCAGTTGTTGATAATGATTCAAATACCATAGCTGAAGATGGTGGTTCTGCAACCGGTGATTTAACAGATTCTGGTGATAGTGATCCTGATGGAACAACTTTAACGGTTAATACAACTCCTGTTGATGGACCAAATAATGGTAACATTACTATAAATGCAGATGGAACTTATAGCTATACGCCTAATGCAGGGTTTAATGGTCAAGACACAGTTATTGTTTCAGTTTGTGACAACGGAACACCCCTTCCAGCTATTTGTGTTAATGATACATTAATCATTACTGTGACTCCAGTAAATGATGCACCAAATGCATCTGTTGATGTAACAAGTACAAATGAAGATATTTCGGTAACAATAAATGTTGTTTCAAACGATACTGATTCTGATGGTAACATAGATGAAAGCTCATTAACTGTCGTTGATCAACCAACGAACGGAACTGTAACCGTTAATACAACAACAGGTCAAATTACATATACTCCGAATAATGGGTTTATCGGAACAGATACCTTGGTATATCTAATTTGTGATGACGGATCACCACTTCCTTCAGCATGTGATACTGCAATGGTAATAATAACAGTATTACCTTGTGTGACAGATTTAACTGCTGATTGTGATGGTGATGGAACTACTAATGGTGAAGAAATTGACCCAGACGGTGACGGAACACCTGGACCGAATGGAACAAATCCAACTGACCCTTGTTCATTCAATTTTGCTGACCAAGATTTTGCAACTGTAAGTCAAGCCTGGTTAGATGCAGATTGTGATGGCGATGGAGTAACGAATGGTGAAGAAATTGACCCAGACGGTGACGGAACACCTGGACCGAACGGAACAAATCCAACGGATCCTTGTTCATTCAATTTTACTGACCAAGATTTAGCAACTGTAAGTCAAGCATGGTTAGATGCAGATTGTGATGGTGATGGTGTAACGAACGGTGAAGAAGTTGACCCAGACGGTGACGGAACACCTGGACCGAACGGAACGAATCCAACTGACCCTTGTTCATTCAATTTTGCTGACCAAGATTTAGCAACTGTAAGTCAAGCCTGGTTAGATGCAGATTGTGATGGTGATGGAGTAACGAATGGTGAAGAAGTTGACCCAGACGGTGACGGAACACCTGGACCGAATGGTACAAATCCAACTGACCCTTGTTCATTCAATTTTACTGACCAAGATTTAGCAACTGTTAGTCAAGCATGGTTAGACGCAGATTGTGATGGCGATGGAGTAACGAACGGTGAAGAAGTTGACCCAGACGGTGACGGAACACCTGGACCGAACGGAACAAATCCAACGGATCCTTGTTCATTTAATTTTACTGACCAAGATTTAGCAACTGTAAGTCAAGCCTGGTTGGATGCAGATTGTGATGGCGATGGAGTAACGAACGGTGAAGAAGTTGACCCTGACGGTGACGGAACACCTGGACCGAATGGAACAAATCCAACGGACCCTTGTTCATTCAGTTTTGCTGACCAAGACTTAGCAACTGTTAGTCAAGCATGGTTAGACGCGGATTGTGATGGGGATGGCGTAACAAATGGTGAAGAAGTTGACCCAGACGGCGACGGAACACCTGGACCGAATGGAACAAATCCAACGGACCCTTGTTCATTCAATTTTGCTGACCAAGATTTTGCAACTGTAAGTCAAGAATGGTTAGATGAAGATTGTGATGGAGATGGTGTAACAAATGGTGAAGAAGTTGACCCAGACGGTGACGGAACACCTGGACCGAACGGGACGAATCCATCGGATCCTTGTTCATTCAATTTTGCTGACCAAGATTTTGCAACTGTTAGTCAAGAATGGTTAGATGCAGATTGTGATGGGGATGGCGTAACGAACGGTGAAGAAGTTGACCCAGACGGTGACGGAACACCTGGACCGAACGGAACGAATCCAACTGACCCTTGTTCATTCAATTTTGCTGACCAAGATTTTGCAACTGTTAGTCAAGAATGGTTAGATGCAGATTGTGATGGTGATGGCGTAACGAATGGCGAAGAAGTTGACCCTGACGGTGACGGAACACCGGGACCTAATGGAACAAATCCAACGGATCCTTGTTCATTCAATTTTACTGACCAAGATTTAGCAACTGTAAGTCAAGCCTGGTTAGATGCAGATTGTGATGGAGACGGTGTAACGAATGGGGATGAGATCGATCCAGATGGTGATGGAACTCTTGGTCCAAATGGAACCGACCCAAATGATCCTTGTTCCCTATGGTTTGCAGATCAAACAGTTACTCCAAGTCAAGCTTGGTTTGAATTAGATTGTGATGGAGATGGTATAACAAATGGAGAAGAGATTTCCGGTGGTAGTAATCCATTGAACCCTTGTGATCCTAACTCTTGTGATTCTGATATAAGTATTCCTGAAGCATTTACCCCAGATGGAGATAACACCAATGACAATTTTGTTATACCTGGAATTGAAAATTATCCGAAAAACAAATTAACTATCTATAATAGATGGGGGAATGAAGTCTTCTACGCTGAAGGATATAATAATACTTGGGATGGTACTGCAAACAGAGGAATTGTTTTAGGGGATTCTAAATTACCAACTGCAACCTATTATTACATTCTTGATTTGAATGGTGATGGCAAGACAATCTATAAAGGTTATGTTTATTTGAAAAAATAAGTAGATGAATTTTAACGTTATGAAAAAGATAAATTTAATATTGGTAGTACTTTTCGCAATTCTTACATTGCAAGTAAAAGCACAACAAGACCCTCAATTTACACAGTATTTTGACAACGCTCTTTTTGTAAATCCAGCGTATGCGGGAAGTACAGGCATGCTTAGTGCATTGAGTATTCACAGGGAGCAATGGGTTGGTTTTGAAGGTAGACCGAGTTCAACCACTTTAAGCATACATTCTCCATTGTCCTATGAATCAGTAGGACTTGGATTAACAGCGGTACGCGACGTTATTGGTCCATTATCACAAACTATGTTTTACGGAGATTTCTCATACAGTCTAAAACTGACAAAAAAATCTAAGTTGGCATTAGGATTAAAAGCAGGAATAAATTTAATAAATTCCGAAACATCTACTTTGAATACAACCGAGGCAGGAGATCAAAATTTGATGAATAATATGAGAAATAGAATCAATCCAAATTTTGGATTTGGAATGTACTACCACTCTCCACGTTTTTTTGCAGGAATAAGCACACCAAAATTAATTGAACAGAGTATTGATGGTACTTCAACAAACAAAGAAAAGCGACATTATTTTGCAATCATTGGGGCTGTGATACCGGTTTCAAAGGAATGGAAGATAAGACCAACTAGTCAAGTAAAAGCGACATCAGGCGCTCCAATGAGTATCGATTTTTCTGCAGCTGGGATATACTATGATAAGCTATGGATTGGAACTATGTATCGTTTAAATGCCGCATATGGTGTTTTCAGTCAGTATCAAATAAATCCACAATTTAGAATAGGGTTAGCTACGGATTTTTCAGCAACACAAGTTCGAAAATACAATTATGGCACCTTTGAAGTGATGCTTTCTTACGATTTTAGGTACAATAAACAAGGTATTAGATCTCCACGTTATTTTTAATTATTTCTTTTTTTTGATATGAAGAATTTTCTTTTGATTTGTATTTTTTCAACTATTGCTTCTTTAAGTTCAATTGCTCAAAATGCCAAGCTTAAAAAAGCAAATGATTATTACGAGAAATTATCTTATGCTTTAGCAATAGAAGTATATACGGACATACTGAGTAGCGATTTAGCCAATGCTGAAATGAAAGCAAAACTGGCTCATAGTTATTTAAACATTAATGATTTGGGCCTTTCTGAAAAATATTATAATGAAGCACTTAAATTGGGTGCGCTACCTACAGAACATTATTTTTACTTTTCACAGACTTTGAAACAACTGGGTAAATATTCGGAAAGTGATAAATGGATGAATACCTTTTATGAAAAATCCAACCTGGACAAACGAGCTATTTCATTTGCGAATAACCGATCTTATTTAGATAAGATAGAAAAGGAAGGGATTCATTTTACTGTTTCAAATGCTGCTTTTAACTCCAACACCTCTGATTTTGGCGGTTATCAATCGGTGAAAAAAGGCGAAGTATATTTTGTTTCTGCAAGAAGAAATACGCTTGTTCAAAATAATTGGATGTGGAACGGAAGAGGATTTTTAGACTTGTTTACCATAGATTTAAATGAAAAAGAGTCACCTGAATTGGCTTCTAAAGCAAATACTTCTTTTCATGAAGGCCCCCTTTGTTTCAATAAAGATGAATCCATCGTTTATTTTACAAGAAATAATATCTCAAAAGGTAAAAACAGAAGAGACAATAATGGAATTCAGAATTTGAAATTATACGTTGCAAAGGTGGATAAAAATGGAAAATGGTCGGAAATTAAAGAATTAGGAATTAATTCAAAAGATTATTCTGTTGGACATCCAGTAGTGTCTTTAGATGGTAAAACATTATTTTTTGCATCTGATATGCCAGGGGGTATGGGTGGAGCAGATTTGTACAGAGCACCGATTAATGAAGATGGAACCATTGGTACACCAGTAAATCTGGGAAAAGAAATTAATACAGAAGGTCAAGAAATGTTTCCATGGATTAGTCCAGAAGGATTGTTTTTCTTTTCTTCCAATGGACATATTGGTCTTGGAGGTTTAGACGTATTTGTTATGACCATAGATGAAAAATCATTTTCATTTGACAATCTTACAAATGTTGGTAGGCCTATGAATAGTCAAAACGATGACTTTGCCATTTCATTTAACCAAGACGGAAAAACTGGTTATTTTTCGTCAAACCGAGCGGAGGGAAAAGGGGAAGATGATATCTATGCATTTTCATTGACTCAACCATTCATTTTCAAAGTCAAGTTAACCATTACAGTTGCAGATAATAATACAAACCAAATTTTACCAGATTCAAAAGTATACTTGAAGGATGAGGCTGGCAATATAATTCAAACTGCAATCGTAGATGTGAATGGAAAAGTAACATTTGAAATTGAACCAAAAAAATCTTACAACATTACGGCTAGTAAAAATGAATATACAGATAATGTTGCCTCTATCTTAACAGACAAATTAACTTCGAATACTATAGATGCTACGGTAAAACTAGATAAGATGAAAGGTGTTAGTTTGTATGGATTAATTTCAGACAAAAACACAAAAGAATTAATCCAAGACGCAACAGTATCAATAATCGATAAAAATACAGGAAGAGTTGTTTTTGAAGGTAATACATCAAAAGAAGGAGATTTTTCCAAAGCATTAGAAAATGTTAAAGTAAATGAAACTTTGAATTATACGGTTTCTATAAAAAAGGAAGGGTATTTATCGAAAACTGTAGATTTCTCAACACTTATTAAAACTCTTGATGTAGTTAATCTTAACGACAATTTAGATGTATCACTTACGAAAATTGAAGTTGGTTCAGATTTGGCTAAATTAATTGATGTTAAACCTATTTATTTTGATAAGAGTAAATACAATATTCGCAAGGACGCTGCATTAGAGTTGGATAAAATTGTTAAAATAATGAATGATTATCCTACTATGATTATTGAATTAGGATCACACACTGATTGCCGAGGTTCAATAGAGCAAAATCAAACACTATCTGACAATCGTGCTAAAGCTTCTGCAAATTATATCAGGTCAAAAATCACGAATCCAGAGCGCATATCAGGACTTGGGTATGGTGAGGCTAAATTGGTTTCAGCTTGTCCATGCGAAGGAACGGTTAAATCAACTTGTTCGGAAGATGAGCATCAAAAAAATCGTAGAACAGAGTTTATCATTATTAAATTATAACTTATTTCTCTTTTTGATTTTTAGTAATTTTAATTGGTCAAAGCCTTTTTTCAGTAGCTTTGTTTCATTAAAATTAATACTATGCAAATTACCCCAAACACAGTTGTTTCTCTAAACTATAAGTTATCCAATCACCAAACAGGTGAAAAAATTGAAGAAACACCTTCAGACAGTCCGCTTGTATTCCTTTATGGAGTTCAATCTATGATTCCAGAGTTTGAACAACAAATTGCTGGAAAATCAAAAGGTGATAAAGTATCTTTTTCAATAACAGCTGAAAATGCATACGGATCTTTTGAAGAAGAACAAATTGCCATGATACCTGCAAATATTTTTCATAACGAAGATGGTAAATTTGACACTGAATTTTTCTTTATTGGAGCTACTATTCCTATGTCCGACAATGAGGGAAATCATTTAAAAGGAACCATTCTAGAAATTACAGAGGAAAATGTTAAAATGGATTTTAACCACCCATTAGCTGGCACTGATTTACTTTTTGATGTGGAGGTACTAGATGTGAGAGAAGCTACTTCAGATGAAATTGACCATGGTCATGTGCATGGGTTACACGGACACAATCATTAATACGTTCTATGCCGACGTCAAAAATTGAAAATCATTTTTTAGAGGCTGAAAAGATTTTGAGAGAGTTTATTCTTTCTGGGAATATCCAAAAAATAGAAATCGCTGGCAAATTAATGGTTGATTCTCTGAAAACAGGGGGCAAAATTATAAGTTGTGGAAATGGTGGTTCGATGAGTGATGCCATACACTTTGCAGAAGAATTAACGGGTAGATACCGCGAAAACAGAAAAGCAATTCCAGCCTTGGCAATATCCGACCCAGGTTACCTATCTTGTGTTTCGAATGATTATGGCTATTCTTATGTTTTTTCCCGTTTTGTTGAAGGTGTAGGAAACAAAAGCGATGTTCTGCTTGCTATATCTACCTCGGGAAATTCAGAAAATGTCATTAACGGAATCCTAGCTGCTAAAGAAAAAGGGATGACAGTAATTGGTCTTACTGGTAAGGATGGTGGAAAAATAGCACAACTTTGTGATGTTGAAATTCGGGCACCTTTCAGTGAATACGCCGACAGAGCACAAGAAATACATATTAAAGTCATTCATTCTTTAATTGACTTTATAGAAACAAACTACTTGAATTAATCTCTATAAAAGATGATAAAAAAAACGAAAATAGAAAAAAAAGAATCAAACTCTTTAGATCAAAATAGAGATGTTATTTTGAATCTATTAACCTTAAAATCTGCCTTGAAGCAAGATGTGGCGGATGATTCTGAAAAAGTTTTTGAAACACTCAAAAGTATCATTATTTCTGAGTTAGAAACCTTAAAAACAAAGATTAATGATGATCGCATCCGTTTAAACTATGAGGATAGAGGTAAATTTGAACTAATTGTTTTTGTTGGAAGTGATATGTTGGTTTTTCACCTTCATACCAACATTTTTCGTTTGCCAGATACAAATCCTTTGTGGGGTACTGAGTATTTTTCATCAAATGAAAACAATGGGTATTTTGCTGTTATTCATATTTACAATTTTCTTGCTGAGTCATACTTACGCAATCGTTTTGATGATCGCGGAAACCTCATAGCGAGAATAATGATGAATCATGAAAATCATTTCATGACTGAAGGTCGCGGGCAATTGGGGACACTATTTAGAGATCCAGAACATGCCATTTTGAATGAGAATTACATGAGACTTCTTGTTCAATTGTCATTCGCTTTTGCTTTACAATTTGATTTATACCTTCCCCCTTATGAATATTTGGAAGAAATTACCGTAGCTCAGGTTCAAGAAATTAGTGATAGTTTAAAATTAAAAACAGGAAAAAGAATGGGTTTTAAACCAGGAAATGGCGAATAATTCACTCTCCTTCAAAGAATCCTAAAAAAAATGGGATTCATTATTTGTATCAATTGAAAAAACCCGTATATTTGCAATCCCAAAAAATACGGGATTTTTTTTGGCCCATTCGTCTAGTGGTTAGGACGCCAGGTTTTCATCCTGGAAACAGGAGTTCGATTCTCCTATGGGCTACCAAAGTTTTTTGGCCCATTCGTCTAGTGGTTAGGACGCCAGGTTTTCATCCTGGAAACAGGAGTTCGATTCTCCTATGGGCTACAGGTAAAATGTTAAATACAATTTAAAAATGGCAAACCATAAATCGGCACTTAAGAGAATTCGTTCAAATGAAACGAAAAGACTTTTAAATAAATATCAGCACAAAACTGCTCGTAATGCTGTGAAGAAACTAAGAAGTTTGAAAGATAAAACTGAAGCTTTAGCCCTTCTTCCAACAGTTGTTGGTATGTTAGATAAGTTGGCGAAGAAAAATATTATTCATAAAAACAAAGCAGGGAATTTAAAGTCTGGATTGCAATTGCAAATCAACAGCTTATAATCTTTGTTTTTTTCTGATCTTTTAGGGGCTATTTCGCCCCTTTTTTTGTTATGTTTGTTTTCTGAATTTATATAAAGAAAATGCCTCCAAAAATTCTTTTCATATTTTGTTTTTGTCTTGGTGTTTTTTATTCTTCCATCGCCCAACAAATAAATGGTTTTACTGAAATAGACTCAATAAAATCAACTTATTCATCATCCGGAAAACTATCATCAATTGATTTGTCAACCGGTCATTTATTGAGTACCCTTGGTTTTGCATCCAATCAACCATTTTTGTTCGACCCATTGAACCTTTTGTATACTGGGCTCACTTTCAATTCCCTCCAACCTACAAAATCCATTCGTTATTCATCGCTTCCTCACATTGGCTTTGCCTATTCCTTTGGGTCATCAGGATTTCAATTTGCAAAATTTCAATACACGCAAGCTTTTTCAAATAAATGGATAATTAACCTGGATTACAAAAACCAACAAACGAATGGAGTTTTGAGAAATTCTGCTGCTCGGAATCAACTGGTCAACCTAAAAATTTCGAAACAATCAAAAATAGTGGAATCACTTTTATTAGCAAATTATGCTGTACAAACTTTTGGTTGGAATGGTGGTATTTCAGAAGATAGCCTTAGTCTAACCTACTCTCCTGAGCTCATTTCCGTTTTGAAAAATGATGCGATTTCAACGCGCAAGGAAGTACTTATAAATTGGATGAATTACATCCACTTGTTTGCAGACTCAAGTCAAAAAACGGGTGTCTATTTCAATACTGATTTTCGCTCCAGAAACAGAATTTATAGAGAGACTGGCGAGTTGTCTTCACAATACAATCAAATTTTTGTGGATAGTTTTGAGACTTATGATCACGTTCAAATCAGCAGTCAATCCAATGAAATTGGTTTTTTTACCGCAAGAAAAACGTGGAGATTGAATGCCGGAATAAACCAAGCTTTTTGGAATTATCGGAATGGGATATTATACAGAGACACGTTAGAAGTTGATCTTCACCAAGCATTCAGTCTTAAGTTTCCAAGTTTAAATATAGAGCAGAATTTTACCTTTAATTTATTGGGCAGAGGACAGAGTTGGAAAAATGTAGTTTCAATGCATAAAAAATGGAAAAAAAGTAGTTTAAAGGGATCTTGGAATATAGAGAACTCATGGCCCGAACTATTTCAGCGACATTATTTCTCAAACAATATCAACTACCAACTTCCTATTTATGAACTACAGTTTAAAAATAAATTAGATTTATCCTATGATTTACTGGTGAATAAAAATAATCTTCATTTCAAAATCAGTCATCTTTACCTGAAAAACCCTTATTTCTTTAATGGTGCCACTTGGTCAAACACACTAATCAATACAATGAATTCGGTAAGTGCAACCGTCAGTTCAGATATCAAATACAAGTCTTTAACTATTTCCCCTTCTTATTCTTTCTATTCTCTTCCGTCTAATTGGAAATTTTATCCAAATCATTTAATCAAACTACGCCTCTCTGTGGAAAGAGGAGTTTTAAAGAAACGAAAACTCATCAGTTATTTTGGGATAGAGCCACAAATGATTGGTCGATTTAGTCCACTATCAATTTATCCATCTATGGATGTTTTTATAATATCCACTAACCTGCCGTCTCAATCTGCATTTTTAGATTTGGCATTATTTGCAGGCTTTGAATTGAAAGGATTTAAGTTTTTTGCAAGAGCCGAAAATTTAGGTTATTTTTGGAATAATAGAATGTTGCAATTGGCCAAAGGATATCCTATACCTCCTATGCAAATTCAAATAGGTATTACCTGGGATTTTTGGAATTAGTGAATATGATACAGAAATTAATTTTGATCGTTTTTTTTATAGGTTCATTAAACCTATTTTACGCGGCAAAACTATCGCTTGAAGGTGTCTATCAAGGGAAAAATGTTTTTATTCAAAACCCAACAGATGCAAGCGGATTTGGTTACTGCATATCAAAAATTTATGTGAATGGTGACTTAATGCCAATTTCATTAAACTCACCTACCCTAACGATAAATCTTAAATCCTTAAAAATGTCTATTGGGGAGCCCGTTTTTTTGGTAATTCATCACGGCGACGACTGCACTCCAAAAATTGTCAATTCTGAAGTTTTATTGCCTAAAAGTACATTTCAACTTAATTCTATCTCAGTAAATAGTGCATCTGAATTAACCTGGTCAACAACCGGAGAATCTGGAAAACTAAATTTCCTCATAGAACAGTACAAATGGGACAAATGGGTGGTTGTTGGTGAAGTTATGGGGGCAGGAACATCTGCGCAGAATTCATACTCATTTAAATTGTTTCCCCATTCTGGAAAAAATGAAGTGCGAGTCTCTCAAATTGATAATACGCTTAAAAAAAGAACTTCTAAATCAGTCCTTTTTACTTCAACCGTCTCAACAGTCATCAAATCACCCACAAAGGTTAAGGATTACATAACATTTAGATCCAATAACTCAGAAGTAGAAACGTACTTTGAAGTATTTGATGCATACGGTAATATTTTAAAGAGTGGGAAATCATCTAAAATAGATTGCCGAAAATTCCTAAATGGTTTGTACTATCTTAACTTTGATAATAAAACAGAAAAATTCATTAAAAATTAATATGTTTCGAAAAATAGAACATTTAGGTATTGCAGTTAACAACCTGGAAGAATCTTTAAAAATATATGAAGATTTATTAGGACATACATGCTATAAAACTGAAATTGTTGAAAGTGAATTTGTCAAAACGGCATTTATTCAAGTAGGAGAAAGTAAAATTGAATTGCTAGAAGCTACAAATGCTGACAGTCCAATTGCGAAATTTCTAGAAAAAAAAGGACAAGGGTTTCACCACGTAGCCTTTGACGTAGAAAATATAGAATTTGAAATCGAAAGATTAGTGACTAATGGATTTGAATTAATTCATGAAATACCAAAAGATGGTGCAGACAACAAACGTATTGCTTTTTTACATCCAAAATCTACAAATGGATTACTCGTTGAGCTGTGTCAAGAAAAATAATGTTTTAAATCAAAATTATGTAATTACTTATAGTTCAATTGACACTAATTTTGAATAATTTACACGACATCAGTAATTTTATTATACACTAAAATAAATATATTGATTATTTTAATTCGCATTTAATTTTTGAATTTTGTATCATGCAGCACAAAGGAGAAATACTGGAAAAAGCGGTTAGGGATAGTGGGATACCACTTACCAAACTAACCAAAAAGCTCAGTAAAAGTCGTAGATGGATTTACAACGCATTTGAAAACCCGAATGTGTCAATAGATTACATTTTGGAAATCGGTAAGATTATCCATCATGATTTTTCTGATGACATCGCGGAATTAAAGCGTTATAGAACCTTTGCGGCGATTACGAATCTGGAGGAAACTGGTTCAATAACCGGTGATACTCAGTCTGTTGATTATTGGAAAAACAAGTATTTACGCCTTTTGGAAAAATACAATGAAATTTTGGAAACAAAAGTTCCTAAATAATCACTGACCACACTACTACGCAAAAGGAAGCAATGCTTCCTTTTTTTGTTTTCAATAAAATTGGCTAAAAACAAGCTTTAGTCTATCTTTGTATCCCTTTCAATAAAATTGATATGATAAACATAACTCTGCCTGACGGTTCGATTAGACAATTTGAACATCCCGTTTCTTCATTAGATGTTGCAAAAGGCATATCGGAAGGTTTGGCACGTAACGTACTTGCGGCCAAATTAAATGATGAAGTAATTGATGCAAATAGATTAATAACCTCTGATTCTACTTTACAATTGCTAACGTGGAACGACCAAGAAGGTAAGTCAACAATGTGGCACTCATCTGCTCATCTTATGGCAGAAGCTCTTGAATGTTATTATCCTGGAATCAAATTAGCCATTGGACCACCGGTAGCCAATGGTTTTTACTACGACATTGACTTTGAAAACCATTCAATTAGTGAAAAGGATCTTGAGAAGATTGAACAAAAAATGAAGGAATTGGCCAAACAAAAACTTCAATTTATTCGTCAAGAAATTTCAAAAAAAGATGCTATTGCGTATTTCCAAGATAAAGGAGATCCCTATAAATTAGAATTATTATCTGAATTGGAGGATGGAACTATCACGTTTTACACACAAGGTAATTTTACGGATTTGTGCAGAGGG
Source organism: Crocinitomicaceae bacterium (assembly GCA_044361535.1). Lineage (GTDB taxonomy): Bacteria > Bacteroidota > Bacteroidia > Flavobacteriales_D > Crocinitomicaceae > UBA952. Next base: position 12,943 of record JBIKIQ010000021.1, read on the forward strand.
CCACATATTCCTGATACGGGATTTATAAAAGCTGTAAAGTTGACCGCGATTGCTGGTGCCTATTGGCGAGGGGATGAGAAGAACAAACAGTTAACTCGAATATATGGAATTACCTTTCCGAAACAAGCTGAATTAGAAGATTATTTGGTGAAAGTGGAGGAGGCAAAACGAAGAGATCACCGAAAATTAGGGAAAGAACTTGAATTGTTTACTTTTTCTCAAAAGGTTGGGCAAGGGTTACCAATGTGGCTTCCTAAAGGAGCAGCTCTTCGTGAGCGTTTGGAGAATTTCTTAAAAAAAGCACAAAAAAGAGCTGGATATCAACAGGTTATAACTCCACATATCGGAAACAAAGAATTATACGTTTGTTCTGGTCATTATGAAAAGTATGGCGCAGACTCTTTTCAGCCTATAAAAACTCCAGATCCAAATGAAGAGTTTTACCTGAAACCGATGAACTGTCCGCATCACTGTGAAATTTTTAAATCACGTCCAAGATCGTATAAAGATTTACCAGCGAGGTTTGCTGAGTTTGGAACGGTTTATCGCTACGAGCAATCGGGAGAACTTCATGGATTGACTCGTGTTCGAGGATTTACGCAAGATGATGCTCATATATTTTGTACTCAAGAGCAAGTAAAAGACGAGTTTAAAAATGTAATAGATATTGTATTATACGTATTAAAAACACTTGATTTTCAGAATTTTAAAGCGCAGATTTCACTTCGAGATAAGGAAAATCGCGCAAAATACATTGGTTCTGAAGAAAATTGGCAAAAGGCGGAACAAGCTATCATTGAAGCGGCTGCTGAAAAAAATCTTCCCACGGTAGTAGAATATGGGGAAGCTGCATTTTATGGGCCTAAATTGGATTTTATGGTTCAAGACGCCCTTGGTCGTGAGTGGCAATTGGGTACAATCCAAGTAGATTACAACTTGCCTGAACGCTTTGAATTAGAGTATGTTGGTGCTGATAATCAAAAACATAGACCGGTGATGATACACCGAGCTCCTTTTGGTTCGATGGAGCGTTTTGTGGCTGTTTTATTGGAACATTGCGCCGGTGATTTCCCACTTTGGCTTTCCTCTGAACAATTTGCAATACTTCCAATATCAGAGAAATACAACGAATACGCCCAAAAACTTTCTGAATTGCTAAATATTTCCGATATTCGCGGTTTCGTAGACGATCGAAATGAGAAAATTGGCAAAAAGATTCGAGATGCAGAGATTGCAAAAGTTCCTTTTATGTTAATTGTAGGTGAAAAAGAAGTTGAATTGAATCAAGTTTCTGTCCGTCAAAGAGGTGAGGGTGACAAAGGTTCTATGTCTGCTGAAGAATTTACACAGTTAGTTCAGCAAGCGATAGAAAAAGAATTAGCGTAACAGTAAAAATTTGAATGAGAAATAACAACAGAAAACCTTTTGTAAAAAGAGAAGAAGAGGCACTTCACAAGATTAATGATAAGATAACTGCCTCTGAAATTCGTTTGGTTCAAGACGGTGAAGAGCCTCAAATTTTGTCGATAAGACAAGCGTTGGCAATGGCTGAAGAACAAGAACTTGACCTCGTTGAAATCGCTGCTAATTCTGTTCCACCTGTTTGTAGAATTATGGATTACAAGAAGTTCTTGTACAACCAAAAAAGAAAACAAAAGGAACTTAAAGCCAAGCAAAGTAAGGTTGTTGTTAAAGAAATTCGATTTGGTCCAAATACAGATGACCACGATTTTAATTTTAAGCTAGCGCATGCACGAAAATTCCTTGAAGAAGGTAGTAAGGTGAAAGCTTATGTGTTTTTTAGAGGTAGAACCATTGTGTTCAAAGACAGAGGAGAAATTCTTTTATTGAAATTTGCGCAAGAACTAGCAGACGTGGGTGCTGTTGAACAACTACCAAAATTAGAGGGTAAGAAAATGATTGTCATGATCAACCCGAAGAAAAAATGATTTATTAATAAAGAAGCTGATATAGAGTTAATCTAAAAATTGACGAAAAATGCCTAAAATGAAAACCAAATCCAGTGCGAAAAAACGCTTTACTATCACTGGTACTGGCAAAATCAAGCGCAAACATGCATTTAAAAGCCACATCTTAACAAAGAAGGCCACTAAACGCAAGAGAAACTTGACTCACGCCGGTTTAGTTCACGGAGCTGATATCTCCAATGTTAAATTGCAACTTTGCATGAAGTAAAGCGCAATTGGTTTAAATTGTTTAACCCGATAATGAGTAACTAAGATTCGCCGGGGCGAGCACTCCTTGTCAAAAAACTTAAAATTATGCCTAGATCAGTTAATCACGTAGCATCAAGAGCTAAGAGAAAAAACTTGATGAAACTTGCCAAAGGTTACTTTGGTAGAAGAAAAAATGTCTGGACCGTTGCTAAAAATGCAATCGAGAAAGGACTCGGCTATGCGTATGTTGGCCGTAAACAAAAGAAACGCAATTTCCGTTCGTTATGGATTACTCGTATCAATGCGGGTGCTCGTCTACACGGAATGAGCTATTCTCAGTTTATGGGAGCTGTACATAAAGCTGGAATTGAATTAAACCGCAAAGCGCTCGCAGATTTGGCCCTAAACCATCCTGAAGCGTTCAAAGCAGTTGTTGACGCAGTAAAATAGTCTTACATTAAACTCTATATCGCTACAAAAGCTGTCTCACAAGGACAGCTTTTGTATTTTTAATAAGTATTATTTAAGTTTCAAATACATGTTATTTGAATAAGGTTTTTCTCAAATATCGTCCTTTTCATTTTTCAAATCAGTACATTTGTTCTTTATGAAAAATCGATTTTTTCTTACGTTTTTTACAATTGCTTTTTTAGCCATTAATACTTCCTATGCACAGTTTAAAATTCAAGCTGAGGAATTAACGGAACCCATTGAATTAGATGGAAAGTTGAATGAGGCTATTTGGAAAAAAGCGCAAATTGTCGGAGATTTTACTCAAATAAAACCACGTCCAGGGTTGGCTTCAGCAAAGAAAACGACTGTTCAAATTGCGTATGATGACCAAGCGATCTATTTCGCTGCTATTTGTTATGATCATCCAGATTCGATTTCCAAAGTTTTATCTCTGAGAGACGACTTTGCTCCAACGTTAGATATTTTTTCAATATTTTTAGATACGTACAACGACAATCAAAATGGATTTTATTTCGGAGTAACCAGCCGAGGTGTGCAAATAGATGCTAAAATTGCCGCTAATGATTACAATGATCAATTAAATTTAGTGTGGAATTCAGTAATACACATAACTGATTCTGGGTGGGTTGCTGAAATTAGAATTCCCTACTCAGCTTTCCGTTTCCCAAAAAAAGAAGTGCAAAATTGGGGTGTAAATTTTTCGCGCCAAATATCCAGATTACGTGAAGAAAGTACATGGGCTCCAGTTAATCCAGATTTAGAGAATTTTCTGCTAGAGAGTGGCGATATTACAAATCTGAAGGGCATCAAACCGCCAGTGAGATTAGCTCTTATGCCCTATTTATCAGCATATCTCGATAGAATCCCACAAGAGGGAGACAAACCACTTTGGACAAAATCCATCAATGGTGGAATGGACATCAAATATGGATTGAATGAAGCATTTACATTAGATGTGACGCTAGTTCCTGATTTTGGACAAGTGGTATTCGACCAAAAAATATTGAATTTATCTCCATTTGAAGTTCAATTTAATGAAAACCGGCAATTTTTTACAGAAGGCACAGAATTGTTTAATAAAGCTGGACTTTTCTACAGTAGACGAATTGGAATTCAAGCGCCCTACTCTATTTCTAATGCACAGGTTGGCCAAAATGAATATTTACTTAATGAGCCTTTGCCTTCGCAACTGTACAATGCAAGTAAAATCTCAGGAAGAATGAAAAATGGTTTGGGGATTGGTTTTTTTAATGCAATTACGGCTGAACAAGAGGGTCTTGTCTTGGACACAGTGTCTGATTTAACTAGATCTGTTACTGTTTCACCGTTGACAAATTATAACGTTTTTGTTCTTGATCAAAATTTAAAGAATAATAGTTCTGTAACTTTTACAAATACAAATGTTTGGAGAGCTGGAGAATTTTATGATGCCAATGTTTCTGCTTTAAATTTTGTTTTAAATACCAAAGACAATAATTTTTATGTAAATGGCAATGGGACACTTTCAAGTAAAAAGTATACAAGCTTCATTGAACTTGGGCACCGATTTAATTTTAACATTGGTAAACAACGTGGAAAATGGGTATATGGTTTGGGAGTATTAGAAGAATCAGATACGTATGACCCGAATGATCTGGGATTTATTTATAACAACAACAATAGAATTATTGAAATATCAGGAGGTTATCGAATTTTTAAACCAAAATGGGATTATTTGAATAAACTGATGATTGGGGCATCAGCTAGTGTTGCCGGATTGTATGCGCCGAGACATTACACAGGAGCATACTTAAACGGAAACATTACCCTTGTATCTAAAAATTTCAATGCAGCTGGAATCCGTTATAACGGCTCTCTTACAGAAAGCTTTGATTTTTTTGAACCTCGCCAATGGGGCAGTTATTTTGTAAGACCAACTTGGCATTATTCCTCAGCTTGGATTTCCACCAATTATCAAAAGAAATTTGCTATTGATGCTGGGGTAGGCTATGTTGTCGTTGGTAGACCAAATTGGTGGGAATGGGATTATCGTTTGAGTCCACGTTGGAGAATTTCAGATCATGTTTCACTATTTTATTCTTGGGAACAAGAATTTCAATGGAACAGTCAGGGATTTGCCGTTCAGTTTGGGCAACCTAGTCAATCAGTTTCAGGGATTTTATTTGGTCAGAGGGATCGAATAAATACAACGCAATCCATTTCATTGGATTGTATTCTTACCAATCGCATGGGGATTACATTTCGCCTGAGACATTATCGTTCAGCTCTTAAGTATACAGCATTTTATGAACTATTAGAGAATGGAAGATTAAACACTTTAAATGCTTATTCAGGCACAGAAATCGACGGAAATTCCGCCTACGACATCAATTACAATGCATTTACAATTGATATGCAATACCGTTGGGTGTTCCTTCCGGGAAGTGAGTTAAATGTGGTTTGGAAAAACTCTATTTTCACTGCTGATATTGCAGTTCAAGAATTGTATTGGATGAACCTGCGAAATACGTTGGATAATGGTCCTGTAAATAGCTTTTCATTAAAGTTAATTTACTGGTTGGACTATGCGGCTATTGCTAAAAAACTGAAACAAAAGGAAGGCAAAAAATAATTACTGCTTGACCAAACGATAGTTTAAATTAGCTTGATTGTTGATTGTCAAAATGTACATTCCTGGCAAAAGTCGATCAACTGAAATCTCGTTTAATGTAGTATTAATACTTCCAAATAAAATTGTTTTACCAACGGAGTTTATAATTTGATACGAACAATTTTGTAATTTCTTTTCCATTTCCACCACCAAATATGTGTCCATCACAGTTGGATAAACTTTCACGAAATTCTTTATTAACTCAATTCCACCGGATAGGCATAATTGACAACTATCCGAAGTAGAATAGAGAGAATTTGAATAATCAATTGTTCCAGAAATTGTTGAACAGCCTGAAATCATCTGACATTCATTACCAATTATTCCAAAACCTAGCGGCATTGCACAAACTCCAAAGTCAACATTAGCTAAATTAGAACAAGCAGGTGCATCTGAAAGATTCAAGCAGCCGGTTTGACAAGATTCAATCGATGAAGAAAGTGCAGGAGCGTAGTCAATATTTCCTACAATTGTTCCACAACCACTGATTGGACTGCAGATTCCATTTACTAAACCATAACCTAAAAATTGATCACATAAGCCAAAATTAATTCCGGTTAAATTCGTACAAGAATCTGCTAATTGAATTTGATTTTGACACGGTCCTTGAGTCCAAGATGTAACACCAGCATAGTTTTCTGCGATACAACTATTTGAATATGTAATGCTATCACAACCACATACGGGTTCCAAAACAGTAGGGCAAAGAAGGGTCGAATCAATTTGTGCCGTATTTATACACGCATTACCACCACCACATATTCCTGGAATCGATGAAGTAACTCCACCAAGATAATAGGCTTCGCAACTATTGCCATAGGTTACTCCATTACAACCACACACTGGGTCATAGACCATTGGACACATTACGGTTGAATCTATCTGAGCAGAATTGACGCATTGAGCAGTAGCACCAAATGTCACAAACAATAACAGTAAGTAAATGAATGAAGATCGCATACTTTTTTATTTCAAAGATAAATTATTTATTATTCAAAACCCTCACTAAAAACACACCTAAAAAATGATTGTTAAAGAGCTGAGAGGAATCAAAACGGCAGCAATAAAGTGTCATTTAATTTCTAGGAATATTAACAATGGTGAAGATTTCTACAATCCTTTTTGGAATTCAAGCCCCAATCCTTTTCTCGAAATAATTTTTGTTCCTTTTATTTTCCAACAATCCCAATTATCTTCAAATCGAATAGGTCTAACCTTTTTTTCATAATCATACAAAATAAGTTTTCGTTTCCGAACTTTCCATTTCCCATGATATATGTCTGAAATCCCTGTAAATCCCCTATCGACAAATTTAAATGTTGAATCCTCATTTAACGTCAATTCCTTATAGGTTGAAATATCAAGATAACAACCGTAAGTACCTGTTTTAAGTACGTACTTATCATATTGACCACAATTATTGAATGAAATAAAAAGGAGAACCGCGAGGGTAAAATACTTCATAAGGCAAGAGTTCTGCAATCAAATATAGATTAAATTTAAATATGTTTCTTTTCAAAACAAAAAAACGGCTAGGAAAACCCAGCCGTTCAGAAATAAAATAATGTGATTATTTACTAATTTATTCACATTTGCAATCAGTCAACTTATAGACATCTGTTTTATAATTTCCGTAAGCACCTGCCCCTAAATAATCAGCTCTAATCGTAATCGTACCATAAGCACATTTTCCGTCGTCTTTTTTTGAATAGAAACCTAGATAAAAATATTTGTAATTTGGAATACCAATGTCATTTTTATCAATATTTACAACATTACTAAAATAGGATAATTTCGTCCATGCATAAGCAGTTCCATCAAAAAACTTAGTAACTAGCTTTTCTACTTCTTCACGCATTATTTCATTCTCATACCCTACAAAATCATCGGATAAAAAGTCTTCTGGTGCCTTTGTTTCCCCAGATAATTGATTATACATTGAATCCTTCATTGATGAAGCTATTTCATTCGTTTTTTCAATCATTTTATCAAAAGGATAATTTTTTGAAATTTCCATTGTGAAAGATGCAGGTTTTTTCAGTGCAAATATTGGTTGCATTTTATTGGCAAATTGAGGAAAACGAGTTACATCCTCTGACATTACACCGAAATCAATAGTAATAGCCCTTTTTTTCAAATTGTCATAGATGCTTACTCTAAATTCATCAATCCCTAACTTCCATTTTGTTTTTTGTTCAGAAACACTTTTCATTTTTTCAAGAAACCGATAATGAAAATCATCTTTGTAAATGGTATTAACTTCATAGGACTCTTTATTGTTTTCTTGAGGAAGAATTACCCCTTTTCCCCGAACAACACCGTTTTCGTCTTGTGTAGCAAGTACTTTATATTCTTCAATTGGCTGAATACCATTATCCAAAACTTTAAATGCAATTAAAATTGATTCATGAGCATGTAAATTCATTTTTTGAATAGAGTGCAATTCAAAGGCAAAGAAAATAGGATCCGTTGCTGTAAAACTTTTGGAAGACATCACAGAAGACAAGTCATTTGTAGTGATTGGTGTAGATGTAAATCTTAATAAATCTTGACTAATAACCATACATGAATAAAAAGAGATGATGGCAAGTAAAAAAGTTTTTTTCATAACTATATTTTTTTTGCAAATTTATAAAAATCAATTGATTAGAGGCTACATGTAAGTATCAAGGACTGTATATATTTCATTTTTGGATTTGGTAATAAAATTAATGTACGAATAGGACAATCTATATTTTTCATAAAGTTCTTTACTGACTTGATAAGTTATTTCATTCTTGAAAACAAAATGATTCGTGTCGATACTATTATTTTTAAAATCGTAAAGAATTTGTTGTCCCACCACGATAAAGAAACTAGTTGATGGCACTTGCTTACCTGCCACTAAAGTAGGTTTTCCTGTTTTTGTATACAAAATCATTCCTTTCCCAAATTTTGGTTTGCTTACATAATCTAAAATTAACGTGTATACCAAAATAACAGTTAGTAATGTGCTAACAATGAACATGTAAACTATTCGATCATTCAGTAAAGTACCTAAATATATCCCAATATTTAAAACCAATATAAAAACCATGAATAGAATTAATGAACGATTTTTATTTTTTCGAAGAATTGAAAGATGAGATGAATAATCAATTAAATCAGAAGGTCGGACATAAAATATAGTTTGGTATTTTTCTTTAAAACTTTCAGAAGAAAAATATTCCACTGCCTTGGTTATTTCATCTTTATGCTGTTTAAGTTCATGATTAGACTCAATAAAGGGTAAGATTATGGTAGAATTTTTTAAATAAATTGAGAGAGCCTCAACGCTTTCCCATGCATCAGAATGCCTATCATGTCCAGATTGATGAATAATTTTTTGACGATATGGGTCAATTGAAATTGTACCATTGGAGTATTCCCAAGTTGTTTTTGGCTCATTATTCATTCTCTAAACATACAAAATTTACGTCTAATAATTAACGTAATAAAAAAAACGGCTAGGAAAACTTCCAGCCGTTCAGAAAAATAAAACCCATTATTTATTTCAAATCAAAACGATCTAAATTCATTACTTTGGTCCATGCTGCTACGAAATCTTTTACAAATTTTTCTTTCGCATCATTGCTTGCATATACCTCAGCCAATGCTCTCAATTCTGAATTGGATCCAAAAATTAAGTCTGCCCGTGAGGCCGTCCATTTTACTTCGTTTGTTTTTCTGTCTTTCCCTTCGAACACCTCTTTGGTATCAGAAGTAGCCGACCAACTCACGTCCATACTTAAAAGGTTTACAAAAAAATCGTTGGTTAATTTCTCCGATTGTGAAGTAAAAATCCCCTTCTTTGAATCATCGTAATTGGTGTTTAATACACGCATTCCACCAACTAAAACAGTCATTTCAGGTGCTGTTAATGTCAATAATTGTGCTTTGTCAACCAACAATTCTTCAGTAGGAACTGTGTATTGTGTTTTTGTGTAATTTCTAAATCCGTCAGCCATAGGTTCTAATACGGCCATTGAAACCACATCCGTTTGTGCTTGTGTTGCATCCATTCGACCAGGTGTGAAAGGTACTGTTAGGTTGTATCCTGCATTCTTCGCGGCATTTTCAACTCCTGTACATCCTGCCAATACGATTAAATCAGCCATAGATACTTTCTTTCCATTCGTCACTTTGGCATTAAACTCTTTTTGGATTTTCTCCAAAACTGCAACTACTTTCGCCAATTGCTTCGGGTTATTCACTTCCCAATTCTTTTGTGGTTCTAGTAATAAACGCGCTCCATTAGCTCCTCCTCGTTTGTCTGAACCTCTGAATGTTGAAGCTGAAGCCCATGCGGTTTCAACCATTTCACTGATTGTTAAACCAGATTTGGAAAGTTGTATTTTTAAATTCTCTATGTCTTTTGAATCAATCAAGGTGTGATTAACCGCTGGAATTGGATCTTGCCAAACCAACTCTTCTTTTGGAACTTCTGGTCCTAAATACAGAGATTTTGGCCCCATATCTCGGTGTGTTAATTTGAACCAAGCTCTTGCAAATGCATCCGCAAATTGATCTGGGTTTTCGTAAAATCTTTTTGAGATTTTTTCATAAACTGGGTCAAATCGCAAAGACAAATCGGTGGTAAGCATAGTTGCTACATGGGATTTGTTTTTATCGAACGCATCAGGTATTATTTCTTTTCCATTTTTTGCAACCCACTGATGTGCTCCTGCAGGACTTTTAGATAATTCCCATTCATTGTTAAATAACAAACTGAAAAATCCATTGCTCCATTTGGTTGGTGTTGTTGTCCAAGTAACCTCTAAACCAGATGTGATTGCATCTTTTCCTTTTCCTGTTCCATATGAACTTTTCCATCCAAAACCTTGTTCCTCAATAGGTGCAGATTCTGGTTCTGGACCAACATTCGAAGCAGGCCCTGCTCCATGTGCTTTTCCGAATGTGTGTCCACCAGCAATTAACGCCACGGTTTCTTCATCGTTCATCCCCATTCGACCAAACGTCTCACGGATGTCTTTTGCTGCGGCTAGTGGATCAGGATTTCCATTAGGTCCCTCAGGATTCACGTAAATCAATCCCATTTGAACAGCGGCTAACGGATTTTCTAATTTGCGACCTTCAGAGTAGCGTTGGTCATCTAACCATTTCTTTTCTTTCCCCCAATATACATTCGATTCTGGTTCCCAAACATCTGCACGACCTCCGGCAAAACCAAATGTTTTGAATCCCATATCTTCCAAGGCAACATTTCCTGTAAGAATCATCAAATCGGCCCATGAAATTTTTTGACCATATTTTTGCTTAATCGGCCACAATAATCTTCTGGCTTTATCTAAATTTCCGTTATCTGGCCAACTGTTAAGTGGAGCAAAGCGTTGTTGTCCTGCTCTCGAACCACCTCGTCCGTCTCCTGTTCGATAAGTTCCTGCACTGTGCCATGCCATACGAATAAAGAAGGGGCCGTAATGTCCAAAATCTGCCGGCCACCAATCTTGAGATTGTGTCATCAAAGCACGAATGTCATTTTTCAATGCGGCATAATCCAAACTTTGAAATGCCTTCGCATAATCAAAACTATTGCCTAAGGGGTCAGACAATGATGAATTTTGGCGTAATACAGTAAGATTGAGTTGATTTGGCCACCAATCTCTGTTATTTGTACCCTTGCTTGGGCCAGAAATCGATGTCAATTTTTCCTCATTATTCTGAGTTTCTTGAGGAGCAGTCGAAGTGCTTGTTTGTTCAATGCTTTGCGTACCTTTTTTAGAAGGCGCATCATGACCAAAAGGACATTTACCACCTCCTTCGGCTGTTGCTTGAGCATTTAGAAATGCAGTTTGCCCAAGAATTAAAATAAATAAAACGTGTTTCATAGGGTATTTTTGTTTTTTCAAAATTATGTACTAATTAAACACAGGAATCATCAAAAAGATTTATGCAATTATAAATTTTATCTATATTATTCTACTGAAATGAATTGAAAAATTAAGGTGGCTGCTTTGTAACCAAGGTAGCAAGCGGAGAATTTAATTAGAAATAATTTTGCCTAAACTAATTTATGAGACACACATGAAAACAATTAATTTATTAAAAACTGTATTTGGCATTGGAGGGTTATCTTTTTTTATTTTTTTTCTTAATTCCTGTAATTCTAGTAAAAGTAATGATGCCAATACCTCGGAACCTATTTCAATTAATTCAGAAAAGCTCGTTGAATTAAGAAAAGATACTAGTATTCAAATCATTGATGTTCGAACACCTGGAGAGGTTTCAGATGGGTATATACCAGGTACAACTATGTTTTTTGATATCAATAGCGACGACTTTGACGCGAAAATAGATAAGTTAGATAAGTCTAAAAAGTACATAGTCTATTGCAAAAGTGGTGGAAGAAGTTCCAGAGCAGTTGAAACGATGAGTGAAAAAAGATTTAAATATATTTATGAATTGGAAGGCGGAATAAGCTCTTGGTCAGGAGAATTGAAAAAATAATATGTTACCGAAAAAGAACGATTTAATAGGTATTGTAGTTTCTGTATTTTTAGGTTTATTGGCCTTATTTTTAGCTGGTTACACCCCTTCATTTTTTAATAGTGTTTTTCTTGCTTTACTTTTTGGAATAGGGATTAACAATTTTATTCAGTTACCAAAAACAATTGATCCCGGACTCACATTTACAAGTGGGAGGATGTTAGAATTATCTATTGTTTTTTTGGCTTTTAGTATAAATTATTCCAGTTTTATTGAGTTAGGATTTGCCAGTTTTGGTTATATTCTTATTGCTATTTTTATAGTTCTAATTCTCGTGGTTTTCCTTTCTAAAAAATTTAATTGCCCAAGTTCCACTGGATGGTTGATTGGATTTGGCACAGCTATTTGTGGTTCATCTGCAATTGCGGCGTTGGCGCCAAATATCTCGAAAGAGAAGGAAGATATTGCTGTCTCGATGGCCGTTGTTAATTTGTATGGTTCTATTGGGATGATTTTACTACCACTTATTATTCTTCAATTTCCATTTACAGCCAATCAAATAGGGTTTGTTTTAGGCGGTTCTCTTCATTCCGTAGGAAATGTTGTCGGAGCGGGCTATTCTATTTCCAATGAAGTTGGCGAAGCATCCATGACCATAAAATTGGCTCGTGTTGCGTTACTCTCTCCTGCCTTACTTTTTTTCAATTTTCTTGTGAATCGAAATTCTATGAACTCATGGAAAGATTACATTAAACTACCTTGGTACTTAATCGTTTTTTTTGGTATATCCTTGGTTGGGTCATTTATTCAATTTCCGGATGAACTAGTAAAAAATAGCGAGTTTTTAGGGAAACTGGTATTAACAATTGCTATGGCAGCAATAGGATTAAAAGTCAAGTTTAGCACTTTAATTAACAGTGGAAAGAAAGGGTTACTGTTCGGTTTAGTAATATTTCTTATTTATTTATCGCTTTTGGTTTTAGGTGTCCTTTTCATCTGAATTTGCTCCTTTACAGGTGTAACATTGATTACAATTTTAATAAAATCATCAACTTAATTTTGTAGAGATCATTAAATCAACCATTATGAAAGTAGAACAAATTTATACAGGTTGTATTGCCCATGCGGCCTACTACCTTGAGTCAAACGGAGAAGCAGCTATTTTTGATCCTCTGAGAGAAGTACAACCATATATTGATCGTGCAATAGCTGACGGAGCAAAAATAAAATATATCTTTGAAACGCATTTTCATGCTGATTTTGTTTCAGGACATTTAGATTTAGCAGCAAAAACAGGGGCAACCATAGTATATGGCCCGACGGCGAAAACGTCATTCGATTCGTTAATTGCAGAGGATAATCAAGTTTTTCAAGTTGGTAATTACCAAGTGAAAGCCCTTCATACTCCGGGTCATACCATGGAAAGCACAACGTATTTATTGATTGATGATAAAGGAAAAGAACATGGAATCATCACAGGAGATACCTTATTTATTGGAGATGTTGGTAGACCAGATTTAGCTCAACACGTAGTTGAAGATCTGACACAAGAAAAACTTGCCAGCCACTTGTTTGATTCATTACGGAACAAAATTATGCCACTAGCTGATGATCTAGTAGTTTATCCAAATCATGGAGCTGGTAGTGCTTGTGGGAAGAAGATGAGTAAAGAAACTACAGATACCTTAGGGAATCAGAAAAGAACAAATTATGCATTGCGTTCAGATATGACGCGTGAAGAGTTTATCAATGAATTGCTTACCGGACTGACAGCTCCACCTGCTTATTTCCCAAAGAATGTCTTAATGAACATTCAAGGCTATGAAAGTTTAGATTCGATCATGGATCGTGGAAAAAAGGCGTTAAATACAACTGAATTTGAACTAGTAGCCAATGAAACTGAAGCCTTGATCATAGATACAAGAGCACCCGAAGTATTTGCTAAAGGGTTTGTTCCCAACTCTATAAATATTGGATTAGATGGAAGTTTCGCAATGTGGGTTGGTGAAATGATTTCTGACATCAAACAAGAGATTTTATTAATTACTGAAATAGGAAGAGAAGAAGAAGCTATTATTCGATTATCACGCGTGGGATATGATCATACAATCGGTTATTTGCAAGGAGGATTTGAAGTATGGAAAAATGAAAACAAGGAAATTGATCATGTGGAACGAATTTCAGCTGTTGAATTAGAAAAAAAACACAATGAAAATCCAATTATTATTGATGTTCGAAAGCAAAGTGAATTTGATTCTGAACATGTAATAAATGCGATTAATTTGCCCTTAAACCAATTGAATCAAAGATTTGCAGAAATCCCAAAAAATCAACCTTTTATTGTACATTGTGCGGGTGGATATCGCAGTATGATTGCCGCTTCAATCTTGAAATCTCGTGGATATCATGACTTCGTAGATGTTGAAGGTGGAATGGCAGAAATTCTAAAAACGGCAACTCCAAAAACGGAATACGTTTGTCCAACAACCTTGTTATAACGGAAAAATCAGAAACAGAGAATCGACGGTAGATTACCTATCGTCGATTTTTAATTACTTTTTATGAAACAAACACTTTTATCTAATTGGCACCTAATGCGAATTTTGCGTTTAGCACTAGGTGGATTTGTCCTTTACGATGGATTTAAATCGCAGCAATACCTTTTTATGTTTTTTGGAGTGGCATTTATGGGAATGGCTTTATTGAATATTGGTTGTTGTGGTCCCCAAGGATGCTCAATTCCTGAAAACAAAAAAGCTGATCAATTAAAAGACGAAGAAATTGTTTTTGAAGAAGTTAAGTAGCTCTTTATGAATAAAGATTTTTGGAATCAACGCTATTTAGAGAAGGATTTTGCTTATGGTAAAATGGCAAATGAATTTCTGCAAACACAAGACTTTGGTAAAGAAGCCAAAGTACTTTGTCTCGCTGAAGGAGAAGGTAGAAACGGAGTCTATCTGGCAAAAATGGGTTGCGAAGTAACGTGCATAGATTATTCTGAATCAGGAATTCAAAAAATGAAGCTTTTAGCGGAAGAAAATAATGTTCAACTTAAAACGATTTGTGCAGATTTAGCGGAAGTTGAACTTGAACCAAATGCATGGGATGGCATCGTTTTAATTTTTGGTCATTTTCCCGAACAACTGAGAAAACACGTTCACAGTCAGATTTATTCAGCGTTAAAACCGGGCGGTAAATTGGTATTGGAAGCGTACCACAAAAATCAATTAAACTTCAAAACAGGAGGTCCAATGACGGATAAACTTTTATACTCAGAAACGGAATTGAAATCTGATTTCAATGAATTTTCATCTATTCAAATTGAAATGAAAGAAAGAGAAGTGCTAGAAGGCCAATACCATTTTGGAAAATCGGCTGTAATTCAAGTTGTTGGATTCAAATAACCAATTGCGATTTTAAAAAACTATTCTTTTATAAGTTTATTTGACTAAAAAAAGCTTCCAAAGAAATTTCAAAATACATGGTCAGCGCTTGAAGGGTACTGATTGAAATATTCACTTTTCCCGTCTCTATTCGAGCAATATGAATTCCAGTATCGTTATATACATCTTCTTGGGTTAGGCAACGTTCTTCTCGTAATTGCTTAATCAACAACACGATTTTTTTAATTAATTCATCATTTTTAAGTTGCCCTTTACCCATTCAGCAACAAAATGACACATTCGTAAGGAAAAATGTAATGACGTATTTGTCATTTTAATATATTTGTAAAAAATTGCAATGAAAACCAAATTACTTTTAAGTTTTGTCTTGGCGGCAAACCTACTTTTCTCTCAAAATAATAAAGAATTTGATAGTTTACCTTCTGGTATTTATTTCAAAGATGGAAATCAAGTGACAGCTCTGGATCCGACAGTAGTTAACATCAAAAAAAAAGGAAGTCTTGCAAATCCCAAAGCCATTGGAGAAATACCTGGAAAGGAAGCAAATTACTCGGTCAATTCAACGACCAAGTTTTACTTCAAATTTAAACCGGAAGAAAAAGAACTAAACTCTTCAAATGCAAATGCAACAAATAAAGTTGGCGAAGAAAATTATTTGAATATCTTAATGTCTGGATTAAATTCTAAAGCCATCAGTCCAAATGAATTTAAGTTAATTAAACTTAAAGTTAGACGTGGTAAGCGCTCATACATGACCGGGAAATACGGCGCTTATGGAATGACCTATGAAAATTCATTAAATTCAAAGGAAATCGCCAATTTTAAATACAAGAAAATTGATAATAATCTTTATGAAATATATTTTCAAGATTTAAAACCCGGAGAATATTGTTTTGTCTACATGGATAATTCAAAATCAAACCTAGCTTACTTGAACACGAACAATAATTCTAAAGTCTTTGATTTTTCGGTGAAGTAAATTAACAAAATCATTTACTTCCTTTGCCAATTATCTGGATTTAAGCTTGTATGAAACACTGCAACAATTACAACTTTTTTTAATTCATTTTCGATTAAATAATGAATCATAAAAGGGAAATCATTCATGACAAAAGTATGAATCTGATTATAACGATTTATAAAAGCAGTAGGATTTTTTTGAATGATTTTAACTTCGTTTCGTACGTTTCGCAAAAATCGATTTCCTAGATTATTTTGTTTTAAATTATACCAAGAAACAGCTTGCTGAATGTCATTTTTAGCTAAAGGCAGTATTTCAATACGATACATCAAATATCGTTTTCAATATCTTCCATGGTTTGGTTAAAATCAAGTGTTTGAGTTGGATTTTTTCTATATTCTTCAACTCGATTATCAAGTTCCGAAACCTGCCATGATGGAATATCGATCTCTTCTTCCTCAATTCCTTTGTACTTGTTTTTTAAATTATTCCACTCCTCTATTGGGATAAATACTCCAGTTGTTTGACCTTTATTGTCTGAGATATATTGTAAACTCATGGAAATTACCGATTATTTTTTGGTTGAAAAAACAGTTTATTCAAATATACAAAAAATTAAATTCTGAAAAACAGTTACAGAAATAGCTTTACATATTCCTCCTATACTGTCCACCAACTTCAAACAAGGCTTTTGTCACTTGACCCAATGAAGCGTGTTTACAGGTTTCCATCAATTCCTCAAACATATTTCGGTTGTTGATCGCTGCATCCTGTACTTTTCGAATGCCTGCTTGCGCTTGTTCACCTTTGGTTGCGTGTAATTCAGCCAACATCTTAATTTGATATTGCTTTTCTTCTTCCGTTGCTCGAATGACTTCTTTTGGCAATACGGTTGGTGATCCTTTTGAACTCAAGAAAGTATTTACACCAATGATTGGAAATTCACCCGTGTGTTTTAAGGTTTCGTAATAAAGCGATTCTTCTTGAATTTTTGAACGTTGATACATCGTTTCCATAGCTCCTAAAACACCGCCTCGTTCAGTTATACGATCAAATTCAGTTAACACAGCTTCTTCGACCAAATCTGTAAGTTCTTCAATAATAAAGGCTCCCTGCAATGGATTTTCGTTCTTTGCTAACCCTAACTCACGATTGATAATTAACTGAATGGCCATCGCTCTACGCACAGACTCTTCTGTTGGAGTTGTGATAGCTTCGTCGTATGCATTCGTGTGTAGTGAATTACAGTTGTCATAAATCGCATACAAGGCTTGAAGAGTTGTTCGGATATCGTTGAAATCAATTTCTTGCGCATGCAACGAGCGTCCAGAAGTTTGAATGTGGTATTTCAACATTTGCGCACGAGGATTGGCTGCGTATTTCTTTGCTAAGGCTTTTGCCCAAATTCTACGAGCAACACGACCAATCACGGCATATTCAGGATCAATTCCATTGGAGAAGAAGAACGAAAGGTTTGGACCAAAATCGTTGATGTCCATTCCACGGCTCAGGTAATATTCCACATAGGTAAAGCCGTTAGCCAAGGTAAATGCCAATTGAGTGATCGGATTTGCTCCGGCCTCCGCAATGTGGTAACCCGAAATAGATACCGAATAGAAATTTCGAACTCCGTTATGGATAAAATATTGTTGTACGTCACCCATTAATCGCAAGGCAAATTCCGTAGAGAAAATGCACGTATTTTGGGCTTGATCTTCTTTTAAAATATCAGCTTGAACCGTTCCACGAACTTGCGTTAGCGTTTCTGCTTTGATTTTAGCATATACCTCTATTGGTAATACTTGGTCGCCTGTAACGCCTAAAAGCATTAGTCCTAATCCATCATTTCCTTCAGGTAACGCACCTTGATAACGTGGTCGATCTGTTCCTTTTTCTTTGTAAATCGCCGCAATTTTTGATTCAATCTCAGCTTCAAGTCCGTTTGTTTTGATGTATTTCTCACAATTTTGGTCGATGGCTGCATTCATGAAAAAAGCCAACAACATTGGTGCCGGACCGTTGATTGTCATAGAAACTGAAGTTGCAGGATGACTTAAATCAAATCCGGAATAGAGTTTTTTAGCATCGTCTAAACAACAAATCGAAACGCCCGAATTTCCAATTTTTCCGTAAATGTCTGGTCTTAAATCGGGATCGTTTCCATACAAAGTAACTGAGTCAAAGGCAGTTGAAAGTCGTTTTGCAGGCATTCCCAAACTCACGTAGTGGAAACGTTTGTTCGTTCTTTCTGGCCCACCTTCACCAGCAAACATACGCGTTGGATCCTCTCCCTCACGTTTGAATGGAAATAACCCAGCTGTGTAAGGGAATTCTCCCGGGTAATTTTCTTGAAGAACCCAACGTAAAATGTCTCCCCAGCTTGAATATTTCGGAGAAGCAACTTTTGGTATTTGCGAATGAGAAAGTGATTCAGTATGTGTTTGAATACTTAAAACTTTGTCACGAACTTTGAATTGATATTCAGGATTTTTAAACGCTTGTTTCTTTTCATCCCAGTTTTCAATAATTGCCCAATTTTTAGGGTCAAAATTCAATTTTTCTGTTTCAAAAGCTTCGGTTAATCCTTTTACTAATCGGTCTTTATCTTCAAGGGAAGATGAACTAATCGTTTGAATGGAAGTTTGTAAACCGTATAATTTTTCAGCAACTTCAACCTGCTTATTTACCCATTTGTCATAAGCTCTGTTGTTCTCTGAAATTTCTGATAAATAACGCGTTCTATCCGGTGGAATGACAAAGATTTTCTCCGACATTTCACGCGTAATCTCAAACGTAGAATTCAGTGCAGCTCCCGTTTTTTCAACTACTTTATCCATTATCACTTTGTAAAGTGAGTTCATTCCTGGGTCGTTGAATTGAGAAGCGATGGTTCCGTAAACCGGCATATCGTCCACGTTTTTCTCCCACAAATTGTGATTGCGTTGGTATTGTTTTCTGACATCCCGCAAGGCATCCAATGCTCCACGTTTGTCGAACTTATTTAGTGCTATGACATCTGCGAAATCCAACATGTCAATTTTCTCTAACTGTGTCGCTGCGCCGTATTCTGGTGTCATAACATACAAAGAAACATCGCTGTGATCTAAAATCTCCGTATCCGATTGTCCAATACCAGAAGTTTCTAATATGATTAAATCATAATTAGCTGACTTCAAAATACTTATTGCTTCAGCCACATGCTTAGATAAAGCCAAATTAGATTGACGAGTAGCCAAGGAACGCATATACACACGGTCACTTTTAATGGAGTTCATACGAATACGATCTCCTAATAAAGCGCCACCCGTTTTTCTCTTAGATGGATCCACTGATACTACAGCAATTTGTTTATTGTTGAAATCTATCAAAAATCGACGAACCAATTCATCCACCAAGGAAGATTTTCCCGCTCCACCTGTTCCTGTAATACCAAGTACCGGAATTGATTTATTTTTCGCGATTTCTCTAATTTTTGTAAGAATCTCCGAATTTTCATCGGCAAAATTCTCGGCTGCTGAAATCACTCGAGCTATAGCAGGAACATTTTTATCTGCTAATTTCTCTGGTTCATTGGTAATATTTGTTCCAACCGGAAAATCACATTTTTGAATCAAATCGTTGATCATTCCTTGCAATCCCATCGCTCTTCCATCATCTGGATGATAAATTCGAGTAATTCCATAAGCTTGTAACTCTTCAATTTCGGAAGGCAAAATGGTTCCACCTCCACCACCAAAAATCTTGATATGAGGCGCACCTTTTTCTTTTAGCAAGTCATACATGTATTTGAAATACTCAATGTGACCACCTTGATAGGAAGTCATTGCAATGGCTTGAGCATCCTCTTGAATGGCGCAATCGACAACCTCCTCCACAGATCTATCATGCCCAAGGTGAATTACCTCACAGCCTGTTGCTTGTATGATACGACGCATAATATTTATGGCAGCATCATGTCCGTCGAAAAGCGAAGCAGCAGTTACAATTCTAATTTTGTTGGTAGGGATATACGGCGCAACTTGTTCCATTCTGTAAGTCTTGTTTTTAGTGGGCTAAAATTACAAAAAAGCTGTTGAATTTTGGTTTGTCCGTAGTATGAAACTTTAGACGGTGATGCAAATTCATTTCTTCCTTGCGAAATTTAATGGATTTAATTGAAGTCATTAAAAAATTTATTCCTTGCTCATAGTGTTAATTTTTCAAGAAGAAATATATAAGATTCTAATTATTGTATTCAGATTTTATCCCTAATTTTGTAAAAAATAAAAGTTATGTATCCAGCAGAATTAGTAAAACCAATGAAAGAAGACTTAACCCAAGTAGGGTTCAAGGAATTAACAACCTCAGAAGCTGTAGATCAAACAATTCAAAATAATCAGGAAACCTTGTTAGTTGTAGTAAATTCAGTATGTGGATGTGCTGCAGGAAATATGCGTCCGGGTGTTAAATTAGCCTTAAATAACGATAAACTTCCAACTGAATTGGCAACTGTATTTGCAGGAGTTGATTCAGACGCTACAAACCAAGCGCGCAAGTATTTCTTACCGTATCCTCCATCATCACCCTCAATTGCACTTTTCAAAGGTGGGAAATTGGTTCATTTTGTTGAAAGACATCATATTGAAGGCGCAAGCCCACTTATGATTGCAGAGAATTTAAGCGAAGCTTTTAACGAGTATTGCTAATCGCTTGCGTTTATATAAAAACGCGTTCAATACAGTTTTCCCCAAAGGAATAAGGGATATAAGCGAGACTGGGAATTTCTTTCGTTAGTATCAATCCTGGTTTTTTGCCAAGCGAAATACTTCCATGACTTTGTTCAAGTTCCATTGCATGGGCAGCATTGATTGTCAACGCATTTAGTGCTTGCTCTGGAGTTAATTTCATTTTCACACAAGCCAAAGACCAAATAGTACTCATATTATAACAAGGTGTCGAACCCGGATTGTAGTCACTTGCCAAAGCAAAAGGAATATTTTCAGAAATAAATCGTTGCGCATCACTGAATGGAATTGACAAAAAGTGCGAGCAACCTGGAAGAAAAACAGGAATGGTTTGTGAATTTTTCAAGGCTTGGATATCGAGAACTGTAATTTCTTCCAAATGATCTACTGTGAGCGCATTCATCTCGCATGCTTTTTGAATTCCACCAAAAGATGAAAATTGGTTTACATGTACTTTTGGTTTCAATCCAGCTTTAATTCCGGCCGCCAGAATCTCTTCCATTTCTTCCACAGAAAAATAATTTCTTTCGCAAAATACATCGATGTAATCTGCTAATTCTTCCTTTTGAACAGCTGGAATTATTTCGTTGATTATCAAATCTATATATCCACGATGATTTTCCTTGTATTCGACAGGAAACGCATGCGCAGCGAGAAGTGTTGCTTTAATTGGGATTTGAAAATGCTCCTTCAATCGCTTAATTACCCTCAACATTTTCAACTCAGCTTCAACACTCAATCCATAACCAGACTTTATTTCAAGTGCACCAGTACCACAGGCAATGATCTTTTCAACACGAATTTTGGCTTGCTCAAACAAAGCATCTTCAGTCATTCCTTGTAATGATCTTGCAGAATTTAAAATTCCACCACCTTTTAAAGCAATTTCTTCGTAACTCAATCCTTTAATGCGATCCACAAATTCTTCCTCCCTCGTTTTGGCAAAAACCGTATGCGTATGTGAGTCACAAAAGGCTGGCAACACGTATTTCTCCTCAGCATCAATCACTTCTAGATTTCTCCAATCTTCCACCCCACCCCACTCTTCCATTGGCCCATAGGCAACGATTTCACCATCCTCAACTGCTAAAAAAGCATTTTCAAGTATTGGGATTTGAGACATAGTCTCTCCGCCAAGGAGCGAATTCATGTTTTCGCCGCATTGAACCAATCCCTTTATGTTTTTAAATAGCAGTTTTTTCATAGCTAAGTAGTAAAGTTTGAATAACTTGTGGAAAATGAGTGTGTTCGAGTTTTTTTATCTTTTCTCGCAAAGTTTCGACAGTTTCGTTTTGTGCAACAGGCACTGAAAATTGCGATAGGATTTTTCCTTTATCGTATTCTTCATTTACCAAATGAATAGTAATACCAGATTCTTTTTCTTGGGATTCAATAACTGCGTTGTGAACATGGTCACCATACATTCCTTTTCCACCAAATTTGGGCAATAATGAGGGATGAATATTTACAATTTGTTCCGGATATTGCTGAATAAGTTTTTCTGGGATTTTTTTGAGAAAACCGGCCAAAACAATGAGCTTAATCTTATGTTGATGGCAAATTTCAATTAAAAAATCAGCGTCAGCACTTTGAACTCTGTCAATTTGACGAAAACGAATATTTGCATCAATACATAGCTTTTCCAATACTGGATTTGATTTTTCTGACAGGATAAGCTTTATAGTTTGTTTATGCGAAAAAAAATGAATAAGATTCTTGGCATTAGAGCCGGCTCCTGAAACAAAAATGGCAATATTAAAACATGTGGACATGCACAAAATTAGAATAAGTAATCCAATTCATGTTTGGAAGTCTAAAAAAAGTGATTTTTTTTAACCTCTGTTTTTGTGAAATAAAAACTTTTAGTATATTTGCACTCTCAATTTTTGAGAAAATTTTCCTCCTTAGTGCTCCCGATAGCTATCGGGACGGTTAGAGCGGAAAGACATATTCCTCCTTAGCTCTCCCGATAGTTATCGGGATGGTTAGAGCGGAAAAGACATATTCCTCCTTAGCTCAGTTGGTTAGAGCATCTGACTGTTAATCAGAGGGTCGCTGGTTCAAGTCCAGCAGGGGGAGCAAGGGT
>JBIKIQ010000029.1:0-2951 GCA_044361535.1 Crocinitomicaceae bacterium
ATCAATGTCACCTTCTTACTTTGTCTTGCCTCTAATAAGAACTGTTCTGTTGTACTAGCGCACCTTTCATTTATTAAAATGACTACATTCTTTGGAAACAAAAGTTGCGTAAAGCTTGAATCGATGTCATCTTCGACAATATTTACATTTTGATTAATCTGTAGTTTCATTTTATCTATAAGATTTTGAATTTCTTGTTTTTTCTCGGAGGGTAAATCAGGGTATTGAGCTAAGATTAATTCCCAGCCTTTAATATTATCATTGGTAGCCAATGCGTCTACACCAATGCCTTTTATTGGTTGTGTGTATAAATAGGGAGAGATGACACTGTAGGCATCATCACTGCCACCACCATTATTTCTTAGATCAATAATAAGGCTTGAAGATTTGGATAGATTCTCTTTTTGTGCAGCAAATAACGAATCAATCATTTGTTTTTTTTCCCACCTAAAGCTTGGAATATTAAAAAATAAGGTGTTCTCATTCAGTTTTTTGGCTTCGAAATCATAATTTCTTTTATTGACGATCTCTTTCCCATTCTTAACGAAACCACTTATCAATTTGCCTTCCTTTGGTTTTATATCAGCACAGATTAACATATGTGATGAGTGATATAATAAAACAAATTCTTTTTCAGATTTTTCTTTAAGTTCGACTAATACAGTTCCGTTTTCAATTGTACTATCTGTTGATTTTATCACAACGGCAACATAATCTCTAAATGAGTTTTTATTCTCAAAAAGGGCAAGCGAAAAGTTTTCACCTTCTTTACTGTAAATTCCCTCAATGCCTTTCGCTTTTTCTAGTTTTTTAAGAACCTTCTTGTTTACAGCAATTTTTTCTATTGGATAATCTGTTTGAAGTTGTTTAGGATCGATTTTCTCCATTACCTCCATGTTAACATCAGATTGCAAATGGTTGTCATTAAAATAGCTCATCCACTGGTTAATCACAAAATAACATTGCGACTTATTTTTAGCTTGTGCGACCACTTGCTCCTTTTGCGCTGTAAATTGGTTGTACTGCTCTATATTACTTTTTGTCACTTTGTCTCTGAACCCTGCATAATTTGATTCTAAATGGTTTTTGATTTTTGAAAATTCTTCTTGGCAGTTACATTGCGCCTGCGTTAGAAATGTAATACTTGAAAAGGTGATTGATATAAATAAAGTTCTCATTTTTTATGTTTGTTGGGCTATTTACCAATTTTTCTCAAAGAAAGGTTGTGGACTCAATGTTAAATTGTCAAAAATTGCTATTTATTCCAGAAAAACAAATGCTCTATTTTAAAACGGATTTAATGCTCCCAAAATACATTCGGGTTATTGGTTTTGTAAGTAATCCAGAGCGTATTGTTTGTTTCTCCTTTTTCTTCTGCTTTGTCAGGCTTTTGTTCAAAATAATCCAATGGAAGAAGCTTGATATAATTAAAGGTTTTTCCTTCAGAGCTTGTTTCCATGTTGTATTCGCTGGATGAATGACACTCGAGGATATAGAGATTTTTTGCCATATAATTTTCCAGATAGTTCTCTTTTGTTTGAGTGCTCTGATTATTCCAATTAGCATCTGGATTTAGAATTAGGGGTTTGTCACTAATCAAACGCTCACGAACTTCCTCAATGCTCAATAGTTCTCCTTTTTCATTCATCACATAAGCATCGAAAGTGGGATCGATCCAAAGCCATTTTTTCAAGGATTCGGAGTAAACGGAATTAATTACGTGGCAATCTTGGTCAATTTTCAGGCTGTCTTTTGGTAAACAGGTAACAACTCTCGATTTAATGCCCATTGATAAATAACATTCATTCAAAACCAATGCAAGCCCTCGGCAGTTTAATCCTCGATTGTCTTTTTTACAGACATTAATCATACTCATTGCATTTTTTACCTCCGGATTTCCATTCATTCCATCGTGTGGAACTAAATCATGGATCCAGTGCAACAGGTTTAAAATTTGCAGCACATCCGATCCCTGTCCGGCTATGCTATCGAGATTGAATCCTTGACGCAATGCCAACAGATTGGGATTATCACTTGCTTGATAGGTGAATTTTGGAATGTCTCTGTTGTCGGAAAGATTGTATTTGCCTGCTCTTTTTAGGATACTAAGATAATCTCCAGTTTGTTTGAGTTTTTTATTGAGTTCAGCAAAATCTTTTTCTTTTCTAATGTTGTCTAAGTCTGTGTCAGTCTGCACATGTCCATAATCATTATAACCAGCGTCTATTGCCTTCCTAAAATAAGTTAACGCTGAGGACTTATTGTTTAAAAGCGAATAAATACAAGTTAAATTATAGTAAATGTTACCAAGCAAATAAGTGTATTGTTTCTTGTCATCCGTAGGTAATTTTTCATAAATTTCGAGATATTCATTGAGTAAGGAATTAAATGACTTGGTATCCCTACTTTCATACGATTTATTGAATCCATCTCCTTTTTGGTTAATAAATTCCTCCATTTGCTGAGTTGACGTAGCTTGAGCTATAAGAAGTTGTGAACAAAAAAATACTGCGATAAAAAGGATAACTTGTTTTTTCATTTTAGATGTTTGTTTTAACTATTTACTAATTGGCGCTTGCACGCTGTTATGTTGCGTTTATTTTATTCCGAAACGGCTATTCTTATAATCGATTATTACAATCTTGTTTAAGAAATATGCGTTCCCAGTTATCCCCCAAATATTTTGCTGTTTAAAGAAATCTGCGATCATAGGGTTTTTAATATAATAAACATTAGATGATGGTAAAGTAATATTGCTAAATTTCACATCAGCGTTTATCTTTTGACCATATACAGTTAAGTAATCACCCCAGCTATTTACACTCAATGAATCAATGATGGCATTATCTGATATTTGTTTTGCATTCTCCTCGCTCGATAGTAAAGTAAAAATACTGGAGCCTGAATCAAACATTAAGTTCTCTATTTTACCGTTAATTTCAAAAGGAATG
>JBIKIQ010000025.1:0-9076 GCA_044361535.1 Crocinitomicaceae bacterium
ATGCAGCAGGATTGTTTTTATTCCCTCCGTCGTCATTCCCTTTGGAGTCTTTTAGATTGACTTTCCCTCGCGGATTTCTATTACCACCAAGCACACGCTTAAAGAATGGTATTTTATTGTATAAATTAGTAAAATTGGCCTGACCTGTAAAATTAACAGTTCTATTATTTTGAATAGTATTTCCAAATTCGGATTGTCCTAGTGGAGATCGTTGCCAATTGAATGTACCGGCATATTTTCCGTTCATATTTAACCAATCGGTTAACGGAAACTTATCCAATGGAAGATTTACACTAACGGAATAGTTGTGTGTGTAATCCATGGTTCTACCAAAGGTTCCAATTTGAGACCTCAATGTATCGAGATATTCTCTATAGCCTGCAGGATCTAACTTTCTGTCTACGCGATTATTTCCTTCTTCAAAGATACCTCTGTTCGTTGCACTAAATGTTGTTTTAATATTTTTTGTTAAATCATATCCAACATTGTACCCTCTTACCCAATCAAATCTTTTCAGGTAGACAGGAGCAAATTCATAGGTTGGAACAAGGTTGTTTCGAATTTGTCGTTCGTTATATATTCTTGAAATGTCGTTTGTAAACGTAAGGTTTTTAGGAAGAAAAAACACATTGGTTTCCTTAACTAGTTTAAGCCACTTAGAATTTTGAACAGGTTTCCATTTTTTAAAGGGTTCCCAAGGTTTAGTTGCAAAAGTGTAGTTGTAATTTAGTGCACCGGTGTATGTTTTTGTTTTATCATAATTGATATCAAAATCGCGGCGCATAACTTCAGAAAAAGCATAGTTAGCAGACCAATTCGTAATTTTCCAAAATCCTGGTTTTGATCCAGCTTTTGCCTCCTTTCTAACATTGGAAAAATTATAAGACCTTCTCTCCGTAAAATCTTGACCAAGTTTTGCCTTTTCTTTTCGCGTAGCAATATCATAATCTCTTAGCTTAACATCAGGATTAAATGGATCATATTCTGGATTTATAATGCCAAGCGAGTACCCATAGAAAAATGGCAGAGAAATTCTAGCTTGTTTACCTAAAAATTGCCCCAATTGAACGGTTGTGTTAAGGTCTAAGCCTATTTTTTCATGTCGTTGTCTTTCTTGTACACGACTTTCAATACTTCCCCAGTTGATGCCTGAATAATTTCCAGATGCTGATACAGTTGCAACATCAGCTATTTGCATTCTCATTTGACCAATAGCCGCATCACCACCCTCACTCACAAAATCGGTGAGTCTAAGTTCATTTACCCAAACGATTGCACATTCAGCATCACCATTATCTGGTTTCCATATATTATTTGGGTCATTTTTTAAAGGGTTTCGAACACCAATCATAATCGTTTTTAGTCCTTGGAAATTAGGATTTCCTTTGACTTTAATTTTTCGATTTGGATTTTGTGGGTCTAGTTCTGAGTATTCAACGACATAAGACACCCCGGTGGCGCCCGCTTCAATTTTTTGGTTACGATCTTTCTTTAGATTAAGGAAATCATCAAAAACAATTTCAACATTGTTATTTTGTGGCCAAATATCATCTGCAACAGTAGAATACCAAGGTGTTGCATCTAAGGGTAATTCATATTCGTAGTAGTTCTCAACGAAATCAGTCCCTAATCTAACAAATAGAGTTAAGTCTTTGTTTTTTAATGTGTTAGGATTTACTTCTTCGGCATGAACAAACATCTTTAATTTCTTGTAAGTTCTTACGTCAAATTGCACATTTTTATAAGCTGCTCTTGCATCACCATCTTGAAGATTGCATATCTCCATTGAAAGAGATTGCTCGTTTAATTGTCGCTGAAAAACTTGTGAAGGATCAATTTCTCGAACGATCCCAGGAGGGATTTCGTATTTTACAGGAGTTCTTTGGTCGTTTTCTTCCACGTTAACTGCACCGATGTTAAATGTGGTAAGATTTGGGTCGGTTTGTACGCTCAATCCTGGTTGATTCAGGTCTAATTGGTACCTTCTCCACTCACTTCTCAGCAACTCTAATCTTGCAAATCTTAATACTACTTCTTCATCAAAATTATTCAAGAACATTCGCATAAATCGGATAGATCTAAAATCTTGAATTCCGTTAACTTTTTTCTCGAAACCAATTAAAGGAACTTTAAATTGGTACCATCTCTCGGTCTTATTTCCGTTTTGATACGTTTGGACGTTAGTTATAAAATTTTTCCCAACTTGCATATCAGCAGGACGCATACTGATTTTATATTGGAAATAACTTTCTGTTTCAGACAAGTTGTTGTCTTGGTTTATATCTTCAATATCTGGTTGGTTTGTTGCTTGAGTTGGGTAACCATCGTTATTTGCCGTGTCTGACATTTCACGTGTTGGAGAATTTCCTTCCATGCCATTGTATTTTTTATACCTAGCAAGAATATTTAATGTGTCTACGTCGTAATTATCATCTAAGTAATAGTTGTAATCATCGTTGGATGGATCAGTTAGAATTTTGTTTTTTGCTGCAGTAGATAAATTCGGAGTATTATTAACCCAATTAATAAAGTTTTGATAAGCCTGAGCTTCTTCTTGACTTTTCCAACCATCAATACCAACATCTTGATTTAATCGTGAATTTGGATCTGTATCAAAAGCATTTACTACAACTTGTTGTGTAGAAATTTTAGACCAAACCGTTGTATCTAAATTGTCCGAGATACCCGTACCAAGTGGTGGCAAGCCATTTTCAAAACTTTTACGAGAATCAGGTAGAATATCTTCTGAAATATTACCAAGATTTATGTAAAAATCGCCTCCTGTATGAATTGAATTTGGGTTTTGATTTTCAGCGTCATCGTTAAATGGATCTAATACCCAAAACTGAATAAATTCTATGTTTGTTAATTCAAAGTCATTTGTGTTGAGTGCTCGCATGATACCTCCCCATCTTGCTTCTGGGTTAGTAAATGTTCCATCGGGATTAACGGTATTGGTAGTATCATAATTGTACATCCCTCTTTCTTTTGGATAGTACGCTAAATCCAATACCGGAATGTTTGGTATTGATCCGTATTGCATTTGAAGATTAGGAAAGATATCCACTTGATTCACCAACCTCATTCGACTATCTGCCAACATTTGAGGATTTTGTTTAATATGATTTGGGGTAAGAGAATTTCCTTGATAGAATACAGGGTCAATAACATACCAAGATAAGTTTGCTCGCTTAAATCCTGCCGCTAATGATTTGAATTGAGCCTCTGGGAACATATCTGGTTGTCCTTGAGGTATAGACGCCAATCTCCATGCAGAGAACTGACGTAAATCTATTGTGTTTTGTGCTTGTTCAAAGTCATCAACATAGGAAGTTCCTTCTTTGTTAATGGCACGTGGTTGACCAGGAATAAGTCGAGCTACCTCTCCAGTAAACGATAGGGTTGACATGGCGCTTGTAGAAATCCCGGGTAACCAGTCTATCGCTTTTGTAAGGAATGGTAAATTCGTGTTAAACGCTAAATCTGTACCAATCATTGTGTTTTTAAAAGGCTCGCTTCCAATATCAACTTTTTGAGTAACAGGACGTTCTAACATTCGTAACCAAGTCGCACCCACATTAAATTTATCACTTAAACGATAACTGTAACGAGCTCCAAGCATGGATCTTGCTTGAAAACCAAATACAGAGTTGCTTTCAATTGAAATTTTAATTGGTGTATTAGATTCTAGAATTCCAGTATTTAAAATTTTAACTCGTCCTAAATT
This sequence comes from Crocinitomicaceae bacterium, assembly GCA_044361535.1. Classification (GTDB taxonomy): domain Bacteria; phylum Bacteroidota; class Bacteroidia; order Flavobacteriales_D; family Crocinitomicaceae; genus UBA952. The sequence goes on from JBIKIQ010000025.1 coordinate 3,728, forward strand.
GTAGTCAACTGTGAAATCTGTACCTTCTGTGAGTTTTATTCCACCTGCAGTTACAGTAACAGCGCCCTGAGGAACATTCAACGCATTTAAAGGTATATCCGATGTAACAGAAGATTGATATTCACCTTTGAAAGAAAATCTATTTTTCGCAGGAATTTGTTGAGCAGCCGTTATTGTTGAGTCATAAAGCTCAGTGTATACCACTTGATTTATCAAGGTTTCAGCTATTCCAGCGGCTTGTAATTTGCTTTTTAAGGTTTTCCCAAACGGTTCAACAGTAGAAAAATAAATTCTTCCGTTTTTCTTGTTGATAGTACCTCCATTTTCTAATTTATTCCCCGTCATCACAAATGGAACAAAATCAAAAACACCATCCGAAAAAGGTTGATTATTTTGATTGAGTTTATCCATATCCAACAAAGTAACAATCTGTCTATCGTCAACGCCGGTCATTGGAAAATAAGGAATATTTACTGACGTTTCTCGGTTGTTGTAGAGAATGTCAATTTTAAATCCAGTTTGATCCACTTGAAAAGCGCTTATTGAATAAACATTTTTCATCATCAAGTCCCATACTTTGTTTCTCGGATTTGTGATTGTAGGCTTTAATAATTTTAAAATCAATGCTTCCTGACCTTGTGCCCCGTCTGTTGACAGCTCACCAACTTGGTATGTTTCGCCGTTGTATGTGTATTCATAAGCAACAGCTAAAACTTCATCATTATTAAGAGGGGAGTTTAAGGAAATATAACCCAAAAGAGCGTTGTAGGTATATTCTTGTTCGGTTAGTTTTCGTGCATTTTCAACTTTTTCGTAGTGAACTGCTTGCTCAAAAGGCCCAGGCCCTGAAATTTGAGTCGATAATACGTTAACAGCACTTGCAAATTGTCTAATTTGGGGTTGAGAAGTTGCCCATGAATAAAGGTTGTTCGCATCGTTATCTGGTAATTGAACACTGGAATAACCACCCGGATTTCCCTGACAGTTTTCTTGATTTGCTTCTCCTAAATCCGCAAAGGCAATGACATTTCGCGTGTTTTCTGTATTGTTTGTTCGGTTTGTAAGCCAAACTTCGATACGAGTTATGTAGGCGGTAGAATTTACAACAGGCAAGGTAGCCATTGCCGCATCATAATTATCGTGATGATATAAATTCAAAAAGTAGTGTCTATTTGCCTCATAACGATCGGCTCCCAACTCAAATTTTTGTACTTGAGATTTTCCCGTAATATTTATTTCTTGCCTTTTTCCTTTCGAGGTGGCGGCGAATAAATCCCAATACGATCTTCCAAATTTTAATTGAGCTTTTGCTCCGAATAAGGTCGACGATCCTTGAATAAGCGATGTTGGTGAATCAAATGTAATTTGACCTAAGGCAATTTTTTGTAGGATTTGATCTTCATTTCCTGTGTGTTCAAGTTTAGAAATGTTATCGAAATCAAAAGCTGCTTGTGTGTTATAACTCGTGTTTATTTTTAGTTTGGAGCCGATTTGACCCACTAAATTCATTTGAATTTGTTGATTAAAATCAAAGCGTGTTATCTGACGCTGACGAAGCGGTAAAATGGGATTATCGTATCTTGAATAATTCGCGCCGAGAGCAATTTCTACTTGTCCTTGTGGGGTTAAAACGATTTGATTGCCACCAAAAAAATCAGCAAAGAGTTTACTTCCAACGTTAATAGGCAATTCAAAAGGTCGTCCCTCTTCGGTTTGTTCTTCAATTTTTTTCTGCCAATTTAATGAAGTGGATTTTTTTCGCTCGTATTCTAAATATTCTTCGAGAGTCATCATGGATGGATAGCGATAATACAACCCATTACTTAATTTTTCAACGAACATGTATTGTCCAGAGACAGGGTCATAAACTACTGTTTTTTCGACAGATGATGGATCACCAAAGTCAAAACTTTGGGGTGTGTTTAAACTTGGATCAAGTGGATTGTTTATCGGAAATTGAAGTGTTGTGTCTTGGGCATGAGTATAGACAGCCAAAAAAGTTAGCAAAATGGCCAGAATCCCAATTTTACCAGTGTTTATTTTTTCGACGTGTTTTTTCAATGCTACAATAATTTTAACGCTCCTTTAATAAGTTGTTCAACCGATTCTTCTCCTGTGCTTATTTTGTCAAGAACTTTATCAATTGATTTTTTATCAAATCCCAATGAGATTAATGCATTTAACGCATCAAATCTATTTGTATTGTGATTATTAAATATATTTTCAGAAACAGGAGTAATTTTTAACACTTTGTCTTTTAAGTCTATAATTACTCTTTGTGCTGTTTTTGCCCCAATTCCCTTAACGCTTTGTATGGTTCGTACATCCTCTGTTTGAATTGCCTGAACAACTTCGTCTGGCGTAAGAGATGATAACATTATCATAGCTGTATTGGGCCCTATTCCAGATACAGAAATAAGTAGGTTGAAAATTTCTCGTTCTTCTTTACTTTGAAAACCGTACAATAAATGGGCGTCTTCACGAACAATAAGCTTAGTAAAAATTCGAATAGCTTCATCGGATCCAATGGCAGAATAAGTATTTAATGATATTTTCACTTCATACCCAACACCAGAACAGTCTATTAATAGATCCGTTGGATTTTTTTCTAATAATCTTCCGCTTAATTGACCAATCATATTATTTGTTTTGAGCGTCGATTACGGCAATTTTTACCATGTTTACAATTTCACGAACAGAGCTTCCTAGTTGTAAAATGTGTATAGGCTTTTTCAAACCAATTAATATGGGACCAATTGCATCACCATCGGTCATTTGTTGTAGAAGTTTGTAGGCGATGTTTCCTGCCGAAAGATTGGGGAAAATCAATGTGTTTACTTCTTTATTGGCAAGTTGTGAAAACGGAAATTTTTCTAACATCATTTCAGTATTCAAAGCAAAATTTGCTTGCATTTCACCGTCCACAAGTAGCGTAGGGTGTTTTTCGTGAAGGATTCTAACAGCTTTGCTCATTTTTTCAGAGTCTTCGCCTGGCGATGATCCAAAATTTGAATAACTCAACAAGGCAATTCGAGGGGTAACTTTTAATTTGCGTATTGTTTTAGCCACGTTAGCTGTTATTTCAGCAATTTGCTCAGCAGTTGGGTTTAAATTAACCGTTGTGTCGGCTAAGAACAGAGGGCCTTTCTTTGTAATCAGGATATACATTCCCGCCACTACATTCACGTCTTTTTGCAAACCAATGGTTTGTAAAGCAGGTTTAATGGAAGTTCTGTAGCTGCGCGTAACCCCCGTAATCATTGTGTCAGCATCGCCACGGTCTACCATCATAGCCCCAAAATAATTACGTTCTCGCATTACTTGGATTGCTTCAAATTCAGTGTATCCTTTACGTTTTCTTTTTTCAAAAAATGCCTTACCATAGGCTATTCTTCTTGTTTCTTCCTCTTCCGATTTTGGATCGATAATGGTTTTTTCAGGTAAATCTATCCCGTATTCCTCTATCAGAGCCTCAATTCTTTTTCTTTTACCTAATAAGATAGGGTAAGCAAATCCTTCCTCATAAGAAACTTGCGCTGCTTTAAGAGTTTGAATGTTATCGCCTTCTGCAAAAACTACCTTTTTAGGGTTGCTTTGGGCTTTCGTTGTTAGATTTCTAATCAACTTGTTATCTAATCCAAGTCGAGTTTTTAGCACCGATTCATACTCTTCCCAATCTAAAATAGGGTTTTTAGCCACCCCTGAATCCATAGCTGCTTTTGCAACTGCTGGGGCTACATAGTGTATTAATCTTGGGTCGAGTGGCTTAGGTATGATTTGTTCTCTCCCGAATGAAATATTCTTTTCGCCATACGCTTGGATTACCTCTTCTGGAATAGTTTCTTTTGCTAATTCAGCAATAGCGTGTACTGCTGCCAATTTCATTTCTTCATTGATGGTAGTTGCTCTAACGTCTAGTGCACCGCGAAAAATGAAAGGAAACCCAAGTACATTATTAACTTGATTAGGATGATCGGATCTTCCTGTTGCCAAAATAATATCTTTTCTCACAGACGTAGCGTCTTTGTAGCTAATCTCTGGTTCAGGATTTGCTAAAGCAAAAACAATTGGGTCTTTTGCCATTGAGGCGATCATATCCTTTGAAACCAAGCCTGCACGTGACAAACCAAGAAACACATCAGCTCCTTCAAAAGCTTTATCAAAAGAAACATCTTTGGTATGAACGGCAAAGTAGTCTTTATAAGTATCTAGGTCTTTTCTAGTGGTAGAAAGCAATCCTTTAGAATCAAACATGAAAATATTTTCAAGCTTTGCACCTAATGAATGATAAAGTTTAGCGCAAGACATGGCTGACGCACCAGCACCTGAAACAACAATTTTCACCTTGTCGATTTTTTTCCCTGCCAATTCTAACGCATTTATTAATGCTGCAGAAGAAATTATTGCTGTGCCATGCTGATCGTCGTGCATTATTGGAATATCCAATTCATCCTTTAGTCTTCTCTCAATTTCGAATGCTTCCGGAGCCTTAATATCTTCAAGGTTTATTCCGCCAAAAGTAGGAGCAATTGCTTTTACTGTTTGAATGAATAGCTCTGGGTCACTGGCGTCAATTTCAATATCGAAAACATCAATATCTGCAAAGATTTTGAATAAAAGTCCTTTTCCCTCCATTACTGGTTTTGAGGCTTCAGGCCCAATATCACCCAGGCCTAATACAGCGGTTCCATTTGATATTACTGCAACTAAATTTGCTTTACTTGTATATTTATATACATCGTCCTTGTTCTCAGCAATTTTTAAACAGGGCTCTGCAACCCCAGGAGAATAAGCGAGGGATAAATCTCTTTGAGATGCATATGGTTTGGTGGGCACAACCTCAATTTTTCCGGGTTTACCCATTGAATGATAATCTAACGCCTCTTGTTTTCTAACTTTTGCCATTCGTAATTTTTGGAGCGGTAAAGATACAAAATCAACACGATTTACAAAGGCCTTTTTTTATAAGATTTCGTGAATAAGCTAAAAGTTTTTTCGTTTTTTTCTCCATACAATAAAAATTTTAAATAATTGATTATTAGTGCTATATCTGTTTTAAATCAGTTATAAACGAATAACAATCGACAACAAATGATTAATAACCGAAAATGATTTTGGCCCTGATGAAACTTTGCACTGTCGATTTGAACGAAACAAATCATAGGACACACAATTTTTTCAAACCTTAATTATTACAAACATGAATGCACTAAGAAACAAAGTGAGTTTGATCGGGAGACTGGGCGCAAATCCAGAAGTATTAAAATTTGAATCGGGTAGAACACTTGCTCGCTTCACATTGGCAACAAATGAGCCTATTAAAGTAAATGGAACATGGCAAGAACAAAC
>JBIKIQ010000009.1:0-130754 GCA_044361535.1 Crocinitomicaceae bacterium
TGGATTATTGAAATCTCATTTTGGAAATATTTACTGGTTGAAACAATCATCATTTCAATGAAAATGCTTTATGAACAAGAGAAGAAAAGAGTCGGCAGATAAATTAGTCCTCCATAAAATCGAAGTAGGAAAAACCCGCATCGACCAGGTGGAACAAGGGTTCTATGATGGACGCTACCGCACAAGGAGCATCCCATCAGAAAAAACATATACTCGAAAAGTAAAACATAAAAGAATTAACAACGATAAACTATGATTAAGGATATTTACAGAAAGCCATTTAGAAAAACACCCATTTTTTTATACCCGCTGATAAATATCAAGCCCAAATCTGGATTTGTACCGGAATTAATAACTCCTTCAATGGACAACCTCATTGCCAAAGAAGATGCTAAATTGGTTTGCCTATATGACCGAACCGAAGAAGGATTTGAAAATTTTGCCACAAAGATTATAAAAACTCGTGAGCGATTTCAATACCGTATTGATTTGAATAATACATGGTCAGTTTTCATTTTTGAAATGATTGATGAACGCGATTCATGGAACGCCTTTTTGAAAGGAAGATACAGCCAAATAAGTGCAAAGGCTAAAAAGCAAATTTTGAATTATCACAACCATAATTTGGGCAATTTCCTGTATGTTGACAGCTACCTCAATCCCGAAAAACATTTTGAGAATTATGCAAAAATACTGATGGTCGAACCAAGTTTATTGAAGCAAGTGGGCGAACTTTGCGATAAACCCAATTTCGCTTTGGAGCATTTGAATACGAAGGAATATGTGGAGGCACGGTGTATGATGTAAAAGGATTTTCTACAATGTTTTTCTTTTTGATTTTTTATCTTTATCTTAGGTAGGTAAAAAAGAAATAAAACTCCTTTTTACCCCCCAAAAAATCCAAATAACCCGTATCATCCGAATAATTCAGGTATATGCAGATTATCCGGATAAATTTGAGTTATTTTACTGATTTTGAGTTTTTTATAATTTTTTCAAAAGTTGTTTATTTTATGAAAAAAAAGTAAAATCAACTTATATTTACACATTTGTACAACGATATGTTTTTTTGGTTCTAAAAAGATTGAACTAAACCAACCCAAAGCACCTTTAATACAAATTTTTCATCGCCTTTTTTTGTGGATTTCCAGGAAGGGTATGTATGTAGGCGTTCGTGGTGTTTATGTTACTATGACCTAGTAAACCTCCAATAGTAATGGATGAAACATCACTGTCATGTAGAATTGATGCAAAAGTATGGCGAGCCACTCCATAGGAAAGGTGTATATTTTCGATTTCTGCAATTTTGGCAAGCTTTGGAAGGTGCTGATTTATTTTTCGAACCAAATTTCTTTTGGCTACGAATCTTTCTCTCTCATTCATTGATTTAGTATAAATAGGGAAAAGGTACGCTTTAGGATGTGTGTTTGTTGACCTCAGTCGATTAAAAAAGGAAAGGGTGATATCTCTCAAATCGTCGATGAATTGAACATGAACTAATTTATTAGGGGATTCACTCGTATCAAATACTTTCCTTCGGTAAAATGAAAATCCATCATGTGTCAAATCGCTATTTTTTAACTCTAATAAATCAGCAGCATTGATTCCGCAACATAAATAAGACAAAGCGAACCAATCTCTTGAAAAGCATTCCAAGCTTTTTGGGTCTAAGTCAATATCAATAAGTTTTTTCATTTGTTCTTTGCTCAGAACATGTTTCCTTGATTGGGCAGAGGTAATAACATACTTTTTTTTGTTTCTTTTTTTGTCTGTTCCAAAAGGAAATTGTTCTTTTGTTATATATCCTCGTTCCAAAGCTATGTTCATCACAATTCGAATATGACGCGCATAGGAACCCACCGTCGAGAGTCTTTTGGGATGGTTACCTTCATTTACAAGAAAGGCTTGCCATCTTTTAAGAAAATCTAGGTTGATAACCGAAATATGTGATTTTACTCCTTGTTTACTTTTAATAAATTCAAAATAACGCTTTAAGCTTTGAAAAGCTGTATGATCGGCTTGGATTGAAGCTGGTTTTCTCAATGGGGTTTCCATTAACTCTTGGAAAAGGCCATTGATAGATTGGTCATTGGAGGATTCCACAATTTTAGCCCCACTAAATTCAATTTTAAATCGTTCAAAATTGAATTCAACCATATTTTGAATAACCTGGTTTGCTCTTGCTTTATGTTCCTCCAATTGTAATTTAATCGCTCTTTTTTCTTCACTTAATTTAGTTCCACTCTTTAATTTTTCATAGTCAGGCTCGCTTAAATAAATTCCGAGTGAAATGTAGTATACATTGCGATTAAAAATCAATCGTAATTTCATTGGGAAATCACCATTTTCTCTAGCTCTTCGTTTGTCCAATAATAGTTCTACGTTAACTGTTTTTAGGTTGTTCATTAGTCTCTTTTTATTGTTTCATTTGCAAACATTTGCAAACATTTTGGTGTTATTCTGGGTTTTTATAAGTTTCACTAATTTAGTAAATAATTGAATATCAGTATATTTAGCGCTCATAAAAATTCATAAAAACCCCTATCGAGCGAACTGTTAATCAGAGGGTCGCTGGTTCAAGTCCAGCAGGGGGAGCCACAGTGGACAAGCCATCAGAAATGATGGCTTTTTCATTTATACCCCCCTTGAAACCCTTGTTAAATCTAGTAAGTAGCTCAATAACTTTGTTCATTTCATCGGTTCGACATTCATCTTTGGAAATATAGACTTTTCCGTTTAAAATCGAACTTACTAACAGATTTCGTATATCATAACATCCCTTGTCAAATAAATCGTCTAAATTCCGGATAGATAACATCGCTTTTTCTATAATATCTTTACCTTCATCTGGTTGGCTTTTAATCAATTCATAATCCCCTTTTAATGACATAATTTGCTCCCTGTAACGGTTGTTCATACGATTAAAAGATTCATCATCAATGCTATTTACAGCATACTTATCTTCAATTGAAATTATTTTAACTTCTATTTCTTTTATCTGTTCTAAAATGGACTGTAATCTTGTTTTTTTATCCCCTTTAAGATTTGAAAATACATCCTTAACGATTTCAACATAGAGTTCTAATATGTTGTCGTTTACCTTTATTTCAGAAAGGATCCTTTCTGAAAATAATTCATGAGCTCTTTCTGAAGAGATTCGATTAGAACACCCTTTACGACAATGATAGTATGCGTATTTTCCCCCATTTCCTTTTGAGACACTACCAGTAAGATTCTCATTACAAATTGGACATTTTAAAAATCCTCTCAAGGGTAACAATTCATGCCTTTTTGCTGGATAACGTGCATTCTTTTTTTTTCCATCTATCACATCTTGCACACGTTGAAAAGTAATCTCGTCAATTATAGGGTCATGTAGACCATCTACCCAGTAAGCAGGTTCTTTCTGATGTTCTGGCACAAATATCTTTCCACAATATACCTTATTCCTCAACATGTAATAGAAAGATTGTTTGCAACGTTTATAACCTTTTTTAATGAAGTCTTTTCGGATTTGTTCAATTGATAAAACCCCGTTAGCCACTTCCCTGAACATCTCTCTTACAATGACAGCGTCTTTGTTTGGTTTCATTGAAGCTTTATCTTCAATTCTCATACCTTCAAAACCAAATGGTGGTTTGGATGTGTAAGCACCTTCTTTTCGTGCTCTAAGAATTCCGTCTTTTGTTCTCATTGATATTTTGTCATTCTCTACCTCCGGCATTATCAAATAAAGCATCAACATTGTTTTGTTATCAGGATTCGACATATCCAGGGGTTGTTCAACTGCATTCAGTTCAATTCCCATTTTTTTGAATCTTTTAATTACGAATAAAGCCTCCTCCAAATTCCTGGAGAATCTATCCCATTTGGTAAATAAAATTTTATCAATTTTTGTTTTGTTGGCTTTAACGTAGGCCTCCAGTTTTATCCATTCTGGGCGATTAAAGTTTTTAGCCGAAAAATCTTCTTCATAACACTTTAGAATATTATATTCCTTCATTTCAGAAAATCGATGTAGCATCTCTAATTGATGTCTGACACTGTACCCTTTTTCCGCCTGTTCGTCGGTGCTTACCCTAGAGTAAATTATTACATTTTTCATTTGTTTAATATTTATCTTTTTTTATTGTTTAATATTTAATTTTCTTAATCCTGAATTTGATACCTAGCTATGGCATATAAGAAGTTGATCAAAATCTGAACTTCTTCGTTGGAATATTCAATTCCTTTTCTGTTGATAATCTTTTTACATTCTGTTACAGTTATCATGGTTTTCCTTCAACCAGACCTCATTCTGTTTATCGGTTGTGAGGTTTGTGTTTATCATCCTTATTCAAAAGGAATCTGCTATCTCACTCATGTGAGATATGGAAAGAATACATAATTAAAATTAAATTGTCAACTGGCCAAGTAGCCTGGTTTTTTTAACTCACCATAGTAAACCCTTTTCGCAGACTTTCGTCATTGCTTTGATTTTGCTTTAAGGATGTAATCAAAGTTTATTCAACCTGGGGGACAATACCATCGGTGACGCGAGGAGGATAAATATGTAATTCATTTAGTTAAAAATTGACTAACCATATATTTATGAATATGAATACGACAAAAACAATAACCAAGAGAGATGTGAAGCTAATGCAAGCCTTACAAATATACTCCGGGGTTTTCCCTACCGACATGGTACATTTCAGATTGAACCTAGAGGGTAAAAAAGAAAATAACAGGTTCGTTTTGACGCCGATTATTCAGACTCTTATCAAATTGATCCGAATAGCCAATAATAAGTTTAAAGCGAGTGATCCAATGCTATTACTAATTATGATTGACGTTAAGGGAAATAAAGAAAAGCCAATTGAAATTAATATGTTTTTATTTGGTAAAGGCACAATGGATTATGTCCCTTTTTTGTCGGGGCTATTTAATGACCTATGCGTAAAAGCCAATGCTGATGGAGAGATTTACGGGATGTTATTAGAGACAAAAGATGAAATCTGGGAGGTCTTTTCGACAAGTGAACCCTTTGACCTTACTATACCAAATTTAGCACGTGACATGAAGATTATCACGCCTTATCGAGCACTTATTCTTGCAGAAGATTTTATAAAAATCCACTTTAATTTTCATATCAACCATGGATTCAAAGGCTGATGGGTTCCAAGTACTAGAAGTTTGGGTAAGAATGGATTATTTTCACACTAAAGTCAAATCCATACAACAATTATTCCGCCGGTTAACCAATGGTAATCAACGAATTAACGGTATGCCAAATTACCTTTTCTATAAAAAGCACATCACATGTTTGCAGTACAGGTTTGAGGTGATAATGGATCACATTGTCTTTTATTTAGTAGCAAGTTGCACCCGAATGACTGAGTTTAAATCACGGCTTAAGAAGATCATTTATTGTCAAATTGACTTTGCACCAGCAACTGAAGTGGAACTTGTCAACTCTAATTTGTCTAATTCTATTTACAAAATTATCAAATAATGAAAGGCTTCGTGTTCTTCACCTCTATTGGATTTTTAATCGGCCTATGGCTCTTTGGAGCAGAAATGAAGGAATTTGAACCCCATGTGATCAATACAAAATATGATCAAAAAACTATGGAGTACTTTAGAGAGATAACACTTAAAAACGAATTGAATGATAAGGTCAAATTACGACCGATTACCTTTAAAAAAGACGTAAAAGTATTTTTAGAAGGTAAATACGATATCTTCATTGAAGATGAGGTAAATAGAGTATTACAAGATTTAAATGCAATAATTGACCCAATAGAACTTTATACCGTTAATAAAAAATCTGACGCTAATATGGTTGTCTTTTTGGGTGACCTTCAATCCTTCTTGACCCTAAATCCAGATTTGATTGACTCACCCCAACTTAACACCTGCGACGGGTATTTTAAACTGAGAACTTGTGGAGACGAGATTTTATCCTCTCGGATTTTCATCAACCTCAAAAAACAGGAAGGTAGTTTGGATCTTCAAGACTGTCTAAGAGAAGAAATAAGCCAAAGTTTAGGAGCCATAAATGACTCCTATCTATACCCTACCTCAACCTTTTATCAAGGATCGAACTATGTAACAGAATTGAGTGAAATGGATGTTAATGTTATAAAAATTCTCTATAATGGAAAATGATGTATTATCACACATAACCCAAAACAAAAAAAATATTCTAAATTTCGTTTGGATAAACCACCAACGCTACCTGAAAAATCGGATAAAACAAAACAACCGAAACATTATACATTTGGCTCTAGAATACGCAGATGTTGAAGTAACTCAAGAGGTAATGGAGGAGATGGATTTTTGTCTTACTTGTCAGCGTCTAAATCTTATTAATTACTTAGGGTTGAACGTTATCCTATCGTATTACAGGAGGCGACGGGATAACCTGTTGCCATTTTATATTTTTTGACTTTGTTGACAGTGCTGTAACTGCAATTCATGATTTTTGTAATTTCTGTTTGAGTGTAACCTGAAGATAGGTATTCGTAAATTTTTCGATTTTTAGGTTTAGACAAGAACTTTTCAGGACTTTCTTTCGTGTTTAATGCCCTTCCCGCATATACCCCTTTAGCTTTTGCTATGGCAATACCGGTCATTTGACGTTCTTTCATAAGGTTCTTCTCAAATGCAGCCATCGTGGATATCATAGAGATCATCATCTCCGAAAACATATCTGGCTCACCATTTTCGTTAAAGTTTCTAATATTTGGGTTGCGACAAATTACTGTAACACCCTTCTCAGTTAATTCCTGCCAAACATAAAGCACATCAATCGTTGAACGCCCAAGGCGATCAATCGAGTGAAGAGTTAACTCCTTTACTTCGCCGGAGTCAATTAATTTTTTAAGTTGTTTCCCTTTCGGTCGTTCCCATAAAGGGATTGTTCCACTACATTTATCTTCCAAGATAAAGTCAAACCCATCCGAATTTTGAGATTGACGTTCTGAATTTTGTTGAACTGTTGATGTTCGTATATAAAGTGCTTTCATTCTACTGTTTTAAACTATTTTTTAATATACCCTAATATAGTATATTTATTAACGATTTCCAAATTAAATATTTATTCTTTTTTCTACTCTTTTGGGTATACCCTAATACTACCTGATGCACCGCTGGTGGAGTGAAGCCCCTTCCTGGGAGGTATCCCCCCCGTCTTGTTGTTAACCATAAACCTAGGAAGTGTCGTCAATCCTGTAAATAACTCTTTTAAAAGCGTAGCGGCTATTTTTAAAAAAATGGGAAATGAGACAGAAAAAATTTTGGGAATTTTCACTGTAAATGGGGGAAACGGTGACAACAGTCTTATTCTTTAACAATCTTACTTCCATACCTTTTTATAAAGTATAGGTGAAGAAAAAGAAGAAGTCAAGAGGTAATTGAAAATAATTACACCATTAAGGAAGGATTATTCTTATTCCAAAGCTCTTTTAGGTTTGTTTGGGTATGAGGTTTGGAAGTAAAGTATAACAATGCCTCACGAGTTTGTTTGTCGATGGATTTATTTCCAGAACACTTTATCAGGGTTGCGTCAAAAAAGAATTTACAGTTAATCTCACCCTTATTTTTTATTAAATGAAAATGGGGTTTGTTTTCAATAAAGTGATCATTGGGGAAAATTTGGAATGAAAAACCAAATCTATTATTCCATTCTTTGACCTGTTCTAATTCAATCAGCTTTATTCCCTTCTTCATCCTTTCGATAGTATGTCCTTTCGATAGTTCATACAACAGTTGGTCAAAACCCATTTCTAATTTTTCAGCCATCAGTACCCCCAATCATTATGTGCCACAGGTAGGCTATTTAATTCGTCTCTGTGCTGTCTCCATTTCGGCATGAATTTATCTATGTAAGCGACGAATTTATCGTTGTGACTGCGTTCCAAAAGGTGTACTAGTTCATGGACTATTATATACTCAATGCAGTTTAAGGGCTTCTTAGATAACTCCAGATTTAACCAAATCCTTTTCTCGTCGACATTACACGTCCCCCACTTGGTTTTCATTACCTTAATACCCCAAGAATTTGATTTTACCCCAATAATGGGTTCCCATTTCTCAATTAGTGAGGGAACTATCTTTTTTAATTCCTTCCGGTACCATTCTTTCATAAGAATAGCCTTCTCCTCAGTGGTAGCGTTTTCCTTAACTTGAAGGATGATCTTATTTCCGTTTTTGGAGACTCTTTGTCTATTGGAAAATGAAAGCGTCAATAAGAATCTTCTTCCCATGAAGTAATGACTTTCACCAGTCTGAAAAGTTCTTTTTGATTCTCTAGGTTGATCGTTAAAATTCTTAATGTGTTTCTTTATCCATCCTAGTTTTGAAATTGCGAATAGACGCAACATTTCTGAATCAGCTGAATTGGGAACAGATAGACGAATTCTTCCAGTTGGGGGATACACCGCTAAGTGCATGTTCTTTATGTCCTTGCGAATGATATCGATGGTTAAATTGGAAATCGTAATATGTTCAGAATTAATACTCATGTTGTGCTTTCACAATTTCCATTATTTTCTCGGTCTGTTCGTCATTATTAAGGAGGTTATGAATTGCAAGACGTAATTTTCTCTCTTTAATTCCGCCATCTCTCCAACCATCTAGTTTATTAGATTGGATAACATTATCTAATGCTAACGCTAATATCTCGTTCTTTTCCAAGTTGTCATACAAAGACTGTTTTGCACGAGAATCTAATGAACTCGGGTACTGACTTATAGATGGCGTCGTAACATCCTTTGCAAGATCTTTTATTTTCTCCAAGTACTCAGCGTAAGCGATTGTTTCCTCTTTTCGTTGCTTGATTAATTCATCTAAAAGGATAGACATTTTCTCGTAATACTTCGGGTTAGTCTGAGACTCCTCAATAATTACCTTTCTAACATTATTCTCAATTGTCTCTGCAACCGCTTGTTGTTTAGAAGAACCATATCCAGCTCTTTCTTCCGATGCCATATTAACGATAAGATCTACCAGGGTACTGTTTTCAAAATTGGAAATCTTCTTGCTGCTTTTGGCGTCAAGATACATATCCATTAACTGTCTCATACCAGGTTCATACGCTTTGAAATCCAATAAATCACCACTCGCCAGTTTAATGGTATCTCGTAAATCTGAATAGTACTTAACCTCTTGTTGGATTTTCTTGGCTTCCTCATCGGAATAACCCAGTTTATTCATCTCATTGGCAACATTAGCGTAGGATCTAATAACCGAAACCACTGCCTTGTACAATGCGACTCTTCGTTCTTCCGTCGATTTAATATCTTCAGGATTTTCAGTATTCCCACAAAAGTAATGTATGAAGGTAGGTTCATCTTTTGGGTGAACAGGTTCACACATTGCTCTTACCGCCTCAAGGGCTGTCTCCAATCGTTCTTTACTAACTTCATATCTGTTAGAAAGAAGTCCTTTAACATCGTCTTCATCAAATTGATCAAATGCGGATGAAGTGTAATCGGTAATAGATCTCTCAAGACTTTCAAATAGGTCTTTATAATCTACAATATATCCGTATTCTTTATCCTCTGTATCGACTCTGTTTACACGACAGATGGCTTGGAATAACCCATGATCCTGCATCTTCTTGTCGATGTATAGATATGTTGCCGATGGAGCGTCAAACCCTGTCAATAATTTATCAACCACGATGAGGAGTTTCATTTTTGCAGGTTCCTTAATGAATTGAGTCTTTGCCTCAGCTTCAAAATCTTCCGTGGCTTTACCATTTAACATTTTAAGATAAACATCGTATTTCAAGAGTTTATCCGTTGGTGAACCTTCTCCTGTCTCTTCGCCTTTAATATCTCCGTGATGTGGTTCATAAGAAGTAATAATCGCACATTCTTTAAAACCCGCATTTTGGAACAATTCATAGTATTTACAAGCCTGAAAAACGGAACTTGAAACCAACATTGCGTTACCTTCTCCTGTTGCTAAACGTGGTTTGACTTTAAAGTCTTTTATGATGTCAAATACAATCTTTTCCAAACGGGATTTAGACCCCAGGACCTTCTGCATTGTCCCCCACCTTTTTTTCAATTCAACCTTGGCAACATCAGTTAAACCTCTGGTTTCCGCTTCAAACCATTCATCGATGGATTGTTGGTCGGTAACAAATTGTTCTACGTCTCTTGCTTCATATAACAAGTCCAGAACGACACCGTCCTCCACTGCCTCATCAAATTTGTATGGATTTCCGATGTATGGACCAAATACTTCTATACTCTTCTGTTTGTCCTTTTTAAGAAGAGGGGTCCCAGTAAAACCGATGAAAAGAGAATCAGGAAGAATCAATTTCATAGCGTCATGTAACTTACCTGATTGTGTTCGGTGACATTCATCTACAAAGACATAGATATCACCCTTCGCCTTGAAGTCAGTTCCTAAACTCAGTTTCAAATCCTCAATAAAAGAATCATAATCTCCTTCTTCTGAACCACGACCAAACTTGTGTACCAAACTACAAACCAATGAGTGATTCTTTTCATTTAGTGACTTGATTAAGTCTCTACCACTTTTTGTTCGGTAGATACTTTCTTCAACACCAATAAATAGTTTTTGAATCTGATCATCTAATTCTTCCCGGTCAGTAATGATTAGAACTCTGCTGTCTTCTACATTTTCTAAAATCCATTTGGTTAACCAAACCATGGTTAAACTTTTACCTGAACCTTGAGTATGCCAAATAATACCCCCTTGTCGATTGCGGATATTGGTGTGAGCAGCAGTAATCCCAAAATATTGGTTAGGACGACATAATTTTTTAACTCCCTTATCGAAGACTATAAAGTCATGGATAAGTTCTAAGAATCGTTCTTTTTGACCTAAAACGTAAAGGTGTTTGTCTAATGAGTAATCAAATTCTTTATTCGCCTCTTCTTTCCACTGGAGGTAGTACTTTTCTGTGGTTTCAATGGTTCCATAGCGTAACCCTTGAGCGTCATTTCCAGCAAACACAAGTTGAATAGTGGTAAAGAACTTCTGTATGAAAATTGGTTTTTGATTATCGAGATTTTGACGAATACCTTCCGATACTCCAACCTTACTTCTTTTTAATTCTAATACCCCCAAAGCTATTCCATTGACGTAGATAACTATATCCGGTCTTTTATCATGTTGTCCCCCTTTAAAAGTTACTTCTTCAGCAATTGCGAAATGGTTGGTGCCAGGAGTTTTCCAATCGACTAACCAAACCGTTTCTTTTGGTTGCCCTTGTTCAACTCTTACTGTTACACCATAGCGCAGGAGTTTGTATACTTCTTTATTCGCCTCATACAATCCATTGGGTAGTGAAGTAGCAACCTTAACCAATTCATCACACGCCTTTTTCGAAACAGCATCAGAATAACCACGATGAATTAGATTCTTAATTAGTAATTCTTCCTCGATGGGTTGAGATCTCATATGTTCAGTCCAATCACCTAGGTATTCATAACCAAGTTCTTTTTGGAAAAGGTCAATTATTCTATTTTGGGTCACTATTTCAGGTTTACCTATGGTATTATTCATTTGTGTAGATTAACTTTTAAATAATTGAAAGTTTACCTTGTATCGATAAAATTCTATGTTATTGGTAACGGATAGTGCTCTCCTGATTCTAATGTCGTCATCTAATCCAATGATGACACCTTTTACAGTTTGGTCCTTCTCAGCGAGTTCTTCTTTTACATAACCCATATAGCGTTGAATCTGACCTACTACATTATCACTAACTCTTCCTTTTTTTAATTCTACCACTAAAATGGTCTTTTTATCCTTGCTTAAAGCGAGAATATCAATGGGACCTGTATCACTTGGGTATTGTTGACCTACAATTTCACCATCTTCTTCAAAAATCTCATAATGTTTACCAAGTTCTGTCTGTTTCCAGTTCTGAACCAAGAAGTCTTCCAAGTGCTTTTCAAGTGCGAACACCGATGGATCTTCAACAGTTGAATCGGTAGAAATCAATGTTGGGGGTTTGTGTCCTCCGATTAGGCGTTCAATTTCTTCGGCGTATTGAGAAATATCACTTGTTGTTCCAATTGAACCTGAAGAGTTCTTCAACTCTTGAGACATGGCATTCCGTTCAATTACCACAGGATACCATTTTACATTTCGACGGTGGAAAAGTATCTCGTTTGGTTTGTAGTAATAGTCTGAATCTACTTCACCTACATAATAATTCCCTTGACCATCAGGACATAGTACGATATCTCCTTTACGAATACCTTTACAAATGGTCCATAACATACCACACGCTAATCCTGCGGCAACTTTACTTTTACCAGGGTTTGCTTTTAACCAAACAGGACGGTACTTTGCGTTAAAGTCTTTCCAGTTGTCGGTAAACTTATTGGTTAGGTCTTCATGAATATCGAAATCTGCTCCGATAAATGATCCATCATGACATTCTTTCGCATAAATACTTTTAGATCCTAACATGACACGTACATACTTTTTCATACCAACCTTGTTTTTCCCGTTAATAATTCCTGCATCATGCCTTGTTTAACATCTTGGTATTTTACTTTTTTCGATTCCAAAACATCAATTTCTGTGTCCATGTCTGAAAGGATTTTGGCAATTGCGACTTGTTCTTTTAAATCTTTAGGACGATTCAATTCCACCACTTTAACAAGTTCCTTGTTTAGATTTAGCACACCACTTCCAGATGCTTTAGTTAAATATTGGTTGAAAACATCTTTAGACATTAATGTGTAATAGAGGAACTCTCTGTCAAAAAACTCAGCATAGTTTTGAAGGACTAACCAACCATCATGCACGCAACCGTCTATTTTTAAAATGTATGGTCTACCGAAGGACATTGAGTTTGAAAGAAGAAAATCACCGACTTTAACATTCCTCGAATATTGTTGCCCTTCTGGAATTATCTTTTCTACACTACTAACGATGTATTTACTTTTGGGGCTCGTATCTCCAATTTTTATCCAGTTTACACCTTCTGGAGAGGATGTGATATATTCTTGAATTGGTCTGGGAGAACCTCCTCTTAGTACATCAATCACTTTTTCTACTTTGATTCGCTCCCAATCACCACTGAAACCTGGCAAACGTTTCCCCCCTTTATGAGGTGGTGTCAACAACTGCTGCATCGCACCTTGCTTGATAGCTTTCTTTTTGGCTATCAATTTATCCAAACTGCTGATTAGCGCATCAACATCACTCAAGGCATAGGCAATGGCTTTTTGTTCGTTAAGGGTTGGGGGCGCAGGAAAATTATAATGAACGAAGTCCTTTTGATATAAATGGGATATTGTAGAACCCGCAGTTAATTTACCAAGAAAGTCTTTGAAGTGATCCGACATTAATAGGTGATAAAAATACCCTGAGTGATAATATCCTTTTCTTGGGCGAATCACGAATACACCACTGTTCAATGTGGTTGGTAACGGAACATCATCTACGAACGCTACCTTACCTATAGTTCCATCTTTTGTTACAAGCACGTCACCCGACTTGACCTGAATATTTTTATCTTGTTCGTATCTTTCTTTTGCTACAAAAACACAATTATCCCAATCGATAAAACCGTTTAAGAAATCAGTTCCAGTTATAAGATAATAATCTCCTGAATTAAGATATTCAGCTGTTGTTAGCCCTTGCCAACCTATTCTTGCTTTGAGAACAGAACTCTCACCTAAGTTTAACTCAATCCAATCTGAAGGATATTTAGTTTCTGAGTTAAGTTTTTGTCTTTCTTTTAACTCCATACCAATCCCATTTTTTGAAGGTGTTCAGCTACTATGGATTCAAGAGTTTCAGTCTCAATTGCTAGTGAACCTAACTTATTATCATAGCGTTCTCCCAATTCTTTAATACGGGTAGTTAATCGTTGTGAAATACCATCAATTTCAGTCTGAATATCAAATTTGATAGATGTCAACCATTTGTCGTCCACTACGATATCCCGAACTTCGTTTCCAGTCAACTTACCAAACTGTTCCAAGGTCAATTGATCCAATTCCGCTTCTTTGGCTTTCACCGTTTTCTTCAATTCCGCTTCCTTGTCGAAGAAATTTAAAAGTTGGGTTGCCTGTTCAACTGCTTCTTTTTCGTTAGCATTGGTTTTGTTGTCCTTAATGAATTTGGTTACCGTTACTTTGGTCAAACTGCCTTTGTCGTTCGTTGCCTCACTCAACAATCCTTCATCACCGGTATGTTCCTCTTCAAACTGAGATATCTCACTTTGCACTGACTCCAATGAACTTTGGAATTCGTTCAATTCAGATTGTTCAGTTGAAAGGAATTTTTTAATAATCAGTTCTTTTGGAATCAAGTCACAGGTCCAACCTTTATCTACTTCTTTCCCTTTGTTGTTCTTTTCCAAGATGCGTCGAACATTAACGGTCCAACCGTCTTCAACAATCAAATAAATATCATCTTTCAAGGTCTCGTTCCAGTAGTTCATCAAATGCTGGTATACACTGTAGGAGTCCAACAAGTTTTTTCCCTTGTATTCTGTTAAGAGTGCTTCAGTGAGTTGATGGATAAATTTCTTCGGAGCAGTGGTCCCATCAATATGATTTAGAATAGGTAAAACTGTTGTTTTCCAATTTGTAAAAACACTTTCCAAGCTGTCACTATATGCTGTAAATTCAGGATGGGAAAAGATTGTTTCTTTTATCTTATTCGATTCAATTTTTAATTGACTATAACCTTCTCGTAACGGTTCAAATAAATCATTCTTTAGATTTCCATAAACTGTCCAATAACTGTTAAGACCATCTATATCTCGATTTGGAATACCACCACTCAAATGTGCTTGTAGGTCCTGAATATCCTCCTCATCTTGTGTGTCAATGTAACGAGGAATATTTAGATTGAATTCATTCTTTTCAATTTCTTCAAATGGAACGAACCTGGAAAACTTTGGAACCTCAACTTCGGAATTAAATACGTCTACAATCTTGTGAATGTCCTTTTCTTGCAGTCTGTTCTTGTTACCATCTTTTATAAATCCTTTACTCGCATCGATCATGAAAATCCCCTTGCGTTCCTCTGTATTTGATTTATCCAAAACAATTATACACGCTGGAATACCGGTACCATAAAATAAGTTTGCAGGAAGACCGATGATTCCTTTTATCCATTTTCGTTCTATGATATTCTTTCTAATCTCAGATTCAGCATTTCCTCTAAATAAAACACCGTGAGGTAGGATAACCGCACCTTTACCTGTGCTTTTCAAACTTGCCAAGATGTGTAAAAGGAAAGCGTAGTCACCGTTCTTTTCCGGAGGTGTTCCATAGCCTCTAAATCGGTTAAATATATCATCGATAGGACTAATCCCATTGGTCCAGTTCTTTACTGAGAATGGAGGATTCGCTACGACAAAGTCAAATCGTTTAAGTGTACCGTCACTTTCTTTGAACTGTGGATCTGAAATGGTGTTCTTACCTGCAATTGAGGCTTCAGGATTCCCATGTAACCACATATTCATGATTGCCAAACCTTTTGTGGCAATATCTTTTTCTTGTCCGTAAAGGGTTAATCCGTTTGGTGATTCTTCAGCTACTTTTAACAAAAGTGAACCAGAACCCGCCGTAGGATCGTATGCCGTATAAGATGGTTTATCTGCTTCATGAACCTTGATAACTTTGGATAAGATTCTAGAAACCTCCGATGGTGTGTAAAACTGACCTTTACTTTTTCCGGATTCAGTTGCGAAGTGACGCATCAGGAACTCATAAGCGTCACCCAACACATCATCATCTTCCGCTCTATTGTTTTTAAAGTTCAATGATGGATTCTCAAATATTGCAACCAATTTTGTTAAGGTATCAACCTTCTCTTTACCACTTCCTAGTTTATCATCATCATTGAAATCAGCAAGTTCAACCGACCCTTCTAAACCATTTGCAGAAAAAAGTGGGCGTAGGATTTGCTTATTTATTTTATCCCCAATGTCCGGTTGATTTTTTAGTTTAATCATGTCATCAAAGGATGAACCACTTGGGATTTCAATCAAACTATTTGGATTGCCTGCGTATTTGTCACTTACATATTTGACAAATAACATGGTAAGAACATAATCTTTGTATTGTGAGGCATCCATTCCCCCTCTTAATTCATCACAACTCGCCCAAAGGGAGCTGTATAATTCCGATTTTTTAATTGCCATTGGTATGCTGGTTTAGTATGTTTTCATCAATCAGTAGATCCTTCGCTGAACAATTCAAAATCCTCCCGATAAGAAATAAAACTTCTAGAGAGGGTTGTCTACGATTAGAACAATAGGCGTTTACGGTTTCAAATGATTTTCCAATCAATTCACTCAGTTGTACCTGGGTCAATTTATTTTCTTCTAAAACTTCTTTTATCCGATTCAAGGGTCTAGTGATTTAAGAGGCTAAATTAAATATAATATGTCGTTTTGTGACATATTCGTAAAAAGTCCAATTGTTTTTATACATCAATATCATTTAAAATTGAAAACTATCTTTTCCACCTCATCCTTATTTGGATAGTTAATCTTAAAAGTTCCAGAGAATGAGGATTTTTTACAGACGCTTTCGAGTGTTCTCATTATTTTACCCAAATCATTGTGTCTAATAATCAGACTATCATGTTTAGTTAGACAAAATACCCCCCTCTTTTTAAGTGTAATGTAAATCTTATCGATAAAAAGTTTTGACTCCATTTTTTGGAGAGTTATGGATATATTTTTATATCCATGTTCTTTCTTGTACGCATGTAACCACTCGTGAACCTCAGGGAATAAGGACTTGAATTCCTTTTTACCCTTGGAGTTATAATTAGACGAGAACAGAATAGTTATCATGAGTAATTTCGCGTCATCCCGGGTTTCCAATCCGAGTTGATTTTGAACGTAGGTATATATTTCACCACTAAAACTGAGACTACAAAAGTTGTCGACGCCTTTCAATCCTGGTGCGTCCTCTAACATTTTGGATAAAAAACAAAGTTGGGAGTTCGCTAAGTCAATTTGAATCAAATCGTTCTTCTTACATATCCAATCGGTATACACCGACGGTAGGTTCGTAAGGTTGGTGTCAAGTCGGTCGTTGGTGGTGTTCCTAGTCGCTTTGTAATCTTGGGAAAACAATTGATTTAATCCGTTTTTATCATAAAGTATTATACTTTCCCTTCTCCTTTCCAAAAAGCGACTCAAATCGTCCAAAACAACCCCCTTTTTCGACACTATTATACTGGTGTTGGTTAGTCTAGATCTTAAGTTGATTTCATTATGACTAAAGAATCGTCTACTACCGGGTTGACCATAAGGTGAGTACAATTTATATCGACCAGCTAACAACTCCTCAACAACCTTGATCTTACTCGTTTGAACAGTTACATTTTCCACTCTGTTTTTAAAAAGGGGTTCCAATTCCTTTTTATCCATAGTGAGTGAGTTGATATCCTGATTAAACCAAATTTGGTATTGATCCTGGGGATATATTTTATCAAAAATGGTTACTTCGATGAGGTCTTCTTCTAGGTTGGGGGAGCATAAAAGCCCCGGATTTCCTGTTATACTATTTGTGTTAAGAAAATATTTGAAACATTTATCTTTAGAATATGAAGTTCTCTTTACCAATTTAGATTTGAGTAATAACTTGATCCATTTGTAATAGTACTTTGTGTAATTAGATTCTAGATCCTGGAATGTTCTTTCAACTGGTGAATATATGTTATCATGTTTCCGTTGAGAATCTCTTATCAACAACCATATAAACTTAAATGCGTAACTCCTTTGAGTTGGGGAAATATCTAACCTATTCACTTCCTCCACCATATTTTTTGGAAGCAACACTGTTCTTTTTATTTTCTTTTCAATCCCCATTTCGTCTGTACTTTTTAAAAGGATAGGTGACTTAAATGGGAAAGTCAATAGTTGGGGGTAAAAAAAACTGATATTTTAAAATCTATATCTGTTACATTAGAACAAACATGAAAATGTTAATCAGCTATGTTACTGAAAATGAAATCATAAAGAGTATTCAAACGCTTCAGATCTGTAATGAATTGGTTCGACAAAATTAAATTTAAGGGAGCCACAGTGGTCAAGCCATCAAAAATGATGGCTTTTTTTATGACCGACACTTAGAAAATATTGATCTAATTGGGATGAATTCTAAAAGTTGGGGTCTAAGCATAAATTTTAGATAATTGAAAAAGTGAATTATACCTGATTTTTCATAAACCTAATACCACTCTCCCTTCCCTTCAAGGAATAACCAAATTTGATGTTCAGTTAATAACAACTCAATATCTTTAAAATTTAAGTCTTTCTTTATCGATTCTGCATCCATTTTATCATAGCTATTTTGAGTTTGATAAACTTCACCGAAAAAATTTCTCTCAAAGAATAAGTTGTCTAAATTAGAACCAGAAAAAGGATCTTGTATTTTAACGAGGTGTTTTCTTAATTGGGGAAAATACAACCAACATAATTCCCTGTTATCATTGATAGTTGAGTCAAAATAAATAGGCGCTAATCCGATAATTCTAGTTTCAGAAAGTTTTCGGTTTTTATCAAAAAAGAAGTCTTCTTTGATTCTAAAACCGATAATATTACCTGTAAAGTTTTCAAACGGATTATCCTCGCGAATTGTCATGAAATTGGAAGTGTCGTAAACGATAATTTCCTTTTTATCTATTGTCGTTTTTAGTAATTCAATAATCTGATTTGCAGGAATCTTGTTCTTTTCAAAAAGTATTTCACGGTATAGACGGCTGCTAAAAATAAAATCTGCACTTGTAACATATGCATATTCCTTGTAGCCATCATCATTTAAACCAGCTGTAGGATTCATGTTTTTAGTCACAAAAGGAATTAATTTACTCGAAGAGTGATTAGGAAGTAGCTGCTCAAATTCTAAATGTGATCGGTATAATCGTTTAATCAATATTTTACTTGGATCTTTCTCATCATAAATCGTCCAATAACCCACCCGACAATTGTTTCTCATCTCACCTTTAACGACTGTAACCTTGTTGTTTCCTACCTGCTTGTATACTGTAAAAGTCCCATCTAATTGGCCGTTTTTAGTAGCGTATTCTACAAGTTGATCATTTAATTCAATCGAATGTTGCTCAACAAGTTCCATCGAATAAGGAAGAGTTTTTAGTGAAGAAATAGACTTCAAATTAATATCAGATTGAATTGGTTCTTGCTTGGTATACTTTTCAAAAGGATCTACCCTACCTACTTCTATTAATCGAAATCCAACATCCGCATAACCCTCGTCTGCATAATAGGAAAATAAGGACGAGATTTTAATTGGATCAGCCAATGAAATTCGAAATGATCTTCCAATTACACATTTTCTCTTTAGCACTTTATGATCGTATTTTGAATGTTGATAAAGGTAGCCAACAGGGAACTTACTTGGGTTTTGAAAAAGATAGGCTGACTCATCGAATGCATTAATGGTCCAGTCTAATATAGGTCCTACCAACTTGTTTTTTTTGGTGTTATCAGATTTCTTTACCGTTTCTTCGTTCATACTTATCCATTCAAATACCATGGGCAACCGATATTTAACTTTATCACTGCCTTGAATGGAGGAATACCAAACCGCAAAATTACAGGCATTATCCATGGAAACACCAATAACTGGTTCATCATCAAAATCTGACGCATTTAAATAATTCTTCGTTAGGGACTCCTGTCTTTCAATTTTTGGCAGTTGACTCAGGAAAAATGCATAGGAAGAGTCTTTTTCAATGCTTCTTAGGTATTGCTTGTATTGTTTTAATGTAATTTGTTTGCTGATTCTGAAAGAGGAAAATGAATGATCGTTACTATCTGATTTAATTCCTAATTTTTCAGAGAGATTAATCTTCTTCTCTTTAATTCGATAAAAGTTGATTTTTTGTCCATAACCCATGAGGAATATTGAAACAAAAATCAAAAGGAACAAACTCTTTTTCATAAAAAATACGGTTTTTCAGCTACGTAAAATAAATTCAATTAGGCAGTTAATTCAATCCTAAAAAAAAGTATAATTGAACTTTGCATATATGTTACACTGCAATTTTTACCTGTGCTAAAGGTAATTTAAAGTAAACACAAATACTACAAATGCAAGAATAAAGAAGGCGTGTTGGTGCTTTACAGAAACTCTGATTTTCCACAATCAAATGGAAAACAATTTATACTAATCCTTATTGATTGTCGTCTTTATCATTCTGACCTTCATTTTTCAATGAATTTAACAAGTCTGCTATAATGATAGCTGGCGCCTCACCCTCTAAAACCAAGCGTTGGAATGCGGCATAAATATCACGAGAAGTATTAAAGTGTTCAATAAGAGCGGCATGAATTTCTCCGCTATAGAGTAAAGGCACTAAAATATTTATACGATGACGGTATTCCACATATTGATCAGTAGGATTGACAACTACAACCCCATTTTTCAAGACATTGTTAAAATGTGTTGCAAGCACAAACATATCTGTAGTTAAATCGGATGGGAATTGATGCATAAATCTCACCCTACAATGATAGTGATTATCATACAGCATATAATAGTACTTTTCATGATAATCATCCGTAATTGAAAAGACGGTTTCAACATATTTTTCTCGCTCGTAAATTCCAAATCTCCAATCGGAATCAGTATGTGTCTTTTTGAGATCTTTCCAAACTAATTCTTCCTGTTTTTTGGCAGGTACCGATATTCTATATAATCGTTTGAAATAAAAACGAATACGATTGTAAAACTTCCAATTTTTCATAACGCTGGATTAACTAAAAAAGCTTAAATAAGACGTTTTGTCAAAAGGATGGTTGCCCAGAAGGTTATATCTCACTAAATATTGATGAAAATGAATTTCAAATTATTAAGCGTAAAAGAGATTTATACCTTTCTAAAAACTGCAATCACCTATTCCTTTTTCTGCTCAAGGTGCTTTCCAAACCACTTACCAGAATCTTTGATATAACGCATTTGCGATTTGTAATCCACATATACCAACCCAAAACGCGGTTTGTATCCTTCTGTCCATTCAAAATTATCGGTTAAACTCCAAACAAGATAACCGGAAACAGGTACACCTTCTTGTTTGGCTTTCAATACCTGGTGTATATAAGAACGAAAAAAATCAATCCGCGAGGAATCTTGAACTTGATCGTTAATCAATTCGTCTGTCACGCAAACTCCATTTTCGGTAATTACAATATTTTTTATCGATTTATATTCAGAAAATTGCTTAAGTATTCGATATATTCCCTCGGGATAAATTTCAAAACCCATTTCATTATATGGAACATTTCTCTTTTTAGCACTTATTGGCTTGGCCCAAAGAAAAGGTACAAAGGGGCTTTTTTTTACCACAACGCGAAAATAATTTTGTAAGCCAATAAAATCAAAATCGAATTTGAGTTTTTCTTCATCACCAGGAAGCTGAAATTTCTTCATTTTACGTAAAAATGGAAAATCGTTTACGGGATACCCAAGTCCTAAACTTGGTTCAATAAACATGCGATTTAGCATGGCATCCATTCTTTTTACCGCTTTAAAATGTTTCTTTTTATTCTTAAATGGATCTACACTTGAACAACTAAACGTAGTGCCAATTTGCGCATCAGGGATTTCTTTTCTTATAATTCGACCACTTTCTGACATGGCCAAACAAGCATGGTGACTTGCCTTGAGAAAAGCGCTGATATTTCTTTTTCCTGGCGCATGATAACCCGCTAAATAACCCAAGCCAATGAAGGCCGAAGGTTCATTAAATACATCCAATGCTTTACTTTCGTGCCGTATTCCCGAGCGCAAAATTGTGTGTATGTTTTGAACCAATCAACTGCCTCGCGATTTGCCCACCCACCACGGTCTTGCAGTTCTTGGGGCAAATCCCAATGGTATAATGTCACCCAGGGCTGTAATCCTTGTTTTATACATTCGTCTATAACATTGTGATAAAATTCAACCCCCTTTGGATTTAGGTTGCCTGTTCCTTTAGGAAAAATACGTGACCATGAAATGGATAAGCGGAATACACCAAAATTCATGCTCTTTGCAAGGGCAATATCTTCTTTGTATCGGTGGTAAAAATCGGCAGCGACATTGCCATTCTCCTTATTTTTTATTTTTCCTTTTTCAGAAAACACATCCCAAATGGAATTTCCTCTGCCATCTTCGTTATGCGCTCCTTCAATTTGGTATGCCGCTGAAGCTGTTCCCCAAAGAAATTCAGGGCCAAAGGAGCGAAATAGATGTTGATCCGAAGTATCGCTAATTTGAGCAACACAACCAATAGAAATACATATAAAAATAACAAGGGTTTTAATCACGTTTATTATTCGTTTTTGAATTGATTCTTCAACTATAAATCTGCTCGCAAAAGTAACGTTTTCTCTGAATTACCCTTAACTTTTAATTCCATGTATTCCCATTTAACTGGAGTGGCTAAATGACTTTTTAATATTTGCCTATATGGTTTAGAAACAATACGAAAGAAAAAGTCTAACTTGAAAAATAACAGGAACTTACATTTAGTAGATTCTCCATACTGATGAAATAATTGGATACTCTCATTTATCACGAACACATTTAATTTTTACGAAAGTCATTAATGAAAAGCTTTGTTACTCGTTATTGTAATTTTTCACTCTTTACCTTGATAAAAATTCACAAATAAACTAAATCCCTTTTTTCCTAAAATTTTGGTTGTGATGTTGTTAAGAATAATACTTAATTTTATGGCGTAAATTAAATGTAAAAAAATGAAACGAATTATTTTATCTGGCCTATTGCTTTTATCGTCCTATTCTTTCTCTCAATCATTTGAAGATGGATCATACACATTAACAGATGGAGGTTATTATTCATTGGATATAGAAGTATGTAACAAAGGATATCAACTATGTAGTTTCTTATTTAAACATGATGAAAATGTAATTACCTATTCAGAAAATGGCCAATGGGAATTCATTAATTCAGACTCAAATGATGCCCCAAGTGGTTTATATATGGTTGATGAAGGGGAGGAGTCATATCGAATTACGCATATTTCCGGAATCAAGTATAGGGTTACAAGAAATGAACAAGAATATATTATGACCATTAAAAAATAGTTCCTGGTTTCTTACATAATTTGAATCTACTAATTCTGCTAATTAAACAAATAACAAAACTTTACTTATAACCTAACATATAAAATTCTTTTGGGAGGGTAATAGTTAGTTATAATGCTCAACTTTGCAAATTCAGAGCCTCATCTATCCTAGTCTGGGTTTATGTAACAACTGCCATTCAAGGCATTTCAACGTATTTTGGCAAGAATTCACCTAACCTAAAACCAACCATTAAACGAATTAAAGTTATACATTAATTGTATTAGTTAAACTTTAAAATGTATAGAATATACTCAAGTTAATCAAGGTCTTTGTTTTTAAAATTTACATTTGCTTGAAAGGATAGAAAATCGTTGATTTTCCTGAAGGATTAAGTATCATATGAATTTAGAATTCTACAAAAGACCTTTTGCTCATATTTGCATTCCTTTTGTTATTGGATTAGTTCTTGTTTTAGTTCAAGGAATTTGGTCAAGTTCTACCATATTAGCAGTAACAATTACCATTGGAACATTTGCTTATTGGAAGTTTATCAATGCTAAATCAGGAATAGTAGCTTATTTTTCTGCATACGCACTATCTTTTCTTCTGGGCTCCTTCGTTGCTACTTTTCATACTGAGCATCAAGTTTCTTTGTTTCAATCAGGATACAAAAAGGGTGATCTTATTCAAGGAGAAATCATAGAAATCGCCTCAGGACAAGGACTATGGAATAAAGCAATTGTAAAAGCAAATACCATTTTTAGTAAAGCAAAAAAGAATGATACTGAAGGATTAATTTTGATTTATGTTGCCAAGGAACTTTCTTTCCTGCAAACAGGAGATGAAATACTTTTTGGATCAGAAATCACGAAGATTAAAAACAAAAATAACCCTGGAGAGTTTGATGCGGAATACTATTGGAAGTCGCGAGGTGTTGATGCAATTTCTTTTGTTTCTGCAGATGAGTTAACATGGATTGATTCAAAATCCCCTGCCTTATTTACAAAAATGCTAAATGGGTTTTCAGATTACCTAAATTCAGCATTAAAAGAAAACCTGACAGGAAGTGATTTGGCTATTGCCCAAGCATTAATTTTGGGAGATAAATCTTTGTTAGATACTGAAACCAAAAATGCATTTACAAATACGGGAGCAATGCATGTTTTGGCTGTTTCAGGAATGCACATTGGGCTGATTCTGTATTTATTTTTGGCTGTTTTTGGCTTGTTTCCCCGTTTCATAAGTAAAAAACAGGCTACAATAATCATCGTTGTTTTTCTCTGGATCTATGCCTTGATTACAGGATTTTCTGCCAGCGTAATTCGAGCAGTATTAATGTTTTCAATTTTAGCGCTTTCCCAAATGAGTTCAAAACAACACGACTCGATGAACACCTTGTTTTTTTCTGCATTTATCTTATTATTGTTGAATCCGTTATACGTTTTAGATATCGGGTTTCAGCTTTCTTACTTAGCAATGATTGGCATTTTCTTGTTTTACCCGAAAATTGAAAAATTACTTGAAGTAAAAACAATTGGGGTTAAAGAACTTTGGCAGGGAACAGCACTCGGTTTTGCAGCACAATTAATGACTACAGGCATTTCTTTATTCTATTTTCATCAATTTCCAAACTACTTTGTGCTCAGTAATCTGGGTCTTATGTTTTTCTCAACCCTAGTTATGGGTCTGGGATTTTTTCTTTTTGCCATTAAATATGTGCCGATTTTATCTCAATTTATTGGAATTCTTTTGGGTTTTTCAGTCTATGCGATGTATTGGATTGTAAAAAAAATAGAAGAAATTCCAGGAGCTGTCGCCTATGGATATTCGATACCCTTTTGGATGGTAATTCTATTAAGTTTACTATTTGTTTTCTTGATTTTACATGCCAAAACCCGCAAACAAATAGGTGCAGGGTATTCAATCTATTTTTTACTGCTTTTAGCGATTGTTTTTCAAAGAAACCAAGTTCTTGCAAAAACAGAATTATGTATTTTCAACCACAATCAATTTGTCGCAACATTCAAGGTTAATGATAAAATCCATTGTTTTTACAAAGCAAAACCCGAACAAATAGATAAATTAAAAATACTGGTTGAATCGTATGTCAAACTAAATCCTGGTGACATTATCTATCATAATTTAGGCGGTAAAACAATAAATTTAACAATTGAAAATCAGAGGCTTGAGATTTCTGATGCTCAAAATTCTGTTCAACTGACATGGAATAAAAAGAAGTATGAAGTACTTTTCAAACCGATTGAAACAGATAATTCACCAATCTATATGCCTTGGATTCAAGAAGGAGAAGGTTATTTACTAAAAAATGGTGCCTTTATACTGAAAGGATAATCCGTAGATAATGTTCTCATAAGAAGTACATTTTTCTTAACTTAGACGCTTATGACCAAAGTACTCCTTCTTATTTTTCTTTTTGCAACAACCTATTTGAGTGCCCAAAAACCCTTGAAAAAAAAGTTTTGGGGAGAATATGAAGGTGAAATAGCTGCTTATAAGGTAAATACAGGGGGTCAATTTATAGATGTATCAAGCACTCCCATCTTACTCACAATTCAAAAAAAAGACCTTATTTTTAAAGTGGGTAGAAATGAGATGACTGTACCGTATACGTGGATTAAAAAGGATAAAAAAACAATTCAAATAGCGTTTTTGCGATCTGTCGATGAAACAAAGGAGGTGTTAATCCTGACTAAAAAAACTAAGCACATAATAAGGGAAGGAATTTATCCTCAACCAAACTGTTTGTTAAAAAAAAATCCGAAAAAAATAGGATTTCGCTTTAAAAGAAATTCAATGTAATCGTTTGATTAACTGTTGAAGAAGCAGGAATTGAAAATTTGGCCTGTGTCCAACTAGGTGGACCAAAAGAACCCATTGCATTATTGGAAAATGCAAATCCTTCTGTGGGAATTGACAGCCAATTTTGATCAATCTGCTGGTTATCATTTTCGTCATGAAAGATAGCAAATGCATACTCTCCTTGAACCAAACTATCCAAAATAATAACCATCGATCCACCGGAACAATCCAGAAACAGCTCGCGATATGCTTGATTTGGATCATTAAAACTCGAAGAACTATTATACAGTGCTACATTCACTTTTCCACTGGTATTTTGCATACCACTTAGATTAATTACCAATTTTGACAACGTATCTATAGTAGTAGTGGTAGTATCTTGTGGATTTGTAATGGGTTGAGGTTGGGGTGTTTTATTCTTCTTTTTACATGAAACTGTTATGGAAGAAAACAAAATTAAAAATGCAATAATCGAGATTTTCACGAACAAACTATTTTTTATGATTTTTAAAGGTAAGTAATAAAGTTTAATACAACTGAAACTTGTTGAAAATACTGTAAAGTATATAACTATTATTAGCCCCCCATTTCGTGAGTATTATCCATTTCTTTTTTCTCATCCGCTGGTTTAACCGTTAATAATAATAAAAAGAATGGCAGTAAAGGCGCGCGCAATCTCACTAAAACACCAAAGATTACTGAGGTAAATCCTGTCATAAATGCAAATATTATAACAAAATAAAGTGAAAATGTAAGGATATCAGAGTCTCTTATTCGAGCGATTCGTTGTCTTCGTTTACCGATAAAAAATTGAAAAGTCAAATAAAATAGTAAAACACTTTCTATTCCGTTTAAAATAAGCCCAGGTGATAATGCCTCCCAAGGAAGTGGGCGGTAAATACCGGTAAAAATAGATAATGGCATTGCTCGTAAAATACCAACAGGCGTGTAGGTGACCTCACCAAGATCGTATTTCGCTCCCGTGTATGTTTTATTTATTTTAAAATCTTGTTGAACAACTTCTGCCTCCTTCAAATATTTTTGCGCCGTTTCTCCCGAAAAATAAAACCCTATAAATCCAAAACCTACCAAAATCACAACTGTTCTTATTAAGCGTCGTAAAAATTTACCTTTGAAATAATAGTTGGCAAAATTTACATTAAAAGCAAAAATAAATGGAATGATTACAACAATTAGCATGAACGATCGGATATTCAAAAGAATACCAGAGAACAATAAAATAAGAAAAATATTCCAGATTTTAAATTTTGCCTTTCCTACAATTAATTTGTAAATTAAGGGTATCATATAATAGATACAAATTAAAATCAACGTATCCTTTGAAACCCCAGTACACCAAAAACTTAGCGAAGGAATAAAAAGAAAATACAAGGCTAATTTTTTATAATCATGAATACCAAATGAAACAATAAAATCATAAAGTTTAAAGGATGCAAGAGATGCTATAAAAGCCGTTAAAACAGTTGTGGCCAAATAACTACTTCCTGTAAATAAATTTAATATTGAATAAACCTTACTTACAAAATATCCCTCCGGCTCTCTTGCAATCCAGCCAGGCGGCCTACCCGTTTCAATCGTGAAATGATTTACATAGCCTACCTCTTCGGCAAATGTTGACCATTCACTAATGTAATAGCTGGGATACTTTAATAATAAATTAGTTAATACTCTTGACGTATCAAAAAAAGCAATAGTATCGCCCCCATGGATGAAAAACAAATAATAAAAAGCAAAAACAAAAGCAAAAAAGATTTTGAAATAAATATTTACCATGAAATATTTATAATGTTCCTTCTCCTTATTCCGCGATTTAATGTAACTCGCAATAATTACAACTAATATCAACCAGAAAATCAACATTAATACATCCAAACCAGTAAAAAAAGTCAACCGGTTTGTGTGATCATTATAAAGTACTATCGAAAAATCGATATTTTTCATCGAGGGGAATTGGTAACGGCCAAAATTAGAGAAAAAAAATGTGCTAAAACACTCTTTTTCATTGTACATTTGTAAAACAACCTACTTTTCATACGATGTGCGGAATTACTGGATTTATAGACTTTAAAAAGGAATCGAATGTAGAAGTTCTATCTGCCATGACCGATTCCCTATATCATCGTGGGCCAGATGGAAGTGGAATTGAACGTATAGAAACAGAAAAAGCAACTGTAGGCCTTGGCCATAGACGTTTATCAATTATAGATTTGTCTTCGTTTGGCAAGCAACCCATGAAATTTGAAAATTTTTGGATCTGTTTTAACGGTGAGGTTTATAATTATGGTGAAATTAAAAAAGAGCTGATTGAATTAGGTCATTCCTTTTCGGGGAATTCCGATACTGAAGTTATACTGCATGCGTTTGCTCAATGGGGAAAAGAATGTGTTCATCGGTTTATTGGAATGTTTGCTTTTGTTATTGTTGACATTCAAACCCAAGAAATAATCTGTGTTAGAGATCGAGCAGGAATCAAGCCATTTTTCTATTATTACGAAGATGGATTATTTCTCTTTTCCTCTGAACTAAAGGCTTTTCACAAACATCCTCGCTTTAAAAAAGTACTTAATCGAAATTCCATAGCGGCTTTTATGCAATATGGAAATATTCCAACCCCACATTGTGTTTTTGAAAATTGTTACAAGCTAAAACCTGGACATTTCATACATTTTTCATTGGTTGATGGGCTCAAAACACTTGGTGATTCCCTAAATCGTCAAACGCAATATTGGAATGTTTACGATGCGTATAACAAACCAAAACTAACTGTTGATTTTGCAACCGCAAAAAAAGAAACTACCAATCTCCTTACCTCTGCGTGTAATTATCGCATGGTGGCTGACGTTTCCGTGGGTGTTTTCTTAAGCGGCGGATATGATAGCTCAGCTGTTGCAGCAATACTTCAAAAAGATAGGACTGAAAAATTGAAAACCTTTACTATTTCTGTTCCAGATATTGGTTTAAATGAAGCGGAATACGCAAAACAAACTTCTGAAATTTTAGGCACAGATCACACAGAAATTGAATGTACACAAAAAGAGGCGCTAAATTTAATTCAAGATTTGCCATACTATTACGACGAACCTTTTGCCGATAGTAGTGCCATTCCAACGACTTTAGTGAGTTTAATGGCTCGCAAACAAGTTACAGTTGCTTTAAGTGCAGATGCTGGAGATGAAGTTTTTGCTGGATACAACCGCTATGACTACCTCATGCGTTACGGCAATAAATTAAGAGCAATTCCCTCTTTTGCGCGCAAAGGAATAGCAGGTATTATGAATGTTGTCCCGGCAAATCAAATTCCTATTCTAAAAAACAAATATAACTTTCCAAATCGCTATGAAAAATTAAAATCACTTTTGAAAGACCCGTCTTCAGAACAAGTGATGTTAAGTTTAAGTGAACAATTTACGGATAAGCAACTTGCGGAATTTTTGAATTTTGAACCTATAAAATTAGCCACTGCTTATAATTCCAAAGAATTAATAAATTCTGATTCCTCTCCTCTTTCTTACATGATGGCAATTGATTATCAAACCTATTTGGTGGATGATATTTTGCAAAAAGTAGACCGAGCAACAATGACAGCAAGTCTGGAAGGCAGAGAACCTTTTTTAGATCACAGAGTTATTGAATATGCAGCCCAACTACCTGATGATTTTAAATATCATAACGGAATAAAAAAATACATTCTTCGGGAAATTGTTCATGATTTTATTCCAAAAGAAAAGATGGATCGACCAAAAATGGGATTTGCCATTCCTCTGGCTTCTTGGATGCAAAATGAATTAAAGGATATGGTTCATGACTACATAAGTGAAAAAAATATTCGCGAACAAGGACTATTTAATTGGGATGCTGTCAATCGATTGAAAACAAATTTCTTTGCTGGAAAGTCAGAGTATGATTTCAAATTGTGGTATTTGCTTATGTTCCAAATGTGGTATGAACGATGGATGAAGTAAAAAATATTCTTTATTTATCATATGACGGGATGACTGATCCTTTGGGTCAATCTCAGGTTTTACCGTATATCATTGGTCTTTCAAAAAAAGGATTTCGTTTCCACCTAATTAGCTTTGAAAAACCGGATCGATTTGAAAAATTGAAAGCCGATATTCAGCAAATTTGTGATCAACATAACATAACTTGGCATCCTCGAATTTACACCAAAAAGCCTCCGCTTTTTTCTACACTTTACGATGTCTGGCGAATGCGAAAACTGGCATTTAAACTACATGGCAAGCACAATTTTTCCATCATTCACTGCAGAAGTTATCTTTCAGCGATGGTAGGTTTAGCGATGAAACATAAGCTAAACACCAAGTTCTTATTTGACATGCGTGGGTTTTGGGCGGATGAACGGATTGACGGAAAAATATGGTCACTTTCCAATCCTGTTTTTAAGGTGGTTTATCAATTTTTTAAGCGAAAGGAAAGGCAATTTTTTCTGGAGTCAGATCATGTAATTTCATTAACACACAATGGAAAAGACGAAATTTGTTCATGGACAGGATTTAATCATTTGAAAGAAAAAATTGACGTTATTCCGTGTTGTGCGGATTTAACTAAATTCAATCCACTCAAAATCACAGAAAACAAAAAAACAGAACTACGCCAAAATCTAAAAATACACTCTAATCAATTCATTTTAGGATATGTAGGCTCTATCGGAACTTGGTACATGTTAGATGAAATGCTTCAACTATTCAAGAGTTTATTAAGTGAGAAACCGAATTCAATATTTCTTTTTGTTTCAGGTGATGATCCTAATTATATTCTAAATAAAGCAAGAGAATTGTACATATCAATCGATTCCATTCGAATTCAGTCAGCAAAACACAATGAAGTTTCTTCCTTTATTAGTTTATTTTCTGCTTCTGTATTTTTTATTCGGCCAACCTATTCTAAGAAAGCATCGTCACCAACCAAGCAAGGAGAATTAATGTCGATGGGAATACCTATTATTTGTAATTCAGGTGTTGGTGATACCGATATCATTGTTGAAAAATACCAAGCTGGTTTAGTACTAGACACACTAAAAAATGACGCGTTTAGTAAAATAAATTGGGACTCAATTCCTTTTGAAAAAGAACGTTCTCAACAAGGCGCCCAAGAATTTTATGGTTTAGAAAACGGTGTGGAAAATTACTTCAACGTTTATAGAAAATTGCTTTAGTAAATGACGAAAAAGAAAATATATTTTATTGCTCCTTATCCATTCAATGCTGCCCCTTCACAGCGGTTTCGATTCGAACAATATTTTTCATTTTTGGAGCAAGAAGGATATGAAGTAAAGCTATTTCCTTTTTTGGACGAAAAAACATGGAAAACACTCTACAGTGAAGGAAATGAACTGCAAAAGATCAAAGGTGTTTTAGGGAGTTTTCTAAAGCGATTTTTTCTTCTCTTTTCGTTGAGAAAAGCAGATTATATATTTATTCATCGCGAAGCTTCACATTTAGGACCACCCATCTTCGAATGGATAATCGCCAAAGTACTTCAAAGAAAGTATATCTATGATTTCGATGATGCGATTTGGTTACCTAATTACAGCGAGAGCAACGCAAAATTTCATCGATTAAAGGCCTATTGGAAGGTAAACTATTGCATGAAATGGGCGGGACAGATATCTGCAGGAAATCAATTTTTGGCTGATTATG
Source organism: Crocinitomicaceae bacterium (assembly GCA_044361535.1). GTDB lineage: Bacteria > Bacteroidota > Bacteroidia > Flavobacteriales_D > Crocinitomicaceae > UBA952. The sequence continues at coordinate 31,552 of JBIKIQ010000009.1, forward strand.
CAAGACAATTCAATACGAGTGTTAAAATTATTCCAACGACAATCGATACTGAAAATTATCACACCGGAACGACGGAATACTATCCAGAAAACATTGTGGTGGGTTGGACGGGTACGCATACTACCATGCGTTACTTAGATGCGTTATTGCCGGTTTTTGAAGAATTAAATGCCAAATTCCAATACATAATTCGCGTAATTTCTAACGAGAAACCAGCTTTCGATTTGCCAAATCTTGAATTTGTAAAATGGAAAAAAGAAACTGAAATTGAGGATTTAAAGTCTTTTTCAATTGGAATTATGCCTTTAGTCAAAGACCAATGGTCTGAAGGGAAATGCGGTTTTAAAGGATTGCAATATATGTCCCTGGGAATTCCAACGATTATGTCGCCTGTTGGCGTTAATACAGACATTATCGATCATGGAACAAATGGTATAATTGCATCAACTGATGAGGAATGGAAACAGGCTCTTGAAATGCTAATTTTGAATGCAGAGTTGCGAAAACAATTAGGTAAAAATGGAAAACAAACCATTTTTGACCGATACTCCGTTCTTTCACAAGAAAAGCCGTATTTAGATTTATTTAAATAACGGTTAAATTATAGTAATGTCATTAAATTTTAATAATTTAGTCACCTAAACTATTACTATGCGAACGCTATTATTTTCCATTTTTTTATTGAGCATTTCACTTAACTCCTTTTCACAAAACTACTCACGAGTTAAGGTTTTTGGAACACAAGAACAGCTACTAAAATTAAGTAACCTAGGAGTTGCTATGGATCATGGAATTAATAAAGAAGGACTATTTTTTATTTCAGACTTTTCGAAAGAAGAGATACAAATAATGAATAAGTATGGCTTCGATTATGAAGTTCTTATAGCTGACGTCGAAAAATACTACATTGATCAACTTAAAAATTCTAGTGACGAACCTACGAATGTATTGAAAAATACAAATTGCACAGGAACAGGTGGCGGTGGTTCATCAGCCTTTTCACCTGCTACACCTTCCAATTTCAATTTAGGAACAATGGGCGGATATTTAAAATACAATGAAATGCTCGCTGAATTGGATGCGATGGCTGCACAATACCCTAATTTAATTACTGCTAAAGCGCCTATTTCTACTTTTTTAACTTCTCAAAATAGACCTATTTACAACGTTCGAATTTCTGATAATCCAAACACAGATGAAAGCGGCGAACCCAAATTATTGTATACAGCCATTCATCATGCGAGAGAACCAATGAGTTTAATGGAAACTGTTTTTTACATGTGGTATCTATTGGAGAATTATGGAACCAATGATGAAGTAACGTATTTGGTTAATAACACCCAAATGTATTTTGTTCCTTGTATCAATCCTGATGGCTATGTATACAACGAAACCACGAATCCGAATGGTGGTGGGATGTGGCGTAAAAACCGAAGAAATAATGGAAACGGTACGTTTGGGGTTGATTTAAATAGGAACTACTCATACGGTTGGGGCACAACCGGGACAAGTACAAATACAAATAATGAAACTTATTGCGGTCCTTCTGCATTTTCAGAGCCCGAAACTCAAGCTATGAGATGGTTAGTACAAAACAACGATTTTGAAATGGCCTTTAATGCCCACACGTACGCAGAAGACATTTTATTCCCTATAGGTACAACAACAGCCGAATTCGCACCTCATCATAATTATTTTCAAGAGTACACAAATCATATGACCGAACTTAACGGTTACTTTGCTCAAAAATCTTCGGGTTTATATCCGGCTTCGGGAGATTCAGATGATTACATGTACAAAGTGGATATTGGAGTCGGTCAAAAAGACACGGTATTTGCTCATACTCCAGAGGTTGGAACCGCTTTCTGGCAACCTTCTTCGCAAATAATTGCCACTTGTCAAGAAATGGTTTTTCCGAATTTGATATTAGCGCATTTAACTCGAAATTACAACATCGTTAAGGATACAGATCCTTCTTCAGTAGCAACTACAAGTGGTAATTTTAATCATTCAATCAGAAGATTAGGACGACAAGGTGGACCAGTAATTGTATCTATTGAACCATTATTAAACATCGTTTCTGTAGGTAATTCAGTAACTTACAACTTAAATAACCAACAGGGTTCAACTGGTTCGATATCCTATGTGCTTAATTCTTCCATTCAATTTGGCGATCAAATTAAGTATATTCTTAAAACTGATAATGGACTTTGGATTAAGAAAGATACCATTGTAAAAACTTTTGGAGCCATAACACTTCAGGCGCTAGAAGATGCTACAACGGTTACGAATTGGACGGGGAATTGGTCAACTACAACATCAACTTTTGTTTCTCCTTCAAAATCATTCTTCGACGGGTCAGCCAATAACTACTCGAACAATACCAATAAAACATATACCTATGTTCCAACAATTGATTTGACACAAGCTACTAACGCTATGATTTCATTTTATGCCAAATGGGGAATCGAAGCTGATTACGATTTTGTTCAATTTCAAGTTTCTACTGACGGTGGGACAACTTGGATCGGACAATGCGGTAACTACACAGTTCCTGGAACCAGTGGAAATGGTAGCGTTCAACCCAATGGCCTGCCTGTTTATGAAGGAACTCAGACTAGTTGGGTTTTGGAAGAAGTTAATCTAAGCGATTACTTGGGACAACAAATAAAGGTTCGATTTCAGTTGAGATCAGACGGCGGAACAAATGCAGATGGATTCTATTTCGATGATTTTAAAGTGTTTTACTCTATCCCATCAACAAATCCTCCAACAGCTTCCTTTACCTCACCTAATTCAGCCTGCTCAGGGACGACTGTAAACTTTACTGATTTTTCTACAAATTCACCATCAACATGGTCATGGAATTTTGGGGATGGCAATACTTCCAATGTACAAAATGCATCCCATTCATATGCAACGGCTGGAAGCTATACTGTCAGTCTTACTGTTTCAAATAATTCAGGGTCAAATACGACTACACAAAACATAGTAGTAAATTCAAATCCAGTAGTTACTCTTACTTCAAATGATACTGATAATGTTGTTTGTGTGAACGAAGGACTTGTTCTTCTTACCGCAAATCCTGCTAATTCAGTTTTATCTGGCAATGGAGTGGCAAACTCAAATTTTGATCCTACATTGGCTAATATTGGTGTAAATACCTTAATAGCAAGCTATACCGATGCAAATGGATGTGAGGGATCCGCACAAATTTCAATTATAGTAGAACAATGTGCCAATACGATTGAAAACGAGTCTGATTTGATACAAATATTTCCAAATCCGAGCGAAGGAGAGCTTTCTATACTCGGACTCTCAGGTGCGGCAAAAGTAGAGATTAAAGATTTTAATGGTAAAGTAATCTTTAAGAAAGAAACATTCACTGCATACGATAAAATTGTACTTTCTGATTACGCTAATGGCGCATATTTAATAGAAATTGAGACAGAAAACCAAAGTCAAATCAGCAAGAAATTTTTCTTAATTAAATAAGAGAACGGATTTAAGAATCCAGAAAATTACTTGGTCTTTTCTAAGCAAAAAGTGAATCAAAATTATCGTGAGACCCTCGTGGTGTAAATTCAATGCGAATCATATCACCAACGCGAATACCAAAAAGCTGTTCGGCACCTCCTGTAGAGGCATTTGCACCTCGATTGATGGCTATTTCCAACAAATTGTTGCTATTAAAGATTGCGACCTTATCACCAGGAGGGACAGCATTGTATCCTTGTGATACTTGTTCAATAAAATATTCCTTATTTCTAAAATAAATAGTGTAAGCAACGTCTTTCTCATAGCGGTCGAAATAGTGCTTTTCAATATTTGTAATCAGATTTCCAAATGCATCAATATGCACAACATATCCTTTGATAAGGTTTTTCTCAACAAGGACACTTGGTGTAAACGCTTTTTTATACTTATTTCGTGGCGTTGCAAAAGAATTAAAATGTTCTCCATTCAAAATTTTACAAGCCGTGGGAATCAAGAGTTGTTTTGTCGGAAAAGTATAATGTTTCCCTTCTTCAACCAATTTTTCTACACGATAAAACTCCTCAGGGTGATTTTGATCTAAAAAAGCACCAAAAAACCCATTGTCATTTGCAACAATATATTGGCCTTTATACTTTAAGATACTGGGATAAGAACCCTCATCCGAACCTGGTGTAATTTGAGGCTCGGCATCAACGCCAATTATATGAATAGTGCCAATCGGGAAATCATCAAAACAATTTCTCAATTGATGTGCGGCTTCAGCGATATCAAAAGGCCTAATTTCATGTGAGATATCAATTATCAGCGCAGAAGAATAAAGACTGACAATGGCACCTTTCATCGATGCTACGTAGTGGTCTTTTGTTCCGCTATCCGAAGTAAGTGTGATTATCTGCATAAAAAAGCGCTGCCTTTAACGGAGATTTTATAATTTTGAATCAAAAGTAATTTATTTAACATAAACTTACAAAAAACCACTGAATTATTAAAGCCTTGCATTCTCGCTCCATCCAAATAGAAAAAATTAATCCTGCTGAATTTTTTGGTCCAAATAATTCAAATTTAAAACATATTAAAAATTTCTTCCCCGCACTCAAAATTTCGTCAAGAGGTAATACGCTGACTATTTTTGGAGATGATGAGACAATGGATGAATTTGAACGAAAATTTCAGCTACTTATTCTACATTTCAATCAATTTAATTCACTTTCAGAAAATAATATTGATAACCTAATGCTGGAAGAAGGGAAAAATATGCTTTCAGTCGATGACGGTTCTGAAACCTTAGTTCATGGAAATGGAGGTGCTAAAATAAAAGCGAGGACAGTCAATCAAAAAAAATTAGTTCAAGCGGTTAATGAGCATGATATGGTTTTTGCAGTCGGTCCAGCTGGAACAGGAAAAACATACACTGCTGTTGCACTTGCAGTAAGGGCATTAAAAAATAAGGAAGTAAAAAGAATCGTTCTGACGCGACCAGCTGTTGAAGCAGGCGAAAATTTGGGTTTTCTTCCGGGTGATTTAAAAGAAAAATTAGATCCCTATTTGATGCCTCTGTACGATGCGTTAAGGGATATGATTCCGGGCGAAAAACTTGGGGATATGTTGGAATATGGCATTATTGAAATAGCCCCTCTTGCATTCATGCGTGGGCGCACATTGGACAAGGCATTTGTAATATTGGATGAAGCCCAAAACACCACTAAAATGCAAATGAAAATGTTTTTAACACGAATGGGTATGACCGCAAAATTTGTGATTACTGGTGATTTATCTCAAATTGATTTACCTAGTAAACAAACATCAGGTTTGGCTTTCGCTCTTGACAATGTAAAAAATATTGAAGAAATTGGAATTGTTCGTTTAGGACAAAGCGATGTGATTAGACACCGATTGGTGAAAAAAATAATAGATGCCTTCGATAAGGCTGAAGCAGAAGAAACTCTAAAAAAAGAAAATGAACGCACTAACAAACACGGACTTTAATTTTCCAGGTCAAAAATCCGTATATCATGGGAAAGTTCGGGATGTGTATACACTTGATAATGAACTTGTTGTTATGGTTGCATCCGATCGAATTTCTGCATTTGACCATATTCTTCCCAAAGGTATTCCATACAAAGGACAGGTGCTTAATCAAGTTGCTACCTATTTTTTAGAATCAACACGTGATATAGTACCCAATTGGTTAACTGCAACACCAGATCCGATGGTTGCCGTTGGTAAAAAATGTGATCCGATTCGCATTGAAATGGTAATTCGAGGGTATTTAGCTGGCCACGCTGCTCGCGAATACAAATTAGGAAAAAGAATTCTTTGTGGTGTTTCTTTAGCAGAAGGATTAAAAGAAAATGATCGCTTTCCCGAACCTATTATTACCCCAGCTGCAAAGGCAGAGGAAGGTCATGACGAAGATATTTCAAAAGAAGACATATTGGCGAAAGGATTGGTTCCAAAAGAGATTTACGAAACTATGGAAAAATATACTCGTGCGTTATTTCAGAGAGGAAGTGAAATGGCGAAAAAACGAGGATTAATTTTAGTTGATACTAAATATGAATTTGGGATATTCAATGGTGAAGTGGTCTTAATTGATGAAATTCATACTCCCGATTCATCCCGTTATTTTTACGCAGATGGATACGAGGAACGCCAGAAGAATAAAGAGCCTCAAAAGCAATTATCAAAGGAGTTTGTTCGAGAATGGTTAATGCAAAATAACTTTCAGGGAAAAGATGGTGATTGCATGCCTGTAATGCCCGATGAATTTGTTGCTACTGTGACGGACAGGTACATCGAATTATTTGAACGAATTACAGGAAATTCTTTTGTCAAAGCTGACTCTACTTCAGTAACTCAACGCATTGAAAATAATGTGGTTAGTTACTTAAATTCACTATAAATGAAAAACACCTCTCCGATTGGAGTATTTGATTCTGGTTATGGAGGATTGACCATATTGTCCGAAATTAGGAAAAAACTACCTGAATACGACTTTTTATACCTTGGTGATAATGCCCGTGCTCCATATGGAAATCGTTCGTTTGATATTGTCTATGAATACACGCTTGAGGCAGTTAAATTACTTTTCAGTAGAGGTTGTCATTTGGTAATTCTTGCGTGCAATACCGCTTCCGCTAAAGCACTACGAACCATACAACAACAAGACTTACCTATACTTGACCCAAATAAACGCGTTTTAGGGGTTATTCGCCCAAGCACAGAAGAAATTGGCTTACTCACTAAATCTAAACACGTGGGTGTGCTTGCAACAGAAGGAACAGTGCAATCTAAATCTTACATTTTAGAATTGCAAAAATTTGCTCCAGAAATTGTTGTTAATCAGCATGCTTGCCCTTTATGGGTTCCTTTAATTGAGAGTAATAAGCATAATTCAGAAGTAGGAAAGAGTATTATTTCAGAAGATGTATTGGCCCTTTTATCCAAAGATCCAAAAATTGATACTGTTGTTTTAGGATGTACCCACTATCCATTAGTTCAAGAATATTTAGAATCATTGGTTTCGTCCAATATTAGGATTGTATCGCAAGGAGAAATTGTTGCCAGAAAATTAGAACATTATCTTAAAAATCACATTGAATTAGAAAAAATGTGCAGTAAAAATAATAGCATACATTACCTAACAACGGAAGATTCTAAAGTTTTTAATGAGAATGCAGCAAGGTTCTTAGGAGTTCACATACAATCAGAAAACGTTCATTTCTAAATAAACAGATTTTTTTGTTTTTCCCTTTACATTATTTGATAAATTTTTTGTAATCAATTGATTAAAGAAATTTATTTTTTAATTTAGTTGTCAATTATTGGATAATTAACCTAACTAAACACGCTCAAATGGCAACTGTTTTCGAAACCAGACTTATTGGCAACATTGGAAAAGATGCTGTCATTAAAACCATGGAAAGAAATTTAATGGCAATTAACTTTCCCGTGGCTCATAATAAAAATTGGAAAGACAAACGAACCGGTCAAACTAAAACCAAAACTACTTGGGTGAATTGTACCATTTGGAAGCGCGAAGGATCGAATATGCGAATAATGGATTTTTTAAAGAAAGGAACTATGGTCGAACTAATCGGATCTCCATTTGCTAAAGCTTATACAGTTGAAGAAGGTGGGATAAAGACGGAGATTAGACTAAATGTTTCTAGTACAAATATTTTACGTCCTGTAAATAGAGATGGAGATTATTCACCAGAAGATTTAATTGATAAAGAAGATGATGACGCAATTGAGAATTCTTTAGATGACTTTACAATGGATGAATCTGACTTTTAAGAAATCTGTCCCCAATTTGGTTTTGATTTAAGGATTTTTGAAATTCTTCTTCGAATCGGATAATTTTCTTCCTTCTTAATATCTGCATCCTCCTCAAGCAATTTAGAGGCAATTGATCTTGAATAAACCACCAATTGCTGGTCTTTTGAAATATCTGCAACCTTTAAATCAAGAACACCACTCTGCTGTGTGCCTAGTAAATCCCCTGGACCACGTAATTTAAGATCTACCTCTGCTATTTCAAAACCATCATTGGTTTGCTCCATTGTTTCCATTCGAATTTTACTCTCCTTAGAAAGTTTTTGCCCTGTCATTAAAATGCAATACGATTTTTCTGCACCTCGACCAACCCTTCCCCTTAGCTGATGAAGCTGCGAAAGCCCAAAACGTTCAGCACTTTCAATCACCATAACACTTGCATTTGGGACATTAACACCAACCTCGATAACCGTTGTGGCCACCATTATATGGGTTTCGCCTTTCATAAACCGTTGCATCTCAAAATCTTTCTCTTCTGCCTTCATTTTGCCATGAACGATACTAACACGGTAATGAGGCAAAGGAAAAGACCGACTTATGGCTTCAAAACCATCCATCAAATTGGCGAAATCTAGCTTTTCAGATTCTTGAATAAGCGGATAAACGATATAAATTTGCCGGCCTAATTCAATCTGTTCCTTCATGAATCCAAATAGACGAAGTCGATGGTTTTCAAATCGATGTATCGTTGAAATAGGTTTTCGTCCGGGAGGCAATTCATCTATGACTGATACATCCAAGTCACCATAAAAAGTCATTGCCAAAGTGCGAGGAATTGGTGTGGCAGTCATAATCAAAATATGCGGTGGGATTGTATTTTTCTTCCACATTTTCGCTCTTTGAGCTACTCCAAATCGATGTTGCTCATCAATCACAACGAGACCTAAATTCTGAAATTGAACTGTGTTTTCAAGTAGTGCATGAGTGCCAATTAGCAAATTTATCTGACCAGAAAGTAATTTCTCATGAATTTCGATTCGCTTTATCTTTTTGGTTGAACCAGTTAACAAGGCAACTTCAATGGGTAATTCTGAAACTAAACTAGAAAGTGATTCAAAATGTTGGTTCGCCAAAATTTCAGTAGGAGCCATAATCGCAGCTTGAAAGCCATTGCCGATCGCCATTAAACCTGTCAACAGGGCTACAAGTGTTTTTCCACTTCCAACATCGCCTTGTAAAAGACGATTCATGTGTTTTCCTGTCAAAAAATCTTTGCGAATTTCTTTTAATACCTTTTTTTGAGCATTGGTCAATTCAAACGGAAGATAATTCGTATAAAACGTATTGAAAACAGATCCTACATCTGGAAAAACATATCCCTTGCCTTTTGTGTGAGAATGGCTTTTACGAAGTAGCATTTCTAACTGCAGATAGAACAATTCATTAAATTTAAGCCGATAAAGAGCTTCTTTAATTTCTTGCTCATTTTTTGGGTTATGGACTTTTACAAGTGCATCTTCAAACGATATACATTTTGTTTCCGCCAAAATTTGATCCGATACTATTTCAGGGATTTTACCTCTAATTTGATCAACCAATGCACTAATTATTTTTTCCAGGCCTTTGGTTCCCAAACCGTTAGAAGATAATTTTTCAGTTGTAGAGTAAATAGGTTGAAATCCCTTACTTGATGTGCCTGGATTCCAAATCACCAATTCAGGATGAGCTATTTTCCATGAAGAATTATACACTTTAGCCTTGCCGAAAATCTGATAGGTATTTCCAATTGAAAGAGCATTTTTTATCCAACTAATCCCTTGAAACCATATTAATTCAATTTTTCCTGTTTCATCTTCCACCAGGACAGATAGTGTTTTATACCTACCTTTTCCGCCTTCAGTGATTTTGGTTACAATGCCTTTGAACTGGGTGGCATTTTCTTGATAAGGAATTTCACTAATCTTACAGAAATAGGAACGATCAACATACCGAAAAGGGAAATGATTTAATAAATCTTCAAAACAGAAAATAGCTAATTCTTGCTTAAGCAAACTTGCTCGTTGAGGACCGACACCTTTGAGATATTCGATAGGAGTAAGCAGAAAATCATTCATACTTTAATCCTGCAAATTAATCAGAATCTCGCCTTGATCTTGAAGAGTTTTCTCTTTTTTTGTTCTTCTTCTTCGGTTTCGGTTCTTTCTCTTTTTCCTCTGCCTTCTTTTCAGATTTTTTCAATTCGATTCTCAAATCAAATTCAACCAAATTTCCTTCTTTCGAATCAGGACTCATTCCAAATTTTGTGCGATCCAAGGCTGCCTTTCCAATAAAAACAGGAACTTTGACTCCTTCTTTGTCTATGCTTCCCGAATATTTTATCTTCAATTTTAGCGGTTTGGTTACTCCCAACAAAGTGAACTCGCCATCCAATTCATAGTAATCATCGATTTTGGCTAGCTTTTTCGACTTATACGTCATTTTAGGGTACTTAACCACATTGAAATAAGTTTTTTCCATTAAGGATTCATCCCTCAAGTCATTACTTGTTGTTAAATTTTTAACAGGTAAAGTAACGTTAAATGACGATGAACCGGTTTTTTCATCAATTTTAACTGTACCCGAAAAATTCTTGATTTCTCCTTCCGTCTTACCACCTTTTGGACCAAGAGAAAAGTTAATAATTGAGGTCTTATCATCAATTACATATTCCCCAATCAATTCATCCATAGAAAGACCTTTCACAATAAAAGGATCAGGCTTTGCTTTCTTTGCTAAACTTGATTTCGAAGTACTAGTTGCATTCGCTGAGGCTGGATTTTCCGAGTCTTTTGCCAAACCATTAACCTTTGGGCCAAAATAAATTCCAGCACAAATTAAAGATGGAAATACGAGTTGTGTTAATTTAAATTCGTGATATACAGCAAATGCTAAGGCTGATCCAGTTAAATAGGCTAAAAATGGCTCGACTCCACCTAAATCTGCTTTTTGAGTGCCTAGCATTAATAAAAGAACCGAAAAAATCAAATGCAAAATGTATCCAAACATGGAAAAAGCAATCGGATTTATTTTAGATTGGGAAAGAATAAACAAAAACCAAACACCAGAAAATCCAGCAAATAACCCGAATAAGTTCTTACCTAACGAAATGTCAATTGTATCAATTCCTACAAGGGTTGAAATAAATGGAATCAGTGCCAAGGTAAGTAAACTAAAACCGATATTTGGTGTATGGTCTTCTCTGTAAAAACTGCTCGCAATATAGCCAATTCCAACTAGGAACAAGCCAAAATAGGAAGCAAAGAAAAATCCAACAAAAGCAACAATAGAAACCAGAAATAACTGGGACAATTGTTGAAAAGAACTGCGTGTTTCGAATCCCACAAACTGAGAAAGTATTCCTGAAAGTAACTCTGAACCCACATAAACCAATGACCCCAATATGGGAAGTATCCATATACCCATACTGAAATAAGAAAACTCAAAATCATACAACGAAAAGTTTCCTCTTCCAACGGTCAATAGCATTAAGGTAGATAAGGCAGTGCCATAAACACCAAACTTGATATTCCTTAAAACTTCAACTCGAGATAATAAAAAATTGAATAACAAAAATGCAAATACCATAATTTGCAATAATCCTGTTCGTGGATCTGTCTTTAATTCACTTGATATCAATGAAGTAGCACCACATGCCAATAACAAACTAAAAAAGCTTAAAAATGTATCTCTACCCGTTAAATATGAAAAAAACGCTAGGACAGCAACAATTGAGAGTACAATAAGTGCGAAATCTACTGACAAAGCAAAAGTTTAATAAGAAACTACAAATAAACACAATTTTTTAAAACAACCCAATAAAAGTAGGATTATTTGTTAGATAATATTTTAAGAATTTACAGATGATTTCTCGAAAAATAACGCTCGTGAATATTTTGAGAAAAATTACATCCTCTCAGACAACATTATGAATCATGTATTGTTTTTGTTTATATATTTATCTAATGATTATCAAATAAAATATAAACGCAACTTATGAATTTTACGCTTAGTCAACTAAAAGTTTTTGTTAAAGTCGTTGAAAAAAGAAGTGTTACCAAGGCTTCTGAAGAACTACACATGACTCAACCAGCGGTATCAATTCAGCTAAAAAATTTTCAAGAGCAATTTGATATACCTCTTTTCGAGGTTGTTTCTAGAAAGCTTTTCATAACTCCATTTGGACACGAAATTGCAGAATCCGCAACTGCTATCCTGCAGCAAGCAGAGGTAATTAAGCATAAATCTTTAGCTTTTCGAGGTGAATTAACTGGTCAATTGAAAATTTCAGTGGTTTCTACCGGAAAATATGTGATTCCTCATTTTTTAACAGGTTTTATAAAACAGCACCAAGGTGTTGAATTACTTATGGACGTCACAAATAAAACCAGGGTAATTGAAAGTCTGGAAAAGAATGAAATTGATATGGCCCTTGTTTCGATTCAACCGGAACGACTCAATGTTGAATCTATGGAATTGATGCCTAACCGATTATTTTTGGTAGGAAACAAAGATTTTGAAGGTACGAAAAAAATCAAATTAACAGAACTCAATAATCATACATTCATTTATAGAGAAAAAGGATCAGGAACACGACAGAGCATGGAGACTTTTTTCCGTGCACGCGAAATTAAAACCACCCGAAAAATGGAGTTGACTTCAAATGAAGCAGTGAAGCAAGCCGTAATTTCAGGATTAGGTCTTTCCATCATGCCCATTATTGGACTAAGGCATGAATTAAAAAATAGAGAGCTATCAATAATTCCAACTCCTGATTTGCCAATTCAAACCATGTGGCAATTAATTTGGCTAAAAGGCAAAAAACACTCTCCTGTGGTATCTAGCTACCTTGAATTTGTGAAAAACAATAAAAAAAATATTATTGAAGAAAAATTTAATTGGTACCAAGAGTACATTTAAAAATTTTTATTCTTTTGGTTTTTAGCTTGTTAACCATAATTCTACTTCACTGCATCATTGTCATGAAATAGGTTTTTTCTCCACGAGTCAATTTAAAAGTCCCATTGGAGAAACTCTCAAATTCAAATGAAATATCCTTTGCATTTGCTTGGTACCAGCCAACAGGTCCCTTGTAATTTTCGCCCAAGCCATTTAGATTAACGCGAAACCACTCACCAGATTCAGTGAAGTCAACAGTGTTTTGATCAAACATAAAATTAAAACTACAAATTGACCCGCCTCCGTCGCAAATTTGTAGGTTCAACGTGTATTTATCTCCGTCTGTAAAGGAATAAAATCCATCTTCTAAAAATTGCGAGTAAGAAAGTGAAGAAATAAATAGTATTGAAATAAAAATGAGTTTTTTCATGCAAAAAATTTTAGTCAAATAAAGGTAATTGTTTTATCGAGAAAAAAGCTACAAATATTCTATCAATGATTCTCCGGTCATAGCTGTTGGTTTCTCAATTCCCATGCAACGTAAAATAGTTGGGGCGACGTCGGCTAAAATACCCGCATTCAACTTAACCTCATCATCTGAAATCAAAACAACTGGAACAGGATTTAAACTGTGAGCCGTATTAGGAGACCCATCAGCATTACGAGCAAAATCAGCATTCCCGTGGTCAGCTATTACTAAAAATTCATACCCTAATTTCCTTCCAAAATCAACAACTTCCTTCAAACAACTATCAACTGTTTCAACCGCCTTTACGATGGCTTCAAAAACACCTGTATGACCTACCATATCCGGATTGGCAAAATTGAGACAAATAAAATTGGGCTTATCGTTTTGCATATTTTCCACAATACGATTCTTTACCTCTAAAGCACTCATTTCAGGCAACAGGTCATAGGTGGTAACCTTGGGAGAACTTACTAAAATTCGTTTTTCACCTGGAAATTCAGCTTCCCTACCTCCATTGAAAAAGAAGGTAACATGAGGATACTTTTCAGTTTCTGCTATACGAACTTGAGACTTACCTTGCTTTGATAATACCTCACCAATAGTTTGATTCAAATTATCCTTTTCAAAAATGACTCCCACATTTGTATAAGTTTTGTCATAATTGGTCATGGTGTAATACTCCAGGTTCAATTTATTCATTTGATATTCCGGAAAATCTTGTTGCGTTAGTGCTTGTGTAATTTCTCGTGGTCGATCAGTTCTGAAATTGAAACAGATTACTACATCACCATCAGCAATTTGCGCAAGTGGTTTACCATCCTCTACCATAACAATTGGTTCAATGAATTCGTCTGTATGATTTTTAGCATATTGTGACTCTATTGCTTTTGCAGCAGAAATAAAATATTCCCCTTCACTTAATACCATTAAATCATATGCTTTTTTCACCCTTTCCCATCGATTATCTCTATCCATTGCATAATATCTTCCTACAATAGAAGCGACTTTCCCCACTGATTTTTCTAAATGAGCCTCAAGGTTTTGTATATATCCCAAGCCGCTTTTGGGATCACTATCTCTCCCATCGGTAAAGGCATGAATAAAAACATTATGAACACCTTGATTTTTAGCCAAATCACACAAAGCATGAAGGTGCGCCTGTGAGCTATGAACACCACCTTCTGAAACGAGACCAATAAGATGTAATTTACTTTTTTTTGCCTTTTTCATTGCTTCAAGTAATACAGAATTAGTATAAAAGTCCCCATCTCTGATACTTTTGTTAATTCGAGTAAGCTCTTGATACACTATTCTTCCTGCACCGATATTCAAATGACCAACTTCTGAATTTCCCATTTGTCCTTCTGGTAAACCAACATTTTCGCCGCTTGTTAAAAGCGTGCTACTTGGATATTTTATGCGGATTTCATCCATGAAAGGCGTATTGGCTTGAGCAATAGCATCTGAAGATGATCCGTCACCAAGGCCCCATCCATCCAAAATTATTAATCCAAAATAATCTGTCATAACGGTAATTTAAAATAAAAGATAGAACCATTCTCTTTATTTGACTTAAACCCTATACTTCCCTTGTGTAATTTCACAAATTCATTTGAAATAAACAATCCTAAACCACTTCCCTTTTGCGTACGTATTTCCTCGTCACCAACCCTGTAAAACTTTGAGAAAATACGCTGTTGCTCCTCCAGGGGAATACCCACACCCTCATCTACTACTGAAATAACAAGTTCATTATTTTCAATGAGTGCAGTAATTGAAATCTTTGGAGCTTTGAGAGAGTATTTAACAGCATTATCTATTAAGTTACTTAAAACCGTCTCAATCATAAATACATCAAAGCATACGATTACCTTATCCATTTCTTGCAAATCTATCTGAGCTTCTGGATAACGTTTTCTAAATTGAGCAATTCGAGTTTGCAAAAAATGCGATGCCTCAATTTCTTCTTTGATAGGCTGCATCGCCCTATTTTCAACTCTTGCAGCGTGTAAAATATTATCAATTAATTTTTCCAAACGCTCATTTTCTTTTAATGCCTTGGTCAATAATTCATCACGTTGAATGTCATCTGGTTTTCTTTTTTGAATGGTTTGAAGATATAACTTATTTGCAGCTATGGGTGTTTTTAATTCATGGGTAACTGATAGTAAAAAATTGTTTTGACGCTGCGACAATTCAAATTCCTTACGAACTGAAGAACGAATTTTCCATAGACCGATTAGCAATAAAACAATGAAAACAAAACCCTCACCAACAACCATTGTAATACGTTTGTCTACAATTTTTTGATCTACGTCCAATGCCCTGGTTAATTCAATCAAATGGTAACCCCACCAAATGAATTGAATAACAACGTATGCACTTAATGCATAGAAAAATATTGAAGTTTGTTTTTTCAAAAGTTCTGACTTTTACAAAATTACAAAAAAGGATCTTGGAATAATTTACAACTAAGTATTACTGGTTATTTCATTCTAATCCAAAAGCGGTAATTCAATATAGAAAGACGTACCTGAATTTTCTTTCGATTCAAAATAGATTTTACCATTATGATTTTCAATAATCTGCTTTGTAATAGACAAACCTATTCCCGTTCCTGTAGATTTAGTTGTAAAGTAAGGCACAAATACTTTGTTTTGTCGGTCTTCGGGAATTCCTTTTCCATTATCAGAAATAGTTATTTTACAAAACGTTTCTTGCACTTCAAGTTTAATTTTTATAACACCATTCTCATTAGAATCAAATGCTTGAATGGAATTTTGTAAAAGGTTATTAATTGCTCGAATAATTTGATCCTTATCAGCATTCATTTCCAAAACAGGAACATTTGCGTCAAATAAAATGGAAACCCCCTCTTGTTCAAAAATTGAAATAACATTTTTGATAGTTTGAATTAGCTCAACATTTTCGAGAACAGGTGAGGGCATTTTTGCAAAATTTGAAAACTCATTGGCTATCCTGGTTAAACCATCAATTTGTTCTATGAGCGAATTGGCTAAGCGGTCAACTTTCTCTTTAGCAGCAGGATTCTCTTTTTCAAATACACGCATCATTTGCTGAATACTTAATTTCATGGGCGTCAAAGGATTCTTGATTTCATGAGCGACTTGTTTTGCCATGTCACGCCATGCCGATTCACGTTCACTTTTTGCCAATTGATCTGCCGTTTGTTCCAATTCAACCAGTTTTGTATTGTACTCACGAATCAAAATACCAATTTCATCGTTTTTGTTGTAATTTATAATTTGATTTTTCTTACCAAATTGAATGAGCGACAAATTCGTTTGTAAAAATCGAAGCGGTTTTGTCACCCAATTTGACATTACAATAGCCAGAATCACTGAAATGGCAAGTAAAAGCATAAACACATTGATAATTGCCACTAAAAATTGCTGAATTTGAGATTCCAATTCTTGTTGTTGGCCAAAGTGCTGAAGATTAACAAATGCTAGTAGCTTACCATCCGAATTGAAAAAAGGCAAATAGGCCGAAACATATTTTAACTCCCCAATATTTTCTTGATGACTGTATTCACTTTTATTTTGAATCTTTAACTGGTTAAATGCTTTAGCATTCATCTGTTCTCCTATCAATCCTATATTAAAAACTTTTGGGCGAGAAGTGGCAAGAAGATGGCCATCTGGGTCGTAAAGGTTGATATCCGTAACAAATACCTTAGATAGTTTTGTTAACAAAAAATTGATGTAATTTCCATTTTCATACACATCTAAATATTTCATTTCGCCAATCTTATTTCGCAATTCAATTTCAAGTGAAACCAATTTTTCGCTAATAATTTTTGTTGTAAATGCATTGTATTGATTTCGAACGAACATACCACTACCCCATCCAAAAGCAAAGAGTGAAAAGAAAACAATACCCACCAAAAGCAATTGAATTTTTAACGCCAGTGAAATGGTATTTCTAAAAAGAACCTTACCACTTCTAAAAAAATAAAAAGGTAAAACAAGGACACCAAAAAACGTGAACACGTATGAAAATGAGGTCAAAATTTCTAAAAATGTAAAGGCTCTCGTAGAAATAATAATTGCATCTTGTTTGGTTTGCTTGAAAATATAATGGTTAAATCCTCCATAGTTGACATAACCTTTCTTTTGATTATTTGGCAATGAAAAGGGCGAGGATGGGTACCCAAATTCTCCGTATTTCGAAACCAGCTTTTTATTGTGATACTTGGCTATTGAATATTTTTCTAAAGACCTTAGTACACTGGCATTTGATGAGATTAACAAACGTGGAAATCCGATACCCTCAGGAATTTTTTTAGATTTTAACGTCGCTGATAAAAAACATTTGGTACTATCATTCGTGTAAAATGGTTGAAGGACAACATAACTTAATTGCCCGGTGTAATCACTTACATAATAAATATTACTATCAAGTTTTGAAGGTACACAATGATCACGAATCAACAATTTGAGATCTTTGAACTGTAAATTATCTTTTGTAATAATTGATCTTCCATTTGAATCAAAAAGGTTAAAATTCATTTCATACCTTTCCCAATAACCAGTAAAAAGTTTTCGCTCCATGGAATACTCAAAATCACTTAAGTCAATGCCGTCTTTGGAATGACTTATTCGATTTAAATAGGAATCCGTTTTTATCTTCTCTGAAATTTTTTGATATTCCTTTTCGGTTTCAGGTTGTTTTTCAGAAGCCAATTCCTCTGCGAGTTTTTCCCGCTCTAAATTCATTTTTGACTCATTGGTCCATGTCAAATTAAAGGCAATGAAAATAGCTGCAATCGTTAGAAGGAACAACCCATTCATCTCGTTAGAAATAAAAACAGGCTTTTTTCGAATGGTGAAAACAATCCACATGCATAGAACCATTGGAATGATAATACCAACAATATGATAACTGGATTCAACGACAAAGAAAATTACAAATACGGTGCTTGAGAGAAATAGAATTCTAGCCAAATTTCCACGCTTGAAATTTACTCTTTCAAACGCATCAATAATATGGACCAATAGCGAATAATAGGTGAAGAACAATAAACCAATTGAAAATAAGGCCAGATACGAAAGTATATTGAGACTAAAGAATTTATCCGTAAACAAGTAAATTTCAGAATTGCTTACAAGACTTGACGAAACGTATAAAATAAAATACCACAGAATAAAAGTGCCACTTAGAAATACAAAAAGAAAACCTTTAAGTAATACACTGGAAAATGTCATCTGTTTAATATACCGTATCAAACAATTGAGAAAGAATGTAATCAAAAATACATTAACCAGATATTCAAAAAAGTTAGGAAAAAATTGATTTATATAAAAGAAACGATCACTAAAAATGGCAACATCATTGTCAAAAAAGCTTTTGGAATAATTAAGCGATATAATCCGAAAGAAGAGTAAAACTAAGGGGAAAATCCAAGCATATTTGAGTGAACTTTTTTTAAAACTTTGATACAATGCAATTATTAATAAGGCTATTGCCATAACTAATAAAAAAAGTAAAATAAAGGCTTGTGAATCTTGAGGTATTTGTTTTTCAGAAGGAATGACACTAAAAAGGTATTCTTTCTTAGCATCGAAAATTCGATAGGGTGAATCCTTATCCACAATGAGTTGAGCGGCAATTGGTATACCTAATTTCGCAGAAAAACCATTTACTAAATGTTCGTTTTGGTAGGGATATTCACTTTTTACCAACATAGACACAGCAACTGTGTAACCATTACCCGTCTTTACTTTTGTTAAATACCATCCGTTTTGAAGGTGGTTAATGCCCTCGTTTGGAAAATGGATATCGGCAAATCGACCAATTGGAATTTGGTTAGTATTCCAAAAAAGCAAGGAGTCATTCTTGTAAATATGTATAGAAAACTCATTTTCATCGTCTTGTTTTTTCCACGATGAGAAGGTTCCTGTTCTTACTGTTTCTTTAAGTTTTAGCGTTGCTGTACGATCTAACTTTTGTTCATATTCAACAATCCTTGAGTTAAATCTAGAAACAATGGCATCATAATCTTGATAAAAGATAATGGAATAGCCAATAGCATAAGCCAATATAAAAGCAAATGAAAAAACGTATAACCGGTATTTGAAAAAAAAATTTTTCAACGATTAATGGAATTGAGAGATCGGTCTTTTAATTTAGTATACATTCCCATTTTAATTCTTTCAAAATCCTCGTCAATAAATTGGTCGTTTCGAAAAAAATAATTGGCATGACGTTGATACGGTTGAATGTAATTTTCATAACAAGGTAAAACATGATTCTCCCATTGATAGAGAATTTCATCCATCGAATACCCTCTTGTTTGGCTATCTCGCAATATTCTTCTTTGAAGTTGAATCTCAGGATCTAATTGAACGAAAATTGTAATCTCAAGTAATTTTCTAATCTCTTCGTAGTGCAAAATAAATAACCCTTCAATAATCATAATTTCAGAAGGATTAATTGTAATGTAACTAATCAAATCTGGAGGGGAGTTAAAGTGATATTCCTTGATTTTAACGCTTTCTCCATTAATTACTTTGGACAGATCCGCACTTATCTTTTCTCGGTCCAAAGCAGAAGGTAAATCGAAATTCACCTTTCCATTTTCATCCTTTTTTTGTTGTTCGATTGGTAAGTAATAATTGTCTAATGAAATTATAGATGGCTCTAAATCTTTAAATTCAGCTTTCAATTTATTCAATAAAGTAGTTTTACCAGAACCACTTCCACCACAAATTCCAATTATCATATTATTGAGATATAGGCACGAATTTACAAATTATTACCTTCTTTTATTCTATGATAATGCTGAAAAAATTCGCTTTTTAGAAATTCCATTTCATACTGCGGTCATCCAATAGTGCAAATGACACTTTCCAAGTCCCACGAACAGGAATTTGATTTCCATCGGATAACACACCATAAACTCCAACTCGAAGTCGTCTTCGTGAAATTTTAAAGTTACGCTCCAATCCAGCAACCGCTTCATAATGAAGCCAATTATGCTCTTTTACATACAACATACCAGCTCCTGCAACCAATCCAATTCTTGTTTTTTTCATGAAAGGAATTTTATTGATAATAGCTCCGTTGTCATGATGAATGATATGTGCCTCCATCGAATAATCAATCGTTGGAAGTGTCGAGTCTAAACCTTGAAAAGAATAGAGTGGGTTTGAAAACCAAATAGGGTCACTTCTTCGTTGAAATTTATAATCTGGGTCTCGTAAATTACGTGCACTTAAGAATTTGCCAATAACTCCACGATAACTGGTAGTTCCGATAGTTCCTAACTTAAATGTTTGATCGATACTTACCTCCAAATATTCGTGATCAATGTCACTGCCAAATAACTTAGGAATACCTCGCTCGTAATTTAAAGAAAAAGTAGGCCACGCTGATCCTAATAGAACTTTTCTGTAAGGTTCACGCATGTACTTTTGACGAGGAGTATATCGAAAGGTTATATCAGTAACAAATGCTTGATACGATTTAAATTCAGTTGGATCGTTATTTGGAATTGCCTGATCGAGCCATGTAAGAAATTTATAATTTTTCAAAGATCTTCTTTCAGAAAATTCACTGTCAAAATCTACGTAAAACCCATTGAATAACTCATATTCTATTGCCGCACGCATTCTTGTAGCCTCAATGAAATTATCGCGTTTGTAGATTTGTGTAATCGCATCAAAGCCTCTAATGACATCAAAATTGTGATTAAGAGACCATCGCAAAGTTCCAAAATGAAAAGGATCAAAACGATATTTCCACCAGGTATCCCCTTTTATATCCCTATTTAAGAATCCATATGAAATTTGAGTATACGAATCCAAAGTGCGTTCATCTTTCCACTTTTTGAAATAATCTACCCACGGAGCAACTCTAGGTCCACCAATAAACAAAGGCTGAACAAGCGAAGCAAGTGAAGCAAACGTAAATTGATTTTTCTTAGCGCGGTTTCGATGATCAATGCCAAACCATAGCACCTTTAAAAAAGTGACTTTGTTGAATACAGAATCCACCGAGTCCAAGTATTCTTTTCGATTTTGCGCTTGAAAAATACTGTCTTTTACCAGAATAAATTTACGTTCTTCATCTGTTAAAATACCTTGCCTTGTTTCCGACCAATAGGTTGAATCCTTTTCATAGGCTTCTTTTTCGGTTATAGCGACTTCAGTTCCAAAAAATTTGTTGCCAAAGTTAGGTTGGAAATTATAATTGGAAAACACAGCATAAGTAGAGGCACTGCTCGTTTCATTCTTATACTTTACCCCATATTTTAAATCTTGAACTTTCAAAACACAAATACTATCGCCGGGATGTTCAAACTCTTGATAAATCGTAAAAAAGTCATACATCAAAAGATTTCCTTTGTTCATGGTTAGTTCTAATTTCTGAATCAACCATAACGAATCAATCACATATATATATCCCTCAAGCGTTGAAGTAGCAATGTTACGAGACGAGATTTTTATTTTCGAAATATTCTTTCCGTTTTCTTGGTATTTAGATTCAATTCGGTATTTGTAGGATAAAATTCCGGGACTAGATATTGGAGACATTATCGGATTTTCGTGCAAATCATCTAGGCGTAATAAGTTTTCAAAGAAATTAAAATTAGATTTTGCAGTTGTTGTATAGTATAAATTGCGATCAGAACCCCTCAATTCATAGGCATTTCTAATCTCTTTTACTTTGTCGTAAGGCGCATAATTTCGCGTGATTTGAACCTCTGCCAAATTCATGTTTTCAGCCAATAAATCCGCGGCTTTTTTAACATCATCTTCAAAAGGTACTTCCGATTCTGGTTTCTTTATTTCTTTTTTGGGTAGGTTCTTACGATCCAATTTCTCAGTTGCCTTGATGTAAACCTCGACAGAATGTGGATAATTCCAAAGACTTATTTTATCACGTTTTTCTACAACTTTGAGCATGATTTCCCTTCCCGGATTTGTCTTTTTCGACTGAATATCCATATCCTCAAAGTCTTTAATGGTAGAGGGAAAAAGTTGAATATCTTTTGTGACAGACTTGTCGGAAACCGTTAAATAACTTTCCCTCTCTTGGAATCCTGAAGCATTGACAACCAAAAAATATTCCCCTGGCATCAATCTTAGTTCAAAATATCCGTTCACATCACAAATCGTTCGTTGATCCGTCATGTTTTTTAGATATATTTTTGAATAGGGAATGGGGTCATTCCGCTCATCGGTAACTTTTCCACTGACTAAAACCTGGCCTAAGCCAATAGATGTTACTCCAAACAGAAATATTGAAAACAGTAAAAAACTTCTTAAAATCATTAATTAATTAGACGTAAAAGTAGAGGAATAGTTACCTCATTTATAGGAAAAAACACTACTCTTTATTGGATTGTTGAGATTCGAGGAACTTCATGTGCTTTTCCATTCGTTTCATCATCCAACGCTTAAAGAAAAACATTAGAAATGCAATTATTGGCATGCTAAAATACATCCCCCACTTCTCAATCCCAATGGTAATACTATTGAAAGAAACGATAATCAATGAAACTATTCCCACAACTAACCAAAAGTAAAGCATGATTTTGTTATACAGTTGCATAAGATTTTTTTGACAAAGTTAATCTAATTCTATGGTTTTTAGGTTAAATTGATTTTAATAAAATATAGGTTATCCAAATTAATTAGACCCGTTTTAAATTAATAGTTATATGCCAACAGACAAAGAAAATGAGTAAATTTGTGTAAATTCAACCGAATATGAATCCAGCAAAAGACGCACAAATTAATTACTTGAATATTGGTTTAATGGCTCTTAGCGCCCTTTTGGCCTATTTTCTTCCATTTGAAACTTTTTTAATGGCGTATGCTTTTTTAGGACCATTGCATTATTTGACAGAAATAAGTTGGTTACACGATCGAAAGTATTTTTCAAAGGGGAAATATGATTTCATTGTTTTATTAATCATTGGTGTTCTTCTTTCTTATGCTGCATTTGCCAAAGACTTTGGGATTAATGTTGATTTCTACGAATCCTTTGTAGAAGCCAATCTGTTTGATAAATTATTAGTTTTTGCTCTCTTTAGCGCCGTACTATTTGCTTTAGTAGAAAACATCTTTGTGAAAATCGTTTCTATTCTTTTGCTATTTGTTTTTGTTTCTGGATGGCTTTCCCCTGAAAGAGCAGATGCTAATCGTGCAAGTACAACAGTTTTTGCCCTGACGTCCCTCGTTCCAACGTTGATTCATGTTTATGTTTTTACAGGACTATTCATGCTATACGGCGCATTGAAATCGAGAAGTAAAACAGGCCTTTTGTCTTTTGTGTCTTTTATTTTATTTCCAATAATTTTAGTGTTCTACGCAACAGTCGATACGAAATCGAATTTTCTTTCAGATTATGGTAAAAAAGCCTATTATGCCGATGGGGAGGGTTTCTTTAATACTAATATTAGTATCTTAGATCACTTTCAGTTAATTGACGACCCATATTATTCTAATGCTGATTTTATTGCTTTTCTGAAAAAAAACAACTTTGAAAAAGCAAATAAAGAAAATAATTTTATTTCTGAAAATAATCTCAAGTCTTTACTCGATAGTTTATCTAAGCAGCCAAATAAACCATATTTAATTCAAAAACAAAAAATAAACCCGGGTTTTCAGGTTGATAATATTTTATTATTTTTTGACAAAGATGGCTCGTTCACAGAATTTTATGGAAAACCAATTCCCGCTAAAAATTTTTTGGGATATAGTTATTCTAAATACAACAACATTGTTTTCTTTTCAACCATCGGAATAATGCTCATGCGCTTTATAGCTTTTGCGTATTTATATCATTACTTGAATTGGTTTAGTAAAACTGAGGTTATTCGCTGGCATAAAGTTCCCAAAATACGTTTTGCTGCTGTAATTATTCTTTGGTTATTGGCTTGCGGTGCGTATGCCTATGATTATTCAATTGGTCTGAATTTCTTGTTTTTCTTGAGTTTCACACATGTATTACTTGAGTTTCCGCTAAATATTGTTTCAATTGTGGGTATTGGCTCTGAATCAATAAAAATATTTAAAAATGGATTTTCTGTCAAATCAAAAAACTAAAATTATGAAACTTATTTTATTTGCAACTTTTCTTTATCTTCCTTTGCACTTATTGTTTGCCACAGAATTAGAATACAAGTGGAAAGCGAATACGAGTTACACCTTTGCTTCTATTCAAAAAGATGATGTAACAACCTCAGCGATGGGAATGAACATTCAAGAAAAATTTACTACTACTGTTGATTTTGTATTGTTTATTCAATCGGTTGATCTCAATGGATTAGCAAAGGGTAAGTTGTTTTTAGTCAATTATTCAGTAAAAGATTCGAAAGGAGTTGTTTTGGCAAACCTAGCAAGCCTACCAAAAAATGCTGTTCAAAGTGATATTACAGTTGACAAAAAAGGTCATTTTACTTTTCCGAAAAAAGTAAGTTTAGTAACTACACCTAACGGAAATTACCTGATTTATGCCAAATCAGATCAAAACAGTGCAAGCGCTGGTGTACAAACGTCCGATGAAAAAGTGGATGTTTATGCGGAATTTGATCCTAAAACTGGCAAGTTAAAGGCCGGCTATACTGTTCAATCCATAAATTCAACAAAAAAAGTGGTAGTGAAAGAAAATGAAGAAAGTGATCATTTAGATGTTTTTCCCTATGACTATTTAGAAATGATGGTGCTTCCTGATGGAAAAGTGGCACAAGGTGACACCTACAAAATGTCTGCAGGAATGTATAATGTTGATATTGCTGTAAAATCAATGGCAAATGGAATTGCGACCTTAGACGAAAAGATTAGCACCTCCAAGAATGCTGATATGTTTCAAGGGTCAGCAAGCGGTCAAACCGAAGAAGGTTCATTTGAAATGAGTGGATTTGGCGGGGTAGATGAAATGGAACTGGATGCAGAGGATCAAGCTGCTATGGACATGACAAAAGGAATGGCTCCAGAAATGAATGGAACAATCACATCCAATTTTGATTATGTGAATGGCATGTTTGTAAGCATAGGTGGTACATTAACAACAGTTGTGGATATGATGGGAATGAAAATGATCGTCAAATCAGTTTTAGAAATGAAGAAGAAGTAATTTTTACTTTTCAATTCGTATTTAATCTTAATGTTTTTATCCTATGAAAGTTACCGTTATTCTATTATTTTTTCTTTTCCTGAATCAACTTTCAGTATCTTTTTCTCAATCTAACCTTACACAAAAAGGATCCGATGGTATTTATAAATTATCCGATTCTGGTGCATCTTACTTTGCTAAATTATCATTGCAATGTGCTGAAAAACCATCTCCACACTTTTACGAAAAATACAAAGAACATTATGAAATTGTAGATTCAACTACATCCAAAGATTTATGGCCTTCTTTTTACGGGTGTTTCGATTGGCATTCATCGGTTCATAATCATTGGTGCATGGTTAAATTACTAAAAAATCATCCATCTATTCCTGAAGCTGCACTAATTAGAACTAGATTGAACGAAGCCTTTTCCGAAGAAAACATAAAATACGAGGCTAACTTTCTAAGTCAAAATGAAGAGGGGTATTTTGAATTTCCTTACGGACAGAGTTGGTTTTTAAAACTTGCCGATGAACTTAAATCGTGGAATGATGTGGATGCGAAAAAATGGTTAAAAAATAGTGCGCCATTATTAGTTTTAATTGAAGAAAATCATTTGAAATATTGGAACGCTACTACCACAGTAAAAATTTCTGGCAGTCATGATAGCCCCGCGATGGGAATCTCTTTTGCCCTAGATTATTCACGTTCATTTAAGAAAAAGAAACTCGAAAAATCACTTCTATCTGCCGCAAAAAAGTACTACTTGAATGTCAAAAATGCTCCTATTTCAAGCGAACCAGTAGAATACGATTTTATGTCTGGAACTTTACTTATCGCCGATTTAATGCGTAAAGTACTGCCAGGTAAAGATTATGCTCTTTGGCTTGCCAAATTCACCCCCGAACTTGTTGATGAAAAACGCGTTCACATTGCCTTGAAAATTAACAAAACCGAAGTCCATGATGGATACGAGTCACATTGGGATGGATTCCATTTGAATCGAATTTGGTGTTTAAATGGAATTCTTGGCAGTTTACCTAAGAAATCGATTAGTCCTGCATTAAAATTAAAATGGACTAATGCCATGAATGAAATGTGGGATTACGCACAATTAAGCATTGGTAAAGGGAATTATGATATCGATCATTGGCTTTCCTCTTTTTCAGTATTTGCATTGGAAGGGTATAAATAGGCCTTAATTCGAAATGAAAACAGTTACTACATTAACATTTTTCATGCTGTTCTGGGTTAACCAGGTGTTTTCACAAGCCACATTTAACGAAGTGATTAAAGACGGTTTTTATCCTTTTTTACTTTCTATACCTCCAGATTCAATTGACGCTAACGGGCCTTCTCCTTTACTAGTATTCCTTCATGGAAGAAGCTTATCTGGAGAAGATTTAAATTTGGTTAAAAAATATGGCGTTCTTCATGAAATGGAAAAAAAAGGACGTTTTGTGCCTTCCTATGTTGTTGGACCTCAGGTAAAAAAAGGTGAAAGTTGGAATCCAGATAAAATTTTAAAATTAGTCAATTACATGATTCGGAATTACAACATTGACTCGAATAGAATTTACATAGCGGGAATGAGCTTGGGCGGATATGGTACATTAAATTTTGCAGGTAAATACCCAGAGAAGGTAGCTGCAGCAGTTGCCTTGTGTGGAGGTGGTGATGTCCGAGATGCCTGCCGATTAGCCTCAATTCCCATATGGATAGAGCACGGTCAAAAAGACGAAGCGGTACCAGTTTCTGAATCAATTAAAGTAGCTGAAGCGATTAAAAAGTGTCCCAATTCAAATAAACTGAAATTTGTTATTGACCAAGAGGCAAATCACGGAGCTCTTGAAAAAATATTCCGAACAGATGAATTTTACGATTGGTTATTTTCATTTTCACGACCAGTAAATTAGATTGATTCTAAATAAGAACTAAAATCATTCTGCATTGTTCTAAGATTTAAATTTGTACTTCTAAATGTTGAATTTAATTTGTTATACGAGATATGAGTAAGTCTGCATTATTAAAATCGTCTATTGCTAAAAAATATTGGATGGCTCTGACAGGGTTATTTTTGTGTTTATTTTTAGTGGGGCACCTCGCTGGAAATCTTCAACTAATTCTAAAAACAGGAGAAGAGGGTAAAAGGGCGTTTAATGAATATGCCTATTTTATGGCTAACAATCCAGCAATTAAAATTTTATCTTATCTAACGTATATCTCGATTATTTTTCATGCAGTTGACGGAATAATGTTGGCATTTCAAAATAAGAAAGCACGACCAGTGGCATATGCATACAATAAACCTTCAGCTAATAGTTCAATGGCATCAAGAAATATGGCTGTTTTAGGAACGCTTATTTTGGTTTTTATTGCAACACACATGGCCAATTTCTGGTGGAAAGCTAAAATTTCAAGCGATAAATTTCCTTTACATATCAAAGAATTAACGGTTGAAGACAATAATCCAATGACCGGTCAAGTTCAAAAAGTCAATGTAAAACTTTACCTAACAACTTCTGGTGATTACGTACCAGTTGATCAACTTGAGGTGAAAAACAAAACTGATTTATTTGCGAAAGGTGTTGATTTAAAAATGGCGGAAGGATATAAAGATCTACATTCACTAGTTTTTGCATTTTTTGGTCACAACAAATCTAAAGAAGGTTTTCCAGTAAATGATATGGCAATTGGTGCGGTGATTTTCTACACATTGAGCATGCTTGTTCTTGGTTTTCACCTTTGGCATGGCTTCTCATCTGCATTCCAATCATTAGGTCTTAATCATCCAACTTACACGCCATTAATTAAGAAGTTAGGGTATGGTTTTGCAGTACTTGTTCCTGCACTTTTCGCGGTTATTCCGATACTGATTTTCATTACTAAATAGATTAAAATTCGAATCGATATGTCAAAATTAGATTCTAAAATTCCTGAAGGTCCATTAGCAGAAAAATGGACAAATCATAAAAACCACATGAAGTTGGTAGCTCCAAACAATCGGTCAAAAATTGATGTGATTGTAGTTGGAACAGGATTAGCCGGTGGTGCTGCCGCTGCTTCATTGGGTGAAATGGGTTATAATGTGAAGGCATTTTGTTTTCAAGATTCTCCGCGCCGTGCTCACTCGATTGCAGCTCAAGGAGGAATTAATGCGGCTAAAAACTATCAAAACGACGGGGATTCAACGTATCGTTTATTTTACGATACCATAAAAGGAGGTGACTACCGCGCTCGTGAGGCAAACGTTCATCGATTAGCTGAAGTATCAAGTAACATTATCGACCAATGCGTTGCTCAAGGTGTTCCTTTTGCTCGTGAATACGGTGGTTTGTTAGACAATAGATCTTTCGGTGGAACACAAGTTCAACGAACTTTTTATGCAGCTGGTCAAACCGGACAACAATTATTGCTTGGAGCTTACTCAGCTCTTTCACGTCAAATAGGCTTAGGGAGAGTAAAGATGTACCACCGACATGAAATGTTAGATTTAGTAGTTGTGGATGGTAAAGCCCGTGGAATTATTGCAAGGAACTTGGTTACCGGCGAAATTGAGCGTCATTCAGCACATGCGGTTATCATAGCATCCGGTGGTTATGGAAACGTTTATTTCCTTTCAACAAATGCAATGGGTAGTAATGTTTCAGCAGCATGGAAAGTTCATAAAAGAGGTGCTTTGTTTGCAAATCCTTGTTTTGTTCAAATACATCCTACCTGTATTCCTGTTCACGGAACAAATCAATCCAAATTAACCTTAATGTCTGAATCATTAAGAAATTCAGGACGCATATGGGTTCCAAAGATAAAAGAAGATGCGCAAGCAATTCGTGATGGAAAATTAAAACCAACTCAAATAGCCGAAGAAGACAGAGATTATTTCTTAGAAAGACGTTATCCTGCTTTTGGAAACTTAGTGCCTCGTGATGTTGCATCTCGGGCAGCAAAAGAAAGATGTGATGCCGGTTTTGGAATTGAAGCAAACGATACCCAAGAAGGTGTATATTTAGATTTTGCTACGGAAATTAAAACAAAAGGCCGTCAAGCAGCATACTCTCAAGGTGATCATAATCCATCAGAAAGTAAAATTTTAGAGCTTGGTAAAAAATGGATTGAAGAAAAATACGGTAATCTTTTCCAAATGTATGAGAAAATCACCGATGAAAATCCATATGAAACGCCAATGAAAATTTATCCTGCTGTTCACTACACCATGGGTGGCGTATGGGTTGATTATAACCTGCAAAGTACAATTGAAGGTTGTTTTGTGGCAGGTGAAGCAAATTTCTCTGATCACGGAGCAAATCGTTTAGGTGCTTCTGCATTGATGCAAGGATTAGCAGATGGTTATTTCGTTTTACCTTACACTGTTTCAGATTATTTAGCTAATGAAATCAGAACAGGAAAAATCCCAACAGACTCACCTGAATTTGATGAGGCTGAAAATCATGTGAAATCTACTATTGAGCGATTGTTGACCAACAAAGGAACTAAGTCTGTAGATTATTTCCACAAAAAGCTTGGTTTAATCATGTGGAACAAAGTAGGAATGGGTAGAAACGAAAAAGGACTAAACGAAGCTATCCAAGAAATTGGCGTGTTGCGAGAAGAATTTTACAAAGACGTTTTTGTTCCCGGAGATGCCAATGAATTGAATCCAGAATTGGATAAAGCCATGCGAGTTGCAGATTTCCTTGAGTTGGGCCAATTAATGGCGGTGGACGCTCTCAATAGAAATGAATCTTGTGGAGGTCATTTTAGAGAAGAATATCAAGATTCTGAAGGAGAAACATTACGCGATGACGAAAACTTCAAATACGCAGCTGCTTGGGAATATGCAGGTGGAGATGCAACAAAAGCAGCTCTGAATAAAGAAGCATTAAACTATGAGTTTATTAAAATTGCAGCAAGGAATTATAAATAAATGTTATCATTACAAGACATAAAACTTCAACTAGCAGCGATAAAACCTGTTTTACAAGCTAAATACCCTTTGTCGGCGTTAGCTATTTTTGGTTCTTATGCTCGCAATGAGGCTACTGAGTCAAGTGATGTTGATGTTTTAGTGGAGTTAAATGGTAAAATTGGAATAAAATTCATTGATCTAGCGGAAGAAATTGAAGCTTGCCTAGGCACAAAAACAGATGTAATATCAAGAAATGGACTGAAATCAAATTATTTTGAACACATAAAAGAAGATTTGATTTATGTCTAAAAAAGATAGAAACATCCTATTGAAAGATATATTGGATTCTATCCAAAAGATAAAAAAGTATACAGAAGGGATGGATTACAATCTATTCATTCTAGATGATAAAACAATTGACGCTTGCGTTAGGAACTTTGAAATTATTGGTGAGGTAAGTTCAAAGATAGAAGATGATTTTAAATTAACTCACCCTGAAATTGAATGGAAAAGAATGAAAGGTCTAAGAAATAGAATGATTCACGATTATTCTGGAATAGATTATCAGGTAGTTTGGGATATCATTTCAGAGTATTTAGACGAATTAGAATATCAAGTTCAACAATTATTAAAATAAATATATGGCAACCAAATTTATCAACATCAACCTTAAAATTTGGAGACAAAAAAATACTAATGCGAAAGGTTCAATGGAATCTTACAAATTAGATAAAGTTTCTACAGATAGTTCTTTTCTAGAAATGTTGGATCAATTGAATGAACAATTGGTTAACGAACAAAAGGAACCTATTGCGTTTGATCATGACTGTAGAGAAGGAATTTGTGGAATGTGTTCGCTCTATATAAACGGGAGAGCGCATGGTCCTGATACAGGGATTACTACCTGTCAATTGCACATGCGAATGTTTAACGATGGGGATACTATTTACGTTGAGCCTTGGAGATCTCGCGCATTTCCTATTATAAAAGATTTAGTTGTTGACAGAAGTGCTTTTGATCGAATTCAACAAGCCGGTGGATTTGTTTCTGTAAACACATCAGGAAGAACCATGGATGCCAATGCGATTCCAGTTCCAAAAGCAGATGCAGACAAAGCTTTTGAAGCAGCAGCTTGTATAGGATGTGGCGCGTGTGTTGCTACTTGTAAAAATGGTTCAGCCATGTTATTTGTAGGAGCCAAAGTTTCACAATATGCCCTTCTTCCGCAAGGAAAAGTTGAAGCCAAAGAACGTGTAATAAACATGGTTCGTCAGATGGATGAAGAAGGTTTTGGAAATTGTACAAATACGGGAGCATGTGAAGTTGAATGTCCTAAAGGAATTTCTTTAGAGAATATTGCTCGCATGAATCGAGAATATTTATTTGCCGTTGCAAAATCAGAATAAAACTATTTGGAATTTTTATATTAAACTCTTGCATGAGCTATATATTGGGTTAGATTAACATCCGATATTTATAATTAATTTTATCCGTATCTATCATTAGCTGTATTGTCTTATTAAAAGATTTAAATACTTTTAATTTTAAAGAAAAACTAATTTTAGAGAAAAACTGTTTCAGTTCATGCAAAGTAGAAGCTCTATATTATTAATTTACACAGGGGGTACTATTGGAATGATAAATGACCCCATCAGCGGTGAATTAAAAAGTTTTGACTTCAAACACATGTACAATCAAATCCCTGAATTAAATCAAATTCCGGTTAATATTGATTCAGTAAGCATTGACAAACCAATAGATTCATCAGAAATGACTCCAAATCATTGGTTAAACCTTGTAAATATCATAGAAAAAAATTATTTGATCTACGATGGATTTGTGATTTTGCATGGTTCCGACACAATGGCCTATACAGCTTCTGCATTGAGTTTCTTGATTCAAGGAATTAAAAAACCCATTATCTTAACAGGGTCACAATTGCCAATAGGCACAATACGAACTGACGGAAAAGAAAACTTAATTACAGCTATTGAAATTGCCGCACAAAAAGATGAGTATAACCAATCCATTGTGCAAGAAGTTTGTGTGTATTTTGAATATTCGCTCTATCGAGGGAACAGATCATCAAAAGTGTCAGCCAATCAATTTCAGGCTTTTCAATCTCCCAATTATCCTCCTCTAGCTATGGCTGGCGTAAATATCGAATACGATATTGAAAAACTATATAGATCCACTGATAAAGCAACCACATTTTGGAAAAACTTGGACAATCGAGTAGCATTAATTAAATTGTACCCTGGACTACCTTTCGAAGGTTATCAAGCATTATTTGATGTGTCCAAATTTAAGGCGATTGTTTTAGAAACATTTGGATCTGGAAATGCATTTAGCAATCCTTCATTTCAAAAAAATATTGAATCCTATATACAATCAGGCGGGATGATTGTGAATGTAAGTCAATGTTCCTCTGGCGCGGTCGAACAAGGAAAATACGAAACGAGTTCTTTTTTTCAAAAAGTAGGTGTTGTTAGTGGCGCAGATATGACTACAGAGGCTGCGATTACAAAATTAATGTATGTCTTAACATTAAATCACGAACTTTCCATTAAGAAACAAATCATGGAAATTAATCTTTGTGGTGAAAAAAACACCTAATTCAATTTCGTG
This sequence comes from Crocinitomicaceae bacterium, assembly GCA_044361535.1. Lineage (GTDB taxonomy): Bacteria > Bacteroidota > Bacteroidia > Flavobacteriales_D > Crocinitomicaceae > UBA952. The sequence continues at coordinate 64,353 of JBIKIQ010000009.1, forward strand.
TTTTCACGTACTTCCCTGCGCGTAGACTTTGGTAAAAACAGAAACAAAGTCTCATTTATAAATGATGAAAAGTTGAGATACTGCATCTTTGTAGTATAAAATTCAACACAATGATACGTTACAATCAAATTAGTCGAGTAATAGAACGCAAAGCCACAAAATTTATCGTTTCTCGCCATAAAGAATTTGCCCAATTATCTATCCATGATAAGGAAATTTTATTGATTGAAACACGCAATAAATTGGAAGATTTTTCACTTTTTGTAAATTTATTCTTCATCATTTCGTCATCTCTTTTTTTAGTTAAATACTTTTTGGTATAAATTAGACACGACAGTATTTTTACTACTAGAAATGACTAATTAGACTTTATTATCAAGAAAAAATCAATCAAAAAACTCAAATTTATTGGAGAAATAATTTCATTGATCTTCAATAGGAATATCTTGATGGGAAATTTCCAAAATGTTTTTACAGATACATATATAAGGGGTAACGGTGATATTGATGAAATTTTTGAAAGTATGGAAGCCAAAATACTGGCAACAATTTTTTTATTTGAAGAACAGCTTGAAAAATAAAGCTTACAATCTTGACCACAAATCAATAAATTTTTTCCCTTTAAATGCAACTTTTTATCTAAACTATTTATCTTTATGGTATTAAACCTAAAGCTAAAAGTATGTTTCATTCTAAGTCCTTACTATTAGGAATTTTTCTTGTTTTTACAGTTTTTACAACCTTTTCTCAAACAGTTATCCGCTGCTATACAGATGAGAATCATCAACAGCTCTTGCAACAACATCCTGAACTTGAAACTAATGATCAGTTTGAACAATGGATGCAACAGCAAATTCTGCAAAATCAAGCAAGTGCAATTATTGGAGGAGTGTACTATATCCCCGTAGTTGTGCATGTGATTCACAACGGCGAAGCTTTAGGAACAGGGACAAATGTTTCCTTTGCAGCCATTCAATCGCAAATTGATGTTCTTAATGAAGATTTTCGAAAAATTCTTGGCTCAAATGGCTGGAATACGCATCCAGATGGTACAGATACACAAATTGAATTTTGTTTGGCACAGAGAAGACCTGATGGATCGGCATTCCCTGTAGGTGAACCTGGTGTCAATAGAATAAATCGAAATACGGTTGGTTTTACTGCGCCTCCTTACTCACAAGCATATATGAATGCTACCGTTAAAGCTTACACATTTAACAATAACGTTCCAACAGCAACTCGTGGCTGGGATCCAGCAAAATATATGAACATTTGGTTAGCAGATCTTTCAGGTGGTCTTTTAGGATATGCCCAATTTCCTCAATCACCTCTTGGAGGAATGGGGTGTGGAAACCAAGCAGCTGGAACAGATGGTGTAGTATTTTTGTATAATTCAATTGGAAAGAGCTCTGTAACAGGTTTTGCAGGGCCATACAACGAAGGAAGAACAGCCACACATGAAATAGGTCACTGGCTGGGGCTTCGTCACATTTGGGGGGATGGTGGCTGTACCGTTGACGATTTTTGCAACGATACCCCAGAAGCAGGAGCGGCTAATTACGGATGTCCCACAGGAACAAATAGTTGCACCGCAGCTCCTGATGCTGGAGTGGACATGATTGAAAATTACATGGATTATACAGACGATTTATGTATGAATATCTTCACAAATGACCAAAAAATGCGTATGCGTACCGTATTGGAAAACAGCCCGCTAAGAGCAAGTTTAATAAATTCAGACGCCTGTACACCTCCATTGGCTGTTGACGCATCAGTTGTAGATATAATCAACCCCAAAGGGGATAATTGTGTAGGTAGTATTACACCGTCTGTCACCCTCAAAAATCGAGGAAGCAGCGCTTTAACAAGTGCATCTATATCATACAAAATAGATAATGGTGCCCCGACAAATTTTGCATGGACAGGTAATTTAGCTTCTGGTGCAACTGCAACCGTTGCTTTGCCCGCTTTCACCACAACAGCAGGTCAACATATGTTTAAAGCATATTCAACATTACCAAATGGCTCAGCTGATCAGGCAACTGCATTCGATACTTCTGGAATAAGCTTCATGGTCTCTACAGGTATTTCTGCTCCTTTCATTGAAACATTTGATGGAGGAACATTCCCTCCTGATGTTCGATGGGTTGTTGAAAACACCAATAATGATTGTTTTGAATGGGTTGGGGCATCGGCGACGTCAATAACAGGTGTATTCAATAATAATGCTGCTCAATTTCCTGGCTTTGGAAATACAACAGGATCAACTGAAAATCTAATAACACCGATTTTCACTTTGCCTTGTAACGCAACCGCCGCAAATCTTCAATTCGATGTGGCCTATAGAAGAAGAAACAATACAACAGCAAATTATGAAAGATTATACGTTGAAATTTCAGAAAATTGCGGTACTACGTGGAATGCTACTCCCGTTTATGATAAATCTGGAACAACACTTCAAGTCTTGACTGCTACGTTAGGCACCTATTACACTCCAGTGGGAATAACAGATTGGAGAACTGAAACTATTAATTTATTGCCATTTGTTACATCTACATCGAAAAACGTAAAATTCCGAATTCGAGCAGTAGCCGCAAACGGGAATAATATTTACATTGATAATTTGAAATTTAATGCTACAACACCTGGTGAAATTTCTGTAAGTCAAACGACTACTAATATTTTTGATGATGGCTTTTCAAACGTGGGGTCTGTTTCTGCTGGAAACTCTTCAACAGTAACTTACACAATTACAAATACAGGAACCAGTAATTTAACTTTAACCGGGCCAATTTCGGTTACTGGAACTGGTTTCACCTTAGGTTCTACTTTCGGAACAACTGCCGTTGCAGCTGGCGGAACAACTACTTTTACAGTTGTATTTAGTCCAACGGCAAGCGCAAGTTATACAGGGAATATTTCATTTGGCACAAATGACTGTGATGAGTCAACCTTTAATTTTCAACTCAACGGAATGGGTGTAACTAATCCTCCTGTTGCGTCATTCACACCTTCAGCTACTGTAATTTGTGTTGGTCAAACGGTAACCTTTACAAATACATCAACAAATGCAACGTCATACAACTGGAATTTTGGCGCAGGAGCAACGCCATCTACATCAACGGCTACCAATCCAACTGTGACTTTTAATACAATAGGCACTTATACCGCAACATTAACAGCAACAAATTCATTTGGAAATGATGTAGAAACACAAACAAACATAATCAATGTACTTGATGGTACTGGTATAGCGTTACCTATAACCGAAGGTTTTACTGCCACTACTTACCCCCCAACAAATTGGGCAATTGTAAATGCAAATAATTCACCAACAACTTGGGTGAGAAATGCAACGGTTGGTAATGCACCGACTGCAGGAAATTCCATGTTTTTTAACAATTTCAACTATAACGATAGCGACGATGATCAAGTGAGAATGCCAGGAGCTAATTTAACTGGTTTTTCTTCTGCACAATTGCAATTTGATGTTGCATATGCTCCATACAATGCAAATAATTTTGATGGTCTTGAGGTTTTAGTATCAACAAATTGCGGTGCAACTTGGACTTCTGTTTATTCGAAATCTAATACTACTTTAGCTACAGCACCTGCAGTAACTACCTCATTTGTTCCTACTGCCACTCAATGGAGAACTGAAACAGTAATTTTAACTCCTTATGTAGGAAATAGTAAAGTGATTGTTTCCTTCAAAAATCTCTCGGGATATGGAAATAATTTGTACGTTGATAACATTAATCTAACAGGCGTAGTGTTAAGCGTACCTCCAGTTGCCTCTTTTACAGCTTCTGCAACAACAATTTGTGCGGGACAATCCGTTACATTTACAAATACTTCAACAGGAAATCCAACCTCATTTGCTTGGTCATTCCAAGGTGGTAATCCTCCAACCTCTACAGCAACAAATCCTATCGTAACCTTCGCAAATCCGGGAACATATACCGTCTCTCTTGTAGCAACAAATGCTAGTGGGAATAATACAGCAACTCAAACAATTGTTGTTAATTCAAATCCTGTTTTAACTGTTTCTAACCAAAATATATGTACCGGAAGTTCAGCAACATTAGTAGCATCTGCAACCCCAGTAGGAGGATCCTATTCTTGGTCAAATGGAAGTACAGGACAAAGTATTACTGTTTCTCCAACAACCACAACAACATATACTGTTACATATACAATTAATGGATGTAGCTCTGTACAACCTGGTATTGTCACTGTTAATCCCTCACCGATTGTTACTGTATCCGGTGCAACAATTTGTTCAGGAGGAACAGCAACCCTTACTGCCACAACGAATCAACCAGGTGGTACTTTTTCTTGGTCAACTGGAGCAACTGGAAGTTCTATTTCTGTTTCACCTGTAAGCACAACAAATTATACGGTTAGCTATGTATTAAATGGATGTACATCTTCTCAAATATCTTCTCAAGTTGTTGTGAATCCTGCACCTACGGTTACAGTAAATAGCTCGACAATTTGTGCAGGAAATACCGCTACTCTTACAGCAACGCCAAGTGTTACTGGAGGCACCTATTTATGGAGCTCTGGATCAACAAATCAAGTTATTACTGTGACCCCAACAGCAACTACAAACTATACAATAACATACACTGCCTCAGGGTGTACTCCTGTTACTGCAACAGGAACTGTGACTGTTACACAAACACCATTAGTTTCTATTTCTAACCAAACCATTTGTGCAGGAAGTTCTGCAATACTTCAAGCAATTAGTACTCCACCTGGAGGATCCTATTCTTGGTCAAATGGAAGTACCGGATCTAGTATTACAGTTAATCCAACAACCACAACAACATATACGGTTACCTATACTGTAAATGGATGTAGTACCATACAGCCTGGAATTGTAACAGTTAATCAGTCACCTGTTGTTACGTCGTCTAGTGCAACAATTTGTTCAGGAGGAACAGCAACACTTACTGCTACAGCAAATCAACCCGGTGGTGTTTTTACTTGGTCAACCGGAGCTACTGGAAGTTCTATTTCTGTTTCCCCAACAAGTACAACCAATTATACAGTTAGCTATGCATTAAATGGATGTACATCTTCACTTGTATCTTCCCAAGTTGTTGTAAATCCAACACCTACAGTAACAGTAAATAACTCAACAATTTGTGCTGGAAATTCAGCAACACTTACCGCAACACCAAGTGTTACCGGAGGGGCGTATTCGTGGAGCTCAGGATCAATAAATCAAGTTATTATTGTATCTCCAACAACTTTAACTACTTATACCGTTACCTATACGGCAATCGGGTGTCCTCCAGTTACGGCAGCAGGAATTGTCACAGTCAATGCCAATCCAACGGTTAGTTTAGGTTCAGATACAACATTATGTGAAGCTGATTTTCCATACGTATTAAATGCATCTGTTACAGGTTTAAACAATCAATTTACTTGGAACACCGGAGAACAAACACAATCAATTTCAATAACAACGGGTGGAACATTCACCGTAAATGTTTCAAATTCAAATGGATGTACGGCTAGTGACGTTATTCAGATAACTAGTGATCCTTGTGCATCACTTGATGATCTCAATGAATTAACTATTACTATTTATCCAAATCCAAGTGCTGATTTTGTAAGTATTGAATCAAACCAGGAAATAAAACGTTTTTTCCTTTATGATTCAAATGGAAAACTAGTTTATTCAAATTCTAACTCATCAAATTCATGTACGATTGATATTTCTAAATGGGTTATTGGGGTATATGAACTTAAATTAGAATCAACAAATTCAATTGTCTGGAAAAAACTAATTAAGCTATAGTAAATAAGGGTTATTTTAGATATGATTATCTTGTTCTGAGGAGAACTAACACATCCAAAAAGTTCAAGATCAGATTTTAATCTTTTTTAATTACTACTAACAATAAAATAGTAAATTGGAATGCCTATTGTAATGTTAATGGGGAATGTTATACCTAATGCCATAGGCAAAAATATACTAGGATTAGCCTTAGGTACTGAAATTTTCATTGCGGCTGGCACAGCAATGTAAGATGCACTTGCGGCAAGGATTGCTAAAATAAATTGATTCCCAATAGAGGCAGTAACGAGTGGCGCAAGAAATGCTACGACACAACCATTAATCAAGGGAAGAATAGCTGCAATAAAGACAACAAACCAGCCATTTTTGAAAAAATCATTTAAATTTCGAGCACTATTGACTCCCATATCTAATAGAAAGATTATTAAAAACCCTTTAAATAAATCGTTGGTAAATGGCTTTATACCTTCTGCTGCTTTATCATTAGCTAAGTATCCGATTATCACACTTCCCAAAATTAACAGTACACTACTATTGGTTATTGAATGTAAAATGAGCGATTTCAAATTTTGATTTTCAATGGACTTTTGACTAAATGTTCGAATCAAAATAACCCCAATAATTATTGCAGGGGCCTCCATTAATGCCATTACGGCAACCATGTGTCCATTGTAATGTATGTTATGGTTTTCCAAAAAATTCAATGCTGTAACAAAAGTAACTGCACTCACTGAACCATATGAAGCTGCTATTGCACCAGCATTTTCTATCCCCAACCTTTTTTTAATTAAAAAAAATACATAAATAGGAATTAGAATAGAGCTCAAAATTGCAAACAAAATTGTTAAAACAATCTCAGCTGAAAATTCACTATGAGCCAATTCTTGTCCGCCTTTAAATCCAATTGCAAACAATAAATAAAGCGAAATAAATTTTGATGATGTTGGTGGAATCTCTAGGTCACTTTTGCATTTTACTGCTATTATTCCCAGAGCAAAAAAAAGCAAAGCAGGATTGGTTACATTTTCAAGTAACAGTTCGTAATTCATTCCATTGATTTTAAATTCACTTGGACCGGTTGAGATTTGCGCATGGTTATCTCTATAGAAGATTGAATTGATAGCTCTAAGTCATTCTCCTGTGCTAAGTCTAGTAGCTTATTAAATTCATCAACAGAACTTTTTAATTGCCTTACACGCATAATTGATACTTCATCTTCTACATCTCTGGTCACAAGAGATCTTAGATTCTTTAATTCATGAAATTGAATTTTACTCGCGAAAACATTCATGATGATTTCTTTAGCCTCTTCCGGAGAATAAAACCCATTAATTAACGATAAATTTAAATTAGTTTCCATAGGTTTTTACTTTAGTGATTTTATCATTGAAAGAATACATAAGATTGCAATTGCTGAAAAAAAATAATTATAAATAACTTGATCTTGGTACACAATTGCGAGAATTGAGGCAATGAGAATAGTGATAAAATGACCAACAACTTTGAAAGATCTAGATACCACTATTCCCTTAACCAAACGTCTTGCATTTACTAAATGCTCTATCATTTTTAATTATTGTCCTTGACCTAGTGAATAAGCTGACACTCCATCAAATCGATATAAATTTTCAGTTTTTATTACATCTACACCATTTTTTAACGCATTCTGTAAAGCTTCAATTATTTCCTCTTTTTCAATTGAATCCCCTGATACTGGTTTAAAGCGACAACGCCAATGGTCCGTACAAAAAGTTTCCTTAAATCCATCTGGCCAAACCTTTATTCCGCGATTTGTAATCATGGATAATTTTAGATTATTTGCAGTAATTTTTGAAACTATTTCAGCTAATTCATTTGGATTTACTCCACTCCAATGTACAAATAAATCTACGCCTTCTAATTCCTTAACCCCTGATTTTTTTCGTGTATATTTTGGCAAGACCATTTGATATTCTGCATCGTATTTTACGGGAGTTAAATGTTCAGGTGTTTTACCTAAATTGGCGATCACAGCATCAGCAAATTCATTCGTTCCTACCTTCGCTTGACTTACTCCCTCTTTGTAAATGTCATACGTATGAATTCCTTCCTCAAGAGTAGATAACCATGCATTCTGCACTTTTTCAGCTACATCAGATTGACCAAGATGGTTAAGCATCATTATTGCTCCTTGTAACAATCCAGAAGGATTAGCCACATTTTGACCTGCCCGTCGTGGAGCAGAACCATGAATTGCTTCAAACATAGCACATTCCTCTCCGATATTTGCAGAACCAGCTAAACCAACAGATCCTGTAATTTGTGCAGCAACATCACTTAACACATCACCGTACAAATTAGGCATCACAATGACATCAAATGCTTCAGGGGTATCAGCCAATTTTGCAGCACCAATATCAATTATCCAATGTTCGTTCTCAATTTCCGGATATTCAGCGGCAATTTCATCAAATACTTTGTGAAATAAACCATCTGTTTGCTTCATTATATTATCCTTGGTAAAACAAGTAACTTTTTTACGATTTTGTTGTTTTGCGTATTCAAAAGCATATCGAACAATTTTCTCACAACCTGGACGACTGATAAGTTTCAAACATTGTATCACCTCATCTGTTTGCTGATGTTCAATCCCCGCATACAAATCCTCCTCATTCTCTCGAACAATTACAACATCCATTATTGGGTGCTTCGTTTCTACAAAAGGATGTAAACTTTTACATGGTCTAACATTAGAATACAAACCTAAAAATTTTCGAGTGGTAACATTTAAACTCTTATAACCGCCTCCTTGAGGAGTAGTTATCGGAGCTTTCAAAAACACCTTATTTTTACGAATAATATCCCAACTCTCCTGCGCAATACCCGAAGTATTACCTGAGAGATATACCTTTTCTCCTACCTCAATTTCTTCTACTTTAATTTGAGCTCCTGCTGCATGTAGAATTTTTAATGTGGCATCCATGATTTCTGGACCTATGCCATCACCTTTAGCTACTGTTATTGTTGTCATTTTGATTTTTTTGACAAAGTTGAATTTCATTTTTCATATATTTTTATTTATATTTTCAATGTTACATATTAATTTTTATTATTTATTCAAATAAATTATTAATTAATATTTTGATTTTCAATTGTTTAAAAACAAAATCGGCAGTTGGAATAATTTAATTTATTTTTTAAAAATGAATAATTCAAAAGGGTTTTCTTACAAAAAAGTAACGTAATTTAACCTCAGAGTTTAATAGCTTTTAATCTAATAACTATGCGAATTATTATAGCTTCTTTTTTTGTCTGTTTTCAAAGCTTTGGACAATCTAATTATTGGCAACAAGAAGTTGATTATCAAATTAATGTAACTATTGACGACACGAAAGATAAAGCATTTGGGGAGGAGACCTTGATCTATCAAAATAATTCCCCAGATACATTGAAAGAATTGTATTTTCATTTATACTGGAATGCCTTCAAGAAAAGCAGTCACGCCTTTGAAAAACAAAATGCATTTGAACTACAGGATTCTGACTTCGGTGAAATTAACGTTGAAAATATTACAGTTAATAATGAAGTACACTCTATTGAAGTTTTTGAATCAATTGGACAAGTGAAACTCAGAAATCCAATTTTGCCTGGTAAAAAATGTGAAGTGAAAATTCGATTTTCGTCGATTGTTCCATCTTGTATAAATAGAGCAGGTAAAAACAACATGGCTGGAACAGACTATACATTTACACAATGGTATCCAAAAATCTGCCGATACGACAAAATGGGTTGGCACACTGATTCCTATTTCGGGAGAGAATTTGCAGGAACTTTTGGAAAATATTCCGTTTCAATTTCCTGCGATTCGAGCTTTGTTGTTGCTGGGACAGGGACACTTAAAAATAAAAAATATACTGAAAATGGATGGGTTTCAACACTTGGCAATAACGCTTCAAAAATAGAAAAATGGGAGTTTTTTGGGGAGAATATTCACGATTTTGCCTTTGCATTGGATAAAGAATGGGTGCATAAGGAACAAAAAATTGATGGAATTGATTTTCATTTTTTCTACAATCAAAAATACCATGATCCGTGGTCAAAACTTATGCAAGATTGGTCAAAAGCTTACGCAATATGTAAGAGTGAATTTGGGGTTTACCCTTATCCCCAATTTTCATTTATTCAAGCAGGCGAGGGATATATGGAATATCCTATGTGCACTATGCTTGAATCTGGACGAACTGATTTTTTCAATACTGCATGTCATGAGTTTATGCACAACTATTTTTATGGGATATTTGGAACAGATGAGAATTTATACCATTGGATGGATGAAGGAATTACTTGTTATGCCGAAGAACGCATTAGTAATGTAAATCAAGCAAAAAATAATCCTGCTCGAGGAGCAATTTCAAATTACCGTTGGATTTCCTCCTCCTATGATGAAGAACCAATATCTACTGCTGCTAATCATTTTGAGAGCGATTATCCATATTATAATGCCGCATATTTTAAGGGACAATTATTTCCAGAGCTTATTCGCTATATCATCGGTGATTCATTAATGAAAGTGGGATTTGCTCGTTTTTATAAATCATGGAAATTCAAACACCCAGAACCCAATGATTTTGTAAAGGTATTTGAGGATGTTTCTAGTATGGAACTTACATGGTTTCAAAACTATTGGTTAAATACAACCAAGAAAATTGACTTCTCTATAGATTCAGTTCAAAAAACAAAAGAAGGTATCAAAATAACTTTTAGCAACCAAGGTATACCGATGCCCCTTGAGTTTCAAATTAAATTGAAGAATGGAAAATCAATCTATTACTACATCCCACTAGACCTAACGAATAATGCAAAAACAGATTTCCTACAACCCACTCAAGCACTGCCTAAATGGTCTTGTGCAGCTAAAACATACAGCTTAGTTCTTAGAGATTTAAAATGGAAAGACATCTTACAAATCAGCTTGGATCCTCAATCAGTATTACCAGATATTAATATGATTAACAATGAGTTCAATACAAACTAATCGATTTTAGTAAATCGCATTCTTTTTGTTAAATTGCTTTTTGCAAGCACTTCAATGGTATACAAACCATTTGAAAAATAACTTATATCAACTGTATTTACAAAAGCTCCATTGAGTACTATTTTCCCATTCATATCTAATATGCGGTAAGAAGTTCCCTCTCCGTTTATATAAATTGTACTTTTTACTGGATTTGGATAGATAACCAATAAATCAGTAGGCAACGAATTTATTCCGGCTTCCATATCAACGAATACTGAATCTGTTAATTGACAACCATTCGCGTCAGTTACAAGCACTGAATACCAACCACTATTTAAATAAACCGCCAAATTTTCCGCTTGATTATTCGGGTCATTCCATGAATAGCTGTATGGTGCAATTCCACCTAGAACATTAACACTTGCAGTTCCATCCAAACTAATTATTTGAGGTGTTGAAGAAAGAGAAGCAGTTAGTGGTTGAGGCTGATTAATAGTTGCATTCACAGGTTGAGATGAGCAATTATTCTCATCAGTTGCATAGACCTCATATATTCCAGAGCTCAAGTTAGAAGTACTTGAATTTGCTGCTTGCTGATCAATCCAGTATGAATAATTTCCTGTTCCTCCTTGACCTTGTATAAGGATTTCACCATTAGCATCGCCATGACATAAAGGATTTGTTACAACAGTTGAAACAACTAATTCTGAAGGTTGAGTAATTTCAAATTCAAGTGAGTCAATACATCCTCGAGCATCTGAGACGACAACTGAATAAGCTCCGGATATCAAACTATCATTTAATTGAGTCGTTTGTCCATTTGACCAGTTGTAAGTAACAGGTAAATAATTTGAATTCACTAAATTGATTGATCCTTGACTACCCCCAAAACAACCATTTTGAACTAACTGTGTATCAATTATAATAGGTAGGGGTTCCGGAATCAGAATAGAATCTGTTACAACACAACCGTCGGGATGGGTTATTGTGACAGAATGCCATCCACTTGTTAACGTACTATTTTGTTTCGTTAAAACTCCATTATCCCAAACGAAAACACAAGAATTAAACATGCAGGGGCACCCAGATGAATTCACAGTAGCCATTCCGTTTGTTCCGCCAGGACAAGATGGCGGATTAATTCCACCAAAACTAATAAAGTAAGGATTAGATAAAGTAAAAGAACGAGTTTCAAAGCAGCCAAGTGCATTTGTTACAGTAACCGAATAAGTTCCTGCGGATAAATTTGTAAGAATTGAGTCAGTGCTATTGGTATTCCACAAAAACGTATTTGGACCTGAACCTGGCATTGTAAATAGAGAAATTGATCCATTTGAACTGCCATTGCATGTTGGTTGAGAGACAGATGCATTAGCAATTACACTACCAAAACCACAATCTACTGGGTCTAAATTATAAATACCATCATTGTTGGATCCCAAATAACTTCCCCAGGCAATACCAGCGTTTGGAATACTTAGGTTTAATTCATTTCTATTCACATAAATTCCCTTCCACCCAACAGGATTTAAACTGTCTTTTTTTACAGCATAAACAATGTCAATCAAATTATCCCCATCGAGGTCTGTTAACAAAGGTGTAGCTCCTAAATTAACCCCTGATTTTGTTGCTCCAATTTGAGTAATAGCTCCTGTCGAGAAATTAATACTTTGAAGACGGTGTCTGTATGCTCCATTTTCCATGTATGTAACAGAAACTAGGCCTTCATCTCGGCCATTATTATCAAAATCCAATGCATTTGCTGATAGATAATTAAATGTGCCCAAACTATCCTTAAAAGAAATTTCACCTGTTGATCCATCAATCATCACTTGATAAAAATCAGTGTAAGATGGTGCTGTTCCTTTAAATAAAATGGCTAATACATCTGGGATATTGTCACCACCAGTAAAATTACCAAAAATTGGCTCCGCACTTGATTCTGTATTTGGTAATTGAACTTGCCAAGTTGGATTAAGATTTGTGCCTTTGATTTTCGTAATTCTTCCACCAAAACTTTGAATTACAATGTCATGTCCTCCATTTGCTGTTTTACACAAGGCTGCTGGAGCAATAAAGCCTTTGTATGCATCGGTATCTAACTCCACTGAGTTTGCCAAAGAATTCGAAAAAATCAGATCATTTAAAGGACAGGCCCAAAAAGATCCTCCTAAATTTTCTCCACCTGTACCGTACAAAACCCATGTTGTACCATTTCCTTGAATGTCTGCCACAAGAGGAGAGCAATAAGTTTCAGCACTATCTGGAACTACCGCTTTTGCAATAAGATGACCATTTTGAGCATTAATTACCATCAAGTGACCTGGCGGTCGATTCGTTTCCCAATCGGGCGCTGCATGATTTCCACCATTTGATACAAGTAAATCTTCAATACCATCACCTGAAACATCATTTATAAATTGTGGATTGTAAAAATTATAAAGACCACTATCAGCTGGATTTATCGGATAAGGAAAATAATCCCAAATTAAACTTCCGTTTGCCCCATTAATAGCAAGTAATTGAGCTTGTCGACCAGTTATAAAAACATCCTTTATTCCATCATTGGTTATATCCCGAAAAACAGCACTTCCAAAAACCTCATTCCTACTGCCTCGTTTCCATAATAAAGAGCCATTTAACCCATTAAATGCCATGATCCCGTTATTACTTGCTACGCCATCAGTTCCGCCACCAATTACAACATCTTTGATACCGTCACCATTTAGATCACAAGCCCTTGGAGATGAGAGCGTTGGTATTGAATCTGTAAAAGATTGCCAAGATTCTGTTTGAGCATAAGACAAATTTAAGATCAAACCAGCTAGAAAAAGCATGTAGAATTTATTCATAATATTCAAAATAAATAGATGTATAAAGGTAAACTATAACTTGGACTTTACAAAACAATTACGCCATGTCAGATTTCTCGACGCGCACTACATTGCCAAAATATAGTTCTTTATTTGTAGTGGTTTTCATCCAAAGTTCTTTGATACTAATTGTATTATTAGGAAAATATAAAGGAAAAAGATCTTGTAAGAACTGAATATCTATCGCCAGTGTGTAGGTATTCATAATGAGAAAGCCATTTTCTGTCAATAAATTAGAACAAGTTGCAATCAGTTCGTCTATTTGATCCTCAAGTTTCCACTTTTCGCCCTTGGCACCAATTCCCCATGCTGGCGGATCCATTAGAATTCCTCGAAATTTATTGCCTCGTTTTTCCTCGCGTTTTATAAATTTCAAAGCATCTTCGTGTACCCATCTAATATCTGAAAGATCACTTTGGACCATATTTAATTTAGCCCAAGAAATAAGATTTTTCACCGAATCAACATGAAATACATCTGCCCTAACAGATTTAGCAATGCATGAAGCTATTCCAGTGTATGCGAATAAATTTAGGAATTTTTCATTGGGCTCTAATTCATTTAAAATGAAATCCCAATTGGTTTTTTGTTCTGGAAAAATTCCTAAATGTTTAAACTTTGTAAGCTCAAGTTTTATCATAACCTTTTTATAGGCTATCTCCCATGACTTGGGTGCTTTCTGTAATTCTTTCCAATTACCTGCTTGTCCTTTTGTTTCAACAAACTCAAAATGGGCTATTTTTTTCCATTCTGAAAAAGGTAATTCCGACTTAAAATAAGCTTGAAGCTCAGGTCGAATTGTAATGATTTTCCCCCACCGTTCTAGTTTCTTTCCTCCACCTGCATCAATGAGTTCATAATCAGGCCATCCTGAAGCAAATAACTTTATATTATCCGTCATTGCTTTTCATTCATTTTCAAGAACGCATCTATATTCATCCAGCCAAGTTCCCAAATAAAAGACAACAATACTTCTGTTTCCTTATGAGCATCTGCAAAATTTTTTGAAGTAAAGTTTTTAAAATGATCTTCCACCAATAACATGGCTCTAACGGTTGAATTAATATTTATACAAAAACTTGTGAAATACTCGTTTTCATCATCTCATTTTTGGCGTCTTTTTTCTACCACCCATCATTTGAGCCATCCGCATTTGATTTTTAGAAGGTGCCATTGTTAACTGTTGTTGCATCATTTTAATTTGGTCCTTCATTATTCCATCTTTATCAAGTTTTTTAGCTTCTGACAATAAGGAAATAGCCTCATTTTTTCGACCAGTTTGAGCACATATACCTGACAAATGCATGCGAGCCACAGCATTATCTTGAGCTGTTCTCAATCCTAAGGCTAGGGCTTTGCGTAGTACTTGTTCGCTTTTGGCAAATCCAAATTCTTGGGAATTCATTACTGCTTGAAGATAAAGAACGTAGGCATGTTGTTTTCTAGGGAGAAACTGTGGATGAGTAATTCGATTTATATGTTTTTTTGCCTTATCCGTATTGCCTAATCTCATCTGATTGAGGGCAAGAATCATATTTTCATTTCTAAAAAATGATAAAATTAACAGGGCTGTAACAAAAATAAAAACGATTCCCCAACCCCAATGACCGGATGCAAAAAGCCATGTGTTAAAGGAAATACTGATTGCAGCTAATAAGCAACGAAAAATAAAAGAAATCATAATTTAATCAATTGTGGCAATACATTTTAATTCTATAGCGATTGGTGTCGGAAGAGAGTTTATCTCTACGGTTGTTCTGCATGGCAGATTGTCCTTAAAATATTCAGCGTATACTTTATTATAAACTTGAAAATCTCGCTTCATATTAACTAAAAACACAGTAACATCTACCAATCTCTCCCAACTAGAACCTGATTCTTCAAGAATAATACGAACATTATCAAAAACGCTCCTGCACTGCATTTCAAAATCAAACTCAATAAAGTTTCCATTGTGATCTAATACAAGTCCTGGAACGGCTGAATCGTTTGAATTTGACCCAGCTACCCTAGGTCCAACGCCTGATAGAAACAATAAATTTCCAACTTTTCGCGCATGAGGGTATAAACCTACTGGTTTTGGAGCTTTTTCAGTTGAGATTTTATCCATGAAAATAGAATTCTAATTTTTTTAGAGTACAAATATAAATAAGTAATTGCTTAAAAGGAAATAAGAAAAAATCTATCTCAAAAGATTTACAAATCCCGTAATCTTTAGCTTATCATCATTATCCTTTGGTTTAAATGAAATCACCCAAATATAGGTACCAACGGGAGCATTTGAACCGTTTAAACCAAATGAACCATCCCATCCTTCATTATGGTCAAAAGATTGCCATACTAATTCTCCCCATCGATTAAAAATCGTCATTTCAAAATTATCAGGTGAAAATCCAGATGTAAATACAGGGGTAAACAATTGATTATGCTCATCGGCGTCTGGTGTAAACGCATTTGGCACATAATAAATCAATAATTCTTGATAAGAAATAGGCATTGATGTCGAATCAACACATCCAGCTTCAGATGTAGCAATGAGGGTTGCAACATAACCTGTTTGAAGATTGGTACTGTACGTATGAATGGGTTCAAAATCAGTGGCATTTGTATTATCTCCAAAATACCATTGGTAACTAACCGCATTTGAAGAATTATTGTAAAACGAAACAGTCGAATTTCCTGGGCCAATCGTGCCTGGCGAAAGATAAAATGAAGCATCAACATCTTCAATGCAAACAACATCATTAAATGTTACTGTTGTATCGCATCCTTGCAAATCAGTTTGTGTTAAAGTAATATCATAACATCCAACTTGGTTATACACAGTTGTTGGATCGAAACAAAGTGTTGAAGTTTGGTTATTGCCAAAATTCCAAGTGCAATTTGTAGCCGCAGGATTATTATTTGTGAAGGTCACCTCTGTCGGCACACAACCTGTAGATACACTTGAAGAAATAGATGGAATTTGTGCATACAAAATTGAAACTAAAACCTCATCTGTATTGGTACAATTATTTACATCTGTACCCGTTACAATGTATGAACCTGGGGAGTTTGGAGAAAAGGCAACCCCATTTTGTATGCCACCTGTCCATTGATAGGTGTTAGCTCCCGATCCTGAAAGCGTAACTGAGCCACCAAGACAGGTGCTTTGGTCAAGACCCGCAGAAACGACGGGCAACGGATTAACCACAACTGTTGTAGTTCCTGTACAAACATTCCCAAGATTATCAGTTGCGGTAACTGTAATTGGAAAACTACCAGCACTAGGAGCGGGTACATTTGTTACATTTTGAGTATTTCCAATCTGATTTCCTGCCAAACTCCAGACGTAAGTTCCGCCAGTAACATTGCTGGCCGAAAGGTTAAAGGTTGAACCTATACATACAGGACCATTGTTAGTTGCAGTAACCGTACATCCGCATTGAGGACTTGTAGATGGTAAGACAGTCACTATTGCCGTTGCCGTGCCTGTGCCTATTGCGCCATTTGCTGCTGGTGCCGTTACGGTTACCGTATAGATTGTGGTAACGGATGGAGAAACAGTAATTGTTGGAGTAGTGGCTCCGTTGGACCATGCATACGTTGTTGCACCAGGACTATTTGCTGTTAGTGTTGTAGATTGTCCTGGACAAATTGTAGCCCCAGCAACTGTGACAGGTTGCACAGCTGTACATGAAACATTGGCAGTACCAAAAAAATTTAGTGGTAAACTTGTTACTTGAGAACTGTAATTTGAAAGGCAAATTAAATATTGTTGTCCCGCAGTTACATTTAACTCGGGCTCAAAATTTGATGCATCACCACCGGGAGGTGGAGGCGTTGATATACCTGTAAAACCTTCACACATCCCATTCCAATTACAACGGATGGGAGCAAGTTGGTTACTTATAATTTGAGTACATGAATTAGCCGTATATGGCCACATAATCCAATCAAAACAACCCATACCGTTATCTTGACCAAATGAAAATTCTAAGGTACCTGTTCCAGCAACATTAATTACCATCCAAGTTGGATTTAATTCGCCAGATAAAAGACAACCCGAATTACCAGAAGCAGGATTTATGGAAGGATTGGAAACCGTACCAGTTTGAAATTCTGTTACGGAACCTGAGCCAGTTACAGGATCTATTTGAAATGACGCATTTTGGCAAATGTTTACAGCAGTCGCACAATCAGAGGCTGTTACAGGACCTCCTGCAAAAGAATAATTGCTTATAATGAACGTTATCAATAACGTATATAACGAAATCTTTTTCATAATTGAGAAACAAGCTTTTCGTTAAGACGCAAAAACAACCTTTTCGTTGCCTTACTTAAGTTGATTTGGATCTTTAGATGCCTTATCATTAAGTTTTCTTTGAATATTCATCCAATAATAGAACCCAAAAAAGCCTAGGGCTATTAAAGAATAATTAAAAATATTACCAACTACTTCAAAAAATTTAAATGATGCAGTTAATAAATCTCCAATTGAATAAATTACGTCGGATGAACTCATAAAAAATATTTTTACAAAGAAAATAAAAAAATCTGATTATCCAAAACTAATTAAAATTCACCTAAAAGTTCAAGTGTTTCTTTTGCGGCTTCCTGTTCTGCTAGTTTTTTAGCACTTCCCTTACCTCGTCCATATTTTTTTCCATTAATCTCTACTTCTACTTCATAAACCCATCCACTTCCGGTATTTACTTCTTTTAGCACATCAAAAGATAGTTGCAGTTTTTTCTTTTGGCACCAAATAAAAAGCTTGGATTTAAAATCAATCTCCTCTTCTAATAGCCGATTTATATTGACATAATTTCTAAAAACAAAATTTTGAACAGATTTCTTTACAGAATCATATCCTCCATCCAAATAAATTGCACCAAGTATTGCCTCAAATGCATTACCTTCTAATGTGTTTAAATTGATTGAACGAGCTTGGTTATAACGAAGTATTTCCCGAATATTCATAGCATCCCCGATATCTGAAAGGGTCTTTCTATTAACTATTTTAGATTTTATTCGTGTCAGATATCCCTCATCTTCGTCTTCAAATTTGACAAATAAGTAATCAGCGACAACTGAATCTAGAACAGCATCACCTAAAAACTCTAATCTTTCATTAGAGAATTCAATTTCTTGATTTCGAAAAGATTTGTGCGTAATTGCCTTAAAAAAGTATTTTAGTTCTTTTGGGCGATAACCAAATTTCTTTAGGATAAACCCGATTAACTCAAGTTCTTCTTTACTTTTTGAGGGTTTGAAAAGGTTTTTTACCAAGTCAAAAGATTACTTACTGAATTTTTTTACTATGACACTTGTATTGTGACCACCAAAACCAAAAGTATTTGATAGTGCTACATTTACCACTCTTTTCTGCGCGGTATTAAACGTAAAATTTAATTTGTTATCCAGTTCAGGATCATCAGTAAAATGGTTGATAGTAGGAGGGACAACATCATTTTTGACAGCCAAAACACAAGCTATAGCTTCAATTGCTCCTGCTGCTCCCAACAAATGACCCGTCATCGATTTTGTTGAACTTATATTCAAATTATATGCATGTTCTCCAAATACCGCCTGAATTGCCTTCACTTCAGCGACATCACCAAGAGGTGTAGAAGTTCCGTGAACATTTATGTAATCAATATCAGAAGGGCTAATTTCTGCATCTTCCAACGCTGCGAGCATGGTATTTCTTGCTCCTATGCCTTCTGGGTGCGGCGCAGTCATGTGATAAGCATCTCCTGACATTCCACCGCCAATTACTTCTGCATATATTGTTGCTCCTCGCTTAATTGCGTGCTCATATTCTTCAAGAACCAATGCTCCACCGCCTTCACCTAATACGAATCCGTCACGATCAACATCAAAAGGTCTTGACGCAGTTTGCGGGGAATCATTTCGAGTTGATAAAGCTTTCAAAGCATTGAAACCACCCATTCCCATTTCATTTACTGCAGCCTCAGAACCACCTGTAATAATTGCATTGGCTTTACCAAGCCTAATTAAATTAAAGCTATCGATGATTGCATTTGTAGAGGACGCACAAGCTGAAACAGTAACATAATTAGGACCTCTGAACCCGTATTTAATTGAAATGTGACCGGCTGCGATATCTGCTATCATTTTTGGAATGAAAAACGGATTGAACCTAGGTGTACCGTCACCAGCAAAAAATTCACGAGCCTCCTCTTGAAAGGTCTTTAACCCTCCAATACCCGAACCCCATATAACTCCTACTCGATTTAAATCAAGCTCTGCAAAATTTACCAATCCAGAATCTTCGACTGCTTGAGTGGCTGTTACAAGGGCGTATTGCGAAAATTGATCTAGTTTCCTTGCTTCTTTTTTATCAATAAAATCTTCTACTTGAAAGTTTTTTACTTCACAAGCAAACAAGGTCTTGAATTTTGATGCGTCAAAGTAAGTAATGGGCGCAGCTCCACTTTTGCCGGACACTAACGACTCCCAATATTCTTGAACAGAATTTCCAATAGGAGTTAATGCACCAAGCCCAGTAACAACAACGCGTTTTAGAACCATACTTATTTATTGAGTAAGAAATTATACAACTAAGAAAACGCTATTACGCGTTATTCTGAATATAGTCAATTGCAGCGCCTACAGTTTGGATTTTCTCTGCTTGTTCGTCTGGAATTGCTATATTAAATTCTTTTTCAAATTCCATGATTAACTCAACAGTATCAAGCGAATCTGCTCCTAAGTCAGTAGTAAAGTTTGCTCCATCATTAATTGCAGTTTCATCTACATTCAATTTATCAACGATAATTGAAATAACTCTTGATCTAATATCTGACATTTTTAATTTTTTTTAGTTAATAAGGTGCAAAGAAAAAAACAAACAATTAAATATCAAAATAAAAACGCATTTAATTTATAATCAGCTATAAATTATTTTAAAAAAGGTGCGGTTAATTTTAAAATTGCAAGTCATTCCATTTTAAATGAGACAAGTATTTTAAAATCCAAACAATTTGCTTTCTCTAATATGCTAAAAGTTCTTTTATTGCCTCGGAAAAACGATCGATTGGTAAAAATTGATTTTCCAACGAGGAAGTAAACGGAACAGGTGTATCTATGGATGCAACACGTTTAACAGGTGCGTCCAAATGTTCAAAGCAATTTTCTGTAATTAACGCAGCAATTTCACCGCCAATTCCGCCAGTCATACAATCCTCGTGAAGAACAATGACTTTTCCGGTTTTGCGAACACTTTTGTAAATCGTCTCTAAATCTAAAGGAAGTAGTGTTTTCAAATCAATAATTTCCATTGAAATTTCAGGATGCTCGGCATTATAATTTTTTGCCCAATGCACTCCCATACCATAGGTTATTACCGTCAATTCGTTTCCGCTTTTTTCAATGCCCGCTCTGCCAATTTCTAACGTGTAATAATCGTTTGGGATATCTGATTTGATGCTTCTGTAAAGAAACTTATGCTCAAAAAATAAAACTGGATTCGGGTCTTCAATACTTGCATTCAGCAACCCTTTTGCATCAAATGGATTGGATGGATAAACTACTTTTAGGCCTGGAGTATGGACAAACCAAGCTTCATTACTTTGTGAATGAAACGGACCTGCTGCTGTTCCAGCACCTGTTGGCATCCGAACTACCACATCGGCATTTTGGCCCCAACGCCAATGCATTTTTGCTAAGTTATTTACAATTTGATTGAATCCACAGCTCACAAAATCAGCAAATTGCATTTCAACGATTGCTTTCATTCCTGAAATAGATAAACCCAATCCAGCGCCTAAAATAGCAGATTCACAAATAGGGGTGTTTCGAACACGTTCCTTACCAAATAAATCGACGAAACCTTCGGTGACTTTAAAAGCCCCTCCATACTCAGCGATGTCTTGCCCCATAATTACTAAATCTGGGTATTTTTCCATGGATTGACGCAAACTATCTTGCACAGCATCAATGAAACGCTTTTCAGATTTGTCCCCATTTGCTACTTGAACTATTGGATTATGTGGAGCATAAATATCATCCAGTTCCCGCTTCAAATCAGGGATAATCTTTGGTTCTGACAATGCTGTTTCAAATGATTTTTGGATGTACTCTTTATGCTCATCGCGAATGCTATTTTCCAATTCATCGGTCAACACACCCAATTCTTTCAAATACAAGGTGTAATTATCAATTGGATCAAATTTAGCCTTTTCATCTTGCAATCCTTCTGGATAATATTTTGTTCCTGATGCTTCTTCATGACCACGCATACGGAAAGTCATTAATTCAAGTAGAAACGGTTTTGGATCCTTGCGAATTTCTGCGTTGATTTCACGAACTGCTTTGATTACCGCTAAAACATTGTTTCCATCTACCTGAACTGCTTTCATTCCATACCCAATTCCTTTGTCAATAAATTGTTTACATCTGAATTGTTCAATCGAAGGTGTTGAAAGGCCCCATGCATTATTTTCGATTGCAAAAATTACGGGTAAATCCCAAACAGAAGCAACATTAACAGATTCGTGAAAATCACCTTCAGAAGCTCCACCATCTCCTGTAAAGACAAGTGTTGATTTTTGCTCATTACGAAGTTTTGCCGCTAATGCGATTCCATCTGCGATTCCTAATTGAGGACCCAAATGCGAAATCATCCCTACTAATTTATGTTCTTGCGTTCCGAAGTGAAAAGATCGATCACGGCCTTTGGTGTAACCAGACATTTTCCCTTGGAATTGTGCAAATAAACGAGGAAGTGGGACATTTCTTGTTGTAAAAACACCCAAGTTACGGTGCATTGGTAGAATATATTCATCCTCATTCATGGCGTATGCACAACCCACAGATATTCCTTCTTGTCCCCATCCAGAAAACCATTTAGAAATTTTCCCTTGACGTAAATAGATTAGCATTTTTTCCTCGACTAAGCGAGGTAAAAGCAATTTGCGGTAGATTTCAATTAATTCGTTGTCGTCAAATCCTGTACGATCAAATTCAATTTGTCTTTTTGCGAGTGTTTCCATAGGAATGTATTGATTGCAAAGGTAGTAATTACTTTTATGAAGAATAAGTATTTTGGATTGCTAAAAAAAAGTAGGGAGTCCTAGGTTAGCGTATCAATAATTCCGGTAGTCATTCCACAAATTTGATCGAAAACCTATCAAGGGCAGAAAAGTGAATCTTGAGAATGCTGTATCATAACGTAAATTTATCTCGGCGAAAATAGAATAGTATTCTTGTAATGAATAGCTTGCCACCCATTGATTTCTGAAAAAATTATTTTTTATTCCCTGACCTATTTCATGATCAAAATTATAAGGCCGATTATTATATGGTTCATAAACATCCCCTCCATAGCTTTTTCCATCTTTATCAAACCCTTGTATGCCATATGAAATAAAAGTCTTTATCATCCAGTTATTTTTTTGCCATTTCAGTTCGCCTAAAATTTCTCCAAAATTACCACCGTATGGATGAGCTAAGGTATAGCCGGCATTTGCGTAATTCTGCAAGGGATTCAAATGTGCATAGGTATATGGTCGAACAGCATTCCCTTCCACACGATAAAAGAATTTTTCTTTTTTATAATTAAATCTTCCTTTAATACCCAACTGAGCCCCATATTTATTTGCCCACCAACCTGATCTTGCACGAATTTCAGAGAGTAGAAACTCATCTAAAATAAGTTGACCATATGCAATATTCTTCTTCCATTTTACTGAGATCGAAGCGCCCAAAAGCACATTATCGGAAGAACCCAAAGCGTATTCTTGCGGTCGATAAAAAATTACAGGATTTAAATATTCTAATTCATAGCCTCTGTTTAACAAAGTGTCTTTGGGTTGAAAAACAACAGTTTCAAAAATTCCTATATTTAACCATTTTGCCACATTCCAACTCAAATAATGCATAGCTCCATACTTGGCTTGCCACGATTGGTTGTAATTTTCTTTGAAAAACTGATACATCACTAAATATTCGATGTGCCAAAAACGGGCTCTGATTTGAGCAAAAGGGTAGGGTTTGCCGTAATCGCTCAAAAACAAGGATCTACTTCCCTCTCCTATAAAATTTCGATCTACTCCTGCTTGAAAATTGAAAATATGGTTTGGTGTATATGAAACACTACCCAATAAATTGTGAGAACCTGTTACTTGATTGGTTATTCGAGAATAAAAAAAGGAGCGTGTATCCAAATAATTGGTGTCATTTGAAACGGAGGCAAAATTATATCCCAATCGGGCATACCATTTAGGTGAAATTTTTAAATCCGCTTGTACTCCTAATCCCAATCTTGTATATGTAGAAAAAGGTGAATTTTTATCATATCCTACAAGATTATCACCGGAGAAGAATACTCCCAGACAAGGTTTTACATCTGAAGTTCGATCTAACTTTGGCCAAATAGACGAGTGCTCTTCATATCTCAACGGTAAAATTGTGTCAAGTGGTAATTCTTCAGTTAAATACTTTACATTCCCTTGCCCGAAAGAGGGAAATTGAATTACAAGAAAAAGTAATAGAATTCTAATAATCATTGTATTGACTCATTAATCCAGTTCGAATGCCCGCTTGAAAAATTAAGTTTGACTTGGTGTTATCTATTATTTCATTTCGAAAAATTATACCCCCAAAAAGGTTGACATTCAATTTGGAGTTAAACCGAAAACCTACTTCTAATTGATTGTTAAGAAACATACCATTTCTTTCAATAGAAGCAATTCTTACAGGAAGTAAAGCTTGTGATACAAAGTCGTTTAAAAAATATGTACTGCTTTTAAAATCAATATAATAGCGTTGAATTTCAGTATTAAATCTAAGCAACAATTCTTTAAATCCAGCACCTTTAATATGCGCCAATGGAAGATTGTAATTGCTATAATTCAAACGAGCATAGGAATCTGAATACATGTTTTTTGAAGCCATGTTAAACTCCATTTGCACCATTGTATTTTTTAAGTTATACGGATTATGGTACCTCGTTCCTATCTGAGCAGCAAATTGATTTTTTCCACCACTTCCTATAGCAATTTGAGAGTAAATCCTGAAATTAGAAAATAGAATTTGTGAATAATTCAATCCATAAATGGTGTAAGTGGTTTTTGAAACAAGTGCTGACACCCCTGGAACTGGAATAAAATATAGTGGATTTAGAGATTTAGTTGCCAATGAATCCCCCATAGACCAAGTACTTCCTTCAAAAAAACTGATTATGCTTTTCTTCGAAAGTTGATACGAAATATAATTCACTGAAAATCCTTTCGGCTGATAATACGCTTCAACTGTACTGTTCGTTTTTTTTCGCACTAAATTCATGTGACGAGCTCGTAAAAAATTAAAAGTCCACTTCGAATTCAATTTGTAATCAACCCGAAAATAAGGGGAGCCACAGGTATTGTCAGAGAGTAACATTGAACGATAACCCGAGCCGATAAACTGTTGATTATTCC
This sequence comes from Crocinitomicaceae bacterium, assembly GCA_044361535.1. Lineage (GTDB taxonomy): Bacteria > Bacteroidota > Bacteroidia > Flavobacteriales_D > Crocinitomicaceae > UBA952. The sequence goes on from JBIKIQ010000009.1 coordinate 89,457, forward strand.
CTGCTATAATTGATACTTGTTCTAGCGGTTTATAAATGAAAGATCCTACAGCATAAGCATAGTCAAATGCATTCACTTTGAATGGTTTGGTTCGAGCTGCACCGGGCACTACCCCATTTTGTTGCTGGTAGCCATACCAATAGGTATACAATTCGCCATGGTCAGCAACATATTGTCTTTCAAATTCACTAAATCTGGCTTGATTTTCAAAAAAGGATGTGGAGAATGAAAAGTTCTTAAAAAGGTCTCCCTCGACCAATATTCCTCTTGTATTTTGGAATAAATTGGCTTTCGAGGTATCTAATAAATCTTTGCCAAGGCTTAATTGTCCTATTGCTGAAATAGTCAAAAAGTAATCTTTCCCCTCTAATTCAACCATATGTTTTCTTAACAAACCAACGGCTAAATCATTATACAATACAGAAGAATCTCGAATTGCGGAGGGTAGATTATAATCAGATTCGGTTATCGGTAAAAACCCATTTCCAGCATATGAATTTGGGCGAGTAGAATTCATTAATTGATCACGGTAATAACTGTGGGTTGAAATCAAGTTGTTCTGACTTAATCCAAAAAAACTACAGCAAAATACTAGAATTAATAGATAATACTTCATGGTAAGATTTCACAAAGTGCACTTGTTTTTGCAATAAAATACGGATTGGTCAAATTTTCTTTATTGTATCTCAGCGGTTCGCCTGTTTCTGCATGATAGACAGTGCCACCCAGCGCTTCCAAAATTGCTTGTCCAGCAGCAATATCCCATTCCATTGTTGGGGCAAACCGAGGATAAGCATCTGCTTTTCCTGTTGCCAAATCAAAGAATTTGAGGGAGGAACCTTTTTTGATGTATTCTATTTCCGGTGAAATTGATTGTAACTTTTGAATGAATTTCAATACTGGACCGGAATGATGACTGCGCGAACAGGTCATGACAATAGGTGAATTTATAGCACTTGGAGTTTCAATTTTTCTCCAATTTTCATTTTTGTCAATATTTTCAAAATCTATGATGAAAACACCAAATTCTTTGGATCCAATTATAATCTCCTTATTCACTGGTGAGGCAATCAAACCAAAAACAGGAGCTCCATTTTCAATCAAAGCAATGTTGACAGCAAATTCGCCATTTTTACTTACAAATTCTTTAGTTCCATCTAGTGGATCGATACACCAACATTTTTTCCAATTACTACGTTCGGAAAAATGTGAATTTACACTTTCTTCGCCTGTAACTGGAATTCCAGTAGGGTCGAGGTATTTATGGAGTATTTCGGTGGATGCTGTATCGGCTAAAGTAATTGGTGAACCGTCAAGTTTATATTCAGCTTCAAATCCACTTAAATAGATTTCCATAATCCGATTTGAAGCTTCAACTGCCCCTTGCAATGCTTGAAAATAGATTGTTTCTATTTCCATCAGGGAATAAACTTTTGTTTTATAACTTGATAAATTTCCCAAGTAACCCGATCATACACATAGATCAAAACATGCATATTTTCGGCATTGAAGTTGCCATCTAACTGATTTGGAACTACAAAAGAATAATTTACATAGTATTTTCCATTTGATAGATCATCTGATGTCAAAGCTCTACCAAAAGCCTGATTGTTAAGGTTTCCGCGATGAATATCTCTGTGAACGTAGGATGAATTATGAGAATTATCGTTCATCTTTTGATCACCAACCAATGAATCCTCAATTAAATAAGCAACTAAACCAAGTTCATTCGATAAGTTTTGATCCAGTTTTTCTACTTCAACATGTAAAAAAGCTCCTTTTGTCTGTGAGTAATAGTTTAACGCAGACTGAATATTTACCTTTAACGTGTTTTCAGACAGCATGTTATTCACCATAGATGTCCATGAATTTGGGCTTTGAAAAATAAATCCATTGTTGAATCGATTAATTGTCCCCCTAGGATTTCCAATAAATCCTCCATCATTGTTTCCAAAATAAGTTCCAATTTCTAGGCCTTGTGCATTTGTGAAATCAGTGGGGTATTGCGGCGGAGAAACCACTTGAAAATCTCCTATTCCTGTAGGCCCTGAATGGATGGATGCTGCGAAAACACGACTTGGATTGGCTTCATGTAGAGCGTGTGCTAAATCAGCTGCAGCTGGACAAAAAACACATTGATGACCGGTAAAATCTTCAATCAAAATATTTCTATTTGTATTTGAATTAGCCGTAAATTGCGGCCACTCATTCGCAACATAATCGCTCCAATTCCCCGGATATAAAGTGGTGTCAAGCTCAAGATTCACAGTTGGAGGATATGGATTATCTACATGATCACAAGATACTAAACCAAGCGTATAAATAAAAAGTAAAAAAATGAATGCGTATTTGTACATGTTAGAAGCTTTGAGTAAAACTAAATGTTAATCCATTTGAAGCAGGAACAAATCTACAAACTCCACCAACACAGAACAAACCTGCTCTTTGTCGACCATAATAGATTGAAATTCTTGTAGCGTCTTTCACATATCCAAAGGTGAAAATGGGATAATGAACTCTTTTGGCCTCAACCGGATTCCCATAATTGTACTGATCCATGAACCCGAAGGACCAATGAGGTGATATAGTATACTCAACTAAAATTGTTGCCCAATCTCCTTTGTCATTTATTTTTCCTGCATCAGCTCCCTTTTGAATTGGATTCACAAACAATCCTTGAATTTCTGAACGAATAGCATGTTTTTTATTGATCTTGTAAGATGTTTCAATTACGCCAATGTGCGAAGAAATTATTCCTTTCGCATCGTTAGATATTTTTGCTACATCATTATTGATTGTAATATTGAAATAGGAAAAGATAAAACTCAATTTTTTATTGATTTTTTTTGTGACATTCACATTGATATCCCGCCAATAAAGACTATCACTCATATCGAAAGGTCTTGCGCGATAAGTTACACCAGTAGAATCTAATGGATTTATTCCCGATGTATGCTGAACAGGTCTGTATGTAGTAGAGATATTGAGATTAACTGTAGTTCCGTATTTTCCACCAAATAAGGTTCCTTTTTTAAATGAATATAGCACTTCTGCTTGATAAGCAACTTCTCCAAGAGGTTGAGTAGCATATGGATAAAGCGTTGCAACTAAATTGTACGTGTGTGTTTTATTAAGTGCCGGTAAATAATTTATAAATACATCTTGTAAATCTTTTGTGCGGTCTGAACGATAACTCATATTGTCAACTGATTTTCCCGACAACATAACACCAAAGCCTTTTTTAGAATACCCCAAATTGAAAATAGCCGCGTGGCCGTAATTATAAATTTTATTATTGTCATTTGATGGGTCTTGTTCTTTTAATATATATTCTCCATCCAAATTGAATTTTTTATAACGCGCTTTAAAACGTCCTCCGTAGGCTCCTACATTTTGTGGTAGAATTAAATCATTATCATTATCTGCTTGAAATTTACTGACAAATGACACGCCCAATCCAAAATCCCAATCATTGGATAATAAGGAATCAAATGCTTCTTTAAAATTTATTTCTGCATCGACCCCTCTCACAATCCCGTCGCCATGTATAATTTTCCCTTGTTGAAAAGATAAACGTTGGTATCCATATACTCCCTTTAGTGTTATTCCTGAATGAGGTTTTACAATTAGTCGGGCACCATCTAGAAGGTTATCATATCCAAGTGCTCTATCTTCATAGGCTCTTAGCGACAAACCAGCTCCAAATTGTTCGTAGAAAGAGCCCAACGTTACATCTACAAATCCGTTTGAATAACCAATATATCTCATCCCAATTCCTGTTCCATCAAACCGATTTGGGTAGCCTTGAATTCTGGGTAAATAGGATTCTAGCCTCATTCCAGCTTTGAAATTCCTATTGGTATACAAAACATTCATGTAGGAATTGATCAACCCTTTCTGAGCAGGCTGGGTTGCATCAATAATAGTATCATTATTTAAATACTGAAAAGTTGATTCGATGTTTCCTGTGAATGTACCGCCGTTTGTGAAATCTTGTGAATATGTAACCGAAGAAATACAGAGCAATAGAACCAGGAAAGTCTTTTGAATCATAATCAACTTATTTAGTGCCTAATTTTTTAATTTCCTCCAATAGTTTTTCCTCATCACCTGGAGCATAATTGTTGTGAGAGTATACTATATTGCCGTCTTTATCAATTAGAAATGTATGTGGTACATTATTTACCCCCATTGCTCTTTTAAAGTCCCCATTCGGATCAAGTAATACTTCAAAATCCCAAGACTTGCCATCAACGTAGGTAGAAACGGCATTTTTTGTTTTTTCATCATCAATTGAAACGGCAACAAGAGTAACTCCAGTTTCATCCTTCCAATCAGAATAAACCTCATGAATAGTATTTAATTCTTTTTTACAAGGAGAACACCAAGTGGCCCAAAAACTAATCACAACAGGACCGGTGAAGCCCATTGTTGACGTGTTCACTTTTTTTCCTTTTAAATCTTTTAAATCAACCGATGGAAGTTTTTTAAGATCTGACTCTTGAGTATTACCTGTAACAGAAAGGAAAATGAAGGATAAAAATACGATTGCTTTCATAGTATAAAATTTATAAATCGCTTGACTTGCAATTTTTTTACCAAAAATAATTAAAATTTAGTTGGTTTTATTTTTTGGTTTATGTTTTCGGGTATTTCGATACAAAAGTCCAAATACAATAAGGAAAAATAGTATGAAAAATAAATTAGGTAGTATTACATCATGAACCGTCAGGTAAACGATTAACACAGAAAACAAGAAAGAAAACAAACCAATTATGGAAAAAATATACCAAACTTGTTTATCCGTATATCCTGCATAAACTAAATGATGGGTAGTGTGATCTTTTCCTCCCACCATTGGTGATTTTCCAGCCTTTAACCGATTAATCACTACGGTTAGAGTATCAGCCGCAGCAGGTGTTAATGCGACAAGCGTAATTACCAAACTTATCCACGAATTATGTTCTGTAGTTGACCCTAAATTCCACAAATATTTAATAGAGAAAAAAGCTACAAAAAGCCCTAAAAATTGGCTTCCCGCATCTCCCATGAACAATTTAGAGGGGTTTACATTAAAATAAAGGAAACCACTCAAGGCACCAAGAAGAGCGACAATTGTGAATAACCAAAATGGCTTACTAGGGTTTCCAATAACGTAACAACTCATTAGACATGCCAAAAGCGTAAAGAAAACAGTGGTAGCTGTAATTCCATCCATATTATCCAACATATTCAAGGAATTCATTAAGGTAATCACCCAAACAACCGTAAATACCGAATCAAGCACAGGCACATGAAATAAATCAATTTTTACATCAGTGAATAAGAAAATTAAACCACAGAAAATTTGCATTAACAATTTAAAATAGGGCTTGGTATTGTATGCATCATCAGCTAGTCCCATCGTAAATGCTAATGAGGAAGCTAAAAATAAACCAACATAATTGAGATCCCCAAACAAATTAAAGGTAGGAAACAACATGAGGGATAAAACAGTCGAAAATAAAAACCCAGCAAATAAACTAATACCACCTAGCGATGGTTTTGATTGATTACTCCACCTAACAACTACATCGTTATTATTTCGGATACCAAGAGATTTTGAAAATCTCAATAACAGTACGTTACTGACGATTGAAATGATCATGGCCCCTATAAAAAAGAGCGTGTAGTGTAGTAAATATTCATTCATTTTTCTCTCAATAAAACGGCGTCTGAAAATCCTGTAACAATACTCCCTCTTTGTCTTTTGGTGAGATTAATGGATTTTCTATTTGCCAATCTATCTGCAAGTTACGATCATTCCATAAAATAGTTACCTCAGAATTTGGATTATAATAGTTTGTACATTTATACGAGAAAATAGTGTTGTCTTCAAGTGCTAAAAAGCCATGTGCAAAACCTTCTGGTATCCAAAATTGATTTCTTTTTTCAGAAGAAAGTAACACAGAGACATGTTTTCCATAAGTCTCTGAATTTTTTCGTAGATCAACAGCCACATCAAGAGCAGATCCTGAAATTACTTGAACTAGTTTTCCTTGTGAATATGGGGGCAACTGTAAATGCAATCCTCTTAAAACACCTTTATTTGAAGACGAAAAGTTATCTTGAACAAACTTGGCATCCTTGATGAATTCTTGGTAGCGATTTTCATTATAGGATTCCAAGAAAAAACCTCTATGATCTCCAAAAACTTTTGGAAAAATTTCTATCAGCCCCTTTATTTCTTTTTCTTCGATTTCCAAACCAATTTTTTTAGCTTCTTAAATATTCTAATTAACCAAGGTGAATCATCTTCATCATCTGTATAATAACCTGAGCCGTATCCATAACTATTCCCGTAACCATATCCGTAGCCGTAGCCGTAACCGTAGCCATATCCATATCCGTAGGCATAACTATATATCGATTGTTTGGTTTCGATACCATTTAAAATAATATTTAGCGATTTCAGTTTTTGAACACTGAAAAGTTCTTCAACGCGATTAACAAAAACACGTTTAGAATAATTTGATTTGAATACATAAATTGGTATATCTGCATTAGCAAGTATCTGAATACCATCGGAAACAATTCCCACAGGAGGGTTGTCAATCATTACAATGTCATATCGTGATTTCATGTCCTCCAAAAATTCTTCGAAATCTTTGCTCAAAATCAATTCCGATGGATTAGGAGGTATAGGTCCAGCGGTTATAAAATCTAAGCCTGGAATATGCGAATGTTGAACAACATCTTCATAAGACGAATTTCGAGATAGCAAATTGCTCATTCCAACTAAATTCTCCGCAGAAAACCCATGATGAACTTTTGGTTTTCTCAAATCTAAATCAATTACCAAAGTTCTTTTACCTGAGACAGCAATCATACCCGCTAAATTGAGTGCAACGAACGTTTTACCTTCACCGGATACAGAAGAAGAAATAGCAATTACACGAGCGTCTTTATTAATAAAACTCATATTGGCACGAATACTTCGAATTGCCTCGGCCATTCTGCTTTTCGATGATTCAGTAACAACTACTTGAGAATATTTCATTCTTCGCTTATATAGCGGAACGGCACCTAAAAAATTAGTGCCTTCTGGCAACATTTTTATCAAGTCTTCTGGGCCAACTATTTCGTTGTATCTTAAGTAAAAGTAGATAAGTAGAGCAATTCCTAAAACAGCTCCGAAAACCAAGGAAACGATGTAAATCAATTTGCTATTTGGGCTCAAAGGAGTTTCGGGTAAAATTGGAGCGGTTAAAATACGATTGGTTGATGAATAACCTGCATTTGATAGCGCAAATTCTATTTTTTTCTCAGTAAATAAGGTGAAATAGCGGTTGTTTAACTCTTCAATGTATTTCAATCGATCAAAGTTTAATGTCTTTTCAGGTAAATCGAAATATCTTTCCTCTAATTCTTTTAGCTTTTCTTGTATTAGACCAATATCTCCTTTTATTCTTTCTTCTATAACTGAAATACTTTTTTTCAACGAAGCTTGACGTAATTCAATCTTCTTTTTGTTTTTCTTATAATCACCGTGCTCCTCTGTAACATCATCAAGTAAATCATCTCGCTTTTCTAGGAGCTTATTTAAGTCTTCTATTTGGCGTATCAAGGATCCTTCAAAACTCTTTTTTCCTATCATTTCAGGAATGAGTTTATATACATCCACCTTATCAGGATCTTGAGAGATTTTTCCTTTTATCAAATAAACTGTCACAAGTTCCTCTTCATATTCCAGTAACTTACGTTTTAATTCGTTCATTTTTTCAGAAACCGACTCGCTCTCTGTTTTAGGATCTGTAATTTTTTCTCTTCGCTGAAAATTAGTTACACTATCTCTTGCTGATTTTAATACTCTTGAAAGAGAATCAAGCTGCTGACTTACATAACTTATAACTTTTTCGTTATTTTGTTTTCCAACTTGTTCTTCATATTTGAAAAAAGCTTTTAACAAGGCATCAACAATATCTCTACATAATATGGGATTGTAATGATCAAATGTAATCTGGATGGTTTTCGCAGTTGGATCTACTGGCATAACCGTTAACTTTGACATCCAGTCCTTTTTCAAAACTTGTCTCTTATTTATGGTAAAAAATAATTTATTATTATTTACTATTTCAAGCAGTTCATTTTTAGACCCTTTAATTTCAATAATAAAATCTTCATTCTTTATTTTTCCATTGAGTAATCCTCGAGCAGTTTTTTTACTTCCATTTTTAACGTAATGTAATTCGATTAGATTACTTGAATTAGATGCTATTTGAATATCTATTCGCTGCGAACACAAGGAAGAATCGTATAATTTCAAAGGATTAATAACAATACCTGTTGATTTGTATAAATCCTTGGTCAATAACTTCCCCTCTGAAAATATACTAACTTGAGTATTTATAGAATTAATTGCTTTTTCGAAAAGAAATTCAGATCTCAAAAACTCTATTGTTTTATTCAAATCAGCCCCTTGATTAACTACCCCAAGGGCCTCTTCTCCCAGCGCTTGTTTCATCTTATCTTCCTCTACTAATTGCAATACAGCGGAGGATTGATAGATCGGTTTTGTATATCTCAAATACAAGAAAGCGACACCAGAAAAAATCGCCATGATGACAAATGGCAAATACCAATGACGGGAAAGAATTTGCCCCAGAATTATGGGGTTAAACTCCTTGTTAATTATTAGTTTTTTCTCTTGTCCTATTGCCATTTATATCCTTAAAAAAATGAAGAACAAGGTTAAACTTGTTGAAATTAAACTAATCCACGGAGCCATTTCTACTAAAACATTATTTGCGATTTTTGGCCTGTAATCCACATAAATATAGTCATTGCTTTGCACAATCATTTCTGCTGCCTTTAAGCCTTCTATAGTAGATAAGTCAACTATAAAGACAGAGCGTTTACCAGATTTGTTTTGCCTCATTACCTTAATTGAATTGGCAAACCCATCATTGCTTATACCGCCAGCCATTGCGATTACTTCCAGAAGGGAAGTATTAACATTTAATAAGTAAACAACTTGCGCTTGCCCACGGCCTGGAAAAACAATAACACGCTGATTTGATAAGCGAATTTGAACAAAAGGACTCTGAAATTGCTTTGACAATATTTTTGTTAACGAATCTTCTAATTGAGCAACCGTTAATCCAGCAACACTATATTCTCCCACAACTGGAATTTCCGCTGTTCCATCACTTCTCACAAGATAATCCATCCTGTTTTGGGAGTTTTGCATCATTCCTTGATTCTGAGTGTTTTCAGAGCTAACGCCTGATAATGAATTAATTATTCGCTCACCATTATTTGTTGAAAAGAAAAAGAAAAACCGATCTCCAGGACCTATCTTATATTCATTAGCAGGTTCCATTTGAAGTGAATCAAACTTGAAAGTTCCGTCCTTAGGTGTCTTAAACATTTGATTGCTGTTTACGTTTTTCCATGCATTGCAACTTTGCAATAGCAAAACCACCAGTAGAAATATGACGAAATTACCTGTTCGAATCATCCTATAGTCGACAATAGTCTTTTGTAATAATGTTCCATATCTTTTACTAGTCTTTCAAAATGAAACCTTTCTTTAACAAAAGTCCATCCCTTTTCACCCATATCCTTTCGAAGTGCTTCGTTTTCAATCAGAACTAGTAACTTATCTGCAAATATACGAGCATTATTTTTAGGAACAACAAACCCGGTTTCATTATCTATCATTACATTACCTACCCCTCCTACATTGGTTGAAATTACCGGTACCTGAGACGCCTGAGCTTCAATTATACTAACCGGTGTGCCCTCATTGTTAGATGTTAAACAAATAATGTCCAATCCAGCATTAAATACCGTGATGTCTTTAATCCAAGAAGTCATTCGAATATCTGCGCCTTGTTGTCGTAACTTGCTTGCTTTTTCAGATATTTCATCTTTTAATTCGCCATCACCCACAATAAAAAACACCAATTTTTTATTTGTTTGTTGTTTCACTAAATCAACAATATCCAAAAACAAATTATGGTTCTTTATCGGAGCTAATCTTCCGATAATTCCAATTGCAATTTGATCGTCTTCCAGGTTATATTTTTCCCTGATGATTTTTCTTTTTTCAACTAAATTGATATTGAATTTTCCCAAATCGAATCCAAGTGGAATAACATTTACCTTACTTTCCTTGGCGACCTTGTGTGTATTTACTAACTCTTGTTTTTGTAAATCTGAGATAGCAATTATTCCAGTTGATTTATCTGCTAGTTTTCGTTCAATGAATTTGAATAATTCTGTTTTGAATTTTCCAAAATAGGAATGAAATACATGCCCATGAAAGGTATGTATGACAACTGGGACTTTCATGTCTAAGGCTGCTTTTCGACCTAGTGCACCTGCTTTGGACGCATGGGTGTGAACAATATCTGGTTCAAATTCTGAAATAATTTCCTTTATTCGTTTTAATGCTTTTCGATCACTAAAAAAATTTGGTTTTCGCTTCATTTCAGGCAATAAAATCGCCTTGACACCATACTCTTCAAGAATATGCAATGAATCAGACTCACCTTTTTCAGGTAAGCCACCTATTAAAAGTGTCTCAAAATCATCTGATAAATATCGTGTTAAAAACGTCGCGTTGTAGGTTGGTCCACCAATATTGAATCTATTAATAATTCGTAAAACTTTAATTTTTTTAGTCGTCAAAACGCGAAAATTAGTTTAGTTTAGTTGAATTTTACTACTTTGGACAGTAAAATTTTAATATGCGAAGTTACATACTTTTTCTTAGTGTTCTTTTAACCTTTTTTGCACAGTCGCAAAACAAAATTCAAGATAAAATCAATCAACTTGTAAAGAATCCGAACACAGAAAATGCAACCATCGTTTTTTTGGCAATTGATTTAGACACAGGTGATACACTTGGAAAATGCAACCATAAATCAAGTTTACCTTTTGCCTCTAATGCAAAATTATTTTCCACTTATACTGCATTAGAACTATTGGGGGCAAATTATCAACCTAAAACACGATTTTACTTAGACGGAAATTTAAACGACCAAGGAATATTGAATGGGAATTTATGGATTCGGGGTGGAGGTGATATTTCTCTCGGTAGCAAATATTTTTGTGATTCAGGAAAAGAATTTTCATTTTTAAATCAATGGGCAGATACGTTACAAAAACTAGGGATTAAAGAGATAACAGGTGCTGTAATTTCGGATGGTAGTGAATTTGGATATGAGGGCGCTCCTGATGGGTGGGAATGGTCTGATCACACAATGACTTATGGCGCTCCCCCAAGTGGTATATGCTTTGCTGACAACGTAATGAATTATTATTTTAAATCGGGTTCGGTTGGCACATTGGCAACTTTGGTGAACACCTATCCGAAACTTCCAGGTGTTAATCTACATAGTGATGTAAAAGTTGTTGGATCTGGAGGTGGAATAACGTTATATGGAGGGCCATTTTCAAAGGATCGTTTTGCCAAAGGCTACCTACCACCAAATCAATCAAATTACGCAATTAAAAGCACAATGGTTGATCCTGAACTACAATTTGTTGTTCTTTTGGACGAATACTTCAAGAAGAAAGGGATTAAAATTAATTCTGTTAAATCAGTTCGAGATTCTCATTTAAAAACACCGAATTATGCCTCTTTAAAGTTACTGTATACTAATTACGGTTCAACCTTATCTGAAATAATAACAAAAACCAACATGCACAGTGTAAACTTCTTTGCCGAAGGATTGGTAAACTTGGTTGGTTTTGAAAAAACAGGAAATGGATCCACAGAAAGTGGACTTGCGCAAATGAATCAATTTTGGTTAAAAAAAATAAATTCAAAAGGATTATTTATCAATGATGGAAGCGGACTTTCACGAAGCAATGCCATGAGTCCTTCACATTACGTTGAAATGTTGAGATACATATACAAATCGAAGAACTACTCTACTTTTTTAAGCTCACTTCCAGTTGCTGGAATGTCGGGGACACTGGGTAAGGTTTGCGCAGGTCAAGATGGCCAAGGTCGTGTAAAGGCAAAAAGCGGGACCCTCACTCGAGTCAAAGCCTATTCGGGTTATGTTCAATCAAAATCCGGAAAAAACATAGCATTTTCTATTGCCGTAAATAATTTTACCTGTTCCAAAGGTGAAATAGTTAATTTGATTGAACCAGTTTTAAACGCAATGGCTGCATATTAAGGAATTTTAAAATGTCAGGAATTTATATCCACATTCCATTTTGCAGAAAAAAATGTAGCTATTGCGATTTTCATTTTTCCACTACCTTTTCTTCCTATCGAGGGAAGATGATTGAATCAATTTCGGATGAATTAAAAGAACGATTGAATGAATTATCTGATTCAGAACCCAAGACTATTTACTTTGGGGGAGGTACACCAAGCTTGCTTTTTAAACAAGAATTGAAGAAATTACTAGAAGTTATTTACGAAAAGTATACCCAAATTCAATTTTCAGAAATTACACTTGAAGCGAATCCTGAAGATATCACGGAAGAATCCTTAGAAGATTGGAAATCCCTTGGCATTAATCGATTAAGTATTGGAATTCAGTCTTTTAAAGAATCAGACTTGACTTGGATGAATCGAGCGCATACGTTGGAAGAAAGTAGAAAATGTATAGATTTGGCTAAAAAGGCTGGTTTTTCGAATATCTCACTTGACTTGATGTATGGATTGCCTAATTTAACCCTTGCTGAATGGGAGAAACATATTAAAGAAATCATTTCATTCGATGTAAGTCACATTTCAGCGTATTGTTTAACCGTTGAAAAAGGTACTTTACTTCAAAAAAAAGTACACAATAAAATCCTCTCAATTCCAGATGAGAATTACATAATTGAACAATACAAAACATTGATATTCAAACTAAAAAATGCAGGGATTAATCAGTATGAAATCTCAAATTTTTCAAAAATTGGATGTCAATCTATACACAATTCAAATTATTGGTCAGGTCAAAAATTTATTGGGGTTGGTCCCTCTGCTCATTCATTTAATGGAAAAAAAAGACGTTGGAATATTGCCAATAATTCATCATACATGAAGAGAAAAAATTGGTTCGAAGAAGAAGTCCTGAGTGAAAACGAACAATGGAATGAGTTTATTTTAACACGCTTAAGAACCATACAGGGAATTTATATAGAGGAAATGGAAGAACTTTTCAGTATTGATAAAGAATTTATCCGAATAAAAAATAAATTCATGAATGAAAACTTGCTAATAGAAGAAAATAAGCACTTAAAATTAACGCTAGAAGGACAACTAAGAGCTGACTTTATCGCATCTGAGTTTTTTAAAATTTGATGCCCTCGAAAATCAGAACTAGAAATCTTCAAAATTATTGACACCACCTTATTTTATCCCACCCCAATTTCCTTTATCCAAGCTTCTGTATTGAATTGCTTCAGCTACGTGATTGGTTTTAATATCAACTGATTGATCCAAATCAGCAATTGTCCGTGCTACTTTCAAAATTCGATCATAAGCACGAGCTGAAAGTCCCATTTTCACCATTGCATTTTTTACTAACAATTTAGCCGAATCATCAATAGCACAATGTTTTTCAAAATCTGATCTACTCATTTGTGCATTGGAATAAACTCCTTCATTTTTATGGTAACGAATTTCTTGAACAGACCTTGCTTTTTCTACTCGTTTTCGAATGGATTCGCTTCCTTCTGATGGAATTGTATCAGCTAATTCATCGTATGAAACGGGTGTAACCTCAACGTGTAAATCAATACGATCCATCAAAGGGCCAGAAATTTTATTCAGATAACGTTGAACCACTCCAGGTCCGCAAACACACTCTTTATCTGGATGATTGTAATATCCACACGGACAAGGGTTCATGGCTGCCACCAACATAAATCCTGCTGGATATTCTACGGAAAATCGGGCTCTTGCAATTGTAACCGTTCGATCTTCCAACGGCTGTCTCATTACCTCCAATACAGAACGCTTGTATTCGGGAAGTTCATCCAAAAATAAAACACCGTTATGAGCCAAGGAAATTTCGCCTGGTTGAGGATAACTTCCCCCGCCTACTAAGCCATTTTCTGAAATCGTATGATGGGGTTTACGAAAAGGTCTTTGGGTTACTAATCCAAATTCATTTTTCACCTTCCCTGCCACACTGTGAATTTTGGTAGTTTCTAATGCCTCGTCCAAATTCATTGGTGGTAAAATGGTAGATAATCTCTTGGCCAACATAGATTTTCCAGCACCCGGTGGGCCTACGAGAATTATGTTATGACCCCCTGCAGCCGCAATTTCAAACGCTCTTTTAACTTGCATTTGCCCTTTTACATCTTTAAAATCAACATCAAAAAATGTTGAAAACTGATTAAAATTCTTATTCGGATCGGGAATTGTTGGGAAAAGTGATGATGAATCCTTAAAAAAGTCAATTACCTCATCCAAAGTTGACACTCCATAAACCTCAATTCCTTCAACAACAGATGCCTCAGCTGCATTTTCTTTTGGAATAATAATGCCTTTATACCCTTCCTTTTTTGCTTGTAGCGCTATTGGTAAAATTCCTTTTGTTGGTTGTATTTTTCCATCCAATGATAACTCGCCAATCAATTGATAATCTGATAATAAATCAACCGGTAGCTGCTCACTCACGGCGAGAATCCCAATTGCAATTGGTAAATCAAATACTGATCCCTCCTTGCGTATATCAGCCGGAGCCATATTAACAGTGATTTCTCTTCCCGGAAATTTCAACCCATTGTTTTGAAAAGCGGCTCGAATGCGCTGTTGACTTTCTTTTACGGCACTATCAGGTAATCCCACCAAATAAAAATTAACTCCAATACCCAGATTTACCTCAATTGTGATTGTTGTGGCATCAATGCCGAAGAGCGAACTTGAAAATGTTTTAACTAGCATAGGTTAAATTATAATCTAATTTACGATTAAAATAAAATCAATTCAAGTTGCAAAAAAACTATTTTTTTCGTATTTTATTTGAACGAATATAGATTTAAGCTGTATATTCAAATCGTGAAAAAAATTACCATACTCATCTTTTTACTGTTTCCACTATTTCATTTTTGTCAGCGCTGTAATTTTACTTATTACAACAAAAAAGGTGGCCATTATTTGTTCTCTACGTATTACGAAGACGACATGCGCACGACTAGAGATGGTGTTTGTGAAATGAGTGAAAATGGTAAAATATACGAAAAGCGGGTGTTTAAAAAGGGGCTTTTGGTTGAAGAAGAACTCAATTTTTTCAATCAATATCAATCTGAAAAAAAGCGAATTCGAACCAAAATGAATCATAACCCAATTCTTGGAAATGAACTTGGAACACTAGAAGAATGGAATGAAAAAGGAATTTTGGTAAATCATTGGCGTTTTTATTTGGATAAGGATCGACGGAGAAGGAGTATTATCACTGAATATCATCACAATGGTCCTTTGCGCTTTAGAAAAGAATATGCCTTTATTAAGTTATCTGAAATTGATTCGTATCATTTGAAAGAACACCCCCCTCATACCATTGATGAATTTGGCTACACCAGTTTAATTGTTCCCTATGGAAAACACGAAGAATTTGATGAAAAAGGAAACCTGATTAGAGAGCAACATTTCAATAAACTTTCCACGTATGATCTAGATGCCATTCATTTATTAGATGGTCCATCCAGAGAATTTCATGCTAACGGTAAATTAAAGTCGAGTGGAACCTACAAAGAGGGCAACCTAGATAGTTCTTGGATCAGTTATCATTACAATGGACAAGTGCATGAAAAAGGATTTTATAGGAACAATATAAAAGATGGAAATTGGGAAGTTTACAACGTACAAGGACGGTTAACTCAATTATCAACATTTGATGAAACTGCTATGAATCCTTTCGCTCCGATAAAGGAGACTACGTGGAATGATTACGGAATAAAAATCGAGGAGAAAAATATCGAAAAAGACGGAAGAGGAATTCTTACTAAATGGGACGAGAATGGTAATGTCATGCGCTATTGTATATTTTCACCAAGTTCGCAAATGAATTGGACGAACGTTAGTTTATTACAATACGAAAAATTGTATTATGACAATCGTCAATTAAAATCGATACTAAACAACTTACCAAATGCAGACACCAATTATGTGAGTTATTTTCAAAATGGCCAAATGGAGCGCTATCGACATAGTACAATAAAAGATAATACCCGTTTCGATGAGCAAAAAACATGGACTTCTGCAGGTGTTTTACTTTCTGAAAACACTACCAAACAAGGGAAAGGAGAAATTTATCAAAAAGCATTAATTTATTACAGTTCCGGTGGTATAAAATCAAAGATGGAAATAACGAATGACCTTAGAGTTGATGAGAAATACAGCACAAAAGGCATTTTGTTTTCAAAGAAAGAATTACTTGATGGTCGATTACATGGTAAATTATATGAATTAGATACACTATCCGGAAATCTTACCACAGGGTCTTATGATAAAGGAGTACGAAATGGAGAGTGGAAAATTCAAAATTCCGCAGGAACTACGATTATTTCCAAAAAATACAAGCTTGGTTGCACGGATAACAAAAACGCAGTGATCTCATGGGATAAATTCAGTTCAAAAGAGCAAAAAGAATTTAAGTTAAATGCTAATACACAAATTCCTCAATCAGCACCTTTTAAATCGTGGGAAGCACTTCTACTAAAACGAGATTCCATTGCTTATTGGATTGGAATGGCTCAAAAAGCACTTGAAAAAGAAGGCCAAACTTTCGAATTGGATCAAGTCGAAACGACAGCACTGAGATTCGAAATGCCTCAGGTTTATTACATTGGTCTAGAAAAACGCGATACATCAAATGCTCGTGTTAAATCGTTATTGCGCATCATGGATAGTTTAAATTGGAAGTTGGATGTTTTCGTTGAAAATGGCTTATATCAAGGTAAAATAAAACTGAAAGATTATATAACATATTATTTAATTCAGAAATATTTAGGTGAACATGCTTCCTTTTTTCATCAGGAGTTAGAAGGAAATCAAAAAAATCGAAGAGCGGAATATGGTTTTTATCCAAGAAATGACACTACCCTTACTATTATAGAAATGAAAGATTGCTATGCCCGTGTATCACTTACTGAAAATGGCCAAAATGCGCAATTAATCGTTTACAGCGATGGCGAACTTGAATTTGAAAATCGATATTACACGTGGAAAGAATGGAATACCCTTGTAGAAAATGCTCCTCGCTATCCCAAAATGTACCATGATTAACGATAAATGAAAAAAGCAATTGCACTCGTATTGTTCGTAATAGTATTGGTAGAAACATCATTCGCAAACCTTCGACCGATTTATCTTTCTATTGAGCTACGCCCTGCAACGACAGCTGCAAACACAAAAAACATCATTCAATGGAATGTAGTTTTCACAAATCTTGACTCTATTCGGCATGCCATAGTTATTCCGTCTGCTCAAAATCGAGGCAAAAGAATCATTCAATTACAATGGTATAAAGTTACTAGTTCTGGTTCTGGAATCTTCCCTTCGTCAGGCGACTTTTATGAGAAGGTGTATTCAGACCCCATTGAGTTGGAAATGGATACATCACTTTATCGAGGTTACCCAAGCATCGTAAATTTAGATCCAAACGAATCATATACTTTCCCGATATTTTTGAATGATCGAAATAATCAATTAAAACACGTTGAATCATCGTATCTTGTTCCCACGCTGCCTATTCAAGATTATGAAGTGCTCGTTCATTACGATCCATATACAGAACCCCTTTCTCAACATTTTTTCTATCACCGCGAGAAAGGCGAATATGTACAAGATTCCTTAAATCGACTTGAATTGCCACTTGGCGGAATTTATTCAACGTATACAACCATTCATA
This sequence comes from Crocinitomicaceae bacterium, assembly GCA_044361535.1. Lineage (GTDB taxonomy): Bacteria > Bacteroidota > Bacteroidia > Flavobacteriales_D > Crocinitomicaceae > UBA952. The sequence goes on from JBIKIQ010000009.1 coordinate 107,318, forward strand.
TGCAAAAAGATGATTTCAATACTGACTTATTCTTAAGTAAATCGTGTTCAAAGAATTGTAACTTTTGCAACTGTATCAAGCACAAAAAATGGAAAACACTCAGAAAGCATTTTGCGAAAAAATCCAGTGATTTATCGCACGGCAGAGTCTTGCATGAATTCCCTGGTCCAGATGCAGTGCAGGATATATTGCCAACTTACTATTCAAAAAATTATGTTGTTCTCACAAAGGATGGTGTTCAACACATTTCAGTTACTTGGCAAATAGGTAAAATATATAAAGTAGCTCAGTTTTTCACTCAAATCCTCTACCCCGTTTTTCGCAAAGTTGTTTTTCCTTATACCAATGCGCGAGTTTCTAAATTGAAATGGATAAGAGAGTGGTAGAATCATTCCCCCTCCAAAAACAACTTTTTCAACTCGGTTGCTTCCGACGCTTTCATTTTTCCGGCTAGAATTAAGCTCAATTGTTTTCGTCGTAAGGCTCCTTCGTAACGAATTTTTTCTTCTTCCGTTTCAGGGATTAATTCAGGTACTTGGATAGGTCCGCCATTTTGATCAACTGCAACAAAGGTGTAAATTGCTTCATTACATTTTTCACGTTCACCAGTAACAGGGTCCTCTACAAATACATCAACAAAAATCTCCATGGATGAAGAAAATGCACGTGAAACTTTTGCTTCTAAAGTTACGATTGAAGCATGTTTAATTGGACGTTGAAAAGAAACGTGATTCACAGAAGCCGTAACAACCACACGCTTTGAGTGTCGATGAGCAGAAACGCTTGCGATTACATCCATCCAGGCCAATAATTGTCCTCCAAACAGATTTCCTAAAGTGTTTGTATCGTTCGGTAAAACCACTTTGGTAGTTATCGAAAGGGTTTCTGACGCTAATTTTGATTTCATACCACAAATTTACGCCGAAATAGAATAGGAAAATGATGATATTACCGGAAAAATTTTCTTTTAACCGACTTTAGTTTCAGCTACTTTGGTTTGCTTTTGAATAGAAAGCATTTTACTAACCGTCTTGACGATTGCTCCTTTGTTGAAATCACAATCTGCCCAAAGTTCTTCCTGCGTTCCATGGTGAATATACTCGTCAGGAATACCTAATCTCACAATTTCTGCTGTGTATTTCTGATCAACCATGAATTCTAGGACTGCAGATCCAAAACCTCCCATTAAACAGCCGTCCTCAACTGTGATTACCTTTTTGAACTTTGAAAAGACCTCATGAAGCATGGTTTCGTCGATAGGCTTCACGAATCGCATATCATAGTGAGCAACAGATACTCCTTGCTCGGCAAGTTCAGCAATGGCCTCTTGAGCGAAATTTCCAGGATGACCAATTGTTAGAATTGCAATATCATTTCCGTTGGTTACTTTTCTGCCGGTACCTATTTTAATTTCACGCATGGGTTTTTTCCAATCAACCATAACCCCATTTCCGCGAGGATAACGAATTGAAAAAGGACCTTTATTTGGAAGTTGAGCTGTATACATGAGATTTCTCAATTCTTCCTCGTTCATTGGCGCTGAAACAATCATATTTGGAATCATACGCATGTACGCCAAATCGTAAGCTCCGTGATGGGTTGCTCCATCCGCTCCAACAAGTCCACCTCTGTCTAAACAAAATACTACGTTCAAATTTTGTATCGCAACATCGTGCAACACTTGGTCATACGCACGTTGCATGAATGAAGAGTAAATATTACAAAAAGGTATTAATCCTTGTGTGGCTAATCCTGCACTGAACGTTACCGCGTGTTGTTCGGCAATACCTACATCAAAAGCGCGATCAGGCATGGCTTTCATCATGATATTTAGAGAACACCCTGATGGCATCGCAGGGGTAATTCCCATGATTTTATCATTCTGTTCAGCTAATTCCACGATCGTGTAGCCAAAAACATCTTGGTATTTTGGGGGTTGTGGCGATTTTGGTATAACTTTTACAATCTCACCAGTTTCTTTATTGAAAACTCCCGGTGCATGCCATTTGGTGGGATCTCCTTCTTCAGAATACTTGTATCCACCACCTTTTTTAGTTAAACAATGAAGGATTTTCGGGCCAGGAATATCTTTTAAATCTTCTAGAACTTTTGCCAAGCCGACAACATCATGACCATCAACAGGACCAAAGTATCTAAAATTAAGCGATTCAAATAAATTGCTTTGTTTTAATATCGAACCTTTTAATGCGTGCGTAACTTTGGATGCAATTTTCTGAGCATCAGGACCAAATTTTGAAACTTTTCCAAGAAGATGCCAAACTTCATCTTTAACTTTATTGTAGGTATGAGATGTTGTTATGTCAGTAAGGTATTCTTTTAAAGCACCCACATTTGGATCTATAGACATGCAATTGTCGTTCAAAACAACAAGTAGATTTGCATCTTTTTCAAATCCGGCATGGTTCATTCCTTCGAAAGCAAGTCCAGCAGTCATGGCACCATCACCAATTACAGCAATATGGTGCTTTTGCTTTTCATTTTTATATCGGTTCGCAACCGCCATTCCCAAAGCTGCTGAAATAGACGTAGAAGAGTGACCCACACCAAAAGTATCGTACTCACTCTCAGATCGTTTTGGGAAACCTGAAATTCCACCTTTTAATCGATTTGTATGAAAAAGATCTCGTCTACCCGTTAAAATTTTGTGCCCATAAGCTTGGTGTCCAACATCCCAAACCAATTGGTCTTCAGGAGTATTAAAAACATAATGCAAAGCAACTGTTAATTCAACCACACCTAAGCTAGCACCAAAGTGACTATTGCCTATTTCGGAAATGACATCAACAATATATTGACGAACCTCGTCTGAAATTTCAGGCAAATCATTTACTGTGAACTTATTGCGAAGATCGCTTGGAATGGTGATTTGACTTAATTTAGGTCCGGCTTGGTATGATTTCATTGAAAAGAATTACTGCTAAAGTAGCAAATTTACAACTTAAAACAAGTTATTTGATAGATTGTTCTGAACAAGAGTCTCTTAATATTTACTAAAATAGATGGAATTTATTTTAAATACCTGAAATCTTGTCCGGACTTAATGGTTTTTAAGGTTTCAAAAATTAATCTTATACAATTTTCTACATCTTCTTTTTGAACCATCTCAACGGTTGTGTGCATGTAGCGCAATGGCAGAGAAATCAATGCACTTGTTACTCCCTCATTCGAGTATGCAAAAGCATCTGTATCTGTACCTGTTGATCGAGATACTGCTGCTCGTTGAAAAGGAATCTTAGCATCATGAGCAGCTTTAATGATTTGCTTTAGGAAATTATTTTGAACAGCAGGTCCATACGTCAAAACAGGACCCTCACCTGATTTTTGGTCACCATTTTCTACTTTATCAACCATTGGAGTACCTGTGTCATGACAAACATCAGTAATTAATGCTACATCTGGCTTAATTCTATGGGCAATCATTTCAGCACCACGCAAACCAATCTCCTCTTGCACTGCATTTACAACGTACAACGAGAAAGGTAATTTTACCTTGTTTTCATTCAATAGTCGAGCAACCTCAGCAATCATAAATCCTCCAACGCGATTATCCAAAGCACGTCCAACGTATTTGTTTTTATTCAAAATCATAAATTCGTCCTCAAACGTTGCTACACATCCTACATGAATTCCTAATTTTTCTACCTCCTCTTTTGACGAACACCCACAATCTAAAAAAATGTTTTTCATGCTAGGAGTTTCCTCTTTCTGCTGACGCATATGAATCGCTGGCCATCCAAAAACAGCCTTAACTACACCCTTATCCGTGTGAATATTCACGCGCTTCGACGGTGCAATCATGTGATCAGAACCGCCATTTCGACGCAAATAAATGAATCCGTCCTTTGTGATGTAATGAACAAACCATGAAATTTCATCAGCATGTGCTTCAATAACAACCCTATAATCCATCCCTGGATTAATTATCCCAGCAACGGAACCGTAATTGTCAACAACATAATCGTCCACATAAGGCTTAATGTATTCAAGCCACATTTTTTGACCTTCTGATTCAAAACCTGTTGGACTCGGATTATTTAAATAAGCTTCAAGAAATTTTTCTGATTTTGTTGTTATTACTTTTTTCATTTTTTATTTCATTAACGTTACGTTTCCTTTAACAATAGACTTTAACCCTCCAATACACGTTACATCCAAGTAAAAGTCATATACATCAGGATCTAATTTTTTTTCCCTGAAGGTTCCATCCCATCCTATTGAAGGGTCTGTTGATTCAAAAACCATTTCACCCCAGCGGTCAAATATGCGGAAGACCATTTTTTCTATCCAAATTCCGCGAACGTACAACACATCATTTTCTAAATCACCATTTGGAGAAAATGCATTGGGTATAAACACATATGGATCTTCACAAATGACTTCATACACTTTTACCTCCGTAGTGTCTGATCTAGTACATGCCCCCTCTGAAACTGTTAACGTATAAATAGTTGTTTCATTAACCACCGCATTGGTTTGTTGCATTGTGGGGTCTGAAACACCTGAAGTTGGAGACCAATTATAGGAATCCAAACCTGATGGCGATCCAGATAATGTCACCGTACTACCCGCAGCGGCTATGTATTGCGAAGCACTTGCAATTACTAAAGCGGGATCAATTGTTGAAACGTTAACAAAAATAGAATCATCCACAACACAACCATTAGATGAAGATGCAGTTAAATAAACGTATTGACTAAAAGGTGTGCTAATTTGAACTGAATTCAAGTTGGAAGACCCAACGATTATTGAAGCAGGCAACCAAGTATAATTGAAAGAAATACTCGGATTAGAATTAGTTGCTGTCAGCGTTGTGTTATCTCCTAAACAAAGTTCAGTATTGCCACTCAAAATTACAGATGAGCCTATAAAATCAACAACTATACTATCTTTTTTATAACACCCAGGGTTACCCGCAAGTACGTAATAGGTTATTGGACCATCAGGAGTAATTATTAATACAGAATCGGACAATGATGTATTCAATGTATCCGTAAAATTGGGTGAAGATGACCAAACAAAATATGAAGCTGTACCAAAACTATTTGCAAAAAGCGTTAACTCTACGGGTGAACATAACTCAACATCATTTGACATGCTTAATTGAATTGAATCTGTTACGGTAATTGTAATTTGAGCCGTATCTGTAAGCAAACATATACTATCGGTAACATAGAGATTCACAGTATAAACTCCTGGTTCATCATAAACTATTATAGGATTGTCAATAATCGAGGATGTGTCACCATTTCCAAAATCCCATAAATAGGAATCAGATTCTGTAGAAAAATTTTCAAAGTTTACTGTAAAGCTTGCACAGCCAATGTTATCATCAATCGTAAATTCAGCTTCTGGAATTAGTTGGAAGTCAAATTTAAAGATTAAGTTGTTGCAATTCGAACTTAGGTTTTGTGAAGACCATGCTCCCGGGGTGGTTGGAAAATCTGAAAATCCGCCGCAACCACCACAAACCGATTGATAAACCACTCCATTTTTATCAAAACGAGAGGTGCCTCCGTCAACATGTTCAGAAGCTGATGCTCCTCCTATGTATGAAGCAAAAAGGGTGTCTTCAAAATTTCTTTTGATAACCAAAAGGTAAAAATCAAACCCGTTTGGTGCTGTTTGTTGAAGGGCATCTACAACTACTCCATTCACTATTTCATGTGTAATTGGCATACCGGAAAGTGGCACTCCCTGAAGAATGTTTGCACCCCAACCTGAGACATACATATTCCCGCAAATGTCAACTAAAAAGGCAGCAGGCGATATGTTAATTGATGGATTGCCATTTCCAAAAACGGTAGAATTTAAATTTTGATTTAATGAAGGATTAAGTTTAATAATGAACTGACTACTGCCTGGATTAACAAAATTGGCATTAAAAACAGGAAATGTACCACCAATAGATTGCCCAAGTACAAAAACATTGTCATTTCTATCTATCTCGACAAAAAATGCTTGGTCATAATTTGTTGTTCCCAAATAAGTAGCATTTAAAATAGATGCACCGGTCGAATTAATCTTTGCCACAAATCCATCTGTTTTTCCTCCATTATAAGTTGGGTTAAAGCCCCCAGAAGTGAAAGGAAGGTCAATGGAACTTGTTCCACCCGCAATAACAACATTTGAACTTGAATCAACCTTGACGGAATAACAAGCATCGTTATTAGAACCGCCGTAATAACTCGACCAAATTAAATTAGTAAGATTGGGAGTCATTTTGAAAACAACTCCATCCAATTGACCTCCATTTGAAGGTTGAAATGCATTTAATATTGGAAAATTTTGGGATCGAGTACAAGAAGCAACTATACAATTACCATTCTCATCTAACATAATCTCCCCTCGAAATTGATCTCCGTAGTTCATTGACAAGGAGTCATACGCAGCAACTGAATTGTAGGACCCAGATGTTACTTTGTAGTTTACACCGTCATTTGCAGCTCCCCCAATATAGGTTGAGCCAAGTAATGATTGCCCGTTTGCACTAAATTTAGCGACAAAAATATCAGTGCCTACAGAGCCGAAGTTAGTGCCATTAAATGCAACGCTTAATGTTGTTCCACCATTATGAATGGTTTGAAATCCACCTTGAATTGGAAAATCAAGAGAAGAAGTTACTCCATACATGTAAATATTATTGCTTTGGTCGCATATCAAGGAATGAGCTGTTTCTGTACCTTGTATATTGTCACCGCCACCAATAAAGGTTGTCCATAACATGGTAGTACCATCTGCTGAATACTTAGAAATAAACGCATCCGTAGTTGCAACATTGGTATTTGGAATGGTAATATTGGAGGAAACATCCCATGCTAAAGGATCAGGGGTTGGGTATTGATTCCCATAAATGGTTCCGGCTGAATAAGCTGTCCCATCATAACCATAAGTTGCTGTCATACCGAAATTATCAGTTACTGAACCACTATAGGTTGCAAATACTAAAACAGGATCGATTATTAGCTTGAGTGATTGGTCGTACTTCCCAAGATTGAACGTTACTTGATTGTCATTAATTACAAAGGTGTTTTTAATTTCTTTTATTTTTCCATTAACCATTTGATAGGTATATGGCTTTTGTTCTATGATTTTTCCGAGTTCTGTTTCTATAAGTAAATTTCCATTTTTTGCCAATTTGACATTTTTGACACCTGCATAATTAAAAGAAATCAATCTTGGATCGGCATTAGGCTGCAAATGGAATTCATATTTAAATTCTTCTGGATGAGAAATTAACTTTAAATCAATGCCATTGTAAAACTCCTTCATTGTTACATCAGAGTATCCATGTACATCATTGGCCCATTTTGATGTATCATTTCCGATAAAATAGTTGAAGTAGGTATTTGTTTGCTGTTGTTTTTCAATTTTTGATACCAGATTTGACGTAGGGAAATTTAGATGAACTAATACTTGTTTTCCGTATATTGTTTCTTCTGCATCTTTCGGTTTTTGATGCAATTCATTCAATCTGGAATAATCTTGAAGATGAAGTAAGAGTTTGTGTTGATGAACCCAAATGTTTCCTGCCGGTATTTTTGATTTAAAAAGTACAGCATCAGGCCATTGACCTTTGTTCTCAACAAAGTAATGATCTTGATTTAAAGAAGACTTTTGATTGTGTTTATGCTGTTCGTTGGAATGGTGGGTTTGAGAAAAACCAAGCGAAAACAATGAACAAAAGAGTAAGAACAAGAAATGATTTAGATGCATTCAACCCAAGTTTGCAACTAAGTTACGTATAATAGAGAAAATAAAAAATATTTGGCTAATACTTGAACCACTTATTTGATAGGGATTCCTCGGGAGGAAAGTAAAACACCCGAACTACTTTTTGATTTAGTTAACCCAAAAGAAAATGTACTTCCCTTTCCTACTTTACTTTTAACAGTAATTGATTGTCCATGGGCTTCTAACAAGTGTTTCACAATAGCAAGCCCTAATCCTGAACCTCCTTCATTTCTGTTGCGACTTTTTTCAACACGATAAAATCGTTCAAATAACCTATTCAAATGAACATCTTCTATACCTAAACCATTATCCTCAACTGAAACCAAAATTAAATCGTCAACATTTGAAATAGAAATTACGGTTTTTCCATTTTGATTGCCGTAAAAAATTGAATTTCCAATTAAATTAGTAAGGACTTGAGCGATTTTATTTTTATCTGCATCTACTAAAATAGGGCTATATTCTTTTTCTAATGTTAATTCAATGTTTTTCTCTTTAGCCTTTAAATCCAAGGATTCAAAAATATCCTTAACGAGTTCTACTATATCTAAAGGTCTGATTTCTAACTTAAAAGAATCTGCTTCAATTTTTGTGATTTGATCTAAATCAGCAATTATGCTCACCATTCGATCAGTTGCCTTTGATGCGCGTTCCAAAAAAAGTTTATTTACATCTTGATCCTCTAATCCTCCTTCAAGTAATGTCAAAATATAGCCTTGAATGGAGAAGATTGGTGTTTTTAATTCATGAGATAAATTTCCAAGAAACTCTCTTCTAAATGCTTCTTGCTCTTTCAGTTTATCTATTTCTCTCAATTTTTCATTCTCCCAATTTACAAGTTCAAGTTCCATGTCTTCAAGTAAATTATCGGCAGAATTATTTATTTGATTCATTGACTTCTCTTTTGAGGTTGAATAAAAATTTTTTACAATCAAATTGAGTCTATTGAGAATAAATGTTTTAAATAGATAGCCATAAACAAGAAAGGCAAGTAAACTAACTAAAATAGAAACAAGAATCCAACGATAGTGTAAAGTAGGTTGATTAAGATTTGCTAAAAATTGAATTAAATAACATAATCCACCAGTGACAATACTTCCAACTAATATTAAAATACTCGGTTTTTGAATTTTCATTGCTCTGTAAAGGTATATCCTACACCTTTTATTGTGCGAATATACGAATCTCCGAGCTTTTCGCGTAATTTTCGAATATGTACATCAATGGTTCTCTCGCCCACAACTGTTTCATTGCCCCAAACAATATTTAAAATTTGTTCTCGGTTGAATACTTTTCCTGGGCGACTGGAAAGCAATTCAAGTAATTCAAATTCTTTTTTAGGCAAAATAATTTTCTTGCCATCCAATTGAATAGAAAATTTTTCGCGTTCGATAATTAAATTACTCGTAGAAAGCGATGTTGATGTTGCTATGCTATTGCTCAGCCTTCTTAAAAGAGATTCAACTTTACTAATCAATAATCTTGGACGAATTGGCTTGGTAATATAATCATCTGCTCCTGCCTCAAAACCCGCTATTTGGGCATAATCTTCGGCTCGTGAGGTAAGAAATGTGATAATCGGCTGCTGAAGATTTAAATCTTTTCGAATAAATTGACAAGCTTCAATGCCATCCATTTTAGGCATCATGATATCCATGAGAATAAGTGATGGCTGAATTTGTTGAGTCATTCGAACGCCCTCTTCACCATCAGACGCTGTAAATACTTTAAATCCCTCCTTTCGCAAGTTATACGATAAAAACTCTAAAATATCTGCTTCATCATCGACAAGCAAAATAGTATGTCCTTTTAAATTTTCCATATTTTTTTAGCGAAAAAAGGGCTGAAAAACTCCAGCCCTTTGATGATGAATTGAAAATTATTTTCTAACAATTAGTCTTTTAGAAATTGTATTCTGATCAGAACTCAATTGTATTGAATAGATTCCATCAGACAAATTGGTTAAATCTACATTTACCATGTTTGAACCTATTGATTGAATGTTGTTATGACTCATTATTACACGACCTAACTGATCAATCAATTGAATGTCAAATGAATTACCTTCATTGTTTACGAATGATACAATAGCACCTTCTGAAGCAGGATTCGGATATATTGTCAAATTAGACAATCCCATTAATTCTTCAATGCTAACAGTGATAGCAACATTAAAAACTACAGTATCCGTACAATTTCCATTAATTGCTGTTAATACTACTTGGTAATCTCCATTTGCTGCATAGGCATGAAGAGGTGCAGCTGCAGATGAGTTTGTGAAATCTCCAAAATCCCAAGAGTAAGAAGTCGCCCCTGTAGATGTATTAGCGAAGGTAACAATATTTCCATTTGTTGTAAATGAACCAGCTGCTGTAGGTGTTGCAGTAAATGTAACTGAAACTGCATCCGAAGCACCAACTCCCGCACAAGCATCTGCATTTGTAGTTGTTACTGAGTATGAACCCGTTGTTGTTACTTGGATAGATTGTGTGGTTGCACCATTTGACCATGAATAAGAATCACCTGATGAAGCAGTTAATGTAACTACATCACCTGAACATGCTTGTGTTGCAGAAGCAGTTACAGTTGGAATTGGAGCGTTACTTACGTTTACAGTTGTTGCGCTTGATGAAGCTGAACATCCGTTATTATCTGTTACAGTTACAGAGTATGATCCTGATGCAGTTACAGTAATGGCTTGTGTTGTTGCGTTAGTAGACCATGTATTTCCCGTTGAAGCTGATGAACTCAATTCAACACTTCCACCTGTACAAAAAGAAGTTGCTCCATTTGCAGTTATTACTGGGGTCGTAGGAAGAGCGTTAACAGTTACAGTAATTGCTACTCTTGGACTTTCATCTCCCGCAGCATTTTTCTGACTAACATAATAGGTATAAACTCCCGGCGATGTAGTACTAGGCGATGGGGCCCCTGCTAAAGCTGTTCCGCCTGTAGCTACATCATACCACGTTAACGTATTTCCAGTTGAGGCAGTTGCAGACAGTTGTGTCGCAGTAGCTCCTTGACAATAGGTAAATGAGTTAGTCGCAACAGTTGGTGCAGCAACACTAAAAAATACTGGATTTGTAAATGTTGCACCTGATGCAGCTACAGAACCTGCTGCTAAACGAGCATCTGGTGTCGAACCTAGTGGAGCAAAAATATTTACCCAGTTTACCTCGGCTAATGTTTTAGTTGAATCATTTCCGTCCACAGACCACCATGATTGATACCATGTACCTGTTGCTCCACCAGTATTTACTACCGTATTTGTGTTATTTGTAGTCCATGATGGAGTTGCGAAGTTTGTTAAAACATTATTTACAAAAACCATTGTATCTCCATTCAAATTGGCAACAACAGGTGCGCCTTCGATAGAAAGACCTTTTTCCCAACCTGTAACTAATGAATTTAACACAGACACTGCTGAATTTCTTCTCAATCTAAATGCTTTTTCAAACTTTTCACCTACAGGTAATACAATTGAACCATTGCCTTTTGGACCTACCAAAGTTACATTAGAAAATATTGGTCTTGTTTTAGGTGTTGCCGTTGAACCTGCTGCATCATTATCACATTCAAAAGAATTAGAATCACCAGGAGCATCTGATACATCTTTATCACGAATTGAAAGTGCAAATTGTACTTTTCCTCTGTATCCAAAGTCAGTATCAAAATCATCATCCAAGCCTCTATAAGCAATTATATGTTTACAATTTACTGTTCCGCCAAACCACTCAAATGAATCATCTCCAGAATGAGAAACCTGAACATAATCAACTGTTGTAGCTGAACCAACTGAACCAAAAGTAATTCCATTGATTTCTTTATTTGGCTCGAGTGCAATCCCTGCAAATTCAATTCGAACATACTTAATTGTTCCAGAATTGTCATTGTCAAATGCACCACCGTACTGTGTATCAGTTGTAGCAACAATACCCTCAATATTCGCAACTCCTCCTGGTTGATTATTACGAGCTAATCCTAATAATACAATACCACCCCAATCACCTTCATTTCTGTTTCCAACTGCTTCATTTGAAGTAAAAATAATTGGTTGGGTTGACGTACCTTGTGCATTAATTTTAGCTCCTCTTGTTATGATTAATGTACCTTGAGTAACTTTGTCACCTCTAATGATTGTCCCTGGAGCAATCGTTAAGGTTGCATTATTTTTTACATAGATCTTATTCTGAAGTAAAATCACCCCAGACCAAGTTGTATTTGTAGTAATATCCGCTGAAACTGTTTGAGTTGTTGCTGGATAAACTTCGTTTTCAGGATTAAAATTTGACCACCCAGCTGTCCAATCTGTCGCTGATGTATTATCAGTAACAGGAAAAGCTCCTTTGTAGGTCGTAGGAGTCCAAAATGCATCTTGCGCATGCAACCCTAGTGTCACACAAGCAGAAAGTAATGATAAATAAACCTTTTTCATAAATTAAATTTTAGTTGATGCAAATTTCAATCGAATATCAAAGCGTCAAGTTACAGTAGTCTTAAATGTTGTTTAAGAGTTTATTAAGCAAAAGAAACATTGGCTTAACACTAGGACTTACTTTGGTAACTAGGTTAAATAATCTTTATCAAATAAATGAAAAAAGGACTCTTTCGAGTCCTTTAACGTGTCGTAATAAACCTGCTTTTAATTGAAAATCTTTTAGAAATTATATTTTAAACTCAAAGAAATAGTCTGCCCAAAATTGATTTGCTGCCATGTGTTATCTAAATCAACGTCGTATTTTTTGTTCTTATTGATGTCCTGAAAGAAGGTTAAATCTTGAGCAAGTAGATCTTTAACATTCAATTTTAGCTCAAATTTATCGCTGAAATTTTTCACTAATTGTAAATCGATTACGTGTCTTCTATTTTCCCAAACAGATGGCTCTTGAACACTACCTGCAATTGCAATTCGTTGACCAACTACATTATAGGAAGCATTGAACGAAATCTGTGTTTTTGGCTCGGTAAAGTATAGGCCTGCATTTATAAGATACGGAGATTGGCCTTGCAAAGGTCTATCCACGTATTCAGCTTGACCAGCAAATGAGCTCAAATCCATTTTTGATTTTATTAATGCTGCATTTGTATATATCGTGAAATTCTTCCAAAATGATCCCGTATCCGAAGGTTGAATAAATCCTAAATTCATTCTGTATTCCAACTCTGCTCCATAACTTTCAACATTTCCAACATTGTCGTAATACAATTCAGGCGTTCCGCTAGTTCCTGTTCTCAAAAGTAATTCGATCGGATTGAAAAATTGCTTATAAAATCCTGAAATACTAATCACTTGCCCTTTACCAGGAAAATACTCAGTTCGGAAGTCAAAATTGTTGATTTTAGCTCTTTGTAACGTTGGATCGCCTGATGTTAAATTATCATTCAAAAAGTTGTAGAATGCAAATGGTGCCAACTCCCTAAACTCTGGTCGAGAAACAGTTTGTGAAGCACTTAAACGGAAATTTAATTTTTTGATTGGAGAATAAACAATGTTAATTGATGGTAGAACATCAAATACGGTTGTATCAATATTCTGTGGAAGATTGGATCCAAACTCTATGTATTTAAACACTTGATTATAAGCTTCAAAACGAGCTCCGGCAATTATCCTCAATTTTTCAGACAATTTTGAATCAACCATAGCAAAAGCCGCGTTCAGAAATGAGGATGCTTGATAACTGTCGTCCACGTTTGTTCCTTCTTCTAACTTAAATCCTCCCTGACCATCAGCCATTTGCCCTAGGTTTTCAGAATTAAAAATCTGATCACCTGGCAACAATAACAGATTTGAATTAAAGCTTGCACTACCCGCCGGATCATACTTTGAAAAACCTAAATTTCTAGCAGAAAATGATCGTGTTCTGTATTGGTGCATTCCGCCAATTTTTACTTCATTTTTTGTTTTTCTTATTTCAAACATTTTCGCTAAATCATATTTCCCATTGAAATTCTTTTCATTCAACGTTGACCAAAACATGTTTCCTGCACCCAAGGTTGTAATATCGTTGTTTTGAATAACAGCAAAATACGGTAAAGTAGTGTCTACTTGCTGGTAAACAGTTCTTCTTAAAAAAGGTATATCACGTTTTACATTGCTAAAACCAGCAACCCAATTAAACTTGTAATTTGATCTAGATTCATGTGACCCCAACAACTGAGACGTTATCAAATTGCTTTGCGTGTACCACATATTCGTTGATTTTTCGTTGTACACAGATTCGATATCCATATCTCGTTTTCCGTTTCTGATATTTACTTTGTCATCAGAATTCACGGTATATAAATTTTTAAATTGAATCGTGTTTTTAAATCCGTAAGTATATTTAAAGTTGGCCATGGCGCTATTCACAATTGATTGCGTGTAGGCAGAGTCTAACAATTCATTTTTTGTAACCACCCCTGTCGCTTGCTCCTCAAACTCTCTTCTAATCACTTGATTAGCAGAAAAATTATTCTGGTAACTGTATGCTAAAACATACCCTAAAGTCGTTGAATCTTTAATTTTAAATGAGCGACCTAATGAATATTGTAGGTTGAAATTTGGTAGCGCAAGTCTGTTTTTAGTTCCCCAAGATGTATTAACTAATTTGGCATAGTCTGCTTTTTCTTGATTGGTTAAGGCATTAAATACATCTGTCGAAGGAAGCCCCTCTGGAATCGCTCTGGCAGAAGTTCCATATCCGAGAAAATCTGTGGATGAACCTTCGTATGTTTTGAAATTCTTAAACGTACTCAAGGTATTGTATGCAGAAGTTATTTGAATATTTTGAAAGTTTTTAGATTTCGGTTCAGTCGTATTGATATTTATTACCCCACCCGCAAATTCACCGGGAAGATCAGGGGTTGCTGACTTGGTAATCATCAAATTATCAATCATATTAGCTGGAAAAAGATCAAATGAAAACGCTTTACGATCACTCTCAGAACTTGGAAGTGCCGCGCCATTTATCAAGGCAAAATTGTATCGATCGCTTAATCCTCGCACAACAACAAACTTGTTATCTTGAACGCTAGCGCCACTTACTCGTTTGAAAATTTCAGCCGCATTGGAATTGGGTGATTTATTGAATGTTTCTTTACCGATAATCTCGATTACTGAAGCATTTTTCTGCTTCATTTTTTCAGTTTCATTTATTGTTTCTTTATTTTTTTCTACCGTAATCTTGAAATCTTGAAAAGTCTTAATAGAACTTCTAAACTGAAAATCAATGGTAGTGGTGGCATTAGCATTAATAACCACATTTCGTAATGTATCAGATCCCATTTCATCTACATTACAAGTAATTATGTATGTTCCAGGTTTTACGCCTTGTATAGAAAAAGACCCCGTACTATCGGTAAAACCGCCTTTATTAATTCCTTCAATCTTAATTCTAGCCATTTCAATTTTGTCGCCCGTAGTTTTGTTAGCAACAACGCCACTTAATACACCAAATTGAGAGAAAAATCCGAGAGAAATACTTATAAAAGAAAGGGAAAGTAAAATGTTTTTCATACGTTAAATAAATTCAGCTGCAAAGTAATCTCTCCAAGGTAACAAAGGGGTTAATGAAATATTAAGTTATTATTAACTAGAATAAATGATTTCTTAACATTGGAAAGAAATTCCTCATTCATTAAAAAAATAGCCATAATTTCTTTCTAATTTAGCACCGAAAAAAATCTGAAAAATTGAAATTACTAAGTAATAAAACAGCTCTTATTTGTGGAAGTACACAAGGAATAGGAAAAGCATGTGCGCTAAAAATTGCCGAAATGGGCGCAACCATTTGTCTAATTGCAAGAAACGAAGATAAATTGAAGGAAACACTTCTTGAATTGGCTACTGATAGCGGACAAAAACATCATTATTTAGTTGCTGATTTTTCTAAACCAAATGAGTTAAAAGTTATTATTCAAGAGTACTTTCAAAAAGGAAACAAAATAAATATTTTAGTCAATAATACAGGTGGACCGAAAGGTGGGCCTATCATTCATGCTGAAATAGAGGAATTTACAAATACCTTTAATCAACATTTGATTTGTAATCACATTCTCGTTCAAGCTTGCTATCCGGGTATGATTGAATCGAGATATGGAAGAATTGTCAATGTGATTTCAACCTCAGTCAAACAACCCTTACCCAATCTTGGGGTTTCAAATACGATACGAGGAGCAGTGGCCAGTTGGAGTAAAACATTGGCGAATGAGTTAGGAAAATACGGAATCACGGTAAACAATGTGTTGCCAGGCGCTACAAATACAATCAGACTTCAAGGTATCGCTGAAGCAAAATCTGAAAAAACAGGTGAAAGCGTAAAAGATATTTTTGAAGAAATGGCAGAAGAATCACCTATGAAACGAATTGCCCAACCGGAAGAAATCGCAGCAGCAATTGCTTTTTTAGTTTCTCCGGATGCTTCGTATATTAATGGAATTAATTTGCCAGTTGACGGCGGAAGAACAAAATCGCTTTAAAGTAAACTGATTTTTCGACCTGCAACTTCAAGTTGATCTCCTTTAATCAGCTTAGCCCTTCTTCTAAATTCTAACTCTCCATTTCGAAGGACTTCACCTTCATCTACAATAAATTTGGCATGACCCCCCGTTTCTGCCAACCCAATTGCTTTTAACAATGCCATCAGTTCAATGTAATCACCTTCGATAGTAAAAGTTTCCTTTTTCATTTTGCCAAAGTTAATGAGTTTCTCACTGTTTCCAACGGATTCGTATATCTTTGTTCAAAAGAAGCAAAATGATATTGTACAATGTTACCGTAAGTTTGGACCCAAATGTAGAAGAAGAATGGTTGGATTGGATGCGAAGTAAACACATTCCTGATGTTCTAAATACTGGATGTTTTAAGGAGAGTCGTTTATCCAGAATTCACGGAGAAGAAGAGGGAGGAGTGACGTATTCCGTTATGTACATAAGTCATTCGCAAGAAATGATGGATGAATACCAAGAGAAATATGCGCCGGCATTACAACAAGAACACAGCGCTAAATACGAAGGTAAATTTGCTGCATTCAGAACTTTTCTTACCATAATAGAAGAATTTCATGCAAAAAGTTGATCCAAAAAAGCGACTTGGTCAACATTTTCTGAAAGATAAAGGAATTTGTGAAAAAATAGCTAACTTGTATGGAAGTCAAGATGTAGCTCCAAAAATAGTTGAAATTGGTCCCGGGATGGGAGCTCTCACTGAATATTTATTAAAACGACCCGAATTGGATACGTGGTGTATGGAGGTTGATGATGAGTCTGTACGATACTTGGATATTCACTTTCCTCAACTTAAAGGCAAAGTGATTTTTGGTGATTTTTTACGCGAAGACTTGTCAAAAATAATAGATGGGCAAAAAATTGGAATCATTGGAAATTTCCCCTACAATATCTCTTCGCAAATCTTGTTCAAATGTTTAGAATTTCGGAATAATATCCCCGAAATAGTAGGAATGTTTCAAAAAGAAGTAGCTGAACGCGTAGCAGAAAAGCCCGGCTCTAAGCAATATGGAATTTTGAGCGTTTTGCTTCAAGCTTTTTACGATATTGAATATTGTTTCACGGTTGATGAGCACGTATTCAATCCTCCACCCAAAGTGAAATCTGCTGTTATTCGTTGTGTAAGAAATAGTAGAGAATCTTTGGGATGTGATGAGAAATTATTCATTCAAGTGGTAAAAACAGCGTTTAATCAACGAAGAAAAACACTACGAAATGCAATTAAATCCATAATTCAAGATTCGAGCTTGCCATTTTTAGAATTAAGAGCAGAGAGACTGTCAGTTGAAGATTTTATTGAATTAACTACCAAAATATCAATCTCTTTAGCAAACAAAAATTAATATATTTGTGACATTCACATGAGGTTTTTGGCATACATAATTGTTTTTTTGGAAGGAGGAGCTCTCCTTTCATACGAAATAATGGCGGCTAAAATGTACACTCCGCATATTGGGGCAACGCTTTATGTTTGGACCTCAATTCTTACGTTAACTTTAATTGCACTGGCTTTATCCTACCGATTTAGTCATCATTTTATAGAAAAGAAGAAATGGAAAATCCTACCGTTGTCTTTACTAATTTCTGGTATCTACATCATAGGAGTGGTGTTTTCTCGAAATGCCATTCTTCCTCTCACCTATGCAATGGAAATAAAATCAGCTTCACTTTTCACTGGGTTACTTTTATTATTAATTCCGGTGTTTTTTATGGGACTTACTTCGCCTCTTATTTCCGCCTGGCTCACTGATAATCAAATAGATAAATCAACTGTTAAAGCGGGGAATTTTGCAGGATTTGTATATGGCATAGGAACCTTATCTGGAGTCTTATTTACTCTTCTTTGCCTTTTTGTTTTGATGCCCACTATTGGTGTTAATAACACGGTTATTCTATTAGGATTGATGTTGATTTTAGCGGGAATAGTAAGTTACTTTTTTATTAAAATCGCAAAATGACAAATCGAGCACTTCTCATACTGGCATTTTTTGAGGGGGGTCTAGTAATGTTACTCGAACTTGTAATTCCTCATATTTTAGCTCCAATTTTGGGAAATTCAGTTGAATTGTGGGCAAAATTGATTTTACTTTCCGTTGGAGGCTTAGCCATTGGCTATTTCGTTGGAGCATTTTTATCAAAAAATTACTCAAATCAAAGATTGTTTCTTCTTTTGCTTACAGCCTTTTTGTCAAGTCTAATTGCTTTTTCCATTATCGCCTATTTCAATAACAAGCCGCTTTTTGCTAATGAAGTGTTTACGGCCTATACCATCGCATGTACAGGATTGTTTATTCCCACAGTAGCGCTTGCCTCTACTACTCCATTAATAATTGCAAAAGTTTCTAAAAATTCAAACAGTGCGGGGCTCATCTTCTCCTACTCTACTTGGGGAGGAATTGTTTTTACGCTATTAACTGGATTTCTCCTTATTCCTGAATTTGGATTACTGTCAACCTTTAAGTTTTTTCTTAGTTTACTTTCACTTATGTTGGTTATTTCCGTTTGGAAAACAACTAATGACAAAATAAAATACACTGGTTTTGCAAGCATCCTTTTATCAGGGTTACTTCTAGTTATTGGTAATTCGAAGAAGGATACTAATGGACTTAAAGTCTTGGAGATGAGGGAAGGCCTGAATGGACAGTTAATGGTGGTAGAGAAGAAAGTCAATGATACCATAAATGAACGAACTCTATTTATCAATCGAATGGGTCAAACATGGATTCGGATACTTAATGAACAAAATATTTCCTCTGTTTGGTCATATCCTGGAATTATAAAATCATTGGCTAGTTATCATGGTAAAAACCCATCAAATGCATTAGTGCTTGGCTTGGGAGGTGGTATTGTTCCTCTTTTTTTGGGCGATAAATCACAAATAAACTATACAATTGATGCCGTAGAATTAGATAAAGACATCGCTTCATTTGCGCGTGACTATTTCTTCTTAAGCGATGCAGTTAATGTAATTGAAGATGATGCCCGAAGATTTTTAAATACCAATGAACAAAAATATGACTTTATCGTGATGGATATTTTTAATGGAGAAATTGCCCCCTCACATGTATTAAGTATTGAAGCATTAGAAAAGATAAAAAATGCATTGAGCAGCAAAGGTTTTGTTGTTATAAACTTCAATGGATATCTATCGGGAAAAGCAGGTGTTTCTGCTCGATCTTTACTTAAAACACTTCAGGCTTCAGGCTTTATGGTTGATATATTACCGACTATGGAAAAAGGAGAGAGAAACCGAAATAATCTTTTTATTGCCAGTCTCCACAAGCTTGATTACAACAAAATCACTTTTCCAATAACTTACATTAGTAAGAACCAAGAAAAAAAATATGACATTCAAAAAAACTTATTAAATATCAATGGTCTTAATCTATCCGATGCTTCCATCATTTCAGATGATTATCCTTTAATGGAACAGTTGAATCAAACGGCTGCAAGACAATGGCGAGAAGATTATTTGAAAAATGTCACCCTAAAATACAGAGATCTAGGAGTACCCTTGATTCGATAATTTGTTAACATTAAATATTTATCTATAAGTTAATAGAAATGACTTTTTTTTTCTAAATGAGCCTTCAAAAAACACTTTAAAACACTCATTTTCAGAAAGTAAAAAATTAAAATTGTAATTTTGAAATGCATATATTTAAAAACACCAATGAATATTCATTCAAAGCGGATGATTATTCATTGTTAACTCAGTTTTAATTCATTTTTCTTAAATTAGACAGATTATTAGCAACCGTTTTAATTTCGTAACGTTTTAAGCTTTTCAGATTATGAGATATTTTATTCTTTTTCTTACTAGCTTGTTCTTGTTTTTCACAAACGACATAACAGCACAAACTACAAATTCAGTTACAACAACTAAAAAAAGTTATACGCTTTCATCGGCGAATGAACTTTTTTCGGAGGTCAATTTTTCATTGTATCATACAGCGATTCAGAATTTTTCAAGCTTGGACGAATTTCGCTTTTTAAACGAAAGAAGAATAATCGAATTTGAAAAAGATCTAATTACTCTAGAATTGTTTTCAGCAAATGAATTAGCAGAAAAGTATGGAAAAGAAGTGCCGGCGACTACAATAATTCCTGGCTCTAACTATCTGCCTGTTAAATTCCAACTAATTAATTGGGAAAACACATATACAATTCATCCACTATTTGACAAATCTAACGAACTAACACACTGAGTATATGAAACACGTTTTACTCCGTCTAGTAATACCTATTTTTTTATCGTTCTATGGTTTAAGCCAAACCTATACCTTAACTGGTAATCTTGGAACTATAAACACATGTACCGGTACCTTCTTCGATAGTGGTGGTTCGGCAGGAAGTTATACCAATAGCCAAAATAGAACGGTAACTTTTTGTTCAGGAAATGGACAGCCTATCTTTTTAAATTTCACTCAATTTGCGACAGAGGCAGGGTGGGATATTATGACAATTTATAACGGCCCCACTACTGCATCACCAGTTTTAGGAACCTACAGTGGGACAAATTCACCTGGAACTATTGTTGCTACCTCTGGATGTATTACAATTCGTTTTATTTCTGATGGCTCAGTTATTGGAGCTGGTTGGACTGCCACAATTGGTTGCGGAACACCACCTCCAAGTCCTAACATGTCCAACGCGTCGATTATTGCCTGTTCAGGAAGCTTCTTTGATAGCGGTGGTCCGGGAGCAAATTATGGAAACAGCCAAACTTTTGTTTACACCATTTGCCCCTCTACACCAGGCGCCAAAGTTCAAGTGAACTTTACCGCATTTTCACTTGAAAATAATTTTGATTTTCTTCAAATTTACAATGGACCTAATACAGCTTCGCCCACTTTAGGGACATATACAGGTGCAACAAGTCCGGGTATTGTTACTGCAACGGCGGCAAATGCTAGTGGCTGTTTGACATTCCGATTTACATCCGATGGAAGTGTTACTCTTGCCGGTTGGGTGGCAGCAATCTCATGTGTCTCGCCTTGTCAAACAATTACATCAAATTTTGTTTCTTCTAATCCTGCCCCCCAAGCAGATGGAATTATTCGAATTTGCCAAGGACAATCTGTTACATTCACAGGTAGTGGTACTTTTTCAAATAGTGGCACAAATGCTACCTATCAATGGAGTTTAGGTAATGGAACTAACGCAAATGGAACTACCGCAACAACGATCTATAATGCTTCAGGTACATACACTGTAAATTTAAATATAACCGATCCTTCAGGTTGTACAAACTCTAATTTATTAAATAGAAAAGTTCAAGTTTCTACAACACCAACTATCACAACATCAGCAGTTCCGACAACTATTTGTCAAGGACAATCTGCAAACTTGAATGCTGCTGTCACGATGATACCATTTATTCAAAACTGTACCCCTCCCGTGAGTGGAACAACGTTCTTACCTGATGGAACCGGAGCGTCATATAACACTGCAATAACCGTAAACTGTTACAATAATACACAAACTGTTACCTCTGCAAATGATATTCAAAACGTATGTTTGAATATGGAGCATTCTTATGTCGGAGATCTTACGATTCGTTTAATTTGTCCAAATGGTCAATCAACTTTATTGAAGGCCTATCCTGGTGGTGGTGGAACTTACTTGGGTTGCCCATTAGATGATCCTGCTGTTGGTCCAGGTACTGGAAGGTTGTATTGTTTTACTCCAACAGCAACTACTTTACTTGTAAACGGTCCAACATCGACGTGTGGTACTCCAGCTAATTTATCAATCAATGCTGGTAGTTACATGCCCTCTCAACCTTTCACGAACTTGATTGGTTGCCCGCTGAACGGCGCCTGGACAATTCAGGTTACCGACAACATGGGTGCTGATAATGGATATATATTTAATTGGGATGTTAATTTTAATTCAACCATCCCAACAAACTCATCTAGTACCTATACTCCAACTATCGTTTCACAGGGCTGGCAAACAAATCCAACGCTAACAAGTACAGGTACCACAACCGCAACAGTAACTCCAATTACTACAGGAAGTAATTGTTACACCTATTCATTAACTGATAATTTTGGATGTAGCTATAATGCTATTCAATGTATTACGGTAAATCCTTGTTTAAATTGTACTGCATCAAATACTGGAGCTTATTGTCCAGGACAAACAATTCAATTGAATGTTGTGGCAGCTGGAGCTACAACGTATAGCTGGACTGGTCCAAATGGCTTTACTTCAAATCTTCAAAACCCTACTATTCCGAATGCTACATCTGCGCTGGCAGGAGTATATACGGTTACAGTTACTGACGGAACTGGAGGTACCTGTACTTCAACTACAACTGTTATTATTAATCCAGCACCAACTCTGACATGTCCTCCAACGTTAACATTGACAGGATGTAATTCTCCAATTCCCACAGGTGCAGCGACAATTGCCGCATTTACAGCACTTGGGGGTAATACAAACGGAACTTCAATTAATTTCACGGATGGAGCTCCAACTATCTTAGGATGCACAGAAACGATTATAAGAACTTATACTGCAACCTTGGGAAGTTGCACAACCACATGTACTCAAACCATTAATAGAGTAATAGATACTCAGGCTCCGGTTGTTTCAGGAACAATTCCCGTGCAAAATATTTCTGGATGTACCACTACTAGCGCCCCAGCTGCACAAACTACTGCGGCTGGTCTTGAAACATTAGGTATCACTATCGCGGATAACTGTACTTCGGATGCTAACTTAGTGGTGACTTTCACTGAAACTAGTGCTGGGTCTTGTCCACTTGTTATCACACGTACTTATACCATTACGGATGCTTGTAATAACCAATCTACTGTTACTGAAATTATCAATATTGGTGATAACATTGCACCGGTTGTAACGGGTACTATTGCTGCACAAAACATTACGGGGTGTGTTGCAACAGATGCTCCAGCTGCTCAAACTACTGTGGCAGGGCTTGAAACATTGGGTGTCACTATCGCTGATAACTGTACTTCGGATGCTAACCTTGTTGTGACTTTCACTGAAACTAGTGCTGGATCTTGTCCGCTGGTTATCACGCGTACCTACACCATTACGGATGCTTGTAATAACCAGTCTACTGTTACTGAAACTATCAATATCGGTGATAACATCGCTCCTGTTGTGACTGGTACTATTGCTGCACAAAACATTACAGGATGTGCTGTTACCGATGCTCCAGCTG
>JBIKIQ010000010.1:0-130039 GCA_044361535.1 Crocinitomicaceae bacterium
CAGACGATGAAAAACTACGCCAACAAATGGACGAAAAGTGGTATTTAGGTTTGGCAAAAACGTTAGTCAATAATGTATTGACAGCAGTTGGTTCTGGAGATAGTTTAAAGGGTTGGTATATAAAGAAATAAGAAAATGAAAGAAGAGTGGGATATTATAATTAAACCAAAAAGATCTCTTTTTGAAATTGATTTGAAGTCCTTATGGCGGTACAGGGATTTACTAAGAATGTTTGTATATCGGGATTTCGTAACTTACTACAAACAGACTGTACTTGGTCCTTTGTGGTTTTTTATTCAACCTTTATTTACGGCAGCAATCAATCTTTTTGTTTTTGGGAGTTTAGCAGGACTGGGTCCACAAGGCGTACCAGGTTTTTTGTTTTATTTGTCTGGACCTATTTTATGGCAGTATTTTCAAGATACTTTTACAAAGACAGCTGCTACTTTTGTGGAAAACCAAGCAATTTTTGGAAAAGTATATTTCCCTAGGTTGATCATGCCATTAACGGTTTTAATTTCAGGATTATTAAAATTTGGTGTTCAATTAATATTATTACTAGTTGCCATTGGGTATTATTATTTCATGGAGGGAAAATTAACGATACAATGGCAAATCATTTATTTTCCCGTTTTATTGATTATCATCATGATTTTAGCCATGGGTTTTGGTTTGTTAGTTTCGTCACTCACTACGAAATATAGGGATTTGAAATTTTTAATTGATTTTGCAATTCCGCTTATGAAATATATCACCCCGGGTATTGCTACCACCTATGTCCTATTCATTGAAAAACTACCTGTTAATTTAATACCGTTTGCAGCATATAACCCACTTGGTTATCTTATTGATTCATTCAATTTTATGTTTGTTGGAGCAGGAACATTTGATTGGGGAAATATTGGTTATGCCTTTGTTTTTTCAATTAGTACTTTCCTATTTGGAATTATCATATTTAATCAAGTTGAGAAAAATTTCATGGATACTGTTTAACCATTTTTTACAGAATTAATCCACCATTCCTTTGATAGAAAAAAACAGAATTTTAGTTAGTTATAATCAGTTATTCAAAATAGAATATTCATTTTTACCCATAACATGAAGGTAATAGAAGTAGAAAATTTATCGAAACTCTATGATTTAGGCCAGGTTGGCACGGGTACGCTGTCAAAGGATCTAAATCGTGCATGGGCAAGAATAACCGGAAAGGCTGATCCCTATGCAACATTAGCCGAATTGAATGATCGAACGAAAAAAAGTAAATCAAGTACGGTGTTTGCTTTGAAAGATATTAATTTTAGCGTTGAACAAGGCGATGTTGTTGGAATTATTGGGAAAAATGGAGCAGGAAAGAGCACTTTATTAAAAATACTATCACAAATTACCTCTCCAAGTTCGGGGAATATTAAAATCAAAGGCCGTGTTGCATCGCTCCTTGAAGTAGGAACAGGAATGCACCCAGAAATGACAGCCCGACAAAATATCTATTTGAATGGATCAATCATGGGAATGAGGCGACATGAAATCACGCGAAAATTGGATGAAATAGTTGATTTTGCTGGAATAGGGAAATACTTAGACACGCCGATTAAACGATTTAGTTCAGGGATGCAAGTAAGACTCGGTTTTGCTGTAGCTGCACATTTAGAACCGGAAATACTTATCGTTGATGAAGTTTTAGCTGTAGGTGATGCCGAATTTCAAAAAAAAGCAATTGGAAAAATGCAAGATGTTTCAAAGGATGGAGATCGAACGGTATTATTTGTTAGTCATAACATGGCTGCCGTTAAAGAACTTTGTACAAAAGGGATTTTCCTATCAAATGGTACCGTAAAAAATGTAGGGGAAATAGGAACTATTATTAATGATTATATTTTTAGTGATTCCAGTAATTCAATTTATGTTCCTGAAAATGTAAAAACAAATGTACCTGTAGCCTTAAAAAAGATTAAAGTTTTAAATGATTTGTTAATACCTAGTTCTGACTTTACTGTTGAAGATTTTATTACCATTGAATTTGATTTTGAAAATTATGATTTTCAAAATGAGTATAGTTTATTTGTAATAATAAAAAATATGTATGGAGCACCAGTTTTTTCATGTGAGAAGAAAATTCGAGAGAATAAGAGTTTAAAATTAAAACTGAATAATTACTTCTTAACAAGAGGTATATATTGCATACATGCGTTCATACATATACCTAAAATTGAACAAATTGATGTAGCCCTTGATGTTTGTCAGTTTTCAATAACGGATGCTACATCAGAATTGGCAATACATGGAAATTATGAATATGGAAATGTTTTTGGAACTTATAACTGGATAAAATGATAACACTAAAAAAACTTAAAAACTACTACAATTGGGGAGGGAGATTTTTAACTGACTCCTATCACCTCGATGCAAGGGAATTAAACGAAAAAGAAATGGCCAAAAGACCATACAGATATGATGTCATAAATTTTTTAATTTCCAGTTTGAAACGTGAAACAACCTATTTGGAAATCGGTGTAAGAAACCCCGCTAATAATTTTAATAAAATTAATGCGTCTACTAAATTCAGTGTAGACCCTGGTCTTGAGTTTAAAGAAAATCCGGTAGATTTTGTTCTAACAAGTGATCAATTTTTTGAGCAACTTCGATCTGGGAAGGTTCTAAAAAATGATATTAAATTTGATGTAATCTTTATCGACGGACTTCATACAGCAGAACAAGTGGATCGAGACATAAAAAATGCCTTAGAGTTTATTAAGGAAGACGGGTTTATTGTTCTACACGACTGTAATCCTCCTACTGAGTCTCATGCGAGGGAAGAACACAAATATGAAATTTCTCCAGCGATGCAAAATTGGAACGGAACCACCTGGAAAGGTTTTGTAAAATGGAGACAAAATCCAGCTGTTTTTTCTTGTACAATCGATACGGATTGGGGAGTTGGAATTATTTCAAAAACGAAGAATGTAGGTTCATACACAAAGGAAGTAAACGAGTACTTCGAATATTCTGTGTTTTCGAAAAATCGCAAGGAATTTTTAAATCTTATAAATTTTGAAGATTTTAAATCCTTCTTTTGAAGAATTTTCGCTTAATAGTTCTTTTCTTTTACATATATTGGTATACAATATTGTCATTTGTATTACCTTTTTTATTAACAAAATCAAACAAAAAGAAGAAAAGTATTTTGTATTTAGCAGCATTTTTTCCAGAAAATGCAGGATATCATTGGAGAGTATCTAAATGGAGAGAAGAACTAGAAAAAAAAGGATATAAAGTAGATGTTTTTTCTGCATTAAATGAAACAGAGTTTAAAACTCTCCTTGCACAAAATCATTTTAAATTCCTTATCACTTTTATACGAAGAAGATTTTGGCAGATTGTCCATTCTAGAAATTATGAAACGGTAATTGTTCGAAGAGAAATACTTTTGTTCAATGATTATGGAAATTTGTTTTTAGAAAAACTCTTACATAAATATCATCCAAAAGCCATATTAGATTTTGATGATGATATTGCAGCAGCAAAAGAACAACCTAAAATTATCACTAATTGGTACGGTAAATTAATGAAAGAGAATGGGAATAAATTTAATGAAACACTTCGTTTATATTCCTATTTTATGGTCGCATCCGATTATTTAAAGAAAAAGGTACTTTCTGAAAATAAAAATATCGAAAGTAATAATATCTGTGTTATTCCAACTTGTGTTGATTATAATATCTACAAACCAAAAGAATATCCCAAAAACCAAAATAATATAACATTCGGGTGGATTGGTGGGGATCATAATTATCATCTACTTGAACCTATTTGGCCTATATTAAATAAATTATCAAAACAATTTACATTTTCTTTTATTGTAATTGGAGGAAGTCCAATTACAGTTGAAACCAAATTTCCATTGCATTTTATTAAATGGTCTTTACATACAGAAGTAGAAAACCTAAAAAAAATTGATATTGGTATTATGCCACTAACTGATGATTTAGAATCAAAAGGTAAAGGAGGATTTAAACTCCTTCAGTATATGGGATTAGGAATTGTAAGTATTGCGTCACCGATAACAATTAATTTAGATATAATTGAAAATGAAAACAATGCACTTTTCGCACAAAACAATCAAGAATGGGAAGAGAAATTTAAGTTGATTTTATCCAATCAAATTTCTCTTGATAAAATATCGGCAAATGCAAGGCGAAGAATTGAAAGTGAATTTACATTTCAATCCAACCATAGAAAATATTTAGAATTTATTAATTATGTGCGGAATAGCGGGAATTTGGTTTAACGAAAGAAATGAAAATCCTCAAATTGCTATTAAAGCAATGACGGATATTATCATTCACCGCGGTCCAGATGGGGAAGGTCAATGGGTTTCTGAAAATAATCAACTTGCCTTAGGACATAGGCGTTTATCCATAATTGATCTTACTGATGGGGGTGCTCAACCTATGCATTTTCATGAAAAATACACAATTACGTTTAATGGAGAGATATATAACTATATTGAATTAAGAAGCGAATTAATTACTAAGGGATATAGCTTTAAAAGCGATTCAGATACAGAGGTAATTTTGGCTTCCTATGATAATTGGGGAATTGATTGTATCGCTCATTTTGATGGCATGTTTGCATTTGCCCTTTACGATAAGACGAATAACTTTTTGTTTTGTGCGAGAGATCGCTTTGGTGAAAAACCTTTTTATTATTCTTTTCACGAAGGTTCGTTATATTTTGCTTCCGAGATGAAAGCCTTATGGGCAGTTGGGGTGCCAAAAGCACCAAATATGCCAATGCTTTATAATTACTTAGCGAATGATTTAGTTGAAAATCCAAATGACCAAAGAGAAACGTTTTATGCAGGTATTTATAAATTAAAATCAGCACATTATTTTATTTATAAGGGTGATCAAGCAATTAATCAAATTAATTTTTGGAACCTAGAAGTAGGAAATCATGGTGGTTTAAGTTTTAAAGAGGCAAGTAATAAATTAATGGAACTTCTTGAAACGTCAGTTCGACGAAGACTTCGATCAGATGTTCCTGTTGGAACTTCACTCTCTGGTGGACTTGATTCAAGCACAATAGTAGGTCTTGTTTCTCATAAGCAAGCACAAAATCATACCTTTTCAGCGCGTTTTCCAGGTTTCTCAAAAGATGAAGGAAAATATATTGATCTAGTAAGTTCCAAGTTCAATACAACTCATCATAACATAGTAGTAAATGAAAATGAACTTCTTCCAGAATTAGAGAAGCTCTTGTTTCATCAAGAGGAGCCCTTTCAAACAGGAAGTATTTTCGCTCAATATTGTGTGTATCGCGAAGCACGGAGAAATAACGTTATTGTTATGCTTGATGGACAAGGTGCCGATGAAATACTTGGTGGATATGACAAAGATTTTAAATTTTATTTGCGAGAATTGATTAAATCTAAAGGTGATTCGGAAAGGTTTATTCGACAAATAAAAGAAAATCATAATTACCCATTGTATGTGAATTCAAAGGAGCGAATGAATATATTTGCTCCAAAAATTTATAGAGGTATTTCCAATATTAAACAAACCTTTGCACCCAAAACTCCAAATGGAATTAGTCATGAATTTCACAAAGAAAATGCGCCTAAAAAATCTCCGTTTCATGAATTTGGAGATCTCAAGAGTATGCTGCACCATGAATTGACGAATCAAGGTTTGGAGAAACTGTTGAAATTTGCTGATCGCAATTCTATGGCTCATTCGCTAGAAGTAAGGTTACCTTTTTTATATCATGAATTGGTGGAGTTTGTTTTTACGTTAAAAAGTAACCTTTTCTTAAACGATGGTTGGTCAAAAGCAATTTTACGAGAAGGTGTTAAAAATCTTTTACCTAATGAAATAGTTTATCGCAAGGATAAAATTGGATTTGAAGCACCACATGATAAATGGAGTAAAAGTGATAAAATGAATGATTTATTTATCAACGCACAAGAAAACTTGATAAAAAGTAACATTATTACTCAAAATTATCAGAATCGATGGAAAACAATTATTGCCTTTAAATTCTTGAATGCATGATGAAGCGAGTGGCAATGTTATTAGATGGTCAAATTCATCAGGATTACAGAGTTACCAAGATGATTCAAACTTTGTCTACCGTGTATTCCGTTGATTTGTACTATTTAAACGGAAATATTGAAAATGACAAGCTACTTTTCTCGGATAACGTTAATTTAATTTCTATGAAATATGAGGATAGTAAATTCACAAAACTTTTGAGACATACCTTGTTTTGCTACGAATTTAATTTTTTCATTTCAGCGGTTATAAAATCCAAAAAAAAATATGATTTAATATGGGCTAACGACCTAACTACCCTTTATCAAGCCCATATGATTTCTAAAAAATTAAATGCAGAACTAATTTATGATTCCCACGAAATATACATCGAAACATTAAATCAATTCCTACCGAGTAATGCTAAAGGATTCAAAAAAGCAATTGTTACATTTCTCTTAAAAATGATGCGATTACACGGTAAAAAAATCGAAAAAAAGATTTTTAAATCTGTTGATAAATTTATTACAGTAAATAGCTCATTACTTGACTTTTTCAATGAAAAATATAATTTAAAGCAAAAAGGAATTTACATATTCAATTATCCGAGTTTATCGACAGAAACTCAAAACAATATTAATGAACGCACTAAATTACCTTATCCAGTTACTGACGAAGATATAATAATTGTATATCAGGGTGTTTTTAATGAAGGTCGAGGGTTGAGACAACTTGTAAAATCCATGACATTACTTCCAAACAAATTTAAATTATTTCTAATTGGTCGAGGAAGTTTATATTCAACTCTGTTAGAATTAATCATGAAGCACAATTTGCAAAATAGAGTTTTTATAGATTTCGCTAACACTGCGGAAAATTACTACACGAAAACTTGCAATATTGGAATCAATCTTACTGAAGACATTAATTTGAGTAAAAGGTTTGCATCACCCAATAAAGTCTTTCAATATATTCACGCTGGTATCCCAGTTGTTTTATCGAAAGGATATGAGAATTCACTAATCCTTCATCAGTTTAAAATAGGTTGCGAAGTTAATATTGAATCACAGTCAATTGCAACGGCTATAAATGAAATGGTGCAAAATGGACTAGATAAATACTACACGGAACTTGAAAGAGCTAAAGAAGAATATTGTTGGCAAAAACAAGAGAGAAAATTATTGGAATATGTTCAATCAATATAAAACGGATGGTTAGATTAATTGCTGAAAAAATTGATATAACTCCTAATTTTGCTACAAATTTAGCTGGTTTTTCAAATAGAAATACAGTTGTTTCAAAAGTAAATGACACTATCGAACTAAATGTGTCAATTATCGAAAACAATGGCAATTACTATTTCATTGCAAGTTTTGATTTACTTTTCATTACTTCTGAACTTCAAACAGTTTTTATCAATATTTTCAAAACTTTATTTCCGACTATTTCACAGTACAACACATTTTTATGCGCTTCACACACCCATTTTGCGCCCTGCATTGACAATAGAGAATTGCTAGGTGTTAAAGATCATAGGTATATAAAATTTCTTGAAAAAAAAATCCATGATATTTTCAAAAATATTAGTTTAAAAAAATTTGAAGAATGTAATATTGAAATTGAAGAATTTTCGCTTTCTGACATAAATTGTAACAGAAGAAGAGAACTAAAAAGCTTCTTTGGACATCGCAAAAAAATAGTCATGGAACCAGTCACAACTGCTCCCGTTAATTCTATTCTTACCTCGATCAATTTTGTAACTCAGGATTCAATAGCTTGTAGATTGTTGAATTTTACATGCCATCCAACAAATAATCCAGATACCAACTCAATTAGCTCTGAATTTGTAGGGACATTTCGAAATACTTTTCGGGGAAAGCATAATTCACTTCCAGTAGTTTTTATGCAAGGTTTTTCGGGAGATGTCAGAGCATATCCTACGAAACGATATTCGATTCAACGAAAAATCTACGAATTAATTAATAGAAGTTTCCCAATTAAATGCTATAAATTTTCGCAAAGTCAATACAATAAATGGTTGAAAGAAATTGAAGAAAAACTGCAAGATCAAAAGCCTAAGCTGATTAGGATTCATCCAGAATTCGTTAGTTGCAAAAATAATTCAGTAGAAATCAATGATTTAGGCATAGAATGCAAACATGCTAGTGAATTGAATATTAAATCCTTACATATTGGCGATCTAATTATTTTGTTTATTTCTGCGGAAGTACTTTCTGGTTATGAAGATTTGTTTTTAATACCTCGTAAAAAGATCCTTTTCGTAGGCTATGAAGGAAATTGTTTTGGATATTTGCCAACAAATTACGATCTTCGAAAAGGAGGTTATGAAGCCGATGAATTCAAAAAATACTTTGACGTGACGGGAAAATTTAATTCAAACTTTGAGGAAATAATAAAAAAATCAGTATGGAAAGTGCTATAGAAATATTAAACTCTAAAAATGTTCCTGAAGACAAAATAATTACTTTTTTCAAAGCTAATTTACGGCCAGATTATGACCACTCAAAATATCATTGGCAGTACTTCACAAGTACAAAATCTCAATTATTCATTTCTCAAAATAAAGATGAATTAATCTGTACTCAAGGAATGATCTTTTATCCATTAATGTTCGCTGGTAAATTTGTCAATTCAGCGAAGAGTGAATCTTCCTTCCTACTATCCGACTTCAGAGGTAAAGGATACTTTGAAAAATTATATGCCTATGCGGTAAATGATTGTATTGAAAATGATATCAATGTTTTTTGGGGCTTTACCGCATTAGGTGACGTTTGGAGTAAAAAACTCAGATTTGAAGTATATGATATTTTTTATGAATCTCAATATTTCCTATCAAAAAAAATTGAGCTCATTTCATATTTCAAAAGTAACGTCCCGTTTAAGGATAAACTAAGAAACTTAATAAAAACATTATTTAATCGGAATAAAAAGTTAAATTTCGATACACTATGTACTATTGAAAAAAGAGATTTAAAACAAAATGAAGATTTGATTAATTGGATAAATAATCAATGGTTCTATGAAAATCCAAATTCAGTAACACTATCCAATTGTTATTCCTTTTTAATCGATCGTGTTGCTCAAAATCATTCCATTAATTATACATTCCAAACAATTTCAATTAACGGTGCAGTTTGTGGGTACTTTATTTTAAATCACTCAAATTCAAAAACAACCTATTTAGTGGACATTGTACTTCTTGCTAACGCGCTTAACTTTACCGTATTTCAATCGATCGTTGAATGGATAAAAATAAATTACGATTATGAAAGAGTTTCATATCTTGGGAATATTCAAAATACATACAATAAGTCTATTTTTGAACTCTTTACACCGTCAAAATCTAGATTAAGCCTATTGAAGGATATGCAATTTGTCCTTAAAGTCACCAACGAAAATAGTTCTTTTAAAAACATAGACAATTTTGTTCTCAATGGACTTTGGACTGAGGGATTCAAAATTTAATTTGATTTATATCCAATTTTTTCAAGCAAAAAAAAGTTCTCAACACCAAGCAAAATCTCATTACAAATGGGAGAATCAACAAGATATGTTAGAATCCATTAATTAGAATAATTAATCTTGAAAAAACTATTAATTCTTGCCTATGACTTTCCTCCCTATGTTTCAGTGGGAGGGTTAAGACCCTATAATTGGTTCCTTTATTTAAATGAGTTTGGAATTGAACCAATTGTTGTAACGCGCCAATGGAGTAATTTTTACGGAAGTCATCTTGATTATATTGCTCCAGGAGTATCAGATCAAGTAATTGAAGAACAAATGAATTGTGGAATCATTTTTAGAACTCCCTATCGTCCAAATTTAAGTAACCGTTTGTTGTTAAAATATGGGGATTCTAGATTCAAATTTATTAGAAAATTAATTTCTGGGTATTTTGAATTTGCACAGTTTTTAATTCCTGTTGGTCCTAAATCTGAATTATATCATTTTGCAAAAAAATATTTATCTGAAAATAAAGTAGATGCTATAATAGCAACCGGTGACCCATTTATTCTTTTTTCTTATGCTTCAAAATTGAGTAAAGAATTTAAAACACCATGGATTGCAGATTATAGAGATACTTGGGTACAAGATAAAACAAGATCTGGAAACAAGTTTACAAAAAAATGGAATGCTTTTTTTGAAAGGAAATATTTAAGTAATGCCTCAACCGTAACAACTGTTTCTTCATTTATTATCAAGCAATTGCAACAGAATTTACCAAATAAAAGGTATGAGATACTTCTAAATGGTTATAATCCTCATGATATTGAGGCAGTTAATCAAATTAGTCAGACATCTAATGATTTTACAATTTCGTTTGCTGGAACAATTTATAAATGGCATCCGATATCAAGCTTTTTAGCTGTGTGTAATAATTTGGTTTCAAATGGAACTTTGACTAATTTCAGAATAAATTTTTATGGAGTAAACTTGAATGGTGAGCTTGATCAAGTAATCGAGCAAAATTTCCCACAGCTAAAAGAAAAAGTAAGAATTTATCCTAAAATAGAAGATCAAGATTTGGTTAAGAAACTAGCTAAATCAAATGCTTTTTTATTGTTTAATGACTATTCAATTTTAGGCACAAAAATATTTAATTATCTAGGAATAAAACGGAGAATCTTACTGTGTTATTCTGATGATTTGAATTCAAAGAATTTAAAATCAAAATTTTACAATCTTCAAGAATTTTCTGACGAGTCTAAACAACTACAAGAAGAGGTAATTAGAGAAACAAATTCCGGGATTATTGTTAAAGATGAATCACATTTAATGGATGTTTTAACCTCCCTACATAAGGAGTTTAATTCTAACGGATTTTTGAGTTGCAATTCAAATGGGATTGAAAAATACTCAAGAAAATCACAAGCCAAAAAACTTGCAAATATTTTTGATGAATTAATTTATTAAATTATTTTAGTAACTTGAACCATAATTTAACTTATGAAAATTAGATCTTTTATAGTTCTGATTATTATTTTGATAGTTTCAAATATCAAATCTCAAATTAATCCTCAAACAATTGGTGGATTAAAATTATGGGTCCGTTCTGATTCTGTTCAACTTTCAGGGTCTAATGTCGCGCAATTATTTGACTTAAGTGGAAATGGATTTCATTTAATTCAAAATACAGTTGGTAAACGACCAATTATTCAACCGAATGTTTTAAATGGTTATCCTTCAATAAAATTAGATGGAGTAAATGATAATTTCAAAGTGAGTTTTGGCTCTGCGTTGACCGATCAAATTACTGTTTTTTTAGTTGCCAAGGGTAATTCAGGTGCGAATTCGTTTCTTTTTGATGGATTAACAGGGCATAAAGGAATCCAGTATTTTGCAAACAATGCTTACATACAATCTCTAAATACCAATTATAATTACCTAAAACCAGCTCCATATAATTTTACCATTTTTAGTTGTGAATTTAATGGAACACAATCTAAAATATTTGATAATAAAGCATTTAAAACGGGAGGATCATTACCCTCAAATCCTCAAACTGGAATTACCTTAGGATCAAGATTTCAGGATGATGTCTTGTTTTTTAATGGTGAAATTTTAGAATTCCTTGTTTACGAGGGGAATTTAACAATAGCCAATCGTCAGGCAGTCGAAAATTATTTACATGCACGATATGCTCCTCCAGTAAATATAGGTGCAGATATAAATAAAACTGACTTTTGTCCAACCACGATAACTGCACCACCGGGATATACCTCTTATCTATGGTCAACAGGCGCCACAACACCTTCGATAACAGTAACAACGTCAGGATCTTATTCACTTACCACAACTGATATTTTTGGGTTTAGTACTTCAGATCAAATTGCAGTCAATTATCCATCGGTTCAATATCCTTCAAATACTGTTCTATGTGAAAACTCAACCTTTCAATGGGATCTGGGTTTAACAGGAGGTTATACATATAATTGGAACAACGGGACAACGTCAAATCAGTTGAATACGACTTTGCCTGGGGTTTATTCATGTGTTATTTCAGACCAGCTAGGTTGTCAGTTTACGACTAATACCATAAATGTTACTTTAGATTCGTTTGCAAGTAGTGTTTCATTAGGAAATGACACATCGTTATGTGCCGGAAATAGTTTACAGGTAAACCATAACCCAGTTGCTACAATCCAGTATTTATGGTCAAATCTAAGCACACAGTCTTCAATATCAATAAATACTTCAGGTTCCTATTCCGTTCAGGTAACAAACCAAAACAACTGTGTTGGTAATGATACCATATTGGTAACGGTAATTGGTGCCGCACCCCTTGTATCCATTAATTTACCTTCTATTCTATGCGAAAATAGTCCATCTTTATTCTTAGGAAATGCTTCTGTTTTATCACCAGATACCATTAGTAGTATTTCTTGGAGTTTTAATGATGGAAGCAGTTATCAAACGTTTAATGTAACAAAAGCATTTAATCAATTTGGAAATTATTCTGCCACATTAACGGCTACTAGCTCTGCGGGTTGCTCCAATCAAGTCACCTCAAATTTTTACATTAATCCAAATCCGATTGCTTCCTTTACGAATATACCACCATGCACCAATACTTCCGTTTTATTTGAAAACACGACTGTTGGAAATAACTTAACCAATAACTGGTATCTTGATGGAATTTTAGCTTCTAATAGTTCAAATTTTGTTACTTCTTTAGGACTGGGCCAATTTCAAGTAAAATTATTGGTTTCAGATAACAATCAATGTTTTGATGATACAGTAAAAATCATTCAAGTAAATTCAAATTTCAACAATCCTAGTTCTGTTATACTTACTTCTCCTATACCTAACAAGGTATTTATCGATCCATCAAATACAATCTTGTTCAATTGGGATTTAGATCAAAATTCAAATTATTACATCTTCCAATTAAGTTCTAGTAATACATTTTCAAATATATTAGTAAGTGATACAATTTATTCTGGGAACTTTTTTCAGCAGGGACTAACAAGTAATGGAGAATATTTTTGGCGAGTATTATCCTTAAATTCTTGTGGGATACAAAGTTCTTCAGAGACTCGGAAATTGATTATTTCTAATTTATCTGGCATTTCTAATCTATCTGGATGGTATAAATCAACAGATGGAATTCAGCTCAATACTGGGAAAGTTACTCAATGGACTGATCAATCAACTTTAAATTTTAATTTAATTCAAAATACGGATTCAAAAAGACCAGTTATGAATCTGAACCAAATCAATGGCTATCCTACTGTCAAATTTGACGGGGTTAATGATAATTTAAAATCAAATTATGGGACAACTTTATCCAATCAAGGTACCGTTTTTTTAGTTGGAAAGTTGAATACAGGAGCAAATTGTTTTATGTTTGACGGCGGGGCTGCAACAAGAGGTATTCAATATTTTGCTAACAATGTATATCTACAAGCGCTAAATACAAATTTTAATTATCTCAAACCAACTCCTTTTCCTTACACGTTGTTTAGTTCAATTTTTAACGGCAATCAGTCGCGAATATTTGACAACGGTACCCTCAGGGCTACTGGAAATTTGCCAAGTTCAGCTCCAATTGGATTTACACTTGGATCAAGATTCCAAGAAGATGCTCAATTTATGAATGGGGATATTGCTGAGGTAATTAATTTTTCTTCGGATTTATCTGACAATCAAAGGTTACAAGTGGAGAATTACATTCGAAACAAGTACGCTCCACCAGTCAATTTAGGTAATGATATCTATAAAGCTGATTTTTGTCCTGTAACAATTTCAGCAGGGTCAAGATACACCTCTTTTTTGTGGTCAACAGGAGCAAATACTGAACAAATATCGATAAATCAACCAGGCATATATCATGTTACTACAATAGATATTTTTGGATTTTCATCAAAGGATACAATTCAGATATTCTATCCAATAATAAACAATCCTGTTGATACAATTATTTGTGCAGGAGGTACTGTCAATTGGCAGGTAAATTTGAATCCAAATTTTAATTATCAATGGAGCAATGGAAATGTAGGAAATATATTAATAATAAATCAAGAAGGATCCTATTTTGTTACTGTAACTGATGGTTTGGGTTGTTCTAGGACATCTGATTCGATTCAATTTACCACTGATCATTTTCCTGAAATTGATTTTATTCAACCCAATTTCTCACTTTGCTCCGGTCAATCAATTTCACTCGCAAATGGAATTTTAGAATCTAACTCTGTTATTTGGAATACAGGAATAAATGGTATCTCAACTATAATTGATACAAGTGGAAATTATAATTTTATTGCAACCAATTCTAATAATTGTTTTGGATTCGATACAACTTTTGTTACTGTAATAGGAACATCCCCTTCAATTCAATATCAAATTAGTGATAGTATATGTCAGTATTCACAGGGTTCATTCTCCGACAACAGCTTCATTCCAAATAATAATGGCACTATCAGCACCAAAACCTGGTCAATTAGCGAAGGAACTACTCTTTCTGGTAGTTTTGGTAATTTTAGTATTGATACATCCGGAACATTTAACGTCACTCTTTTAGTTGAAACTGTTGAGGGTTGTAGTAGTAATATTTCCTTTCCTATTGTAGTTCATTCAAAACCGTCCATTTCCTTCATTACTCAAAATTATTGTCCTTATGAGGCAATACAATTTACACCACAAAATTCTTTCCCAATTGGAATAGGATCGCATCTTTGGAATTTTAACCAAAATAACAATACAAGCACAGCCTCTAATCCAAGTTATTCCTTTGGTCATAGTGGAATTTTTAACGTCTCACTCCAAGCAGAAGATATCAATGGTTGCAGAGATACGATAGTTCAACCAGTGTATATACAACCTGCCCCTGTCGCAGATTTTTCGTTCAATAATACCTGTGAATTAAGCGCCGTTAATTTTGCGAATAATAGCAGCATCACCGATACATTTTCGCTTAGCATGAGCCAATGGACTTATGGTGATGGAACCTCTTCCACTAACCCAGCTATACAAAAAGTTTATCAGGGATATGGAGAATACGACGTTCAATTGGTTGTTACTGCCAACAACGGCTGCCAAGATACGCTTTCTCAAACCATTACCATCCATCCAAAGCCAATTTTAGGATGGCAAGTGGGCCCAGCTTGCAAAAACACTTGGACATCCTTTGAGAATCAAAGTACTATCCCAATAGGTAGCATCACTCAAACTGATTGGTTGGTCAATCTGCAATATCCTTTTGAAGGACCTAGCTCAGAATTTTTGTTTGTTACTACTGGTGAACAATATCTAAACTTGACATCCACTTCCGATCAAGGTTGTTCAACTGATACACTTATCATAGTAAACGTTCAACCGGAAATAATTGCGGCATTTACAGTAAGTCCAACAACAGTTGTAGCTGGTGTACCGGTCGTTTTTACCAACAATAGTTTAGGTGGCACTTCCTACGAATGGAACCTCGGAAATAATACTATTTACCAAACCACTGTTGCTGAGCCTGCCGAAGCAACGGGGTTTGCTTCTTCCTTTATTGGAGACAGTATCTTAACCTATTTAGCTATTCAAAACGCAATTGGTTGTAAAGATACAGCATACCAATACGTTAAAGTTAACGAACCGCGCATCGATTTGGCAATCAATCAACTTTTTGTGCAAGACATCAACGGTTTCTATAAAGTAGGTGTGGAGCTTCGCAACTTGGGCTTTGTTGAAATCACCCAAATGGATTTGTTGTTGAAATTATATAATTCATCTCCAATTCTTGAAACAGAAACGGAATCTTTAGCGCCAGGTGCTAGTAGAATTTATTTGTTTAATGCTAATCCATCAGCATTTATTTCTACACAAGATAATGAAATTAGCTTCTTGTGTGTGGAAGCAACATCTTACAATGATTATCAACTCGTTGAATCGGAATTGAGTAACAATATTTCATGTCTTAACACGGAAGGTGGAAACTTTGTGTTATTGCCTATTTACCCAAATCCAACTAATTATGATGTTACCTATACACTCATTGTATCCGAAGAATCTTCGATTACCACGACATTAACGGATGAAACCGGTCGTATCGTGCAATCCAGCATCGAGCTATACACTTCCGGTTTGTACACGCCAACTATTTCTATGCGCAGTCTTAGCGCCGGCGTGTATTATTTCCAAATTTCCGATGGAGTGACCTCCAAAACAGTTAAGGTTTTAAAGAATTAGGGGTTCTTCCCTCCTCGAGGAGGGACAAAGGGAGGTGACTTTGTGTCGTATCTTGTTAATTTGTAATCCCCCTCGATCTCCCTTCAAAGGAGGAGGCCATTTTTCTTCCTCCCATAATTGAGGACTGAGGAGGTTGACTTTGAGTCGTATCTTGTAAATTTTTCATCCCCCTCGATCCCCCTTCAAAGGGCTAATCTTTATACACAATTTTCTGTTGAATAATATTTAGTTTAACAATTTGATTATCAGTAGTATAGCTTGTTTTTAATCAGAATTTTAGCTATCTTTATTCATGGTAAAAAACTGTTTTTCAGGTGTTTATGATGGATTTATTCCTGATAAAAGAATTAGAACAAGATTGGAAAAGACTATATATGATTTAATACACAAAGGTACGAGTGTCGTTAATAAATTAGTAGATTCACATACCGAGAAAATTGGTATATATCGTATGCTTTCAAATGATCGTTTTGATTACACGGATTTATTAATGGCTTCACATAAAAAATGTGCGGATACTATTGATGTTGAGCACGTTCTTGCAATTCAAGATACCACTGAATTTAATTATCAAGGTATTAAGAAAAAGTTAGGAAATGAAGATAAGGAAATTGGACCAACAGGGATCAATACAATTGCTGGTTATTTCTGTCATCCTGTTCTAGTTATGAACCCTAATTCGAATGCAATTTATGGAATGTCTTCTGCCATTTTTTACAATCGTGACTGGGATAAGAAGAATAAAAATGAACGTAAGTATGCACAACAACCTATAGAAGAAAAGGAGTCTTATAGATGGATAAAAGCAGCTGAGCAAACAAAGGGGAACATTAATCCATCCGTTAAAATCACTTTAATTGGAGATCGTGAAAGCGATATTTTTGAAGAGTTTTGTATAGTACCCAATGACCGTGTAAATCTTTTAGTTCGTTCAAGATCTGATCGTAATTTGACTAAAGGAGATGGAAAATTATATGCTACTTTAGAAAGTCAGCCCGTGACTGGTTCTTATGAAATTCAATTGGCATCAAATAAAAAAAGAGCTGCAAGGAAAGCAAAAATTGAAATTAAATATTGTCAGGTTTCCATTGCAGCACCTTCAAACTATAAAGGAGAAAAGAAAGGGGTAGTACTTTGGGGAATTGAAGCGCGCGAATGTAAAGAAACTAAACCAAATAATGAGGAAGGAATCCTATGGCGTTTACTGACAACACACGAAGTAAAAAACGTCGAACAAGCCATAGAATGCGTAAGTTGGTACAAGAAAAGGTAGTTTATTGAAGAATTATTCAGGGTCATAAAAACAAAAGGGTTTCAAATAGAATCCAGTCAACTTGCGAGTGGTCTTAAACTAAAAAAGTTGCTCGCAATAACACTTGAAGCAGCTTTACACGTAATGAAACTAAAACTTTCTTTAACGCAAGATGAATGTTTGGCAACCACTATTTTTTCAGAAGAAGAACAAGATTTTATTGAAGTATTACAAACCAAAGTTGAAGGAGAAACATTAAAACAAAAGAATCCATATCCCAAGAAAACATTAGCTTGGGCAGCATGGACTATCGCTAGAATTGCTGGATGGACCGGATACAGTTCTCACGGACCGCCTGGATACATCACAATCAAAGAAGGATATGATCGATTTCACTTACAACTAGAAGGCTATCTGCTTTTCAAAAATCAATTTTAACTTGTGTATAAAGATTAGCTTCAAAGGGGGAGTCCATTTTTCTTCCTCCACGCAAGGGGAGAAATTATAATGTCATTCCACTCAATCCTAATTCAAAGTGGGAAGAAAGGTTGAACTTTTATTATAAATCGCCTAACCAAAATCTTTTACCTCCACTTTAGCGGTGCATCAATGAAAAGCAATCCATGGCAATTGCTACGGAAAAGTGAAGTAATACCCCCAACCAAATTGAATTTGATTTTAAACTCAAGACTCCCAAAAGTACTCCGGCGAAGATAGCGCCAATTGTCTCGGGCAATGGTTTACCAAAATGAATCATGCAATACGGTATCATCATTACAAATATTGAATAAAAACCGAATTGTTTTTTTAGTGCATGTACCATGAAGCCTCGAAAGAAAAACTCCAAACCAACAAACTGTAAAAAATAAAAGACTTCCCAAATCAGCAAGTGTTTGAAGGATGCGTTGTTGTATTCTATTTTGTAAAAAGGATAGGTATGCTGAAATGAATCTGTATAAGAAACAATCCAAACCAGTGGAAGCATTACCAGTAAAAAAATCAGGTACAGGTTAAATCCTGATAAAAAAACCGAAAAACCAAGGCCATATTCAGAAATATTTTCTTTGAACCCCCATTTAATTATGGAAATTGGGACCAATAAATAAAAGAAAAAGGAACAAAGTGCCCAATAGATTAAGTCTAATAGCTGAAAATCAGAAAAGGTCGTGATTTTCTTAGTTAAAAAAGAGAATTCTTCTCCAAGTCCCAGTTGATGTATGGAAACCAGTAATTTATCCAAACTGCCAAAATAGTTAATACAGACCAATGAAAATGCTGAAATTAAAAACGTAATGAGGATTTTAGGTTGAAAGGGTTGATTATCGGAGTGTTTGGTGAAAGTCTCTTTTATAAATGATTGGAGAGAAGAAGTCATGGTGTTCAATTGAATTATTAGCGTAATTAAAGATCAAATTTAATGATATTTCGCGGCGATTTTTTTTATTTTACTACACATAAATTGACCTCAAAAAATTCCATTTATAACATATAATTATACTAAACTTATTAGTTTTAAAAAATTAAATCAGTGAAGTAAAGCATCAAAATTGAAAACAATGAAGGTCAACAATCACAAAATAACTTACCCATAGGCTCGGGTTTAAACCCAAGCCTATGGATAAAAATCGATTTAAAAAAACCAATTAAATGGTTTAACCTCACTCCATTTTTTCTTGAACATCCCACCGAGAGACATTCTGAACGCCTTCCACTTGTTCGAATTTTTGCATGAGCAACTCTAGATGTTCAGTATCATATACCATCACCTTTATTTTCCCTTCAAAAATTCCGTCTTCAGTGTCGAAGGAAATTGATTTCATATTGACATTATTTTCCTTCGAGATGATTTCTGTTAATTTATTTACTAAGCCAAGTTGGTCAATTCCCATGATTTTGATTGCCGCTTCGCGTTCAACTAGTTTATCGGATTTCCATTTCGCTTTGATACAACGGTAGGCCATTTTCGACATCATGTTCTCGGCATTTGGACAGTTGAAGCGATGTATTTTGATTCCTTCAGAAATACTTATAAATCCAAATACCTTATCTCCAGGAATAGGATGACAGCATTTAGCCATTTTGTATTCAAATCCATTGAAATCGTCGCCAATGATAATTGTATCAGACTTTGTATTTACAACTGGAAAATCATCTTCATCTTCTTCTTTTGATTTCTTCGTTCGAACGATTTTCTTTTGAAGAATTCCGTTGGATTCATCCATGTCTCTCAACTTGGTTAAATCAATCTTGCCTTTAGCAATCCTAAAATAAAGCTCTGTAGTGGTAGGAAGTCCGAAATGGCTTGTGAGAAAAGTTATATTATCGGAAAGAAACTTGAGATTATATTGCTTGAATTTACGTTCTAAAATTTCCTTTCCGTCTTGAGCAACAATTTTTCGTTCGTCATTTAATGATGATTTAATTTTTTGTTTTGCTCTTGCAGATACAACAAAACGAAGCCAATCTTCAGATGGTTTTTGTTTGTTGGAAGTAATTATTTCTAGCTGATCACCATTTTGTAATTGGTAGCTCAACGGAACAAGTCGGTTATTTACTTTCGCACCTATGCATTTGTTTCCAATATCCGTGTGGATATCATAGGCAAAATCAACAACCGTTGAACCTATTGGTAATACTCGTAATTCACCTTTGGGCGTGAAAATATAGATTTCATCGTTGAATAGATTTGATTTAAATTCGTTCACAAAGTCAAGTGCATTTGAATCTGCACTTTCTAAAAGGTCACGTATTTCAGCTATCCAACGATCAAATTTATTATCGTCATTTTTTGATTCCTTATACCGATAATGAGCCGCAAACCCTTTTTCAGCAATTTCATCCATGCGTTTGGTTCGAATTTGCACTTCTACCCATTTTCCTTGTGGCGACATTACTGTTGTGTGCAATGATTCGTAACCATTCGCACGAGGTGTTGAAATCCAGTCGCGAAGTCTTTCAGGGCTTGGTTGATAGAAGTCTGTTACCATACTGTATATACGCCAACAATCTGGTTTTTCTAGTTCTACCGGTGTATCAATAATTATTCGAACAGCAAAAACATCAAAAACTTCTTCGAAAGGAATGTCTTGGTCTTGCATTTTTTTCCAAATAGAGGAAATAGATTTAGTTCGAGCCTTGATATCGAATATATAACCTTCGTGAAGTAACGTTTCACGAATAGGTGATACAAACCTTCTAATAAACCGATTTCTAACATCCTTAGAACTCTTGAGGCTAATTTCAATCTTGTGGTATATTTCCGGTTCACAGTACATCATAGAAAGATCTTCCAATTCCGTTTTTACTGCGTATAGTCCCAGTCGATGGGCTAGGGGAGCGTATAAAAATTTAGTTTCAGATGCAATCTTTAATTGTTTATCCGGCCGCATGCTTCCTAAAGTCCGCATATTGTGCAAACGATCAGCTAGTTTTACTAAAACCACTCGAAAATCATCGGAGATAGTTAAAATCATTTTTCGGAAATTCTCCGCTTGAACGGATGCATTCTCGTCAAAAACTTCCGGGATTTTAGTCAATCCATCAATTACGCGACGAACTTTTTTTCCAAAAGCATCCTCTATGTCTTGCAAAGTGATGTACGTATCTTCAACTGTATCATGCAACAACGCGCACGCAACTGCAGTCGCATCCAAGTCCATTTC
Source organism: Crocinitomicaceae bacterium (assembly GCA_044361535.1). Lineage (GTDB taxonomy): Bacteria > Bacteroidota > Bacteroidia > Flavobacteriales_D > Crocinitomicaceae > UBA952. The sequence goes on from JBIKIQ010000010.1 coordinate 21,138, forward strand.
CTCTGCGCAAATTCGAGCTACTGCAATTGGGTGGTAAATATAAGGTTCACCAGATTTTCGTCTTACGTCTTTGTGCGCTTCTAAAGCCATATCAAAGGCTTTCCGAATTAATCTTGTTTCCTCTCGGCTTCGGTCTTTCATGGCACGCATGAGGCCTTTGAACGCATTCAGAATTTCCTTTCGTTCCTTTTCTAAATCTATTTCAGGAAAATCAGCCAAATCTTCTTATTTTGCGGGTAATATTTTTGCAGAAACTTCACCAAAACCAATTCGAATACCATTTGCTTCGCAATGTCCGCGCATGATAACAGTATCATTATCAAGAATAAATTTTCGTTCAGAGCCATCGTTTAAAGTAATTGGTTTTGTTCCTCGCCATGCCAATTCAAGCATTGAACCGTAACTGTCTGGAGTAGACCCCGAAATTGTTCCAGAACCCATTAAATCTCCACAGCGAACATTACAACCATTAACTGTATGATGAGCTAATTGTTGTGCCATGTTCCAATACATATATTTGAAATTCGATTTACAAATGGTCGTATCGGATGAATTTTCAGGTTGAAGTGCTACTTCCAAATGCACATCATACGATTTTTTTCCTTCAAATTTCAGATAAGAAAGAACTTCTGGACATTGTTCAACTGTCTCTACAGCAAAGGGTTGAAGTGCATCCAAGGTAACTATCCAAGGAGAAATGGAGGAAGCAAAATTCTTTGCTAAAAAAGGTCCAAGGGGAACGTATTCCCATGCTTGAATATCTCGAGCAGACCAGTCATTGAAAAGACAAAGACCAAATATAAAATCCTCAGCTTCAGTTGTTGAGATAGAATCACCTAAAGATTTACCTTCAAAGGTTATAAAAGCCATTTCAAGTTCAAAATCTACCTGACGAGAAGGTGCAAAAATAGGATCTGCATTCGGATCTGTTTTGATTTGACCTTTTGGTCTATGAATGTCCTGACCTGAAAGAATTACCGAACTAGCTCTTCCGTGGTAACCAACGGGAATCCACAACCAGTTTGGCAAGAGTGCATTTGATGGGTCACGAAACATCATTCCAACGTTGGTAGCGTGTTCCTTGCTTGAATAAAAATCAGTGTAATCGCCAATTTGAACCGGCATTTGCATGATAACATCTTCAATAGGAATCAATACTTGGTCAGCTTTGTCTTGCATTTCTTGGTTGTCTTTATTCAAAAGATCAGAAATGCGATTGCGTAATTCAGTTGTGGCTTTTTTGCCTTTTTTCATCATGTCATTTAGGTAGTTTGATGAAAAATCTTTTCCTTCATAAGTCAAGTTTGACAAAAATCCGAGGTTGTGTACAGCTGCCAAGTCAAGTACATGATTGCCAATTCGAACACCAACACGTCCTTCTGAATAGGATGTTTTAAATATTCCAAAAGGTATATTTTGAATGGGGAAATCGGATCCTTCAGGTACTTCAACCCACGATTGTAAGGATGGATTATTTGCTGTTATCATATAGTAAAAACTTTAAATACTTAAATTAAACATTGAATCTAAAATGCATAACATCCCCATCTTCAACTACATATTCTTTTCCTTCTACCTTGAACTTACCTGCTTCTTTTACTGCATTTTCAGAGCCTAAAGTGGTAAAATCGTTATATTTCATGACCTCGGCACGAATGAACCCTTTCTCAAAATCAGAATGAATTACACCCGCTGCTTGTGGTGCGGTCATTCCTTTGCGAATTGTCCAAGCACGAACTTCTTTAACACCGGCAGTAAAATAGGTTTGTAAATTCAATAAATAGTATGCAGAGCGAATCAAACGATTAACACCAGGTTCTTCCAATCCCAATTCATCTAAGAACAGCTGTCTTTCGTCGTAGGTTTCTAATTCGGTAATGTCCGCCTCAATCTTTGCCCCAATTATCAAAACTTCCGCTTTTTCGTGTTCAACAGCTTTACGAACCGCATCTACATGATGATTTCCAGTTTTTACAGATGATTCATCCACGTTACAAACATACATTACAGGTTTAGATGTGATTAGTTGAAAACGATTGATGATTTCAAACTCCTCTTCTGAAAAGTCTAGTCCGCGAACAGAAATTCCTTTTTCTAAGCCTTCTTTGATTTTTAACGCAAGTTCATTTTCTTTAACGGAATCTTTATCTCCAGACTTAATTACTCGAGCTAAACTACTGATTTTCTTTTCGATAGTCTCTAGGTCTTTAAGTTGAAGTTCAATGTCAATTATCTCTTTATCGCTAACAGGATTAACACGTCCATCCACGTGAACTATGTTCCCGTCATCAAAGCAGCGTAATACATGCAAGATTGCATCTGTTTCACGAATATTTGCCAAGAATTGATTCCCCAAGCCTTCTCCTTTTGAGGCTCCTTTCACTAATCCAGCGATATCAACAATTTCCATGGTTGTTGGAACAACGCGTTCAGGATTTACCAACGATTCTAACTTTTCAAGTCGAGGATCAGGAACAGAGATAGTTCCAATATTAGGTTCAATTGTACAAAAAGGAAAATTTGCTGATTGTGCTTTCGCATTGGATAAGCAATTGAACAAAGTTGATTTTCCTACATTCGGCAAGCCGACAATTCCACATTTTAATGCCATAATTTATTTCAAATAGGATGCAAAGATAAGCATTAAACCAACAGGCTCAAATGAAAACCAATTCGATTAATTGCTTAATTTTGCAAAAAAAAACAATTACAAATGTCAGACGATAAAAAAATTATTTTTTCAATGGTAGGTGTTTCCAAACAAACGCCGCAAGGAAAACAAATTATAAAAAACATCTATTTATCCTTTTATTACGGTGCTAAAATTGGGATAATTGGTTTGAATGGTTCGGGTAAATCAACAGTAATGAAAATCATTGCTGGGCTTGATCAATCTTATCAAGGAGATGTGGTGTTTTCACCTGGTTACAGTGTTGGGTATTTGCCGCAAGAGCCTGAATTGGATGCCAATAAAACGGTAAAGGAAATCGTAATGGAGGGTGCGCAAGAAACCGTGGATGTGTTGAAAGAATACGAGGAAATCAACAATGCTTTCATGGACGAAGAAGTATTAAATGATCCGGATAAAATGGATAAATTAATCGCTCGTCAAGGTGAAGTACAAGATAAAATTGATGCCTTGGATGCGTGGGAATTAGATTCAAAACTGGAGCGCGCTATGGATGCGTTGCGTTGTCCGCCGGATGATCAGTTGATCGGAACACTTTCGGGCGGTGAGAAACGTCGTGTGGCTTTGTGTAGATTGTTGTTGCAAAATCCTGATGTATTATTACTGGATGAGCCTACGAACCACTTGGATGCAGAATCCATTGATTGGTTAGAGCAACATTTACAGCAATATCAGGGAACAGTAATTGCCGTTACTCACGACCGTTATTTCTTGGATAATGTAGCAGGTTGGATTTTGGAATTGGATCGAGGAGAGGGTATTCCATGGAAAGGAAACTATTCGTCTTGGTTGGAGCAAAAAGGAAATCGCTTGAAAGAGGAAGAGAAATCGGAATCGAAACGTCAAAAAATGTTAGCCCGCGAGTTGGAATGGGTGCGCATGAATCCAAAAGCACGACAAGCGAAAAGCAAAGCTCGTTTGACGAATTACGAAAAAATGATGGCCGAAGATTCGAAAGAAAAAGAAGCTAGATTGGAACTTCCAATTCCGAATGGTCCACGCTTGGGTATGAACGTGATTGAGGCTAGCAATGTAGCGAAAGCATTTGGAGAGAAATTATTGTATGATGATTTGAATTTCAAATTACCACCAGCAGGAATTGTAGGGATAATTGGGCCGAACGGCGCGGGTAAAACCACCATTTTCAAAATGATTATGGAAGAATTAGCTCCAGATGCAGGTACTTTTTCGATAGGAGAAACGGTGAAAATTGGTTATGTAGATCAAAATCACAAGGACATTAATCCTGAAAAAACGGTGTATGATGTTGTTTCAAATGGATTGGAATATGTGGAAGTTGGTAACCAGAAAATTATTTCGCGTGCTTATCTTTCCAAGTTTAATTTCAACGGATCGGATCAAAACAAGAAAGTAGGAATTCTTTCTGGAGGTGAGCGAAATCGCTTGCACCTAGCCATGACTTTGAAAACAGAGGCCAATGTGTTGTTACTGGATGAGCCAACGAATGATATAGATATAAATACCTTACGAGCCTTAGAAGAAGGAATTCAAGACTTTGCAGGTTGTGCGGTGGTTGTATCTCACGACCGTTGGTTCTTGGATAGAATCTGTACGCATATTTTGGCCTTCGAGGGCGATTCACAGGTATATTGGTTTGAAGGAAGTTATTCTGAATACGAAGAAAATCGCAAAAAACGTATGGGTGATGCCGGTCCGAAGCGAATTAAGTATAGGAAATTGGTGAAGTAGGGGCTGTGTTAATGCTAGAATTCATATTTTAATCTCACTCCCGATTCTTCGAATCAATACTTATTGTCACCGGACCATCATTAACCAACGAAACCTGCATATCCGCCCCGAAAACTCCTGTTTTAATTGGGGTAGAGTGGAGTAGAGCTAGTTCTGATAAGAAGGATTCGTATAATGGAATAGCAATATCTGGTTTTGCCGAACGAATAAAACTTGGGCGATTTCCTTTTCTAGTAGAGGCGAATAAGGTAAATTGGCTTACAACCAATAATTCGCCTTGGATTTCTTTGATTGAAAGATTCATTTTTCCCTCCAAATCTGAAAATATCCGTAAATCAACGATTTTTTTTGAAATCCATTGAATGTCCTCACTTGAATCGCTTTCTTCAAATCCAACTAAAACGAGAAGTCCTTTGCCAATTGCATTGTGAATTTTAGTATCTATTGAGACCGAAGCTGAAGAAACTCGTTGAATAACAACTCTCATGCGTAATCATTTCTGCGGTGAATGTCATCTTCTTGATCCTCAATCATCTGCAAGTAGTTGATGTAGCGAATTTCGTCTATTTCACCTTCATCTACAGCTTCCTTTACGGCACATCTAGGTTCGTTAATATGCAAGCAATTGTGAAATTTACACTGCCCTAAAAGTTTACGCATTTCTGGAAAATAATGGGCAATTTCTTCTTTGTCCATATCGGTTAAACCAAAAGCACGAATTCCAGGACTGTCAATGATATATCCTCCGGACTGCACGGGGAACATTTCAGCAAATGTAGTAGTATGTTTTCCCATGTGATGCGCATCCGAAATATTTCCAATTCGCAAATCAATTTTAGGATCTATACATTTGACTAATGAACTTTTACCGACACCGCTATTTCCAGCAAATAAAACTTGTTTGTCCTTCAATTCTTCTTTTAAAAAACTATATGATTCAGTTTCCAAGGTTGATACAAAATGACAAGGATAACCGATTTTTTCATAAGTATCCTTCCAAAACACCATTTTTTGCTTTGATTCGTCTGAATACAAATCAATTTTATTGAAAATGATTGAAACAGGAATGCGATATGCTTCAGCTGAAACTAAAAAACGATCGATAAACCCTTGCTGGGTAATGGGTTGTTCAATGGTTGCAACGAGATAAATACGATCAATATTAGCCGCTAAAATTTGCTTTTGCTTACTTAAATTCGTTGATTTGCGAACCAAATAATTCAATCTAGGTACAACAGAATTGATTGTGTAAATATCGGTAGTTTCTTCCTCGTGAATTAGTTCAACTTTATCGCCAACCGCAACGGGATTAGTGGTTCTCAAACCCTCCAGCCGTATTTTTCCACGAATTCTAGCGGTAATTTCCAATCCGTTTTCTAAGAGAACGTTATAGAACTTTCCAGTTGATTTAAGAACAATTCCAGTTAGCATTGAATATACAATCTGTTAAGGAATATTAACCCAAGCACCTGTGATAGGTTGAGATTGAAATTGTTTCTCATCCATTTTTTTCAAGTCATTCCATATTTGTTCAATACCGGCCTCTAAGGCATTCGCTTCATCCTGAAAGCCCTCATATATAGCATTCGGATCTGAAAAATAGGTTTTGATAAAATTTGTATCAAAATCACCCGAGCGAAATGCAGGATGTTGAAGTACATATTTACCAAAATCGAGTGTCGTATTCAAACCTGATATTTCATATTCATTGATTGCTTCAAGGCATTTTTCTATCGCTTCTTCTCGCGTTTCTCCCCAAACTACCAATTTAGCAATCATTGGGTCATAAAAAATGGGAATTTCCATTCCTTCTTCGAAAGCACCATCTACGCGAATTCCTTTCCCTGAAGGTAAACGATAACGATTTAAAGATCCGATATCTGGAGTAAATCCATTCATAGTATCTTCCGCATATAAGCGAATTTCAATTGCGTGGCCGTTGATTTCAAGTCCGTGTTGAAGTTTAGGTAATCTTTCACCTCTCGCAACTCTTACTTGCCATTCTACCAAATCAAGTCCCGAAATTTCTTCAGTTACCGGATGCTCCACTTGTAAACGTGTATTCATTTCTAGGAAGAAAAAATCGAGGTTCGCATCGAGTAAAAACTCAACCGTACCTGCTCCTTCGTAGTTACAAGCTTTGCAAACAGCAACAGCAGCTTCTCCCATTCTTTTGCGTAGTTCTGGACTTACAATGGCACTTGGAGCTTCTTCTACCACTTTTTGATGCCTTCTTTGAATGGAACATTCACGTTCAAAAATATACACTGTATTTCCAAGTTGATCTGCAAAAACTTGAATTTCAATATGTCTTGGTTTGGAAACAAATTTTTCAATGAAAACAGCATCATCACCAAATGAATTTCTTGCCTCACTTTGTGCTAGGTTCATTTGTTCTTCAAACTCGTCCGAATTTTGAACCAAACGCATTCCTTTTCCACCACCACCAGCCGATGCTTTAATTAAGATTGGATAACCAACATTTTCCGCAATTTTTTTTGCTTCATTCACATCCGTAATAGCGTGATCTACACCAGGAACTAGGGGAACCCCAAATTCTTTAACTGCTTGTTTAGCACGAAGTTTGTCTCCCATTACCTCCATAGATTCGGGAGATGGTCCTATTAGTTTGATACCTGCTGCTTTAACTTTTCGAGCAAAACCTGCGTTTTCCGACAAAAAACCATATCCTGGATGAATTCCTTCGACGCCCAATTGTTTGCAATAATTAAGTATTTTTTCTTGATTCAAGTAACTTTCTGATGATGGACTTGCGCCAAGATATACAGCTTCATCTGCTTCTTTTACATGTGGAGCGTCTTTGTCTGCATCAGAATATACGGCAACAGTAGCGATATTCATTTTTTTTAGTGTTCGAATGACTCTTCGAGCAATTTCTCCGCGATTGGCGATAAGTACTTTTTTCATTGTAAAAAACTTGATTTCCCAAAGGTAAAGATTGCATTTGATTTATCGTATGCGAAATAAAAAAATGTAGTTTGAAGTACTTGTTTTACTTTTATTCGTGTTAGTGTAACAGAAAACCGGAAAATTGGTATACCAAGAATATAAATCTAAATTGAATGAGATTGACTAAAATTTATACTTTTACATTGCTGTTATTTACTGTTTTTTCGTATAATTCGCAAGTTTTGAATGTCGACAGAGCTATAAAGACTGATACGTTCTTTCGACGTATTAAATGTTCTTTCAATTTTAATTTTTCCAATGACAAACAAAAGCGAAATCTTGTAGATTTTACAAATGTTTCTGAAGTTGATGTTTTCTTAAAAAACAACTATTCATTTATTTTTCTTACAAAAAGTGAATTGGCATTTAACGGACTTACGGTTTTAGAAAATAATGGTTTTTTTCAACTTAGATTTCGGGATAATGATACTCGTATTGTTGCACCTGATGTTTTTATGCAATATCAATGGAATGGTGTTCAGGGTTTGGAGCGAAGAGCTCTTTTAGGAATGAATGCTCGAATTAATTGGATGGAGAAAAAAAAATCTGATTTATATACTGGCATTGGTTGTTTTTATGAAATTGAAAAATGGAATCCATTTTTAGGTTCGTATGCATTTGCCAAAGATTCATTAACCGTTGTAAATCGAGATTTATTCAGGTTAAACCTTACAGCAAAGTTTGCCTTAAAATTATCAAAACACATTGATTTTGCAGGAACTACTTTTGTTCAATTTCCTTTAAATAGCTATTTTACCTCTCCAAGATGGTTCTTTGATTCCAATTTGTTTTTCAATGTAAACAAACATTTAGCATTTACGCTTCATTATGACCATAATTATGATGCGTATCGACCATTGCCAATTGATAACTATTACTATTCCCTAACAACAGGAATTAATGTTAAATTTTGATTTGAATTGCTTATAACATTAAAGTGGTAACAAAAAAATCCCGAGGTTACTCGGGATTTTTTTTAAAATACATCTTATTTTTTTAGTAAACTGAATGCTTCAAAACAGTCGATTTGCCAGATTCAGAGATTAATTGAATGTGATAAATTCCTGAAGATAAGTTTTCACGAATAGGGAATAAATTAATTCCATTCTGAAGTTCTAAAACCTTTGTGGAAATAACTCTACTATTTCCGTCCATGATTTTTAACGTAACTTTCTCATTGGCTTTAGAATGCATCACCAAATTAAACTCTCCTTTACTCGGATTAGGATAAGTTGTAATTTTAGCCTCATCGCCACACGAGATTGTAATTGGACCGTAGATTTCATTCATTCCATCAATATCCACTTGATTCAATCGGTAGTAATTATCCCCGGTAGATTTTTCTGAATCTATAAATGAATAGTTAATTTCTTCAGTCGAATTTCCAGCTGCTGAAACAGTTCCAATCACTCGCCAAATTTCTCCATCAGTAGATTTTTCTACATCAAAATGAGAACTGTTTTGTTCTGAGGCTGTAGACCAAGAAAGCGTTACGATATCTTCCTCACAAGAAGCAGAGAAGGAGGTGAGTTCTACTGGGAGGGGTGAGCCATTTCCTTGACCAAATCCACCAAAATCACTAAATCCTGATACGCCATTCCAAGTGATGGTTTTTGTTGCTGTGTTAATAGAAGAAGTCCCCATAGTAGTGCCATTGAAACATACAGAACAACTTCCAGAGGATAACCAACCTGTTGAGGCGCTCCATTTTGCTGGTAATAGGTTAGACTCAGTTTCATTACTTCCAGTGCCATTTATTACACCAGGGTATGTAAATGAAACGTTATATTGAGGATTTGTCATTCCCGTTTGATTCATTTCCCAAAATAAGTTTGTTCTAATATATGCGCCATCTGTTGCATTAGGGTGTAAGCCACTTACTGCCCTTGAAGCCAAGGAACTTGAAGTAATTGTACCTCCGGTAAAGTTTACTGAAATTGGCGCATAGTCGCTTAATCCAACCGGGAATTTATAATCTACACCAGTAGTTGAAATTGATCGGATTAATGCACCTGAGCCACTAGTATTGATATATGAAGAGGAATTACCATTTCCTGTCGCATCTAAGCCCCCAGTTAAGGTTAGATTTCTCGACCCTAAAGTGATTACTCCACTTGTTAATTTTAAGCTATTTGTGACAGTTACATTTTCAGATAATGTGACTCCGCCTGTGCCATTAAGTGTTAAATTATTAACGTTACCTGAAAATAATCCAGTTGGTAAAGTAAATGCACTACTGTTTGCAAACTCAACTTCGGCAGATGCTCCTGAGGCATCAATACTTCCTCCTGAAAAGGATATACTTCCATCAGAATAAGTTAATTTATTGTTCAGGGTTATATTTCCAGCGATAGTAAGTGTTCCAGATGCTTTATCAATAATTAAGAAAGGGAATATGTCATTTCTCGAAATGCTTTGATTTCCTGTACCATTAATATATACAGCTCGTGAATTGGATACGAAAGTTCCGGTCCCGTACCAATTACCTCCGACTTTCATGTCACCGCCCGCTGTTGTACTAAGTTTCAATGTTCCTCCATTAAAATTAACATTACCTAAAACATGAATCGGTTCTACTTGATCGGTGAGAGACATGTCAAAGGTGCCATCAACCGTAAGTTCATTTCTAACCCAACTTTCACTGCTAAAATTGGAGTTTGCTCCGGGATCCAACGTAGTTCCTGATGAAATTAAAACATTGTATGGCACTCCAGTGCCAGATGAATACCCGGCTAACCATTCTTTGTCACGACCATATGTGCCACTAGAGTTATATTTTAATGTAGACCCAATTCCATAACTCGGACGTTCATTCCCAGATACAAAACCGCCACTATTTATTTCCAGTGTTCCATTTACGGTGCTTAGGTTTGTTCCGAAATTAAGACCACTTTGAAGTTTTAATGTTACGTTTGAACCAAAAGTCCAAGATCCAGTATTTTGTCCACTTAAATTTTTAGTATTCGACGTAACCAAGACATTTCCAGTCCCTGTAATAGAACACGCGCCATCGGCTAAAATATTCGAATTATTTGGTCCGGAAAAAGTAAGATCGTAATTGTTAAGATCAATACTTGCCGTAGATTTGTGTGTTAGGGCATTTCCTCCACTAGCAGCAGTCAAGGTTAGATTATTTCCGAGAATAATACTCCCACCATTTTTCTCGTTGACCATGTAGGTAAACGTTTCACCACCATTACCTGTGATGGTAGAAGTTCCACTTCCTATGAAGAAAACTGCTCTGCCATTTGTATTCAATGTACTTCCAGAATTTCTAGTCCAATTTCCTCCTACTTTGATATCGCCACCATTCGCATTTCCAAGTGATAAATTTCCATTTAATAGAACATTACCAGCGATATCTAATCTTCCAGATTTATTTGAATTGCCACCCCAATCCATATACAAAGCTGAACCATTATCCACAGTTAGATTTCCGGCTAAACTAAAGTTTGTAGAGAATGAACCACTTCCAGTATTTGGGTAATTTAAGATTGTATTGCCCGAAACCTGAACCGAATAAGGAGCTCCTTGACCTGAAGATGCAGACCATTCAGAACTTCTTCCGTAATCTCCTCCAGTGTTGTATTTTAAGGTAGAATTAATACCATAAGTCGGCGCGTTGGTGTTGATGTATCCTCCTGAATTAATAGTAAGTGTTCCGTTAATAGTTGAAGCAGATCCGAAATTAACGCCTCCTGCAATATCCACATTATTGAAACTAACCGTTCCCGAAACAGTTCCATTACCAGCAAAAGTTACTTTCGAAGTTCCAGCGGTGAAGGTTCCGTTATTGGTAAATGAACCATTGTTCGCAATTGTAATGGTTGGCGCACTAGAAGTTGATACAGTCGCTCCGGAGTTAATTGTCAATGAATTTAAACTAACATTTGAAGAAATCACAGCTGAATTTGAGGTTCCTGAAGGTATTGTTACACTAGTTGAGGAAGTTGGAACACCTCCACACCAGTTTGCAGCGTCAGACCAATCTGTTGAGGTGCCGCCAATCCAGGAGCCTGAGGATACAATCGCTGCAGTTGAAGCTAAACGAGTTGTACTTTCACAACTATTAGTAGTCTGTGAAGCATAATAAGTTGAATTATTAACCAATGCGGTATTTGTTGCTAAAGCTGTACCACCAGATGCTGCTGAATACCATTGAATAGAAGTACCAGTTGCACTTAATTCGGCCAATGTTGCTCCCGTACAAAGTGTTTGTGTAGCACTTCCAGTTGGAGCAGATGGATTAGTATTTATTGTTACAACAACAGCTGTTCGAGAAACACTTTCACATCCGTCAACTGTTTGTGTTGCATAGTAAGTTGTGCTATTTGTAAGAGTAGTTGAAGTACTCAATGCTGTTCCTCCTGTTGAAGCGCTATACCATTGAGGGGCTGTACCTGTTGCTGTTAAACTCGCAACTGTTGGTGATGTAGCCGAACAAAATGCTTGATCACTTGCCGTTGGAGCTGAAACTGTTCCGCAAGGTTTGATGGAGAAATCATCAATTCCCATTCCGTCATCATTACCCGAAATATTTAAATCTGACCATCTTATCCAAAAGGATGATCCATTACTAATATTTAATCCTGTTAATACATTAGAAATATTCGTACTTTGTTGAAGACTAGCACTTCCTGTGACCGATTGACTTGAATTCACATAATCTAGATCATTAAAATCAGTCCAAGTGCCTGTTGATAAAGAAGTTGCATTTAAACTATATTGGAAGTCTAATTGATCAGTACGTGAAGCAACTGCCACACGCCATGTTTCACCTAAAAAACTTATAAATAAATTATTTATTACCTCACCCGTGTTGTTTGTGAATTTGGCTCCATAAGAAGCTGAATATGAATTTGAAACTAAACTACCAAGTGACCTATCTGATGATGCAGTCGAACCAAAACTGTATGCATCCGCTGTGGCAGAACTACCGGTACCAGCAGTGTAAATATTTGCCCCACCGGTTTCTGATAAATACCATCCCGAAGGCAGAGAAGAAGAAGTTCCTGAAGTTGCTAATGTATTAAAATCTTGCGTGAAATTAGTTCCCAAAGTTGTGAGTGAAATTGAACTTGTCAACGTCATAGCCCCAGCACTCACTGAACTCCACGCACTACTTCCAGCACTATTCACTGCTTTTATTCGGTAGTAATAAGTTGTACCTTCTGCTAAACTTGAAAACGCATTTGTTATAGTTCCTGATGCAATACTTGAAGCAGTTGATGTAATGGAGGAAAAATCGTTAGCTGTAGATAATTCAATTGTATACGTGAAAGTTACTGCACCTTGTGAACTTGGAGCAGTCCAATTAGCAGTTAAGCCAGATGATGTAATTGAGCTTGCAGTCCCAACAGTAGGTGCGTTCGATAATGTTGACGAATTTCCAGAAGTTGAGTTAGCCGATGTTCCTGAAGCATTTACCGCTCTAACTCTCACATAATATAAAGTATTAGCAGTTAATCCTGTTACGGCTTGCGAATTGGTATTTACGGTTAAATCTTGATAACCACTTACAAAGTTTGCAAAATTTGAAGCTGTTGATACATCCAATTTATAAGAACTTGCTCCCGTTGTTGCTGTCCAATCTACTGTGAATCCAGTTGTTGTAATACTACTAAAAGTTGGAGTAGCAGGTGCGTCCGTCAATGTAATGGTACTTGCACTTAATGGAGAAGTTGTTCTGTAATCGATGTTTGAACCACTATTGTTATATGCAAAGACAAAGGTGTAATAGGTAGTTCCCGCAAATAAACTGCTATTGGAAATTCCTGAGATAGTACTTCCCACACTTACAACTGTTCCACCTCCAAGAATATTTCCTGCTGTGTAAGTTGTTCCATCAACTGGATCAGCAGATAAACTTGCTGATATACTTGTTATTACAAGATATCCATCCGGGCTACCCGTTGCTGCGGTGAATGCAGTACTGAATGAAGAAGTTGTGATAGAGCTAAATACCAATGAAGTAGCTTGATCGCTTGGTTCTGCTTTTAAAGTTGTAAATGAAATTACTCCTCCATAGCTTGTTCCAGAGGTATTTGTTGCATATGCTTGGTAGTAATACGTTGTATTTGTTGTTAATGAAGAAACATTTTCACTAAATATTCCTGTACCTGATCCAGAGGATTGGTCAGTTACACCACCCTCACCAATGGTCGGTGTATTATCTGAAGTACTGTAAACAAATCCTCTAGCTGTTACACTTGCTCCACCATCAGATGTAATTTCTCCATTGAATGTAGCGGTAGTTGATAAAATGGAACTCGCGGCAGTGGTAGTTAATACTGGAGGAGTTGATCCTGACTGAGTTGTGGTATTAGCTGTAGGTGCAGATGCCGTCAGATAATTATAGGTCGTTGCATTTGTACCATCCCAAGTGTAAGGAATTAGCAAATAATTGTATTGCGTTGAGCCCGCAAGTCCTGAGTTCGAAATTGATGTGGCATTTTCAGCGATAACACTTGAAACAATTGTTGTATTCGCTCCAGCGGATGGAGCTGCACCGTTTGAATTACCCAACAAAGGTGTATTAGGTGATGTTGCTCTCAAAAGCACATAGCCTTTATTGGTTGCTCCTGATGAAGGAAAAGTAGCTGCGTTCCATGTGAGGTCGATATTGCTCGAAGAGTTGGCGGTTGCACTTAAACTCGATGCTTGAGCAGTAGCTGGGTTTGAAAGCGTTCTAAAAGTTTTCTCATCGCCATACCCTGTTCCTCCAGCATTGGTAGCATAGGCGCGTATGTAATAAAGTGTTTGAGGACTTAATGAAGATAGGGATGATGAATAGTTACTAGCGCCCGTTCCATCATCTGTGGAAGAATTAGAAGTAGTTGGCGCAGTTGAAGTGTTCCATACCACACCTTTAGAAGTAATATTTGTTCCTGACAGTGTTTGTCCTCCCGATGATGCCGTTGTGTTGGTGATTGAAGATGCTGCCACTGTTGTAGTGACTGTTGGAGCTGCGATGTAAACTGCATTTTGATTTCCAATTACATAAATATTACTTGTTGAACTTAATCCAGTGGTACAAGTTAAGGTGTAAGGACCGCTCCCTGAAGCTGCTGAAATATTAGTAACGTTGTAAGGGCAAGACGAATTATATCTGCCTAAATCACAAGATGTTGCTGGATCAAATGAACTTGCTTGACTGGCAGCAGGCCACTGAAATACTACTTGTGTTGGTGTATTTGAACCACTTAATCCCCAAGCAAGGTTGACCATCTGACTTGTTGTAGTCGGTGTACAAGAGCCGGGCCAAGCAGAAGTTCCAGTTACATAAGCTGTATAATTTGTCGAACTACCTGCAGTTACTGTCATGGGTGCGTAAGCAGCAGATGTTCCAATTGGAAATAATCTAGCTGTTGAGACTCCATTAAAAATGGCAGTCCCTGTCGCATCAGCAACAATATAGTTGGAAGAAGAACCTCCTGAAACAGCATTAGAAAGGGTTAATGTGAAACCATTTGTTGTTAATTTGCCACTTGTTAAAGTAAGCGTTCCTGTTACTGCTGTATTGGCACTTAATGTAAGTCCATTAATGTTATTTAGAGTGAGATTACCAGCTGCGGTTATTAGGTTTCCTGTAACTTGAGCTGATGAGCCATTAAATGTATAATTCGTTCCGCCGTTGAGTGATTTGTTAGTCAATGTTAATGATCCATTAATTCCAGAAGTATTTGCAGTAATAAAAGTAGAACCTGATACAGTAGTAACCGTCCCTGAACCAGCAATGGCATTCGTAGCGCCAAAATCTATTGTAGATGAGGCTCCAACGGCGAGTGTGGCGTTTGAACCAGTGGTAAAAGTTCCAGCACCGCTGATTGTTTGTGTCCCAGAACCGTTTAAGTTTATTGTTCCCGGAGAAGCGGGATTATAATTTAATGTTCCTCCCGAGCCGATGGTAATATTCCCTTTAATGGAATGACCAGAAGTGCCAGTTACGTTAGGCCCAAAAGTACAATTCGCTCCAATTGTTAAATTACCATTGATTACTAAACTACTACCCCCTATACCCGAAAGAGACAATGCCCCAGATGTTGACTCTATTGTGAGATGGTGATATGTTCTCCCGCTTAGTGATATTGAAGGTGTAAGCGATGAGCTTCCTCTGTAGGTAAAGGTGCTGCCTGAATTTAATGTAGCAGCACCGATAGGGGTAGAAATTCCAGAAGTGGTATTATGAATGTAATTTCCTCCGCTATTTACAGCCCAAGTTGAACTACTAATAGTGAAAGTTCCTGAATTGATGACTGTTCCATTAACAGTTAAATCCGTTCCAGTTCCATTAGCAATTGTTAAGGTTTGACCGCTAGAAACTGTCAAAGTTCCACCTGGATTAATGGTGGTCTCATCGATACTTACAGATGCGCTAACGGTAACATTGTGACCATTTAGTATTGTAATTGCACCATTTAAATTAGTGGGAGTAGAGGGTGCATTTGACCAGGTACTACCTCCATCAGAACTTACCTCCCAAGTACTAGCACTGTTCCAATTACCAGTAGCGCTAGACCTATATTTTCCTTTTTCTATTGTTAAATGATTGAAATACATGTTTCTATTTCCATTTCCTTCATTTTGATTTCCAATAAAGAAATTTACAGAATTGATAGCTGAAGACGAATTGATTGTCGAATTATAAGTTG
This sequence comes from Crocinitomicaceae bacterium, assembly GCA_044361535.1. Classification (GTDB taxonomy): domain Bacteria; phylum Bacteroidota; class Bacteroidia; order Flavobacteriales_D; family Crocinitomicaceae; genus UBA952. Next base: position 37,158 of record JBIKIQ010000010.1, read on the forward strand.
ATCCTCCACTTCTGCTCGTCATAGAAAAACTATATTGTGTTGAACTGGTTCTAATTAATGTTACAAGCATTGGAGTTGTTCCATAATTTGCATCTGCGGTAACACCCCCAGCCGTTATTGTACTCGATCCTGAATTAATCACTGTAAAAATTGTTGTGGATCCACTTTTCAGGTCAAAACCTTTTCCGCCACCATTGGCATCCCAATTGATTGACCAGTAAAAAGTAAACTTATCACCTACCTCCATATTATTGCTAAAAGAACGTTGCGCATTCATGTAGGCAGACCCCGTAGCAAATAAACCAAAAGCATTTGTCCCTATTCCAGAGGTACCCATTCCATTGTTCGCAGGATTACCTAAGAAGGAACCTGAATTTGCCCCTGCAGAAAGGGACCAAGCTCCAAAACCAGTTCCAAGATTAGAACCATTTGTCCAACTAGAATAATTACCAGCATTATCTGTGAAATTTTGCCCCCAAACACTTCCACTGGCTACTCCAAAAATAAGTAAAACAGTTAAAAGCAGTCTGAAGTTCAATATTTTACCGATATAAAAACATTTTTGAGCTAAAGAAATGTAGTATTTCATATTTTGTGGTGTTTCAAAGAAGTATAGCAAATTTTGAGGATCAAATTACAGATTTTTATCAAATTATGCAATATGTTAGTGTGAAATTAACACATAGGTAATCTTAAGTAATTCTTAATACCATTTAATAAGTCTCTAATTATAGATTTAAATATTTGATTTATAGTTGATTGAGCGATTAACAATCTAGTGTAAAAATTGTTTTTCCTGTTTAAAACTAGAATTTGCTGTTGAAAAAAAACTATATATTTTTCAATGTGGAAATCGTTTCTGAAGGGCTTTCAGAACCAAAAACAAAGCTACCCGCTACAAGTGCATCTGCTCCGGCATCCGCCAATAATTTTCCAGTTTCAAAATTTACTCCGCCGTCGATTTCAATCAAAGCTTTTGAACCGCTTTGTTGGATGAGATTTTTTAATTTTTTTAATTTTTCAACGGCTTGAGGAATGAATTTTTGTCCACCAAAACCAGGATTCACACTCATGATTAAGACCAAATCCAAGTCGCAAATTATTTCTGATAGAACTTCAATTGGTGTATGAGGATTTAGTGCAACACCCGCTTTCATATCATGCTGGTGAATCAATTGAATGGTTCTGTGTAAATGCGTACATGCTTCGTAGTGAACCGTTAAATAATCTGCACCTACTTTTTTAAAATCAGAGATATATTGATCAGGATTTACAATCATTAAATGAACATCCAACGGTTTTTTCGCATGCCTTTTCATTGCTTCCACCACAGGTAAACCAAAAGAAATATTAGGCACAAAAACGCCGTCCATCACATCGATGTGCAACCAGTCAGCGTGAGAGTTATTCAACATTTCGACATCACGTTGGATGTTGGCAAAATCACATGAAAGGAGTGAAGGAGATACAATCATTGGAATATTTTTGCGGCAAATGTAAATAGAATGCTAAAAATATCACTAATTTCGAATAAACTTAAATCATATTTAATTCATGTTACTTTACATTATTATTGGAATTACGGTATTGATTTCGGTTTATGCCTTTCAAAATCAGGAATTTCTGGCTAAATCACTTTTTTATCCCTATCGCGTCAAACATCATAATGAATACATCCGAATTGTTAGTCATATGTTTATCCATGCTGATTGGTCTCATCTTATATTTAACATGTTCTCTTTGTTTTTCTTGGGTCAAATATTAGCAGTATCTTTTTATTACAATTTTGGAGAGTTTCCCGCGATGGTGCATTTTGCCATTGTTTATTTTTTTGGAGGAATTTTCGCATCCCTTTTTCCCTATGCACGCAATCATGAAAATCCGAATTATACATCGTTAGGTGCCTCTGGTGCTGTTTCTTCAATTGTGTTTGCTGCCATATTATGGAATCCTACCATGAAATTAGCCTTGTTGTTCTTGCCAATTCCTATTCCCGCCTATATTTTTGGTCCGTTATATTTGGCTTTTGAATATTTTGCATTGCGAAGAGGAAAGGGAAATATTGCGCATGATGCACACATTGGAGGTGCGCTTTTCGGAGTATTGTATGTGCTGCTAATTGAACCATCCAAGGGGTCAGAGTTTATTCAATTGATTTTTAATTGATGTATGTCAGGATTTTACGTTTATAATAACGGTCAGGTATTACCGAATAATTTACCTACTATTAATTTTGGAAATCGAGGTCATTTATACGGAGATGGTGTTTTTGAAAGTATTCGTGTAGTCAATGGCAAGGCAATTAATGTAGAAAATCATTTAATAAGGCTAACTGAAGGAGCAAAAGCTTTGAAAATGCACGTTTCTGAATCTCTAACAAAAGAATTATTAGAACAAAAGCTTGCCGAACTTATTCACAAGTCTCAAATTAAAGAAGGTGCAAAATGCAGGGTTTCTTTGGATCGTTGTCCAGGTGGTTCCTATTTGCCAACATCAAATGATTCGCAATTATACATTGATATTCAGCCATTAGAGAAAAATTTCTTTGAGTTGAACAGTTTTGGAATTGAAATGGATATTTATTTGGATCTCAAATTGGAAAAATCATTTTTATCAAAATTCAAAACTAAAAATGGTTTGAAATATATAATGGCGGCTCTTTTTGCGGAAGAAAAAGGTCTTGGTGATGTTTTTATGACGAATGATAAGGGTCAAGTGATCGAAACTTCTAATAGTAATATTTTTGTTGTTCATAATGGGGTGTTATATACGCCGGGAATCGAAGATGGATGTATCGCTGGAACGATGCGCATGCAAATTATTAATCTTGCATTAGCGAATAATATTAAGGTGTATGAATGTCCAATCATGCCTCAAAACCTACTTTCTGCAGACGAAATATTTTTAACAAATGCAATACAAGGTGTTCGTTGGGTAGGAGGTTTTCGAACAAAAAAATACGAAAATACGATGGCACGAAGATTTGTTGTATTGCTAAACGAATTCTGGGACAAGAAAACAGCAATTTGAGAACGTTTCCCTTACGATATAAAATGTTGTTGCTGGGTTTAGTAACCTTGTTACTTTTTCCAATTCCTACTTTTTTAGTTCATTATTTTGTTAATCATATTTCTCCCTGGAAAATTCTTGATTTCGAAAGGTTTACTGCCTTTAACATTGGATTGGGGTTAGAATTTGGTTTTGTATATGGAATTATCGCCATGGTGCTGCTTCAGGCTCCTTTGTTTGAAAAATTACCCAACCGAATAGATGATATAGTGCGATCAATGAATTTGAATGTTGGCGATGCAATTTTCCTTTCTTTTTGTGCGGGTTTTGGTGAGGAATTACTCTTTAGATCAGGTGTTCAATATTATTTAGGAATAGTTTTAACTTCAGTAATTTTTGTTGCGATTCACGGCTATTTAAATCCAAAAAATTGGCGCTATTCCATGTATGGATTAATTGTCTTACCTTTTATACTTTTATTATCAATGGGCTTCGAAACCTTTGGTTTGTGGTTTGCCATTTCCGCCCATTTCGCGTATGATGCAGTGCTTTTCATTGCAATGCTACAAAATAAAGAATAGTAAACTAAGATTTTTTCACTTCGAATTTGAGGGCATTTAGTTTTATTCCTACACCAACTCCAATATTCCATTCTCCATTTTTTGTAGCCGTTTTGGGATTGTAGTAACAAGGAATTTGAATCGCCATTGCTCGATAGCAATAGGTGATCCCAAAGCCAAGGGTAGGAGTGACTATGGAGTTAGATGTTGATCCAGAATCTTGTTTTATTCTAAGAGAGGGTAACATTCCAACTAAAAACTGAGATTTTCCTTTTGAGAAACTCAAATTTGGTCCAGTGAAATTGATAAATGCACCATTGTCAACATAACCACTTACAAAGATTCCAGAAAATGGTTTGATGAACTTTTCAACGGTTGGAAGTTGTTCATAAGCTTGAGTAAAAGCAGAAAGATAAAAGTTGCCAAAAACGAAAAATAGAAAAAGGTTTCTCATTGAGAATAATATTAATTTACCAATCGCCACCTGCACCACCACCACCAAAGCTTCCACCACCAAAACCACCAAAACCGCCAAATCCACCACCAGAACTTCCACCAGAACCTCCTCCGAATCCACCACCACCAAAATATATTCCTCCAAAGCCTCCGCCATTTCTTCTTCTTACATTGAGAATTATAATAAACAAAATGATTCCCCCAATAATTATAAGCTTTGCCCACCAAGGATTCTCTTCTTTTTTGTCGTAATCTTTATGGTTGTATTCGCCTTTTGCTAGTTTAGTAATTACATTGAGAGCTGATTTAATTCCTTCGTAATTTTTGCTTTCTTTTAACAACGGATTCAGTTCTATATCGACAATATTCTTGCATGTGGCATCAGGAATAGCACCTTCTAAGCCACGTCCTGTTGCAATGAAAGAGGTTCGTTTGCCATCTGTTTTGGTCGGTTTAATAAGTATTACGACACCGTTATCCTCTTTTTCTTTTCCTACTTTCCATTTTTCACCTAGTTTAATAGCAAAATCAGCGCGATCCATTCCGTTGAAATTATCGACAATAACTACTGTAATTTCATTTGACGTTTCTTTTTCAAAGGTTTCTAATTCCTTTTCTAGCTGAGCCGCTTCCGTCGGATTCAAGAAATTTGGAAATTGCTTGGAAAGATTAACATAGAGCTTTGGGGGAGAAGGAGGGTTGGGGATTTCATTTTGGGAAAATGAAATTGTAAAGTATCCCAGAACAAATAATATGATAAAATAAATTTTCATTTCCCAGTTATTTTAATTACCAATCTCCACCTGCACCGCCTCCGCCAAAATCGCCTCCGCCAAAATCACTACTTCCGCTATCCGAGCTGCTCCAGCTACTTGATGAGTTATCGGAAGAATTTGAATTAGAGCCAGCGAATATTAAGGGCGTAGTTGAAGAGTTTTTACTTTTATTCGAACTGATCTTTATCTCCCTTTCGACGGAATTCAACATAACTAAAATATTTTCTTTTGAAAATTCAAGGTCATTTGAAACAAAACAACTTAATGAATATTCAGAAGGATATTTTTCTCTTAAATATGAGTAATGATCAAACCAACTATCAATTTTTCCGCTGCAGTAGCAGAGCGCAAAGAAATAGTCAAAAGAAGTTGAATGAATTATATCTGAATAGTTAATTGATTCATAATTGGTTTGATTCATAAAGAGTTTAAAGCCATCAATCTTATCCATGTATTTTCTACCTAATAAAGTGTATTTGTGAATTAGTTTGGCCATTATTGCAAACAAAATAAAAACAGCAATCAGATAAACAATTGATAGACCAATGGAGAACTGAATAAAAAAGAAAACTACAGAAAGTAGATGTGTAATCAACCCTATGGTCCAAAATGCAATATTGTCTCTAAAAAATTTGTTTTTGTGCTCTGTTTCAAATTCAGATTTTAACTGATTCACAAATAATCTAAATTTTTCATTGGGTTCAGTGGGTAAACTGTATGATGAATTATTCTCGGAAAACAATGTTTTAAGGACTGTTTTTTCTTCGTTTGATAGTACTTCACTTGAACTAGAATTTTCATTAGATTCTGATGCTACTAGTTTTTCTAATTCTTCAAAACTGATCGCTAAAAGAAATTCATTTTGTTCTAATTGATTGTATTTAATTTGAATGATTTTCTTTGCTGCTAAACTAAGTAATGATAATTTGAATATGTTTATTGCATTAAATTCTTGATTAATAATAGCATTCAGTGTTACGGGAGAAATATCAGTAGGAGGGAGGCTACTTATTTCAATTTTACCTTTTTTGGGATCGATACCGTAGAATAACCACCCGAACAGATAAATGAGTAATCCTGCAGAGAAGGAGAAAACAAACAAATAAATATACAAGTTAGATTCTGTAGAATTAGGCTTACCTTCATTACTTAGATCATAATCAATTTCAGGATTATTGCTATTTTCCGTGCTAGAATAATTTGATGAGGCATTTCCAACTGAAGGTTCAGGACTATTATTTCCACCTTTAAGTAGGGCCATTATAGTACTTAGTCCTTTGTCAATACCTGAAAAAAAATCATTAGTTTTTAATGATGGAATTATTTGATTGTCAACAATTTCTTTTGCTTGAATATCTGTTAAAATCGTTTCTGTTCCTCTGCCTGTTGCTATAAAAACTTTTCTTTTTTCTGTCGGTTTAATAAGCAATACCACCCCATTGTCTAAATCCTTGTTACCAACGCCCCATTCTGCTCCGAGTTTTGTGCCAAATTCCGCCGGTTCTATACCGCCAAAATCGTTAACGATAACAACCACAATTTCATTGGATGTTTCTTTGTTGAATTTAACTAGTTTACTTTCAATGGATGAAGCTTGCTCTACGGAAAGGAATTTTGAACCGGTAAAATCGTTGTAAAACCTTTTTGGACTTGGTTTTTTGGGTATTGAATTTGTCGTGTTTTTACCTTGGCAGGCGACTAAAAAAATTACAGACAGAAAAAATAAATATTTCATGCCGTAGTAACTTCGTTACTCAACTCGTTTGAATTAGAATCTGAGTCAGGGAAGTAAATAGCTAATTTTTCGCTAAGAATTAATACACTTTTACACACACCATTGAGAAAATTTGAATTTTTAAATTCATTTATTAATTCAGTTTTTGTGTCCTCCCAAAATTCATTTCCTACTTTTTCATGAATTCCGACATCTCCAATTATTGCTAATTTTCGATGCGTAAAATCTAAATAGATTAAAATTCCATTTCTCTCTTTTGTTTCGTGCATTTTTAATTCATGAAAAACTTGCACACCTCGTTGATAGGGATCTGTTTCACATGAGTTGTCAATGTGAACGCGAATTTCACCGCTTGTTTTTTGTTCACCTTCTGAAATTAGTTGCTCAATTTGCTTAAGCTCTTCATTGTTTAACATCCTCTGAAATTAGAATTGAACTTTTGGAGCATTTTCTGCTCCAGCCTGTGCCTTAAATCCTGTTTTCTTCGGGAAGGTCTCGCTATTTAGAAAAATACTTGCAAAGAATCCTCGAATATTTGTGTTGTAGTCTTTAACAGATTCGTTGTAAACGTCTCTTTCTCTTTTAATTCTATTTTCTGTACCTTCTAATTGTGCTTGTAGCGTAGAAAAGTTTTCAGTGGAACGAATTTGCGGATAGGCTTCGTAAGCCAAATTAATTGCCGTATTTATTTTTTTACCTAAAATTTCTAATTGTTCTGGATTTTTTGCATTCAAAATTTGATCGTTTATTCCAGTAATTCCTGCTCTTGCCTCTGTTACCTTGGTAAGAATCTCTTTTTCATTTTTAGCAGCACCTTTAACAGTTTCTACTAGTTGTGGAACTAAATCAGCCCTTCTTTGGTAGGCAGATTGAACATTGGCCCACTTTTCATCTACTTTTTCCTGAAGGGAAACTGCTTTGTTGTAAATACTGATGTAGGTAATGAATATAATAAGTAAAATTCCAAGAAACCCTACAATTGCACCAATAATAACATAAGATCTTTTCATGATAAATAATTAATTATCACAAATGTAAGTGAATTTAAGTTTCTCTGTTTGAAATAATTCATAACAAAATGTAAAATCTTACAAATTATGATGAAAGGAAAACTCTCTGCTTTCAAAGGATGATTCAAATAAATGTGGATAGTATTTTTTCATTTCTAAGTTCATTAATTCGAGAGGAACGTCGTCATAGACTCCATAAAAGTAATTATAGGACATGTATTTTTGTCCTTTTGAAAATTCTTGAAATAATGAATCTGTTTTACCATCCCAACTAAGAACATCAACTTTATTAAAGCTGCAAATTCTTCTGTCAAAAGCCGGTGTACATTTCACCCATTTATTATCCAGATATGCTTCCACAAAACCGTGAAATACGATTTCTGGTCGTTTGAGATACGTAGTAAGTTTTTCAACGCCAATGTGATTTGTGACAACTGCAAAACCAAGTCTTGCAGGAATTTTATTTCTTCTAAAACAAGCGCAAAGAACGATTGATTTTTCAACACACCACGCACGTTTTTTTAAGACTATGTTACTTACTGTAAGCGAATCTTTACGTAAATCTAGATGATAGGGATCGTACAAAAAATAATCTCGAACGTACTCGTACAAACTTATTGCTTGTTGTAAAGTATTTTCCTTGTTATCATGATTTTTTAGGAAATTAATAAAATTTGTATTGTTAAAGTCTAAAAAATCAGTTTCTTCCAAGTAGATTTGCATGGAACGAAATTACAACAATATCAAAAGTGAAAATAGTAAAAGATACAATGGACGAGAATTTTTTACAGAGTCCAATGCCTTTTATCAATAAAATGGGAAATTGGATTTATGGCCAGAAGACTCCTAAACTATGGGTAAAAGTAATTTACAGTATAACTTCACTTTTAGGTTTACTTTTTTTTGTTTGGCATATTTTAGGGTTTTCATCTGTATTATTTAGAAAATTTGTTTTTGCGAAAAAACAAATTGCCGTAGATGAAATTATTAAGGTGAATGCAAAAAAACTTGGCTATACTTTTGAAGAATTGATAAGCTATTTGCAGATTCATCATGTTATTTCTGCATTTATTTGGTTAGTTATTTTATGGGTTTTAGTATTGCTTTGGAGAGGAAATAAAAAAATATATTTGTATTTGATATTTATGCTTTTGTTTTATTTTCTGCAAGGGATCTATTTTTTTGGCTGGCGTTTTATCACTGATGAGTTAACCATTTACGATTGGTCGATGTTCATGATTTTTTCCCTTTCTCTAGTAGCAGGTGTTCTTATTCAACTATTTTTTAAAAAGGATAAAATAGAGGAATTAGACGAGAATTAGTAGTCTTATTATCGATTTGCACTGTAGTTCAAAATGTTTAACCTGTTGTATTTTATAGAAAACTAAAACAAAATAGTTTTATCAACGTATCTATTTAAATGCCTTTAAAGTCTATCAAAAAACAGTTAAAATCGGATTATTTTAAATCCTTATCTGTTTTGCTTTCAGGCACTTTAATAGCTCAAGTGATAGGTTATGCTATTGCTCCTTTGTTAACCCGTTTGTATACAACTGCTGAAATGGGTGAGTTGGCTTTGTACATGCGAATTACTGGGTTTATTGCAGCAATTGCAACTTTGAGGTATGAATCTGCTCTTCCGATTCCTAAAAATGATGGACATTCTTATTTGTTGTATCGAATTTCATTATTAATTTCCTTTATCGTTTTAGGGATAAGTTCAATACTTCTGATTTCTTTGATTTTTGCTGGAGTAACTCCTGGATTTTCGTGGTGGTATGTTTTACTTATTATTCTTGGCTCCGCAGCAATTGTCATAATCAATATCGGTACAAATTGGTCGGTTCGAACTGGGACCTTTTCATTGATCTCTCGTCAGAAAATAATTAACTCATTATTTTCAAATACCCTTAAATGGTGTTTTGCTTATTTTACATTAGGGTATTTAGGGTTGATATTGGCAACATTCATTGGCTATTTTTTGTCGTGTTTTGAGTTTATATTTAGTTTCCGCGGATTGAAAAGGAAGTATTCAAAATTAAGATCTCGCAAGAAAACGTGGGTCTTACTAAAGGATCATCGGGAATTCCCACTCCTAAATTTACCGCACATACTTGTAGATCATGGTAGGGATATGCTCATCGCAACCTTAATTTTAGCCTATTTTTCCGAGAGTATTTATGGATCTTTCAGTCATTCGTATGCCATGTTAAGGATTCCAAGCATGTTAATTGGTGTATCATTGAGTCAAGTTTTTTACAATCAAGCGATTAAGCTTTATAATGAAAATCAAAGGATGCTTCCATTATTAAAAAAAACAATTGGCATGTTAGTGGCGATCAGCATTGTTCCATTTACAATTCTTTACCTATACGGGGAACCAATTTTTGCATCGATTTTTGGAGCGAATTGGTCAGATGCTGGAAGTTATTCAGAAACAATGTCATTTTGGTTGATGGTGAGTTTTGTTATCTCACCCATTTCCGCCTTACCAATGATATTGAAAAAACAGAAAATAGCCTTCGTTTTCGGATCAATAAGTGCCTTGATTCAAATTATTCCTTTGTTTGTTATTCCTGAATTTTTTGGAAAAACCAATGAATCTTTTGTTCTATCTCTACAAGTAATTTCTTACACCCAAGCCTTTTGGTTTTTGCTTGTTCTAGGTATATATTTTATTTTTGTTTCCCAATACGATAATCAAATTGTAAAATCAACTTCTTTTGACCAATAAGTACCAATCTTTTGTATTAAATAGTGCTAGTTCCTCTAAATCTAGTTGGGTAGATGTCGTTTTGTTATCACTGACTTTTCTGTCCATTCTTTTTATTCCGAGCATTAAAATACACAATGAATTATTTCTTGGTTTGGATGAATTTTTGGTTTTGCTCATGGGGCTAAGGTTGTTACTTAAAAGGTTCTTTTGGATTGATCAACTCGTACTTGTTTTTGTCTTACTTTCATGTATTATTTTATCTTCTATTTTACTTAATTCCAATCGAGCTGATTACAGAGAATATTTGGAAGTTCATAAGGTATTAAAATTCGTGGTATTTTATTTATTTTCAATTTTTGTGTTTACTAATTACAACAACAAAAAAGGGATTATCTATTTTGTATCGATTTCATTTATTGGTTTACTTATTTTTAATGTGCTACATCTATTTAACCTGTTTTATTTCAACGAATTCATTACAATCTTGTACGATACGGACGGGAGAGATGTACTTAATTTTGGCAAAAACTCAATAGGTGGTCCCGGACCAAAAAGAATAGTTGGAACCATGGGAAATCCGAATATCAATGCTATTCTTTTCTTGTTTTTTGTTTCATTTTATTCCTTTCTACTGGTTGAAAGTAAAAAAGTGGAGAGCTCTTGGAACTACTTTACACCGAACACTGTTCGAGCCTTATTTCTTTTGAGTATTCTCTTGGTTATTCTTTGTCAATCTAGGACAGGAATAGTTGCATTGGTCATAATTTACCTTTTCGGACTTTATTATCGAAGAGCTAAGTTGTTTGAAATTCTATTAGAAATTCTTTTAATTATAGGTTTTTTTGGATTATCAGCTTTTCTCGATACCATTGCATTGCAGTATTTGTTCAATACCAAACCCCAATTGCAGGAAAACAACTCGTTGGCTGTGCGATTGAAAATTTGGGGTAAATTAATAAACATGTGGACGGAACAACCTTTTTTCGGTTACGGACCAAATAAAGCATACGTTTATCGCGAAAAACTGCATCCTGAAAATGAATATATCTTTTATCTGTGGCGCTATGGAATACAAGGAGTTGTTACTTATCTTTCAATTTTATTGGTTCCAATTCTTTATTATAGATCACGTATTAAGGAATTCACTTTTCTTATTTTTGTAGTTTTAGTCGTTTCTCTTGTTGCTTTTATGAATAATCCGCTTTCAAATCCAAAAATAAGTGTTCTTTTTGCTCTAATTTTGGGATTTTCCGTTGTTCAATTCAGTCAAAATAAGCAAAAGTCAAATTATTCCGAATGAAGTCATTGATTTATCATATTTCAAGGTTTTTGCAAGTGTTTTTTAAACCAAGAATGTTTGCCCTCAACCGCAATTTTCAAGGAGAAAAAATTAACGGGTTTCGAGTTGGGAGTACAACATTTATTGATCACTCTAACAAACTATCTGTTGAAGATTTAGTGTACATTGGTCACTATAATTTCATTGAAGCAAGTAATGGAATTAAACTAGGAAAGGGATGCCAAATTACTTCGTATGTAAACATCACCACACATTCAAGCCATCAATCTATTCGCTTGTATGGATCAAATTACGCGAAAGCCAGCAATCATATAGGTTATGAACGAGGGTCAATTGAAATTGGTGAATTTACTTTTATTGGACCGTTTTCCGTTATTATGCCGTCAACAAAAATAGGAAAGGGTTGCGTCGTTGCAGCACATTCGTATGTTAAAGGCGAATTTCCAAATTATGCAATCATTGCAGGTAATCCTGCTAGAATAGTGGGTGATGTTCGCGAAAAAGACAATGCACTTTTGGATGAATATCCTGAACTAAAGAATAACTACATGATTTAGGATGAAAAAATTACTTATCATAGGTTCAAATTCTGTTCATACTTTCAATTACATTGATTTGATAGCAGGCTATTTTGATGATGTTTTACTTTTGACGAATAAACGAAATCCTGATTCACCGATTCCCCAGGAAACTGCTGATTTTCATTACAACCTCACATCATTTTTTACCACCCCTAAAAAAATCAGGGAATTGGTAGAATTATATAAACCAACTCATATTCATGTTCATCAAGCGAATAGTTATGCATTTTTTACTGCTCGTGCGCTTGGTTATCGAACAAATATGTTTTTAACCGCATGGGGTAGTGACATTCTTTTACTTCCAAAAAAGAATTTTTTTTGGAAAACAATCGTTCAATACTCTTTGAATCGTTTTTCTTTTTTTACTGCTGATTCACAAGAGGTTGCTGATGAAATATCCAAATTGATAAAAGTCCGTAATCCAGTACTTGTGGCAAATTTTGGCATTGAAATTCACGATATTGATTGTAAAAAGGAAAATGTTATCTATTCAAATCGATTACACAAACCTTTGTATCGCGTAGAGAAAGTAATACATGCCTTTCATCGATTTTTGCAATCAAAACCACAAGAGAATTGGATGCTTGTTGTAGGCGCAGTTGGAACAGAGACCGATAAGTTAAAAGAACTCACTGGCCAACTTGGAATGGAAAATCAGGTTAAATTTATAGGATGGGTAGATGCTGAAACAAATAGAAATTGGTATGCTTGTTCTCGATTTTGGATTTCAATTCCTGAGTCGGATGCAACAAGTATAAGTCTTTTAGAAGCAATGGCTTATGGATGTATACCAATCGTTTCAAATTTACCATCGAATAAAGAATGGATTACAGATGGAGAAAATGGATTTATTGTTCAAAATTTAGAAACAGAATATTTATCAAAAATGCTTGAGATAGACTTTGAAAAAGCTATTCGTATCAATAAAGATCGGATTCTCAAGGATGGGACTAAAGAAGCAAATAGGAAAAAATTCATCGAATTGTATGAACTAGTAGGCGCATGAAACAGTTAAAGATCTGCCATATAACAACGGTTCATAATGAAGGTGATATTCGCATTTTTCATAAAATGTGTGTGAGTTTAGCTGCCAATACTGATTTCCAGGTTTATTTGATCGTTCCAAATGCGACACCAAGGAATAACCAAGGAGTTGAAATACGAAGTTTTGTTTCGGATACTGAAAATAGAAAAGTAAGGATTAAAAAAGCAGGTCAAAAAGCACTTGAGATTGCAAAAGAGATAAAAGCAGATATTTATCATTTGCATGATCCTGAACTCCTTACAATTGCGCGTAAGTTGAAAAAGCAAACAGGAGCAAAGATCGTTTTTGATTCACACGAGGATGTTCCAAAGCAATTGTTGGATAAAATTTGGATTCCTTCCTATCAGAGAAAACTTCTTTCATGGATGTATGAAAGGTACGAACGTTACGTTTGTTCTAAGATTGATGGAGTAATTTCGGTTACGCCAATTATTTGCGATCGTTTTAGAAAAGTTCAAAAAAATGTTGAATTAATCGCAAATTATCCTGACTTGCAAGAATTGACTTTTTCAGATAAGAAGGCAGAATTCTCCAAAACAATATGTTACGTTGGTGGGATTTTTAAAACGCGCGGAATAATTGAATTAGTTCAAGCTATTGAGGGTACTGAAATACAACTTTTGTTAGCTGGAACTTTTGAATCAGAGAGTTTAAAAGAACAGGTGAAAGGATTGCCTGGTTGGGAGAATGTTACTTATTACGGTCAAGTTAATCGGAATGAAATTAAAGTCATTCTAGAAAAAAGTGAAATAGGCATCGTTACCTTGCATCCAACAAAAAGTTATTTGGAATCTTATCCTATCAAGCTATTTGAATATATGGCGGCAGGTATTGCAATTTTAGCCAGTGATTTTCCATTATGGCGAACAATCACTGATCCGGCTCAATGCGCTTCTTATGTCGACCCAAGGAACGCTACTGAAATTCGATCAGTTCTAAACGTAATGTTAGCAAATCCAAAAGAAACTAGGAAGAAAGGAGAGAATGGTAAATTGGCTGTTCAAAAGCTATACAATTGGAAAAGTGAATTTGAAAAATTACAGGCATTTTATCATAAACTAAATGATAATCAATAATTAATGGGGGATTCCTTAAACAATTTAAAAGCTAAATTCAGCCTTGCCGATGCAGGACTTTCTTGGATTCTGTTTTTTTCAATTGTTTATCAAAAACTTGTTCCGATTGGTTTTGCATTGATGCTAATTTCTCTTCTTTTTAAGAGGCAAAGAATTATAAAAACTGATCTATTTTCCTTTTTTAGTAAAGGACCTGCAATCTGGTTTGTATGCTATTATCTCATGTTAGTTATAGGTTTACTATGGACCGAAAACTATTCCTTTGCCTTGTCAAAACTAGAGAATAAACTGGCTTTTGTTCTAATGCCGATACTTTTATTTTTTACAGTTCGTAATTGGGGAAATAAAGAATTGAAACAGCTTCTGATTTATTCACTATTTTTTGCGCTCATAATGTATGAAGTTCTGGCTTTATGGCGTTTTAGTGTTCAAACAGAAAATTCTTGGCAATTTGAATTCTTAGCTTCTCGATTTTCTATTTTTATGCATCGGAGCTACTTTGCATGCTATCTTGTAATTGGAATCATTCTATTGTTTGAGAATATTCGATTAACTATTTCTAATTCTACAATTGCTCTGATTGTATTTTTTAGTCTTGGGGTAATACAGACTGAGTCGAAAGCAGGCATTCTTTGTTTGTTTTTGGTATTTGTTTTTCAGTTTTATTCCTTCTTGAAATCAAAACATAAAAAGTTTAATTGGATATTGACATTTTCTATTTTTCTATTTTCCTCTATTTTGCTAACAAATAACCCAATTAAGTCTAGGTTTGAGACAATGTGGGTTTCCGTTGGAAACATTCAAACTAAAAACAATATTTCAGTTGAGAGTAATGCTGCTCGAATAATTATGTGGAGTACTTCAATAGATGTATGGAAAGATAATTTGTTTTTAGGAACTGGAACTGGTGATTATGATGACGAACTAACTAATTTGAATATTAATTATAACAACCAAGGAGTTGCTAAAGAACGATTGAATTCGCACAACCAATTTTTAAATACAGGAGTACAACTTGGCTTTCTTGGATTTTTTGTGTTACTGATGATTTTTGTTTCATCCATTTTCTTTGGTGCCAAAAGTTTATGGTTTTACTTGATTTTACTCGTGTTTAGTATCAATTTTATGGTAGAATCTTTTCTTGAAACACAAGCTGGTATCATTCTTTTTTGTACTTTATTAATTTTATTCTTTTCTCCAAAAGGGGATGGTAAATTACCGATAACTGATTGAAAATGCGCATACTTTTTTTAACGCAATATTATCCACCTGAAATTGGAGCTCCTCAAAATAGATTGCACGAATTAGCGGTGCGATTAAAAGCAAATGGGGTGGATGTTGAGGTACTTACGGCTCTTCCAAATTATCCTAAAATGGAAGTACAAGAAGCGTATAAAAATGGAAAATTGCGAGAGGAAATCATTGACAATATTCCTGTTCATAGATCTTGGATATATGTTTCCAAATCAAAAGGAATCATTTCTAGATTATTAAATTATTTTAGTTTCGTGTGGTCGTCCTATTGGCGTGGAAGAAAATTAGCTTCTTTTGATTATCTCTTAATTGAAAGTCCGCCACTTTTTTTAGGGTATTCAGCTATGAGATTGTCCAGAAAATTAAATGCAAAACTTATTTTTAACGTGAGTGACCTTTGGCCAGAAAGTGCCGAGAAATTGGGGATAGTAACAAATCAGCGTTTATTGAGTTTAGCCTATAATTTAGAAGCGAAATGCTACAATAAATCAACACTAATTACTGGTCAAACACAAGGAATTGTGGACGATATAAAACGACGTTTTCCAAATAAAAAAGTATATTGGTTACCAAATGGGGTAAATGTCAATTTCTACAATCCAGAACGTATTGAAGATTCTGATTTTCGTGCACGAAATAACTTTAAATCGACTGATCTTCTTCTTTTTTATGGTGGTATTTTAGGGTATGCACAGGGCTTGGAAATAATTTTGAAAGCTGCCAAATTACTAGAAGATAAGCCAGAAGTTCAATTTATTATTCAAGGCTCTGGACCTGAAAAGGATAAATTAGTGAATCTTAAAGCTGAATTGAAAGTAACCAATGTTCATTTTTTTGATCCTGTGAGTAAATCTGAGATGCCTTCAATTGTAAAAGCAATTGATGTTGCTCTTGTTCCACTTAAGAATTTACCTCTATTTCAAGGAGCTATTCCTTCGAAAGTATTCGAAGCACTTGCCATGAAGAAACCTCTTTTGTTAGGAGTAGATGGAGAAGCTAGGCAACATTTTATAGAAAAAGCACAGGCAGGTTTGTTTTTTCTTCCTGAAAATGAAGAAGATTTAGTTAGACAAATACGACAAATTATTGAAAATCCGGCGAAATTAATTGACATGGGAAATAATGCTAGGAGCTATGTTTCAGCAAATTTTAATCGAGATAAAATTGCTTTGGATTTCTTAAAATTATTGGAAAACAATCTTTAGGTTTACGCACATTTTAGTTTAATCATTTTGCTTATTTTTGTTTTATGATACCATTTTCTCCCCCTCGTATTGATCAACGTGTAATTGATGAAGTGAATGCAGCTCTATTAAGCGGTTGGATTACCACTGGGCCTCGCACCAAATTATTTGAAAAGAAAATAACTGAATATTGCGGTTGTAAAACGACGGTTGCAGTAAATTCTTGGACAATGGGAATGCAAGTTTTATTGAATTGGTGGGGAATAGGAGAAGGAGATGAGGTGATTTTACCAGCCTATACGTATTGCGCAAGTGCAAATGTGATTGTACACTCGGGAGCCAAACCAGTGATGGTTGACATTAATCAAGATGATTTCAATATCTCGTTAGATGCGATTCGCAAAGCGATTACTCCACGCACAAAAGCTATTATTGCTGTTGATTTAGCAGGATTTCCATGTGATTACAATCAAATAAATGGATTGGTTAAAGAAGATTCTATCCAAGCTCTATTTCAACCAGCGAATGAGCTCCAACGTAAATTAAACAGAATTCTAGTTATAAGTGATGCTGCTCATAGCTTTGGAGCAAAAATCGGAAGTAGGAAATCTGGATCATTGACAGATATTACTGCTTTTTCGTTTCATGCCGTAAAAAATTTAACCACGGCTGAGGGTGGAGCTTTGTGTTTCAATCTTCCTGAAGGATTTAACCACGATGAAATTTACACGCAATTCTGCACCATGATTTTGCATGGCCAAAATAAAGATGCTTTAGCAAAAACTCAAAAAGGGAATTGGCGTTATGATGTTGTAGAACCTGGATTCAAGTGTAATATGACGGATATCCAAGCAGCAATTGGCTTGGTTGAATTGGAAAGATACCAAGAAAATCTTGATCGAAGAAAGGAGATTTTTCGAATGTATGACAAAGCCTTTTCAGAATACAAGTGGGCGCTTACTCCTTTATATGTGGATGACATGAAAGTGAGCTCATACCATTTATACCAACTTAGAATAAATGGTGCTAATGAACAGCAACGAGATGTAATCATGCAGGAAATTTTTAATCAGGATGTGTCTGTAAATGTTCATTTTTTACCTTTACCTACGCTTACTGCTTACAAAAAAAGGGGATATAAAATGGAGGATTATCCAGAAACTTGGAACAAATACCAAAATGAAATCTCCTTGCCTGTTTACTTCAATTTGACTGATGATCAAGTTCATACAGTGATTCATTCTGTTATAAAAGCAGTTACATTGGTTTTAGGCGAATGATAAAACGCATATTTGATATTCTTTTTTCAAGTGTAATCCTACTCTTTTTTTTACCTATTGGATTAATAATAAGTTTGTTAATCATTCTAACTTCACCAGGAGGTGTTTTTTACAGACAAGAAAGAATTGGTAAGTCTGGAATTCCGTTTTTGATTATGAAGTTTCGATCTATGCGAACAGATTCTGATGTAAAAGGAAAACTAACTGTTGGAATGCGTGATCCAAGAATTACCTCAATTGGTTATTTTATTCGCAAATACAAATTGGATGAATTTCCACAGTTTATAAATGTGCTAAAAGGAGATATGAGTGTAGTTGGTCCTAGGCCAGAAGTACAAGAATATGTGGATCTATATAGCCAGGATCAACGCAAAGTGTTAGATGTAAAGCCAGGTATTACTGATTATGCTTCATTGTTTTATTTTAAAGAAAACGAATTACTCGCTCAATCCATAAATCCACAAAAGACTTATATTGAAGAGATAATGCCAGCTAAATTGAAATTGAATGAAAAATACTTGGAAAATCCAACAGTTTTTCACGATTTAAAAATTATTTTTAAGACATTTGCTAAAATTTTAATAAAATAATAAAACTTCAATTATGAAAACGTTTGTATATTTTGTGTTCATCTTGACATTGCCTTTAATTTCAACTGCTCAGAGTAATTTAACCATTTTTAATAATGGCGATTATACTTTTCATGTGATGTTGAATGGAATTAAGCAAAATCAATTTCCTCAAAAAAATGTTACGATTTCAAATATTAGTGCGGGTGGTCATGCTTTAAAAGTTGTTTTTGCAAACGGCGCAAGTGCTGACATTGATAAGAAATTGTATTTGGATGAGCCATCAGATATTCGAATGTCTATTGAATTTAAAAAAGGGAAAGGAAAACTAAAAGTTATTAGCTACGAGCCTACAAAAGG
This sequence comes from Crocinitomicaceae bacterium, assembly GCA_044361535.1. Taxonomy (GTDB): domain Bacteria; phylum Bacteroidota; class Bacteroidia; order Flavobacteriales_D; family Crocinitomicaceae; genus UBA952. The sequence goes on from JBIKIQ010000010.1 coordinate 56,069, forward strand.
AATTCAAACAAATTCTCTTGCCTTTAGACCAACTGATAATGCAGTTTATGGAGATGCTCAAGTGACGAATCAATCACAACAAAATAGTCAAACCCAAGGTAATATTCAAGGAACATTAAATTCAAACGCAACAAACTCTTCAACTTTCAATGCTAACAGCAATGCTAATACAATTAGTAATTCAAATTCAACCACTTCTGTTACCACAACCACCACAAGTTCATCGTCTCAAACTCCTACTAATGGAAATGTAAGTATGAACGTTGGAACAAATGGTATAAATTCAAATACATCAACACAAATGCCATCAAATGCTACTTTCAATGCAAATGTGGGTACTTCAGGCGTGAATACTTCTACGAATTCTACTTCAACTCAAACGCCAATTAATGGATCAGTTAACGTAAATATTGGAGCAACTGGCATGAACACAACCACAACAACAAATCAAACTCCAACGAATGGTAATGTGAATATGAATGTTGGGACAACGGGAATGAATACAAATTCTACAAACGGTTCAGTAAACTTAAATGTAGGAACGAATGGCATGAACATGAATGTTATTGACCCAGTAACCGGTCAAGGGGTAAATATGAATGTGAATATGAATTTAAACGGGGGAACGAATACAAATTCAAATATTCAATCCAATTCGTCTTCTACTGTCACAACAACATCAACAACGGTAACTACAACTGGTCAATCTAATCAAACTACTCTACCTTCTAGTCAAACTAATTCAAATTCAACCAATTGGAATTCCAATACGAATACAAACAATACAAATGGTACTAATTGGAATACTAATTCTAATTCGACAAATTCCACAACCTCTCAGTTTAATTCCATGAAAGGTTCAGCACGAATTAATTGTACCAAAGTACTTTCAAATTTTGATTCCTATTTAAATGAAATTAAAGAATTGTCTTTTGAGTCAGATCAAGTTGAGGCTCTTGAAAAAGACCTTGAATTTACTTGTTTGACTTCAAATCAAGCGTATAAAATTGTAGAGGTTCTGACTTTTGAATCAAATCGTTTGGATATTGCAAAATATTTATCGGATAGAATGATAAACAGAGATAAAGCGGGTGATTTACTTCCACTTTTTACATTCGATTCAAACAAGCTTGAATACAAGGATTATATCAGATAATTCTTATCGCAACTGAGCATTTGTTTCTGCTTCAAGTGATTTTTTGATTTTGTCCATTATCTTGTCTACGGTATTATCAGTTAAGGTAGATTCATTGTCTTGAAAATGGAAAGAGATAGCATAGGATTTTTTGCCTTCCTCTAAATTTTTACCTTCATAGACATCAAATAATTCAACAGATTTCAAGAGCTTTTTCTCAACTTTTCTTGCTGATTGAGTAACCTGTTCGAAAGAAATTTCTTTGTTAAGTAGTAAAGAAAAATCACGACGAACTGCAAATGTTTTAGGTATTTCTTGGTACTTGATAGAATTTAGTTTTAAGCAATCAACAACAGTTTCCCATTGAATTATAGCTACGTAAACAGGTTGCTTTAAATCAAATTGTTTAAGCAATTTTGAGGACAAAATACCAAGCTCAGCGACCAACTTTCCTTGAATTTTTAATGATTGACCTTCAGAATAATGATCAGAATTCAAAGAATCAAACGAGATATGTTTAATCAATCCTAGTCTTGTAAACAATGAATCTACATAGCCTTTTAGGGAGAAATAATCAACCTGCTCATTCCCAGAATTCCAGCGTTCGAGGTGCTTTCTTCCTGATATCGCTATAATTAATTGCTTTGATTCTGCATATCCAGTTTCAAGCTTTCCATAAATTTTACCAAACTCAAATACTTTCAAATTGCTTTGTTGCCTATTTTGGTTGTATTGCATATTTTCAAGAATTCCAAAAAGCAAGGATTTTCTCATTATTCCCAAATCTTGGCTAAGTGGATTCAAAATTGAAACTGAATTTGTACCAACATCATTTGAATCATAATAACTGCTCTTCGTTAATGAATTATTCATTACTTCAATAAAACCTTTATCAACCAACAAATCAGCAATTGTATTGTGTATTTTTTCTAAATCTGGTTTTGGAAACGTGGTGATAGAAGTATTTAATTTTTCAGGGATTGGAACATTGTTAAATCCATAAATCCGTAAAATTTCTTCAGAAATATCACATGCACGGGTAACATCCACCCTATAACTTGGAACCTTTAACAACCAATTTTCTTCATTTTTACCAATCACTTGAATGTCTAATTCATTTAATAGTGATTCTGTTTCAGCTTCGGTTAAATTTATTCCTAATAATCGATTAGAATGAATGGTATTGAAAGGAACTTCCTTGGCTAGAGGTATTTTATTTTCTATTCGAATAGGATGCATTGATAGGGTTCCACCTGCTACTTCTTGAATAAGTAGCGCAGCTCTTTTTAATGCGAATTCAACTAAATCAACGTCGATCCCTCGCTCAAATCTGAAACTTGAATCTGTATTTAACCCAAAAAAACGAGCTGTTTTACGTATGGAAATGGGATCGAAATAAGCAGCCTCTAGAAATATAGATGAAGTTTCATTGTTAACTCCTGATTCAAAACCTCCGTAAACTCCAGCTATGCAAAGATCCTCAATGCCATTTGTTATCATTAAATTAGAAGAATCAAGTGTTCTTTCTTGTCCATCCAACGTTGTAAATTTTGAACCTGAAGTTGCATTTTTAACAACAACTTTTCCGTTTAATTTTTGTGCATCAAATGCATGTAGAGGAGTACCCAATTCTCGCATGACAAAATTGGTTACGTCAACGATATTATTGATTGGAGATAGACCCACAGCCCGTAATTTGTTTTGAAGCCATGCGGGAGACGGTTTAACGGCAACATTTGATAAACTTACTCCACAATAAAGAGCACATGCCTCCGAATTTTCTACAGATATAGAAATTGGTAATTCTTCACTTGTCACTGAAAACGATGAAATGTCAGGAAATTGAAGTACTAATTTAGCTTGTCGATGAAAATTCAAATAGGCTTTTAAATCTCTAGCAACACCAAGATGACCTAAAGCATCCGCTCGATTTGGTGTCAATCCAATTTCAATTTGGTAGTCGTTTTCCAATTGAAAATAGGCTGCAGCCGGGGTTCCGGGAATCGTATTTACATCTAGTACTAATATTCCATCGTGAGAAGTGCCAATTCCAAGTTCGTCCTCTGCACAAATCATTCCTTGAGATTCAATCCCTCTTATCTTTGATAGTTTTATTTTAAAAGCTTCCTCTGGTTTAGGATAAAGTGTACATCCAACAGTTGCCACAGGGACTTTTTGTCCTACTCCAATATTACTTGCTCCACAAACAATTTGCAAAACTTCTAACCCCACATTAACAGTCGTAACTTTTAACTTATCCGCATCAGGATGTTTTTCGCATGTCAAAACTTCACCAATTAAAACTCCTTCCAATCCACCCTTAACGGCTTCTATTTTTTCTATGGCCTCAACTTCTAATCCAGTTTGCGTTAGAATTTCACCTATTTCTTCTGGTGAAAGAGAGGTATTAATATATGATTTAAGCCAGTTGTACGAGATTTTCATAAGAATAATTAGTAATGCAAAAATAAGGATTTATTGGTTAAACTAGACCTTATTAATCGTTATGTTAGGCGTGTGAAATAGGATATTTCTTTACGTCAATTAAAGAACAAATTCGATATTGCCATTTTTGTTTTAATTTTACGAACTTTCAGGAAAAGGAGTATTCATTGAATTTCTATTAAAACTAAAAGTCTTTTGACAGACACAAGCAACCATATCATCAAAAAGATTGTTCAAGAGTTACAGCTTGAGTTCGGTGAATTGAAAAAACAACATAGTCTGTTAAAAAACCAAGATTTATTAGGGTTTTTGTTCTTTGGTGTGAGTATTGGTTCTATATTGTTGAGTGTTTATTTATGGAATTTAGAAATTATAAATACGTGGATTCTGGTGTTCTGGATTGCTTTCTGGACCTCCATTTTACACGAACTTGAACACGACCTCATCCATGGATTGTACTTTCCAAAAAATAAATGGGTTCATAATTTTATGTTGTTTTTTGTATGGTTTTTTAGACCACTTACTCTTAATCCCTGGATAAGAAGGTATTGGCATAACTACCATCATCAACATTCAGGACAAGTAATTGATATAGAAGAGCGAGGAGTAACTAATGGTGAAAAATGGTCTCTCCTTCGCTTGTTAATTACGCCGGATCTTGTTCTCGGTTTTCTCCTTCGTTTTCAACGAATAAGAAGAGAGATTATGGAAGAATATACCAAAGGAAATTTTTCAGAGAAAGATTTAAAAAAACTACGACAAACAATTCTAGTTGGGCTATTGCCATTCGGTATACCTCTTACTTTTCTCTTTTATTTTTGGTTAGGCTATCACATCCTTTCAATTTTGTCTATTCTAAATTTAGGTAAGGTTGAGGCTATAATTTTTATGGATAGTATCATTTCTCCCATTATGTATGTTTTTGTTATCCCAAATTTTATTCGGCAATTTTGTCTTCATTTCATAACGTCTAATATGCACTATTACGGAGATGTAGAGCATGGAAATATCATACAACAAACTCAAGTTTTAAATATATGGTGGACCTGGCCGTTTCAATTGTTTTGTTTCAATTTTGGAGCTACCCATTCTATCCATCATTTTGTTGTCAATGAAACTTTCTATAATCGACAATTAATTATGCGAAAAGCACACGCAATCATGAAAGCAGGTGGAGTTCATTTTAACGATGTTCAGAGCTTTTGGAGGAAGAATAACTATCACAAAGGAATTACCAATTAGTCATTAAAGTATCACCTTAAACAAGAAAATTTAAGCTATTACAAGCAATTTCTCTTCGTAAATGAAAACAAAGAGGGTGTTATTTATTCAATTTCGATTCTAGGTATTCAACTCGATTTCTCAACGCTTCGACCTCTTGAATAAGTCTAAAAACTTGAATGGAAATTCCGCCAGTCGACTCATAACTTTCGCGATTATCTGATACTACTTGACGATTCGTTTCCTCTAAAAACCATTGAGGTGATTTTTTCAAAATCCCTGCTATAATGATGAGGCGATTTACAGAAATTTCAGAAACTCCGCGTTCTAAATTAGAATATGCCGCAACGGTAATTCCTAATTCATCTGCCAAATTTTGTTGACTTAAATTCAGTCTCAATCGTTCAATTCGAATTTTTTCTGCTACTGTTTCTTTCACAGACTAAAATTACTACACGATTTCTAAGGGTTTGTTTATAAAAAGTTTAATTGTTTTAGTATAAATAAATAATTTCAATTAATACTATTTTAGGATCTATTTTTTTGTCTAAAGAAAAAAAAATAGTAACTAGAAGTTAATACTAAATCTAATTCAAGTATTAATTGAGTTCACCAAGTTTTTGAGTAAGAACTGCAATCTTATTCAATGCATCTGACTCTTTTTTGCGCTCAATTTCAATTACCTTGTCCGGTGCACCCGAAATAAATTTCTCATTAGTTAGTTTCATTCGAACACTTTCCAGAAATTTCTCTGTGTATGAAAGATCAGCAATCAATTTCTCTTTTTCACTTTCTAGGTCAATCGTATCTCCAAAAGGAATAAAATACTCATTTGCGTTTATAATAAACGAATTACTTTGATTAACCTTCTCCTCCGTATATTGCAATTGAGAAAGATTTCCCATTTTTAAAATAACTGAGTCAAAACTACTGTCAATTACTTGGTTTTTCTTGATAAATAGCTCTATTTTAACCTTGTTAGCGATATTTTGTTGCTTTCGAATATTTCTTATTTGTGTTACAACTTTTTCCATATAGTCAAATTGTGAAAGGATTTCAACATTCACAGTTCCAACTTCTGGCCATTTCGCAACAACAAGATCTTCATTTGTTTCATCAAGTAAATGCCACAATTCTTCGCCTACAAATGGTGTGAATGGTTGTAGGATTTTCAATAATTCACCAAAAAAGTACTTTGTCTCAGCCAATGTTTTTGAATCTATTGGTTGTTCGTATCCAGGTTTGATCATTTCTAAATACCATGAACAGAAATCATCCCAAACCAATTTATAGGTAAGCATCAAAGCGTCTGAAATTCTAAATTTATCAAATGCTACATTGATTTCTTCTAGGGTTTTATTAAATTTTGATCTAAACCATTCCACTGCCTTTCTTGAAGATTCAGGTTGATCAAACTCTTTAATTTCCCATGCGGATACCAATCTGTATGCGTTCCAAATTTTATTCGTAAAATTCCTTCCTTGTTCACATTGAGAGCTATCAAAAGGTAAATCATTTCCTGCTGGCGATGAAATTAAAATACCTACACGAACGCCATCGGCACCATAATTCTCGATCAAGTCAAGTGGATCTGGTGAATTCCCTAAGGATTTAGACATTTTACGTCCTAGTTTATCACGAACAATACCAGTGTAGTAAACGTTTTTGAACGGTAAATCTCCCATGTATTCATATCCCGCAATTATCATTCGAGCAACCCAAAAGAACATAATTTCTGGAGCTGTAACTAAGTCATTTGTTGGGTAATAATATTTTATCTCCTCGTTGTTGGGTCTTGTTAATCCATTAAAAACAGATATTGGCCATAACCAACTTGAAAACCAAGTATCCAAAACATCCTCGTCTTGCTTTAATTCGTTTTCTCCAATCTCACGTCCCGCCTTAGCTTTGGCTAGAACTAAAGCTTCTTCTTTTGTTTTTGCTACAACAAAGTCATTGGTATTTAAGCCGTAATACCACGCAGGAATTCTATGTCCCCACCATAGCTGACGTGAAATACACCAATCTTTAATGTTCTCCATCCAATGGCGATAGGTATTCTTAAATTTCTCTGGATAAAATTGAATGTTTCCATTTTGAACATTTTCCAAAGCGGGTGCAGAAAGTTCTTTCATACTCACAAACCATTGGAGCGAAAGTCGAGGTTCAATAACTGAATTTGTTCGTTCAGAATAACCAACTTTGTTTATGTGATCTTCAGTTTTTACTAAGTAGCCTTTTTCATCCAATTCTTTTTCAATCAATTTTCGAACTTCAAAACGCTCTTTGTTTTCATAATGAAGTCCATTTTCATTTAACGTTCCATTTGGATGAAAGATATCAATTGAAGCAAGGTTGTATTTTTTACCTAATTCATAGTCATTGATGTCGTGAGCAGGAGTAACTTTTAAACAGCCTGTCCCAAAATCCATTTCAACATATTCATCTGCAATAATGGGCACAGAACGATTTGATATAGGCACAATTACATTTTTTCCAACGAAATTTTTGTAACGCTCATCTTTCGGGTTGACACAAATAGCGGTGTCACCTAAAATGGTTTCAGGCCTTGTTGTTGCGATTGTCAACCAATCATCAACAGAATTTTCAATTTTATAACGAACGAAAAATAATTTAGAATTTACTTCTTTGTATATTACCTCTTCATCCGATAATGCAGTTAGAGCCTCTGGATCCCAATTGACCATGCGCAATCCACGATAGATCTTACCTTTTTCAAACAAATCAATAAAAACATCAATTACTGACTCTGAATATTCTGGATCCATGGTGAAATGTGTGCGGTTCCAATCGCAAGACGCACCTAGTTTCTTAAGTTGTTCAAGAATAATACCTCCATGTTTGTCTTTCCATTCAAAAGCATGTTTTAAAAATTCATCACGTGTTAAATCCGATTTTTTAATTCCTTGTTCACGTAACTTTTGAACAACCTTGGCCTCTGTGGCAATAGATGCGTGATCCGTTCCTGGAACCCAACACGCATTTTTACCCAACATACGAGCACGTCTTACAAGTACATCTTGTATGGTATTGTTCAACATATGTCCCATGTGCAATACACCCGTTACGTTAGGTGGAGGAATCACAACTGTATAAGGTTCCCGGCTATCAGGTGTTGAATTGAAATAACCTTTTTCGAGCCAATGTTGATACCATTTTTCCTCTGCGTTTCTCGGATTGTATGTTTTTGGGATTTCCATGAATAAATTTTTGCAAAGATAAAAAAAAGCCCGTCAAGGACAGGCTTAATAAGTAATAAAAGAATGATGTTTATTTAAATGGAATACTAACCTTTGGATTTTTCAATACTTCTGAAGTTTGTGAATCTGATTTAGATTTCAATCGGGTGCTTTGTGAAAATCCGAAGTATCCAACAGCCACAATCAAGAATAACATCGAAAAAAAGAGGATGTCTTTTGGGGAAATTAGTTTTTTCATAGCGCAAAGTTTTAATGGAGTTTGTAATTCTAACGTTAGAAAAGCGAGAAAATAACAGATTTTGAATACATTTTTTTAACGTTAGTTTATTAATAGTATTTTTGTCTACTCTTGACATTATAAAAATACTAAGGGCCTTGAACAATTATTAGCAATTTGATTCGTTTTTCTTACATGAAATTTGGTACGCTAACTTTTTTGTTTCTTATTCTAGGATTTATTTGCTTTGGGCAAACAGGAGGATCATTCTCATTTCCTTTTTTAGATTTAGATTTTAATGCGCGTTTGGCCGCATGCGGTGGACATTATCTTTCGCACGCTGATGAGGATGTCAATCAAGGAATTATTAATCCCGCTTTATTGAATGAGAAGATGGATAAAATGATTTCTTTTAATCAAGCTTTTTTGTCAGGAGGAATCAATTTTGGAATGGCAGCCTATGCTCAAAAGGCATACAAAGGAATTGTATCAACGAATGTCCGTTATGTTGATTACGGTGTTTTTCAACGAACAGAGGTCAATGGACAGTCTTCTGGAACTTTTCGTCCTTTTGAATACATCGTGGGTGTAGGATATGGTAAAGAAATAAATGAGGTTCTTTCTTTTGGTGGAAATCTAAATTTTATAGGATCAAATCTAGAATCTTACAGTGCTTATGGCTTTTCACTAGATATTGGAGGAATGTACAAGCACCCGAACAAGTTATTTTCAACTTCCTTTTTAGTCAAGAATGCCGGTTTAAAAATAAAGGACTACACATCAAATGACAATGGTGTTTTACCCATAGATTTTCAATTGGCAGCATCTTATAAACTAGCTCATGCTCCTTTTCGATTTAATTTAAATGTTAATAATCTTAACAGATGGGATTTAACGTATAACGATCCATTTGCACAGCCTACTTACGACGCATTAACGGGTGATACTATTCCTGTCCCAAAAGCTAATTTTATCGAAAAAACAGCCCGTCATTTTGTATTGGCTACTGAATTATTAGTTTCAAAAAGTTTGACCTTGCGGATGGGATTTAATTATCATCGTCGACAAGAAATGAAATTGGTGGAGCGTCCAGGATTGTCTGGTTTTTGTTTTGGAGTTGGGTTTAAAACGAAATTAGTGAGAGTGGATTATGGTTTTGTCATGTATTCAAAAGCGGGATACAACAATGTAATTTCATTAACCAGCTCTGTTTCCAATTGGAAAAAGAAGTAGCTTTGCACAATGGAATCCAAAAAACTTGTAATTGCCATTGATGGATATTCTTCCTGTGGAAAAAGTACTTTAGCAAAAGATTTAGCCAACTCTCTTCATTATATATTTATTGATTCAGGGGCGATGTATCGAGCAGTAACTTTGTATTGTTTGAGACAAGGCTGGGTGAAAGGGGACAGTATCGAAAAAGAGAAAATTATTGAGGCTTTGGATCAAATTCAGCTTGATTTTGCTTTGGATGATAAAGGAGTTAAAGTGATTCTTTTAAATGATGAAAATTGCGAGGAAGAAATTCGCCAAGGTCATGTAGCTGCAGTGGTTTCAAAAATAGCAGAGATTAAAGAAGTCCGGGATAAATTGGTTCATGAGCAACAACGAATGGGTGAGAAGGGAGGTATTGTGATGGATGGTCGTGATATCGGAACGGTTGTTTTTCCTCATGCTGAAATTAAGATTTTTGTCACAGCATCTATTGAGGTTCGCACGCAACGCCGTTTACTCGAACTTCAGACCAAAGGTATAGAAACTTCAAAAGATGAAGTTCAGGATAATCTCATTGAACGCGATTTCATTGATTCTAATCGAAAGGAAAGTCCATTAAGACAAGCAGTGGATGCCATTGTTTTAGATAATTCGAGTTTTAATCGTCAGCAACAATTGCAATGGGCGCTTGATTTAGTTGGAAGCAGGTAATTTTTTTAAACAAATTTGTTTCAATCGATTGAGTTCACTTTTAAATTCGAATTCATCAGATTCTGCTTTAATATCTTTCGGATTATTTATTTTTTCCAATGCCTCTTTGTAGCGATTAAGTTTAATCAAATATTCAATATTTAATAAATAGTGTGAGTAATAAGGGTCATCAACAATTATCCAATTAGACCACTTTAAACCATGATTTAGGATTGTGGTATCAGTTTGATTTTCAAGAATTATCCTGCAATATTCATTTAAATTATGAGCTCCAATTTTTTGAAGGTATTTGTCGTTTTTAATCATGTAACTTTTTAAAGAATCAAGCTCAGATTTTGATTTGGCATCAACATAACCAATATTTTTAGAGTCTATTAATTTTGATTTAATTCTATCCATTTCCATTTTTTCTAAATAAACGGGATAATTAAAGGATAAGGTTGAAAGAGCAAAACGAAATAATGAAAATTGCAATAAAACACCTAATATTGTAAGTGTAATGGTTATGTTTTTTGTTGATTGAAGCAATTGATTTTTAAATCTAAATAATAAAATAAAACTGATTAGCAAAAGTGAGTTGCCTAAAATTCGAATAAATCCTGAACCTGGCCAATACATTATGTAAAACATACCACCAATAATCGATAGTGAAAAACTTGATCGATAAATTAATCCAAGAATCTTATTGTTATTTTTAGTTTTTTGTCCCATTATAAAATAAATGGCAAGAAGAAAAATTCCGATCACTAGTAATAAACCAGCTCCTTTAAAATGCATGATTTTGAACATCAATCCTAAAAACAAAATTGCCAGTGAAATCTTGTATAATTTTTTCAATGCTATTTTATTTCGATTTCCACTAATGAAAATACTTTCCGAAATTTCTTCGTCTTCTAATTTTTCGGGTATGAATAAACTAAGAATGTAATGTAAAAAGACGATAAAGAAGGATAGTACTATTACACCACCAGCAATATTTTCATTTATATCAAATGATCTCAAAATAAAGCATAGTGAGACGGAAATAATAATAAAGTAAAATACTTTGCTTTCAATTTTAAAATAGAATTCTTGAAATTGGGTTGTTATGTTTTTTACATTTTGAATAATGAATTTTAATTTGAAGAATAAGAATGATATAAACATTATGAATGCCAAGACCAGTGAGAGTTGAACTGAAACAAACAATCCTCCAGATACAACAATAATAAAAAAGGTAAAAATACCCAGTGTTCGGAAAAAGCGCATAAACTCCATAATTGGAAGTGTCTGCTCCAAGGTCAAGTTTCCTTGAATTAAATGTTTCCGAATAATTTTTGTAATGATATTGCTTGATTCATTTGTGTTTCCACCGTTCATGGAAATAAGATTTTCCTCCTTGTCGTTGTAAATTTTGGAAAGTTGCAAGGATTTGTCAATGGAATCAGACAAATCGTTAAATCTCAAACGCGAAGCAATTACTGCCAAGAAAAACACGGAGCAGAATAAGGTCAAAAATGCCATTAGAGATAGGATTCCATCCTTACTCAATAATTGGTTAATGGACTTTAAAGTTGCTTCTGTTGAAAAATTAACAAGTCCTTCAAATAAGCCATAAAAATTGGATGAAAAGGAACTTAAACTTTCTATGGAGACATTGCTTGAGGATATTAATTGCAAAAAACCACTGAAAGCAAGCGCGCCAAAAAGAGCAGCTTCGAGCACATAGGCATCCATTTTTTCATTGGCAGATCGGAGACTTACATCCAACTCAATTATCTCTTCATCATTCTCGTTGTGATTGAGATTTGTTTTAACCTGATTTAAATTGATTTTGTCTAACTGATAAATAATTTGAGAAATTGAAGGTTTCTTTTTTGAGAAAAAAGAAAGTAGAATCATGAAATAAACACCATAAAGTATAGTGAAAATTGGTATAACAATTCCGTAGTCTTGGCTGGAAAAGTCAAATACAATAATGGAAATTAAAATTCCAAAAATCAATAAGATAAAGGTAAATAAGTAATTCCATGGTGAGTGTGAATTAGTTATTTTGAGATCATTTCTACCAATTTCTGAGAATATTTTCTGAGTATTTTTTTCAATTCGCTTATCTCTAAAATAAGAATAAACGAAAATCCCCAAAGGAATAAGAATAAATTGAGAAAAAATAAAAAACATTCTCGGTTGTGTTTCTGCTGAATCAAAATACGAATTAGTCAATACTTTAAAGTACCAGAGGCTGACAAAGCGCAATAAAAAATCAGCAATAATAATTTGTAAAGTTCCTTCTAGTTTTATTTTGAAATAGAACTTATCCTCTTCCTTATTGGTTATCCATTGTTTAACTGTTTCAGGAATTGAATCTAAAATTTGCTTATCAACTGTCGCAGTTAATTTTTGCATGAATATCTCGAATCTATCTGCTAGGATTATCTCTTTTTCACGTTTTAATAATTCCTGATACAGTTGTATGAGCTCTATAATTTCCTTTTTGTCCTCATCTTTAAATAGTTGAAAGGAAGTTGTGTATTCCTCAATCGTTTTTAATTTAGAGCTATCTGCTGTTCCGGAGTTAATAATTAGCTTAATCTTACTCTGGAAGTACTTTTCTCGATATATTTCTTGAACTATCTCACGCCACTGTACCCACGTTGTTCTACTTTTTTGATTTTCTGACCTACGGAAATAAGTAATAAATTGTGAAACAAAATAAATTGAATTCATAAGCGATTTTTGAATCTTAATACTCTTTTGTTCTTACTTTTGTTTCATTAAATAATTAAGTGTCGTCCAACGAAATCAATATAAAAAATAAGCGTGCTCGGTTTGAATATTTCATCGATGAAGAATTCATTGCTGGAATTGTCTTGGCTGGTACTGAAATCAAAAGTATTCGGAATGGAAAAGCCAGTATTATAGAATCATATTGCGTCATTTCAGAGGGAGAATTGTTTATTCGTAATATGTATATCGCACCGTATGAGAATGCTTCCTTTTACACCCACAAAACCCGTGGTGATCGCAAGCTTCTTTTAAATCGTAAAGAACTGAATCGTATTGAGAAATTTCTAAAAGTAAAGGGAAATACGCTTATTCCACTAAAATTATTTCTCTCAGAGAAAGGTTGGTTGAAAGTTCAATTTGCTTGTGCTAGAGGGAAAAAACTCCATGATAAACGAGATGATTTGAAAGAAAAAGATGATCGAAGAGAGATGGATAGAGCGATGAAAAGATAAGGAACGAAACTTGATTGAAAAAAGTTCGTAGGATTTCCTCCATACGAAAGAACATGGAAAATCAAGTTGAACAGAATACATATAATAGAATTAAATTTCCGAAAAAATTCCTCAAAATTGCACTGTTTCCACTCTCATTGAGTATGACCTTCTTTATCACCCAACTTTATTACAGTTCTAAATTAAAAGAGCTTCAACAAGTGGAGAGTGATTTGAAAAAGCAATTAGAAAGTCAATTGCAAGTAGCAAAAAAGTTAGATGATGCACTTGCGATTGTTGAAGGTCACCTCGATACCTTTGATTTATCACACAAGTCGTTATTCAATGCGGTTATTGATATAGAGGATTCTCCTCAAAATGAAGCATTTATTATTAAACCATTTCCAAAAATAGCCTATAAGGGTTCATCGCTTTTTGGAGAGTTGGAACACAGAACGAATTTTGTCACTAAAAAATTAAGTCTTCAAAATAAATTTTTGAACACATTTTTATCCGTTGCTCGCGATAAAGAAACGATGATGTCTTCCATTCCAGCAGTTTGCCCAATATACGTATCCGATTTAGATCGGGTGGGGTCGGGGTTTGGGATGAGAAAGGATCCAATTGATTCTACCATGAAGATGCACAAAGGCATTGATGTCGCCGCTCCAACTGGTACAAAAGTATATGCAGCAGGCTCGGGGAAAGTGTTGAAAATAACAAGTTCTGACGACGGTTATGGAAATTGTATTGTCATTGAACACGGATATGGTTTTGTATCGCGGTACGCCCACTTAAGTGGCTTCAAAATCAAAGAGGGTGATGAGGTGAAAAAAGGCGACCTCATAGGATTAGTTGGGAGCACAGGCCGATCCACTGGGCCTCATTTACATTATGAAATTGAAAAAGACGGCGAAAGAATTGACCCCAAAAAATACATTCAATTTGATCTTAAGGGGTTGGAAACCTATTAGTTAATTGGGTTTAGTTTTCTTTCAAAAGAAAATCAATACAAAGCACAGCACTTACTATTAATGGTCTCAATGCTGAATCCTTTTCTACATTTTCATTTACAGATAATATGTAATTATCAGCAGATGTAAAAAGTTCTTTTCCAATTCCAGCCCATTTTTTACTAATACTAGCTAATTCTATTTCATCTTTGGATATTTTGAAATCCCATCCCAATAAATTACCTTTCAAAGTACAAAGATTGTTATTATTAGAATCTGTAATTTCTAATTTAGCTCCCCCGAAACGAAATTTACGAACTAATTTCCCTAATTCATTTCCTTTTTCATCAAACACACTCACTGGACTAAATCCAAAAAATGAGGTATTTCGTTTAATTGAAAGTATTGGTTCTCCTTTATCTGAAGTAATTTCAACATGAAAAGGGGTCATCATTTTATACTTAGAAAAACGAAAGATTTTTGTAAAAAAGCCTAATTTATCTTCTCTACAATTCATTATAATTTCAGAAGTTTCTGGATTATATACGTCAAAATTATTGGCTGCTTTAAACATTCCAATATGTTCCTTAATTAAAAATAGGTTGTTGTTGAGTGAATTGTGCATAATATATTTTTTACAATGTTAACACTATTTTTCAATCCAAATACAACACCCTTCCTTTTTCGTAATCAACGGAATATCCAAATTGATATACTTCAGAATTTCCAAGAGGTAAGGTAAGTTTCCATGTGATAATTCCGGTTTCCTCGTTCAATTCTCCATTTAACAATTCATTCCGTTTTACTTTGATGTCATTATTTGTACTGATTGGAAATTGGTCTTTCACAATAATAGGAATTAGCGCTCCGCCATTGTTTCTAATTTTGATTTCCCACGTGGCCTCGTATTTTTGGCGTGAACCTAAAATTTTATTACTGCTCTTATCCTTCACTTTTGTTCGTTCAACCTTGATTTTTGAATCTTTTCCAAACGAGAAAGAAAGTGTGTCTTTCGTTGAATTAATATCGATGTAGGATTTTCCAATGTAGGTTCCATCAAAATAAATATTGGATTCTCCACTCAATAAATTCAATTTTTCCCAACCAGAAACTTGAGCAGCTAGAAACACTGCTGGATCAATTTTAGGTGCCGTATGATATTCATAATCAGCTTTTAGTTCAAAATTGTCTATTTGCACTCTGTGGTCCATTCCATCAGTGGGAATTGTCATTTTCGATTGAATGCGGTATTCTACACGCAAGTCTTTTTTCACAACTTCGGTTTCTGCATAGTTCGCTTTTTCTTTTACTTTAACTCCATCGATAAAGAGATAATTATCATTTCCTCGACTTCCTCTAATTTGAACTTGTTCTAGATTTTTTTCTGATTCATTCACCTTAAAAATTCCACCAGTTACATCACCATAATAGGCTGGTATACCTCCGGTATTTACTCTTATACTATCTGCTCTTCCTCCAAAGTCCCAATTGTAGCTTGCGAATCCGT
This sequence comes from Crocinitomicaceae bacterium, assembly GCA_044361535.1. Classification (GTDB taxonomy): domain Bacteria; phylum Bacteroidota; class Bacteroidia; order Flavobacteriales_D; family Crocinitomicaceae; genus UBA952. The sequence continues at coordinate 71,891 of JBIKIQ010000010.1, forward strand.
TGGCCCATCCAGAACTCAATACGAGTTCATCTGATTTCATGAAAAACTTGATATAAGGCGATTGAATGGCAACCGTTTGTGGCGCATAGCCAACGAAAGATGCGATGAGGAATTTTTCATTTTTTGGAACAGTTACCGAAAATTTACCATCAACATCTGTAACCACTCCAATACTTGGATTTGATGGAAAAGATACTTTGGTAAACGGCATTGCCTCGCCGGTAGATGCATCGATTACTTCTCCTGTTATTTTCTCTCCAGAATAATCTATTTCAGGCAAAATTCGAGTTCGTTGTTGGGTAGGTTGTTTGTAATTGTTGTAGTAGATATACCACGGTTGCAATTCAGGTTCTTTCGAGTTTTCATACGGATCGTTGGTAGATAATACCATGTCTACGTTTTTCCATTCAATTCCGGTATTTTGAGATACCAAAGCTTTTGCCTCCAATTTGATCGGTTTCCCAATGCCTTCGCTGCGCATGTCATAATAGGGTTTCCAGCTTGCATTTGGACTGATGTAATTGAATGTAAACGTGGCATCCGTTGATTTTTCGACGTCAACTTCCACGACAATTTCCGAATAATTGATAACCGGCTTACTACGTTGAGAAACAATTTCTTGTTCCAACTTATTCAAGTCTTTGGTTACCTTTTCCAATTCATCCCGGATAGCACTTTGACGTAAAGTAATTTCTGTCAATTTCTGATGCATGAATGTAAATGCTTCCTTCAATTCAGTCATTTTCAGTCCTTCATTTAGTCCTTTTAATTCACGATTTCGTAGGATTAAATCTTTGTCTAAAGTAAGAATGTCAAACTCACTTCGCAAGTCATTTTCTTTTTTTTCTAAAACTTTGCGCTGCGCGTTTAATTCATTCATTTTTTCATTGGAGATTCGGATATCCTCGTAGTTCTTTCGTGTTCGAACCGATAGAATGGTCAAATCACCCGTTGCTTTGACTTGAACTGTATTCGCATCTAAAAAATCCGTTAGTTTGGTAAAAACAAGTTCTTGTTTTCCTTTACTCAAACTTTTTGTTGCCTGATGTTCAACCTGAGCACCCAAAAAGAAAACGGTAACTTTTGATAAATCAGATGAAATTGCAACTTCTTTTTGTCCGAAAATCGTAAAACAAAAAAGAAGGGAAAAGAAGGGAAAAGCTATTCTAATCATAGTACTTATTCTAAATAAAGTGTATATCCTTTTTGATAATCAACGGAATAGTCAAATTGTAAGTTTTGACTACTACCCAGTGATAGATTCAAATTCCATACAAGAATTCCGGTTTTCTCATCCCATTTCGCCGTTCCAAATTCACCATTTTTTACTTTGATGTCATTATTTGTGCTTATTGGAAATTGATCTTTCACGACAATTGGAATGGCAGCACCTCCGTTATTTCGCATCCGGATTTCCCAGGTAACTTCGTATTTTTGGCGCGAACCAATTACTTTTTTACTGCTTTTGTCTTTAACTTTCGTGCGCTCAACGATTACTTTTGAATCTTTACCAAAAGAAAAGGAAAGTGTATCTTTTGTTGAATTGACATCAATGTATGATTTTCCAATATAGGTTCCATCGAAATAGATATTGGATTCACCGCTCAACAAATTCAGTTTTTCCCATCCTGTAACTTGAGCAGCTAAAAATACAGCTGGATCGATTTTAGGAGCCGTGTGGTATTCATAGAATGCATTTAGCTCAAAGTTATCTATCTGAACACGATGATCCATTCCATCGGTAGGAATTGTCATTTTCGATTGAATTTGGTATTCCATTCGCAAGTCTTTTTTCTGCACTTGAGTTTGAACGTAATTAGCTTTTTTGTCCTCTGATTTGTTTACTTCATCATAGGCTGCTGCAAAAGCTTGCTTTTTTGATTTATAACTTCGTTTTCTGGTTGATCGTACAGAAACATCTGCGCTTCGAACAGGTAATCTTGAAATATCTTCTCTTGTAATTGTCTGTCCAAATCTACCACCATCTTTATCGATAACCACCTCTTCTAAATCAACGTCATTTGCCACCAAAAAGAATTTTAAATACGGGGCATTAATTGATAATGTGGATGATTGATAACCTACAAACGAGGCAATGATTTGTCGCTCATTTCGAGGAACGGAAACAGAGAATTTTCCATCTACGTCTGTGATAACCCCAATACTTGGGTTAGAAGGAAAGGAGATTTTAGTAAACGGCATCGGTTCGCCTGTATTTGCATCAATTACTTCCCCTTGAATTTTTTCTCCTGAGTAATCAACAGTTGGTAAATTGCGTTGCGTTTGGTATTTCTGTTGTGGATAGTTATTGTAATTGATGTACCATGGCGCGATTATCGGTTCCTTTGAGTTTTCATAAGGGTCGTTCGTTGATAAAACCATGTCCACATTTTTCCATTCAATGCCGGTGTTTTGTGATACCAAAGCTTTTGCCTCCAATTTGATCGGTTTACCAATCCCATCACTTCGCATGTCGTAATAAGGTTTCCAAGATGCTTTGGGAGAAATGTAATTGAAGAAAAACGAAGCGTCTGTTTCTTTTTCCACGTCAATTTCCACCACGATTTCCGTGTAATTTATCACGGGTTTGCTGCGTTGAGACAAAATTTCTTGCTCCAACTTATTCATTTCTTTAGTCAATTTTTCCAATTCGTCGTAAATGGCACTTTCACGCACGGTGATTTCATTCATTTTTTGGTGCATAAAGGCATAGGCTTCTTTGAGTTCAATCATGCTGATTCCTTTGTCTTGACCTTTCAAATCGCGGTTTCGCATTAAAAGTTCTTTGTCTAGTTCAAGGATTTCGTATTCGTCACGCAAGGCAATTTCTTTTTTCTCCAGCACTAATCGTTGAGAATTCAAGGCATCCATTTTATCATTTGAAATCCGAATATCTTCGAAATTTTTTCGTGAACGAACGGACAAAATAGTTAAATCTCCATTTGCTTTCACTTGGACGGTATTGGGGTCCAAGAAATCGGTTAATTTGGTAAAAACTACCTCTTGTTTCCCTTTTTTGAGTTGAGTATTGGCTTGATGTTCTATTTGAGCTCCCAAGAAAAATACGGTTACTTTTTTTAGTTCAGAGCTTAGTGGAACTTCCTTTTCTTTTTGGGCAAAAACTGAAAAATTCAGTAAGCCAATAATCAATGATAATTGAATTTTTTTCATAAATTTTATTCTAAATAAAGTGTGTACCCTTTTTGATAATCAACTGAATAGTCAAATTGTAAGTTTTGACTTCCGCCCAGTGATAGATTCAAATTCCATACAAGAATTCCAGTTTTTTCATCCCATTTTGCTGTTCCAAATTCACCATTTTTTACTTTGATGTCATTATTTGTGCTTATGGGAAATTGATCTTTCACGACAATTGGAATGGCAGCACCTCCGTTATTTCGCATCCGGATTTCCCAGGTAACTTCGTATTTCTGCCTTGAACCAATTACCTTTTTACTGCTTTTATCTTTAACTTTCGTACGCTCAACGATTACCTTTGAATCTTTTCCGAAAGAAAAGGAAAGTGTATCTTTTGTTGAATTAACATCAATGTATGATTTTCCAATATAGGTTCCATCGAAATAGATATTGGATTCACCGCTCAATAAATTCAGTTTTTCCCATCCTGTAACTTGAGCAGCTAAAAATACAGCCGGATCGATTTTAGGAGCCGTGTGGTATTCATAGAATGCATTTAGCTCAAAGTTATCTATTTGAACACGATGATCCATTCCATCGGTAGGAATTGTCATTTTAGATTGAATCTGGTATTCCATTCTCAAATCCTTTTTTACGACTTGTGATTGGGCGTAATCTGCTTTATTGTCCCCTAGACTTTTTTCATTTTTATCATCCTCGAAACTTGGACTGTTTGTGGTTCTGAATTTTTTCACTTTTCTTTTAGACAACTTTTGTGAAGATCGTATTTCAACTCCGGAAATTTGATTGAGCATTTGTTCTGTATTTTTACGCTCAGAAACTTTTCCAGAAATCACCACTTCGGATAACTCAACTTCATCTGCCACAAGGAAAAATTTGATGTAAGGAGAATTTAAAGGCAATGACAACGATTTATATCCTACAAACGAAGCAATGATTTGTCGTTCGTTACGAGGGACATTTACAGTGAATTTTCCATCTACATTCGTAATTGCACCAATGGTTGGGTTAGAAGGAAAGGAGATTTTGGTAAATGGCATTGGTTCGCCTGTATTGGCATCGATAACTTCCCCTTGAATTTTCTCCCCGGAATAGTCAACCGTTGGTAAATTGCGTTGCGTTTGGTATTTCTGCTGTGGATAGTTGTTGTAATTAATATACCATGGTGCAACTATCGGTTCCTTTGAGTTTTCATAAGGATCGTTCGTAGATAAAACCATGTCCACATTTTTCCATTCAATTCCAGTATTTTGTGATACGAGAGCTTTTGCTTCCAGCATTATCGGTTTGCCAATTCCATCGCTTCGCATGTCGTAATAAGGTTTCCAAGATGCTTTGGGAGAAATGTAATTGAAGAAAAACGAGGCATCTGTTTCTTTTTCAACGTCTATTTCCACCACGATTTCCGTGTAGTTAATGACTGGCTTACTACGTTGAGACAAAATTTCTTGCTCCAACTTGTTCATTTCTTTGGTCAATTTTTCCAACTCATCGTAGATTGCACTTTCACGAACGGTGATTTCATTCATTTTTTGGTGCATGAACGCATAGGCTTCTTTGAGTTCAATCATACTGATTCCCTTATCTTGACCTTTTAAATCGCGGTTGCGCATCAAAAGTTCTTTGTCTAGTTCAAGGATTTCGTATTCGTCACGTAAGGCATATTCTTTTTTCTCCATTATCAATCGTTGTGCATTCAAAGCATCCATTTTTTCATTTGAAATACGAATGTCCTCGAAATTTTTCCTCGTACGAACAGAAAGGATGGTCAAATCTCCATTTGCTTTCACTTGAACAGTATTGGGGTCCAAGAAATCAGTTAATTTGGTAAATACTACTTCTTGTTTTCCTTTAATAAGTTGGGTATTGGCTTGATGTTCAATTTGAGCTCCGAGGAAAAATACGGTTACTTTTTTTGGCTCCGCAGTTAAAGTGATTTCCTTTTCTTTTTGAGCGAATAAAGTGTTTGAGATGAATAATATCGAAACAATAATAAAGTTTTTCATTCGGTAAAAGTAAAATTAATATTCCTTTAATAAGCTGTTTGCTAATCAATAGACGGCGTTCATACAACACAGATGCAGAAACGTTCAAAATTCCATAGAATTGTATTGATTTTTTTAAAAAGCTGTAGTTCAAGAATTTCAACGAAAATGAAAGTTAAAGAATTAATTCATTATCTTTATTCTATAAATCATTGATTATGAATAGAAAAATATACTTTTTACTTGGTTTCTTATTTGCTTTTCAATTGATACATTCATCCTACTATTCCCAATCTTTCTTGACAAATGGTCAAGTGTTTAATTTTGAGGTTGGTGATGTAATACAGGGTCGTTATCAGTCTAGTGCACCCTTTTCTTTTGGCCCTCCTGGTTATGAAACTAAAACGATTATTGGAAAAGAGATTAGCCAATCCTTAGATACAATTTATTACACTATTAAACGTGATTATTATATTCCACCTGCTTGTCCAACTTGTAGCCCGACATTTAGTTATGATACAATCATTCAAACAATTACAAATTTGGATTTGCCTGCTAACCATTTAAACGAAACATCTTGTTTTGACTTAAGAGACACCTCTTATGTCGATTTTTGTGGCCGAGTAGTATGGGAAAAAATACCAGTTACTGTTGAAAATTGCTTTGAACCAGTTACACATACCACTACATTTGTAGCAGGTGTTGGAGGACCATTTTTTACAAAAAATGATCCCAAAGGTCCACTTTATACTGAATTTGTTTTGATTTATTATTCGAAAGATACAATTAGTTGTGGTAACTTAATGGTTTCAATACCGGAGTTGGTTGAAAATAAAAACCCATTAAAAATATACCCTAATCCTGCGAGTGAAAATCTTTTCCTTTCAGAACTTAATGAAAATCAAATTGGAGAAAAGGCTTTAATTTGTGATTATCTAGGTCAGAAAATAGTTGAATTTCAGATTGAATCAACCAATCAAAAAATTGATGTATCTCATTTTGAATCAGGTGTTTATTTTCTGTATATATTAGGGAGAATCGGAAAATTTGTAATTAAATAATTGATTTATTTTCCCGACTTACTATCAATTCTAGGGATTGTACGAAATTTTAACATTGTCAATTCAACATTCCTTATATTTGTACTTCATTTTTGAATCATGAAAATAAATCCAGCATACCAAACCAAGCAAGAACTACTTGATCTGTACAATAAGCCTTTATTAGAATTGGTTTTTGAGGCAGCAACAATTCATCGTCAGTTTCACAATCCTCGTGAAGTTCAAATGTCGTCGTTATTAAGCATAAAAACGGGTGGTTGCGCTGAAGATTGTGGGTATTGTCCTCAGGCTGCTCGATACAATACAGATGTGGAAGCGCATAAATTAATGACCGTAGAATCTGTTGTTGAACAAGCTAAAAATGCGAAAGCAAATGGTTCTTCTCGCTTGTGTATGGGTGCAGCGTGGAGAGAAGTGAGAGATAACAAAGATTTTGACAATGTTGTTGAGATGGTTCAGGAGGTAAATAACCTGGGAATGGAAGTTTGTTGTACGCTCGGTATGATGAATGAAGATCAAGCAAAACGTTTAAAAAATGCGGGCTTATTTGCTTACAATCACAATTTGGATTCATCACCTGAATTTTATGGAGATATAATCTCGACGCGAGAATATGAAGATCGATTGAATACGATAGAAAATGCTCGTAAAGCGGGAATTACAGTTTGTTCTGGAGGAATTATTGGAATGGGTGAAGCTATTGAAGACCGTGTTGGTTTGTTGATGAGTTACATGAAAATGGAGAACCCACCTGAATCAATTCCAATAAATGCACTTGTTGCCGTTGAAGGAACTCCACTCGAGGACCAAAAGCCCATTGAACAATGGGAAATGATTCGCATGGTTGCGACAACTCGGATTGTTTTTCCGGAAGCTATCGTGCGTTTATCTGCGGGAAGAACAAAAATGAATATGGAAGGTCAAGCTCTTTGCTTTATGGCTGGCGCTGGATCAATTTTCGCAGGGGATAAATTATTGACAACACCTAATCCAGAATTTAACGAGGATAAAGAAATGTTCGATATTTTAGGGCTAATTCCAAAAGAGCCATTTAAAGATGCTGAGCAGCCAGTGAGTATTCGCGATGAAAAAATCGAAGAAAGAAAACGTAAAGAGGCTCAACGCGAAATGGAGTTGAAAGAAGCGCGTGAACAAGCACTTCAAAATGGATTCGAACCTCGAAAAATGACTTCGGTAGATTCAATCTAAATGCATCCGAAACTTTTAGAAAAACTGCATAAACGAAAGTTAGAAGGAACTTTTCGCGAGTTAACTTCTATGGATTCAATGGTAGATTTTTATTCGAACGACTACCTTGGATTCTCTTTAGAAAATCAACAAAATGTTTCTTTAAAAGGATCAACAGGTTCTCGATTAATTTCAGGAAATTCTGATGAAGCAGAAGAATGTGAATCCTTTTTGGCAAAACATTTTAATGCAGAGGCAGCTTTGGTCTTTAATTCCGGTTATTCAGCGAATCTTGGTCTACTTAGTTCTATTCCACAACGAGGTGATATTATTTTGTACGACGAGAGAATTCATGCAAGTGCTAAAGAAGGAATGCGCTTATCTTTTGCTGATTCATTTTCTTTCAAACACCACGATTACACTGATTTAGAAAGATTATTAGATAAACATGATGAAAAGGTAATTTATGTTGTTGTTGAATCGCTCTATTCCATGGATGGAACAATGACATATTTTCGAAAACTCACCCATTTATGTAATAAATACAAAGCCTTTTTGATTGTTGACGAGGCACATAGTGCAGGTATTTTTGGAAAAGAGGGAAGGGGAGTGGTTCATGCATTAGAAATTGAAGATGAAGTTTTTGCACGAATAGTGACCTTTGGAAAGGCATACGGATTAGTAGGTGCGGCAATTTTAGGTTCGGCTGACTTGAAAAATTATTTGGTGAATTTTGCGCGATCATTTATTTATACAACAGCCTTGCCGAATAAAATCTATAAATTGATTGAGTACAATGTAGGTTCCCGGTTGGTTGTTGAAAAACAAAATTTGTTACATGCGAATATTTCTTCTTTTAGGGAGAATTTCACTTCCGAAATGCTGGTTTCTGAAGTAAATTCACCCATTCAAGTACTTCAAATTGGTAACAAAGAAAAAGCCAAACAAATAGCAATTTCTTGTCAAGCAAAAAATCTAGCGATTAAACCTATCTTTTCTCCAACTGTTCCTGAAGGTCAAGAGAGCATAAGAATCTGTTTGCATTCATTTGATAGTCAAAATGACATTCGCATCCTTATTGATATCCTTAAAAATGAGTTGAATCAATGAAACGAATAGGGTTGTTATCAGATACGCATGGTTATTTGGATGATCGAATCAAACATTACTTTGATGAGGTAGATGAAATATGGCACGCTGGAGACATAGGAACCATTGAGGTGTTAGATGAATTGAATAAGTTTAAACCTACGCGGGCAGTCTGGGGAAATATTGATGATCATGTAATTCGAAAAGAAACGAAGGAGTTTTTGCGTTTCTCGTGCGAAAATGTAGATGTTCTAATCACACATATTGGTGGTAAACCGGGAAAATATTCAAAACCTGCCTACGAAGAATTGCAAAAGGGCAGTCCCAAATTATTTATCTGCGGACATTCCCATATCCTTTTGGTTAAAATGGATCCGCATTTCAATATGCTTTGGGTAAATCCGGGCGCATGTGGAATAAAGGGCTTTCATCAAGTTCGAACGATAATTCGGTTTTCAATTACAGATGATCGTATTCACGATTTAGAGGCAATAGAACTTGGAAAAAGAGCTTAAATTTTTATTTCACATTTTTCACCATCACAAAGGGCGTTGATGTCATCGGATGATAAATTGGATAGATCAGATTTAAGGAGTTCTCGTTTTTCCTTTGAAAATTTCTTAATCATTTTACCTTCACAAAATCGAATAAGTTGAACGTTATTCTCGATGATTACTCCTGGAACTTTTGTAAGATTTCCATTTTCATCTTTTGCTGCCATAGTAAAATAACACGAATTTGTATGTTTTGTGACTTTTGTTCGTGGATTAACTGATTCAACACGAATGCCAATAATCATGGTTGTATTCCCAACATAATTAACCGAGGCCATTAAGTGAATCAAATCACCAACTTCAACAGGACTCAAAAACTCAACTCCTTCAACAGCAACGGTTACACAATAGTTTTCAGCGTGTTTTGTTCCACACACATAGGCGATTTTATCCATTAATGATAACAAGATTCCACCGTGAACCTTTCCTCCAAAATTGGCATAACTAGGAATCATTAATTCTGTTAATGTTGTTTCTGATTCACTTATTTTCTTGTAGTCAGTCATTTTTATTTGAATTATTTAATAAATCAACAAATTCATCAAAGGTTATCTTTATGTAATTACTCGGAACTCCAAAAAGATCGTAATTGGGTGCTATATTCGTGTATTTTTTCAAGCGATATTCTAAAATTCCATCTTCAGTTTCTATATAATACAAAACGGGTAATCCGGGAAAATCAGTGTAGGCTTCTTGATACCTTGCGGCGTAATTTTTACTGTAATAGCAATTGAATGTTTTTTGCGATTTTAAAAGTGTAAGCTTTAGTTTTTTAGCTGCTAAACCGCCAATATTTCGGCTTCCAAAACTTTTTTTCCAAGAGTATTTCAACGCGGTATTTGCAGTATCAGTTTTAGAAAAATCTCCTTTAATGGCATAATTTTTATTTTCATCCAAAGAAATGAGTAAATAGGATTTTTTCTTAACTAAATGTTTAATAAAAGACTGGTTTCCAAAAACATAAGATTCGGTTTCAATGCGGATGATAGAATCAAGAGATAGGATATGCATGAGTTGAGGTTTTTCATCCTTCAACTCGATATTTCTTATCTCATACTCCAATGTGCCGATAAAGGGTAAGTTCTTTTGACTAAAAAAGGGTGTTGTTATAAGTAAGAGTAGTGACCAAATAAGGAATATTTTCATTGTTTTACTTTGAGAACAAAGATGCAAAAATTTTGATTGCAGATTAATTAAATTATTAAATTTGAAAAAATCTTGATGTTATGAATTTTGAACTACAACACAACGAAAATATTGTAACTGTCATTTCTCATATTGAAAAATTAGATGCAAATACTGCGGCCGAGCTTAAAGGGCATTTTTTGTACATCAATAAAAATAACAGAAATAGAGTCATTTTTGACATGTCAGCCACAAAATACTGCGATTCTTCTGGGTTGAGTGCAATTTTGATGGCAAATCGTTTGTGCAAGGATACAAATGGAAAGTTCATTTTGTGTAATGTTCAACCTAACGTAATGAAATTAATCTCGATTGCACAATTGGACAAGGTGATTGATATTGAGCTAAATCACAAAGATTCATTGGCAAGATTTCATTCGTGAGTTTCACAGTGACCATTTTAGGAAGCGGTTCTGCTGTACCTACTAATTCTAGATTTCCAACATCTCAACTTGTAACATGTAACAATCGTCACATTCTTATAGACTGTGGTGAAGGTACACAATTTCAGTTGAGAAAATTCAACCTTAAAATTCAATCCATTCAGATCATTTTGATTTCTCATTTGCATGGTGATCATTTCTTTGGATTACCCGGCTTGTTGAGTACTATGCATTTATTAGGTCGAGATAAAGGCTTGAAAATTATTGGTCCAGAAGGATTGGAAAATTGCGTTCGTAGTCAATTAGAAATTGGACATCATAAATTGGCTTTTGAGATTGAGTTTATAGCGTTACAGAAAAATGCGAATACTTGTATCTACCGCGATAAAGTTCTTGAGATTAATACTTTTCCATTAAATCATCGCATTCAAACACAAGGTTACTTGATTAAAGAAATTCAAGGCGAACTTAATATCCGAAAAGATCGATTAGAACAAGAAAATATTCCTTTGGAAATTATTCATCAACTCAAAGCAGGAAAAGATGTTTTAGATTCATCGGGTAAATTCTGGAAGTATAAGAATTACACGCTTCCACCGAAATCCTTATTCTCTTATGCGTATTGCTCAGATACAAAGTATGACGAACGAATTTGCGAACATATTCAAGGTTCAACGCTTTTGTATCACGAAGCGACTTTTGTAGAAAAAGATTCAGGAAGAGCAAAACTTACTTTCCATTCAACGGCTTTAGATGCTGCTAAAATAGCCGTCAAAAGTCAAGTGAAAAAATTAATAATGGGACACATTAGCGCAAGATACTCAACACCTATCCAACATGTTTCAGAGGCAAAAGAAATCTTTGAAAATGTTGAATTCGCAGAGGATGGTCTAATAATAAACTTGACTGAAATATAGTTTTTATTTTCCTTCTAACCAATTAGTTATTTCTTGATCATCAGGTGAAGTTCGCGGACTTACAACCTTAATCAAGTATCCATTTTCATCAATCAAATACTTTTGAAAGTTCCATTGAACAGAATTGTCTTCTAATCCATTTTTGGATTTTTCAGTTAGAAAATGATAAATTGGGTGCATATCATCACCTTTTACTGAAATTTTTTCCATCATTGAAAAACTAACACCGTAATTTTTTTTACAAAAAGTTGCGATTTCTTCATTTGTTCCAGGTTCTTGGCCCATGAAATTATTTGCCGGAAAACCAATAATGACGAAGTTGGAATTTTTATATTTTTGATAAAGAGCTTCTAATTTTTCGTATTGAGGAGTCAAGCCACATTTGGAAGCTGTATTAACCACCATTATTTTCTTTCCTTTCAACAATTTGAAATCAAAAGGTTTTCCATCGATATCATTTACGGTAAATTGATGGATTGATTCTTTGGGTGTATTCATTGATGAATTTTTTTGTTCATTTTGCGCATTTTTAGATTGACCGCAAGATGTAAAAGCGAGTAAAATAAAGATTGAAACGATTGACTTCATAATTTATATTTCCATTGTAACAGTATTATAGTTTAAATGTTCTTTTTTGTGGAACTTTTTTTGATTAATAACGAATAAATAAGAATGTTGAAAATTGTTCATTTTTCTCTCTTCATCGTTTTGATGGCGTTCTCAATGTCAAGGGCTCAATCTTCAATCTTGGGAGTTTGGAAAGGGGTTGTTTATGAAAATTCCATGACTGATTCATCAGCAAAGATTGTTTATTTCAAAATAGCAAAGTATAAAAATAATTGTGATGTAAATATTCGAGTTGAGAGACTACAATCTACGGCTTTCTCGATAGTTAGGCTTACAGGAACATACAATGCGGACTCCCTTGTCTTCAAAGATGTGGTTTTTGATCCAAAAAGCATGATTAATGCTACTAAAGATAAATGCAGCGTTACATTAAAATTAAACGACTCAACAGGTTATTTAATGGTAGAAATAGTTAGTGATAAGGATAAAAAAATCTTCAAAAAAATGGTATTGTTTCATGTTTCAGAGGATTTCGTTTCAACGGCCAAAAAAGAGGTGAATCAAGCCTGGTTTTATCTCTTTTTGAAGGAATTTTCACTAGGTATGGTTGCACCGAAAAAACGTGATGAAGAACGCACTAATTTTCAATTTCAGTCTGTGTATTTCAAGCCGGCAGATGCGGAATTATCACCAGAGTATTTCTCCTATTTGAAAAAAGTTATCAATGTAATAAACGGACATACAGATTTGAGGTTAAAAGTTATTGGTCACACAGATTGGGATGGGACGGATCAATACAACGAAGATTTATCAAAGAAAAGAGCAGAGGTAATCATTCAGTTTTTGGAGCAAAATGGACTCTCTAGAGATAGAATTGAATACGAATATCAAGGAGAAAAAAAACCTGTTGATACGAATAAAACTTCGGAAGGTAAAAAGCGAAATCGCAGAGTTGACTTTCAGTTCATCTAATTTTATTTCTGTCCTTCTTTATTATTTTTCAAAATTTCATTGCCAAGATGTAAATTATTTCATATTTTCGTGACCTAAAATTAATTAACATGAAAAAGATTTACGTTTTACTTGGAGCTACGTTTTTTTCTACAGTTGTTTTCGCGCAAAAAAATACTGCGATGAAAATGAGAAAAGAGAAAAATGCAATTACGGAGCAGATGCCAACTCCTAAAAAAGAGCATCAAACAAAAGTTACGATCTGGACAAATGATTTTTCTACAGCTGCAGATTGGGCTATTTCAAACAACACAAATGACCAACAAGATTGGGTGATTTCAACAAGTACTGCAACTACATTAGGTTATGGAACTGGTGCATGGGTGGATGGGTCGAATACAGTAACCAACGAAAATGGTTATGCGTTATTTGATTCTGATGCAGTTGGAGCAGATGGTGGAAATCAAGATGCGCTGATGACATACACAAGTACAATTAACTGTTCAGCCTATCCAAATGTTGTTTTAGAGTTTAACCAAAGAATCAGAATGTGGCAAACTACTGAAACAATTTTTGAAGTAAGTAACGATGGTGGAACTACATGGATTCCATTTTCAGTGAATTTGGATAAAAATGTTAGTACCTTGTATCAAGAAGTTGGACAAATCAACATTACTTCTGCTGCTGGTGGTCAAGCAAACGTTAAAGTTCGTTTGAGATACATCGGTTCTTGGGATTATGCTTGGTTGGTGGATGATTTAAAAATTATCGAACAACCTGCAAATGACGTTCGTTCAATCAGTCCTTTCTTCGCTGGAACGAATAATGAAGGAATCGAATACGGACGTACCCCTGTAGTACATTTAGATGCAAGTTATGATGTTGGTGGTTATGCATACAATTTTGGTGCGGCAGCTGCTTCAAATGTTGCTGCTGATGTTGATTTTGGTTCTTTCAATTTTAACTATTCTGTAGGTGCTTTGCCATCTGGAGATACTTTAATGTACGGAAATACTGAAACGCCAAGCACACCAGTTGGAGTTTATAGCGGCTTGTATACAGTTTCTTCAGCAGAAGAGTTAACTACAGATCCTTCATACACAAACAACGTTGCAAAACGTAATTTTGAAGTTACTACAAATTTATATTCTGTAGATGGTATTGGTGTTAACCCAGCTGAATTGCAAGCAACAGCTTCTTTAGGTTCTAACTCATTTGACACCCCTACAGGAACAATTTTTGCAAACATGTATCACTTACGTGGTGGAGACAATGTGATCAACTCAATTGAAATTTTATTAGGAACTGGAACTACAGCTAATACTCAAATTCAAGTAGCAATTATTGATACTGCTGAATTATTTGCTGATGGATCTCAGCCGTTACTTGATTTGAATGGTAATGAAGCATTAAGTAACTTTTACGTTTTAACCGCTGCTGATGTTGCCGCTGGAAAAGCTACTGTATTTTTTAATCAAGGAATTGCTTTAAATGATGGAGCTTATTTTGCATCTGTATTGACAGAAGTTAGTGCTACTGATGTAATTCGTATTTTAGATGACCAAACGGTTGTTCAACCATTTTATGCATCTATGATTCATTTAATTGCTGATGGTGGTACTTTCTCTAATGGAAATGCATTAGGAATTAGATTGAATACATCTGTTGCTAACTTGGATGAAATTTCAGCAGCTGATTTTTCAGTATATCCTAATCCAGCTTCTGAGGTGATTAACATCAACTCTAACAAAATGTTAAACGCTACAGTTTCTTTATCTGATTTAACTGGAAAAGTTGTAAAAACTTCTACAATCAATGGTTTAACTGCTTCAGTTAATACTTCTGGATTGAACAATGGAATTTACTATGTAACAATTACTGATGGAAATTCTTCATCTACTCAAAAAGTAGTTATTACAAAATAATTCATTGATTATATTCAATGGGAAAACCGCTCCGATTGGAGCGGTTTTTTTTGTGTATTTAGTTTGACTTTTTTATCATTTTAATGAATCTTTTTATATATTTTTGATTAAAATTAAAGAATATGAAAAAAGTTAAAATTGGATTTATTGCATTAGCCGTAATAACTTTATCGTTTATTACTACGGGACATTTATATACGAAGGAAAAAGTTGCTGAACTTGGCGCAAATATCGGAGTATACAGTTTTGATATGGCACTTTATTCCGAAAATCCTCAAGACGGAGTTATGGGACTTGCAAGCTTGCTAACATCTAATATGGGAATTTTAGGCGAAGAATTTATTTCATATGAAAACAATAAAAGAGAAAATAAATGGAGAGATTTAATAGCATCAAATCCTAGTCTTGCATATTCTGCTTTTGACATGTATTCTACAACTTTTATTGAGAATTATCAAACCTCCTTTGAGGAATATAAAAATTCTATGATTACTTCATTTAAGGAAAATCCAAGTGAATACAGTGATAGAATGCTTCTAAAAGCAAATTCATTAAACTCTAAAAACGCTTTAAAGAAAAGTGTTGAAAATATGAAAAAGTACGATAAATTGATCAGTGAGCTTCTAAAATTGGACGATGTCACTCTCAATAAATATATTAAATCTATTGCTAAAGATCCTTCTTGTTTTTGGAGTGAAACAGAAAAACCGATTGAGGCAGTTCAATTACGTAAATGGTTAGGTTCAAAATCATTTATTACTCCCGAACAAGCTTCTAATCCAAGTTTGCCTTATTACGGGAATTTTCCTTCAGACTTAATTTTACTTACTAATAGAGTATCTTCAAATTATCCTAAATGGACAAATAGAAAATTTTTACAAGAAGCCAAGAAGTTTTCTATGCATGTTCAAAAGAATTTGAAATATTAGAAATAACTTTTAGACATAAAAACGCACTGATTAGTAACCAAAATTATTCAGTGCGTTTTGTTTTTTTAGTATAATCCTTTCTTATGAAGAACAATATTTTTATTACCGCATTTTTATGTATTTCAATTTCTTTTGCATTCGGTCAAATTGAGTTTGAAAAAAATTCTACTTTGGAGAAGTTAAAAGCAAAAGCAAAGAAGGAAAAAAAACTTATTTTCATTGATGCTTATACTACTTGGTGTGGTCCATGTACATGGATTTCTGCAAATATTTTTACGGATAAAGATGTAGCAGCGTATTATAATAAGAATTTTATAAATGCTAAGTTTGATATGGAAGATGAAGGTGAGGGAACAAAAATAGGCTCACTTTACAAGGTGATGTGTTACCCAAATTTACTTTTTATAGATGCTGATGGAAAATTGGTTCACAGAACTGCAGGAGCTGAACAAGATCCTGAATTCTATATCCAATTAGGTGAAATTGCTAAAAGTTCGGATAAAAACTTTTCAGTAATTGAAGCAAACTATCTTAAGAATACTTCTGATCCTAAATTGTTTAAGGCATACATGGCAGCAGTTTCTACCACTTGTTTGGATTACGAAGATGAATTAGATAAATTCTTGTATTCTTTGAATGAGAATGATTATTTGAAAGATGAAAACTGGAAAATCATAAAGGAATATCTAACAGACTTCAATCATAAAGCCACTCAAAATATTGCTAAAAATTCGGATAAATTTATTGAAACATTTGGTGAAGATGTAAATGAGTTTTTATTTAATTCAATTCGTCAAACAGCATTTGATTTACTAAATGAACCTGAATTTCAAATGTACAAATATGAGCTTTTACTTAAAACAGCTAAAACTATGGACTTAGGTTCGGTTACAGAACTAATTCCAATGCTCGAAGTATATGGTTTTGAAAGAAAAAGTGATTGGGAAAATTTATTTCAATATTTATTAAAAAATGGCGATAACATTCTAGACGCTGAAAATAAAAATCGGTACAGTTATTTGATTGCAGAAAACACCACCTCTGAAATTTACTTGAAAAAGGCAGAGCAATGGATGAAAGAAGTGATGACACTAGATGGCGGTGAAAATTGGAATAGTCTCGATACATACGCCCATGTTCTATACAAGTTAAATCGCAAAAAGGAGGCACTTGAAATTGCTGAAAAATCCTTAAATACGGGGGAGGATTTGCAAGAGGATCAAATTGAAGGAACTAAAAAATTTATTGAAGAAATAAAGAAAGATTTAAACTAATCTAAATTTTAACCTTTTCTGAACTTCAACGCACACCAATTTTCTTCTGACTTATGAGCAATAAACTGCAATCCCACATCATGTGCGGCTTTTTTTAAATCCTCGGCATCTGAATAGAAGAATCCACTAAGAAATAAAATTCCATTTTTCGATAGCTTTTCTGAATAAAAGGGAAGGTGTCGTAATAAAATGTTACGATTGATATTTGCCAAAATAATATCAAACTCATCTTCTGCAATGCAATCTATATCTCCGCAAAGACCTTCAATCTTCGTGCAGTTATTTCGTTCAGCATTTTCCAAGGTGTTTTCTACGGACCAATCTTCGATATCAACTGCTAGGATTGAATTTGCTTCAAGTTGTTCGGCTAATATTGCTAAAATCCCAGTTCCTGTGCCCATATCCAAAACCTTTTTTGAATTCACATCTTCCTCAAGCAAAAAGGAACACATTAAGCGTGTTGTTTGATGATGACCAGTTCCAAAAGACATTTTGGGCATGATTTCAATAATCCGTTTTTTCGCTAATGTTTTATCGTGAAAAGGAGCTAAAATAGAAAGTTCTTCTCCAACATGAACCGGTTCAAAATCAGATTCCCATTTGGCATTCCAGTTTTCTTGTTCAATGTAACGAACGTGACTAGTCAATTGAACTTCATCAATTGGAAAGTTCTCGGTTAAAATAGTTTCAACAGGCTCTTTATTAAACGAATCGGCTGGAATATAAGCCAAAATGCCTGTTTCTGTATCAACAAAACTGTCAAAAGGCAATTCTGCCAAAAGTGCCACAGCAATATCAGCCCAAGGTTCCCTTGGTTCACAAATGATTGATAATTCTATATAATCCATCGCTTTAGAATAAAAAAAGCCACCCCTTAGGATGGCTTAATGAGTATAATTTTTGGTTATAAGTGAATCACTTCGCCATACGCAGCTGCAGCTGCTTCCATAATTGCTTCAGACATTGTTGGGTGAGGATGAACTGTTTTTATCAATTCTTCCCCCGTTGTTTCCAATTTGCGAATAGCGACAATTTCAGCAATCATTTCTGTCACATTAGCACCAATCATATGAGCACCTAAAAGTTCACCATATTTTGCATCAAAAATTAATTTTACAAAACCGTCTTTTGCTCCTGCAGCACTTGCTTTACCAGAGGCAGAGAATGGAAATTTACCAATCTTGATTTCAATACCAGAATCTTTTGCTGCTTTTTCAGTCATTCCAACAGAGGCAACTTCTGGAGAACAGTAGGTACAACCAGGGATATTTCCATAGTCTAATGGTTGTGGATGATGCCCTGCAATTTGCTCAACACAAATAATTCCTTCTGCGGATGCCACGTGAGCAAGTGCAGGTCCAGGTATCACATCACCAATAGCATAATATCCAGGGATATTTGTTTGATAATATTCGTTAGTTAATACACGACCTTTGTCTACAATAATTCCAACTTCTTCTAAACCAATATTTTCAATATTTGCTTGAATTCCAACAGCTGAAAGGACAACATCACATTCAATTTTCTCTTCACCTTTCTCTGTTTTAACCGTAACGATACACCCTTTTCCTTTTGTATCTACAGATTCAACAGAGGCTTTCGTCATTACTTGAATTCCAGCTTTTTTAAATGATTTTTCCAATTGTTTAGATACTTCCTCATCTTCCACCGGAACAATATTTGGTAGGTATTCAACAATCGTTACTTCAGTTCCAATTGCATTGTAAAAATAAGCAAATTCAACACCGATTGCACCTGATCCAACCACCACCATTTTTTTTGGCTGGGTTTTCAGAGTCATTGCTTGTCTATATCCGATGATTTTTTCTCCGTCTTGGGGTAAGTTTGGAAGTTCTCGCGAACGAGCTCCAGTAGCTATAATTACTCCTTTATCAGCAGAATATTCAGTTGTAGTGCCATTCTCATCAGTTACAACAACCTTTTTTCCCGCTTTAATTACACCATTTCCTTTGATAACATCAATTTTATTTTTCTTCATCAAAAATTGGATTCCAGCACTCATTCCATTGGCAACACCACGACTTCTATCAATCATCGCTGAAAAGTCAGCTGAAGCCTCCTTAACAGTTATTCCATAATCACTTGCATGCGAAAGATATTCAAACACATTTGCACTTTTCAATAGCGCTTTTGTAGGAATACATCCCCAATTTAAACAAATACCACCAAGTGATTCACGTTCAATAATCGCAGTTTTAAGGCCTAACTGAGAAGCTCGAATAGCTGTAACGTATCCACCTGGACCACTTCCTAAAACAATTATATCATAATTCATACGTTCAAATTTTTTCAGTTCAAATTTACTCAAAACAAATCAAAAGCAAAGCCTAACCATGTAATTTGTTTACAAAATCTTAATTTTTGGGTTGGCTAAATTTAGAATTCATCTCGTACATTTGAGGAAAAAAATCAATTCATGCGATTTTTCATTGTCTTTCTTTTTCCATTTGTTTATTGGTCTCAAGAACATCAGGTGCTATTTTTTGGACATCGAGGCTGTAGAGGTTTGCTACCTGAAAATTCGATTGTATCGTTTCAAAAGGCTATTAATTTAGGTGTTGATGGTATAGAATTAGATGTGGTAGTTAATAAAGATAAGCAACTTGTAATATCTCATGAACCTTATTTTCAAAGTTCTTTTTGTCTAGATTCTAATGGGATGTCCATAGAAAATGAGAAACAGTGGAATATATATGAAATGACTCAAAATGAAATTCAACAATTTGATTGTGGCTTAAAAAAACATCCTCGTTTCAAGGAACAAGTTAATTCCCAATTGCATAAACCGCTGTTACAAGAGTTATTTAAATGCAATGATTTTTCGAATACAATCATTCTTTTTGAAGTGAAATCTAGTCCAGGGGAATATGGAAAATCTTAACCCTATCCGTCTGAATTCGTGAAAATAATTACCGATGAGATAGCTGGTTTTCTCTATAAATACAATATTATTTTCATGTCTTTTGATTCAAAGATATTAGAAGAAATTCATGCTCAATTACCCGAATACAGATGTATTTATTTGACATATTTGCCTTATGTCAAAGCCGAAAAATTTGTAAATCAACTTACATTCAAGCCTTATGCACTAGGGATGTTTCACAGAACAATTCACCGAAAAGATTCAAAATATCTCCATTTAAATGGAATAAAATTATTTGCTTGGACAGTAAACAAAAAGAAAAGTCAAAATCGATTAATGCGCCTAGAAATTGATGGGATAATTACAGATTATCCTGACCGCATTAAATAAGAATTGTCGTTTAAAAGCACCATAATTTAACCACTTAAAATGCCTTACTTGAAACTGAAATTTCGTTGCATTAAGTAGCTGAATATAACGATGATGCAAGAGGCCAAGACATTAGCAATGGATGGGTAAATAGAGAGTAATTCAATAAAAAATTTCAAAATTAACCAAGATAGTACTCCTGATAAGGCAGAGCTTAATCCGTATCGAAATAATTGCACCCTCCCTTTTAGTTCACTTCCCGTAAAAACAACATATTTCATCAATAAAAAGCCAATCGTAAACGTAATAATAAAACAACTTACAGAACTTAACGTGTAGGCCGTTACAACAAAAGAAGTGTTGTACGGTAGCTCAAGTGGAAACATTTTTTTGTCAAAAATGAACTGATAAAAAATAAAAAATAAAATCCAACTAAGTACTAGGTTTCCACCTCCACAAGCGGCGTAGTAATACGTTTTTTTAGGAATTAGCTTACCAACCACGGGATAGAAAAAATCTAAGATGGAGGTAATTATTTTTGGTAAAGACATTCTATATCTTTACTTAGTTTTAAAGGAGTTGATTGCATTAACCGTGAATTCGCTCAAGACAAGTTTTCCACTCATTCCAGCTCTTTCACTCAATAATTGGCCCCAATGATCAGTGCCTTCCCAAAAGACTTTTTTCAACATAGACATTGCCTCTGGGTTTGATTTAGCTAATTTATTGGCTAACTTTTCAACTTCTGTATCAAGCTCTTCAATTGAATCAAAAATTTCTGAATACAACCCTTTGTGCTTTGCCCATTTGGCAGATCTCCATTCTGTAGCATTAATTGCTAATTCGCTCATTGCGGACAAACCAATTTTTCTTTCAACGGCGGGACCAACAACAAAAGGGCCAATACCCACAGCCAATTCTGAAAGTTTAACCTCGGCATGTTTTGTCGCTAAACAGTAATCAACAGCGGACGCTATGCCAACGCCTCCGCCAACAGCCTTTCCTTGCACACGACCTATGATGAATTTTGGACACGTTCTACATGCATTGATTACTTTTGCAAAACCAGAGAAAAATTGCTTACCGGTTTCGAAGTCTTGAATAGAAATTAATTCGTCAAAACTCGCCCCCGCGCAAAAAGCCTTCTCACCCGTAGATTTTAATACAATAACTCGAACCTCGTCATTATTTCCCAGTTCAGCTATCGTTTCAGCTAATTTTCCTAGGATTTTTCCAGGTAAAGAATTACTAAGAGGGTGACCAAATTCTATTGTTGCTATATGATGATTAATGGTAAATTCTACACTTCCTAAATCCTTTGCTTCCATTCTATTATTTTAAAGTAAAACTATCTGTACCTATTAAATTTCCTTCACAGTAAATGCGAACTTTGTAGGTGCCTTTGGTGGCTTTTTCTCCTCTCATATCATAGTAAATACCTACGTCAATGCTGTTATTATCATAATCAATATCTCTTTTTTCAGAGAATGGCATTGTTGTCCCATCTACGCTAACCACATTCGAACTTCTTGATTGAAGTGTTTTACCTTCTGGAGTAATTACTTGCATATAAACCGTTTTCTTACCAGCAGTTGTTAATGAATTAGAACCAACCGTAAATAAACACTTTATTTGAATTGTTTCTTTCGCTTTTGTAGTTTCTTTTGTAGTATTGTTTCTTTTCAACTCCATTCCGCTTGAGGTAAAGCTGTAAGCTTGCAGTTTTGAACCTTGTTTTACCTTCGCAGAGGTTTCTTCTGCCACTTTTTTGTATTCATCTCGTTCTGTTTCTGTTGAATTTAACTTGTCAGATGTTTCATTAAGGTCAGTTTGAATTTTTTTGTTCAATTGGTTAAGTTGATCAATTTCTTTGATATAACTTTTCATGATTTCTCGAAGAGTTTCATTCTCTTTCTCCATTTTTAATAATTTGGAATAGGTTAAATTCCCTTGACTTTTCAGCGTGTTAATCTGATTCAATAAACCTTGTATTTTGGATTTTTCGATATTTAAACTATCTGATTTCGATTTATCCATTTTAATTAACTCATCGTAATTGTTCAACATATTTGTTAAGTTGGTTTTCAAATCATTCGATCTCCCTTCAATGTCAACAACAGAGCCTATTGATTTATTTACCTCGTTTAAATCTGATTTAAGCTTCGTATTCTCGCCTAAAGCTTTATTCAATTCCTGAATTTTATCTGAATATAACTTCGATAGATAGGCAATTCCCCCAATTAACCCAATTATGGCAATTAATAGAACTACGATTACTTTTTTCGAGGAATCTACTTTTTTTATTTCTTCTGACATAACGTAAATTTTAATTTATTTAAAGTGTAAAATTATTGGTTCTAAATGTATTATTCAATCAAAATTATTGAAATATTTATTAATTATTTCCTAGTGAATATGCAGCTCCAAGTCCTGCCCCGAATCCCCAACCTGTGCTGGCAACTTTTCTTGTTTCCAAAAATCCTTGTAGCATCCAATTGGATTGATGCCAATAGGTTCCCTTAACGCCAAACGAACAAGCATATTTCCATTGGGAATAACCCAAATTTTTATTCCAAATATAATCGATCCCCAAAAAATTTGCATAAGGAGATATATCACCGTTATAACCAAAAGGTATGTGATAAGATACACCATCAGGTAAAACAGTTATTAACAATCCTACTAATGTTCCCAAGTATCCTAATCCAAATACTGACCCTGAACTTGTTCCGTCATTTGCTGAATCAGCAAGACCAGAAATGAGTCCGATAAGAATAAGTGGTGGCCCGGCAAGTGAACCGACAGAGGCATGAATATGCTTAAAATTGTCTGTCCTTCTTTGGTATTCAAAATTGTAAACCAAACCTATTCTATTTTCAAATAGATATTCTCCAGTAAGCCCATAGTTGGTATAAAAGGAAGTGTCGACAAAACCATAACTTGTTTTGAAGCCAACATAACCTTTTTTTTCTGTCAACTGAGCTTTTGATGAGAATGGAATCACTAGAAGAGCAAAAAGAAAACCAACAAACAGGGTTTTAATCGCAAATTCTACCTTTGTGCTTTTCATGGCCATATTGTTGTTCTAATTCTTCAAATTCCTTAATTAATTGAGCTGACGGTGGTTTATTTTGTAATTCGCTTAAATTGGGTTGACCTGCATCTACCCAACATGTGTACCAAATTGAACCTATTGCAAGTATGGCATCTCTCATTCTTCGCTCTACCATTCCATTTAAACGCAAGTGATAGGCATCTGAGAAAGATTTGGAGTAGGTCAAAACCGTTGTGTTTCCTCGTTGTTCATAGCTGTATTTTTGATCGGAAGGAAAATCGTTGGTTAATTCTCTTTCAAAATCTAATACAGAATCTAGTGCTAAATGAGATGATTTGATTGCATCCCAAGCAAAATCCAAGGTGTTTTTTACATATTTACTTTTACCTGTAAAATAATCGTAGTTATCGGCATTTATTTCTACAAGTCTACTTTCCCAAAAACCATGAATTCCACGTTGGTTTGTTTTCTGCCCATTGTAATTTTCTGTGGTATGAAGTGGGACGTGTGCATCACCAATATAGTGTCCAATTTCTGCTGAATACTTTAATATTAAATCAACATTTTTTGTTTCAAATGCCTTCTGTAGTCTGAATTTCATTATTTGAATATGCCAAGGCACAATGCCATATGCCTGGAGTGTGTCTTCTGTAAATTTCTTTACGGCATCCTCCCATCTTCGAGGCATTACTTCAAAAGGATCTTCTTTTCCTTTGATGTAAAAATGGTCTAAATCAATATAGTGTCTTGGTGCTTCTCCTTCTACAGCGTATCTTCTTTTATCGGGATCGACGGAGTGTTCGGTAAGAAATTCTATGTGTTCTTTATAGAATCCAAACATTTCGGGTGGCAAAGTAAAAACGGCCACTCGATTTATTCGTTTATGTCCATAAAAACCCCATAGAACTTCCTTTGGGTCATTGTTTTCAATTAATGATGAACTTATCCAAAAGAGCAAGGGGATAGCTAAGAGTACCGACCATCTGTAAATCATAGGATTGAACATTTTTACTGTTTGAATATTCAACACGAAGATACAAAGTAATTTGAATAGTAAACTCAAATTTGATTTTAACAAATCAAGAGCGTTAAGTTAATTTATAAACATTGATTTAAAAACGATCATTAAATGCTTTACTAAGTCTCAGGTTAAGACCTAAAAATCCTTCACCATCATAAACAAATGGGCCAATATCAATTCCAAAACGATAACCAGTTTCATAGCCACCAAATCGAGGTTTAATTTCAAGTCCAATTGGAAAATAGGTTAGCGGAACAAATTCGTCGAACCAACTGTAGCCTATGTCAGCACCAATGTATGGATCTACAATTCCGTCAAAACCATTTAATGGATATATTTTTAAATTTGCATTTGCTGACAATAGACCCAATCCTGCTTCTATGGCCATAAAACGGTTAAGGTATTGTTGAATACTCAAACCGAATAGGATTGGATTTACACCGATAGATGCAGTTAAAACTGTTCGGTAATCGGGAGGTTGAGGATTGAATAGAGGCACTCTTTCTTCTTTTGGAATTTCTGCTAGTTTTTTACTGTAAACTTTTGAATATCTTACTCCAAAAACAGGAATTGTGTAGGATTCCTCAAAATCCTTGAGCACACCCACACCTGCATTTAATTCAATGTTCCAATGATTGCTCAACAGATATGAATAGGTTATAGAACCTCCAATTATTCTACCTGCTGACTCCTTTGTACCATATATTTTGGACCATCCAGCTGAAAATCCAAAGTTGTGTTTCAATGGTTCGTAGTTAAATAAGTTGAAACCAGCATTTAAGCCGAGAGTAGTTGTACTCCAATAATATACCGGAGGACTGTAAATATCAATATATCCATTTCCCGTAATGCAAGGTAAACTTACCGCTCCTTCCAAATAGAAATAATCAGATAAATGCTGACGATACATTATTCCTAACCCAAAATTATTCGTATTTGCACCTCCAATTGCTCCAACAGATGATGCGTATTGAGTAAATGAATAAGAATAGCTAAATAGAAGTAAATAAGATACTAGATATTTCATTTTACTGATTTTATAGTATGCAAATTTGCTTAAAAACCTATTTTGTTGTATCAATGGGTTGATTTTTTTTTGAAAAGAGCATACTGGTTTAAGCTTAAAATACTCCAATACATGTCACAAATTAGAAGAAAATATAAATATTATTCTCATTTAGTAGTTGATTTGAGCGATTCAATCAAATAGTCCTTTCTCATTTACTCCAATTCCAAATAATGCAAAATCATATTTCGAAGGATCAATTGGGTCCATATTTTGAAGTTTCTCCATGAGTTCAACTAATGCCTTCCAATCATCCTGTTTTCGAGTGAGTAGCCCCAAAAAACGAGCATTTCTACTTGTATGAACATCGAGAGGTAAGTATAATTCAGATTTAGGAATGCTATTCCAAATTCCTAAATCAACTCCGCGATTATTTGGCCTAACCATCCAACGTAAGTACATATTCAATCGCTTGCATGCTGAATTTTGAAGCGGATTTGAAATATGCTTTTCACTTCTTTTTTCATGAGCGACCTCTAAAAAGTGTTTTCGAAAATTAACGATTCTTCCTTTAACACCTGTATAATTTGGATGAGGTTTAAATGTAGCTTCTAATCCATTGTGGTTAAGGTAAATGTGTTGAAGTGAACGTAAGAAAAAGTCTAAGTCTTGTACATTAAATGTTCGATGAACAAAGTTCTTTAATTGATTTGGGTTATCGTAGTTAATTAAAAAATTAAAAGGTTCATATTGCATAATATCTATGAGCTTTTCGCCATTTGAAATAATGCTCTTTCGATTTCCCCAAGCGATCGTTGCAATTAATAACCCAACTATTTCTCGGTCTTCTTTTTTTGTGAATTGGTGAACTAATTTTAAAGGGTCTGATTCCAGAAAATCGGGGTTTTCATACTGGTTTGCTTTAAAATCAAGATATTCTTTTAATTCAAGAAAATCCATGTTCCTTAAGATTCTAACAAACCATCGGTAATCGTTATTTTGCGATCAGCCATATTTGCCAAAGATTCGTTGTGCGTAACAATCACAAAAGTTTGTTTCAACTCATCTCGTAAGAAAAAGAATAGTTCGTGCAGTTCTTTTGCATTTTTGCTGTCTAAATTTCCCGAAGGTTCATCGGCAAATATTAATTTAGGGTCATTGATTAACGACCGACAAACAGCGATTCGTTGTTGTTCGCCTCCTGAAAGCTCATTTGGTTTGTGAAGCGCTCGTTCTTGAAGACCAAGCATTTCCAGTAGGCGCATTCCAGATTTTTTTGCATTTGTCATACTTTCTCCTTTAATCAATGCTGGTAGAATAGCATTTTCAAGCGCATTAAATTCGGGTAAAAGTTGATGAAATTGAAAGATGAAACCTAGTTTTTCATTTCGAAAAGCGGCAAGTTTTTTTTTCGACAAGCTAAATGGGTTAACGCCGTCAATAAAGATCTTTCCGTCGTCAGGGGTATCTAAGGTGCCTAAAATTTGAAGTAAGGTTGTTTTTCCAGCCCCAGAGGATCCTACAATTGAAACAATTTCTCGTTCAGAGATGTGTAAATCAATCCCCTTTAAAATAGAAAGATTGCCAAATGATTTCTTAAGTCCTTGGGATTCAAGCATAAATTACTTATCAATTTTTAGTGAATGTCCCATTTTATCGCGTTTTGTTTTTAAATAGGATTCGTTATGTCTATTACTTTCTATTTCTAAGGTTACATTTTCAATAATTTCTAATCCGTATCCAATTAGTCCAGATCTCTTTTTTGGATTGTTAGATAAGAGTCTCATTTTTTTAACGCCTAAATCTCGTAAAATTTGTGCACCGATACCATAATCTCTTTGATCTCCTTTGAATCCAAGTTTTATATTGGCTTCCAAAGTATCTAATCCTTCCTCTTGAAGCTTGTAAGCCTTCAATTTGTTCATCAGTCCAATACCTCTACCTTCCTGATTCATATATAAAATCACACCTTTTCCTTCTTTTTCAATAATTTCCATGGCTTTATGAAGTTGAGGGCCACAATCGCAGCGGCAAGAGCCAAAAATATCACCCGTTAAACAAGATGAATGTACTCGCACTAAAACAGGTTCTTCTTCTGTCCATGTACCTTTTACTAAAGCTAAATTATCTTGCCCACTTGTCTTTTCTTTGTATGCAAAAAGCTGAAAATCACCAAATTCTGTTGGCATGTGTACGTCAACTACCCGGTCAATTAATGATTCGTTTTTAATTCGGTATTCAATTAATTCAGCAATTGAAACGATTTTTAAATCAAATTTTTTGGCAATTTCAATCAGTTGAGGTAATCGAGCCATTGTTCCGTCCTCATTTAAGATTTCAACAATTACTCCTGCTGGTTCAAATCCCGCCAATCTTGACAAATCTACAGCTGCTTCTGTGTGTCCGGCTCTTCGTAGCACCCCGCCATCTTTTGCACGAAGTGGGAAGATATGACCTGGTTTACCTAATTCGTTGGGGTCAATATTTGGATCTATTAATGCCAGAATTGTTTTTGATCGATCGCTTGTTGAAATTCCGGTTGTACAACCATGTCCATTCAGATCGACAGATACTGTAAAGGGAGTTTCGTAGGTGGCGGAATTTTGCTGAACCATTAAATTAAGTCCCAATTCCTCACATCTTTTTTCGGTCAAAGGAGCGCAAATTAATCCCCTTCCATGTGTTGCCATAAAATTCACGACCTCAGGGGTTGCATTACGAGCCGCAGTTAAAAAATCTCCTTCGTTTTCGCGATCTTCGTCATCCACAACAATGACCACTTTTCCTGCCTGAATATCAGCAATTGCTTCTTCAATAGTATTTAGCTTGAAATCCTCCATAATTAATGCAAATGTACGACAATAATAATTTTGTAAGAAAATTGGTTAATGATAAGTAATGTTTACTACAATAGAAAAGTAAATATGTTTCAATTCAAGGATCCTTATTACTTTTACAATTATGCAAAGAACTACTATTAAAGAAATTACGAATTATCTGGAAAGTATAGCGCCACTTTCCACTCAAGAATCATATGATAATTGTGGTTTGTTAGTCGGGATTGGAGATGCAGAAGTCGAAAGAGTACTAATTTCATTGGATTGTACGGAAGAAATTATTGACGAAGCTATTGAGAAAAAATGCCAATTGATTATTTCTCATCACCCAATAATTTTCCAAGGATTGAAAAAAATAAATGGCGATGATTATGTGCAGCGAGTAGTTATTAAAGCCATACAGAATAACATTGCACTTTATGCAATTCATACAAATTTAGATAATTACAGATTTGGTGTAAATTTTGAAATTTCGAATAGACTTGGTTTAAAAAACACAAAGATTTTACTGCCCAAAGCAAATTCCTTAACCAAAGTAGTAGTTTATATACCGAGGGAATTTGCAGAAAAAGTGAGTGAAGCTATGTTTGATTCAGGAGCGGGAAGAATTGGGAATTATTCCGAATGTCATTTTAACACTGTTGGGACGGGAACGTATAAGCCAAGTGATTCCGCTAGACCTTTCGAAGGAAAGTCAGGGCGTAGAAGTTCTGTGGAAGAGGTGAAAGCGGAGTTTTTAGTAGAAAATAGTCGCGTTTCTGCTGTCCTTTCAGCAATGATTTCAGCCCATCCTTATGAGGAGGTTGCGTACGACTTAATTTCGCTAAACAACAAAAACGAATTCGAGGGCTCAGGTATGATTGGTGAATTGGAGAGTGAAATTTCAGAAGATCAATTTTTAGATTTTGTGAAACAGACGTTTAATTGTGGTACGATCAAGTATACAAAAAAACTTGGAAAAGCTATTAAAAAAGTAGCTGTATGTGGAGGGTCGGGTAGTTTCCTTATTACACAAGCTAAAGCAAAAAAAGCGGATGCTTTCATAACCTCTGATGTGAAATACCATGAGTTTTTTGATGCTGATAATCGTATTTTTTTAATGGATATTGGTCATTATGAAAGCGAACAATTCACAAAAGATTTAATTGCTGATATTCTTAAGAAAAATTTTAGTACCTTTGCAATCCATTTAACGGAACGAAATACGAATCCAATAAATTACTGGTAATACATGGCAGCAAAAGCAGCAAAAAAAGAACTAAACATAGCGGATAAATTAGACGCTTTATTCGAGCTTCAAAAGATTGATTCTCAAATTGATAAGATTAGAACTGTTCGTGGTGAGTTACCACTTGAAGTTCAAGATTTGGAAGACGAGGTTGCAGGACTTCAAACAAGAATTTCAAACTTAGAGGAAGAGGTTGCTCAACTTGAGACGGAAGTTTCTGATCGTAAAAACGCTTCCAAAGATTCTGAAACAGCAATTTCTAAATACAAGGAGCAACAAAATAATGTTAGAAATAACAGAGAGTATGATTCTTTATCTAAAGAAATTGAATTTCAAGAATTAGAAATTAAATTGCACGAGAAAAAATCCAAAGAGGCTAAATTTAAAATAGAATCTAAGCAAGAAATTTTAGATGAAGCAAAAACTCAGTTAGAATTGAGAGCTTCTGATTTAGCGACAAAAAAATCTGAACTTGATGCCATTATCTCTGAAACGCAAGTTGATGAAGATAAATTATTGAAATCATCAGATAACGCTAAGAAAAATATTGAAGAAAGATTGTTGTTTGCCTATGATAGATTGAGAACAAATGCTAAAAACGGTTTAGCTGTTGTTCCTGTTAATCGAGATGCATGTGGTGGATGTTTCAACAAAATCCCTGCACAGCGTCAGTTAGACATTGAAATGAAAAAGAAAATTATAGTTTGCGAACATTGCGGAAGAATTTTAGTTCCCAAAGTAGTAGCTTAAAAAATTGAAGCCGTCGAAAGACGGTTTTTTTTTGTCATCAAAAATGAAATTTACAGATTATCCCATCCGACAAGAAATTAAAGATCAATTAAGCTCTTTGGGATTCATTCGTCCAACAGACATTCAATATCGGGCAATTCAACCCATCTTAGATGGTGAGGATGTAATGGCAGTTGCTCAAACAGGAACAGGAAAAACAGCTGCTTTCGTTATTCCAATTTTAGAAAAAATTAGCAGGAACAAACAAAAAAGTACCGATTCGTATATACAATGTTTAGTAATGGTTCCAACGAGAGAATTGGCCAAACAAATTGCATCTGTTTTTCAGGAAATTGGGAAACATACGAAAGTAAAGACTTTGGGTTTAATTGGAGGTGTTGAGCAAGAAACACAAATAAAATCACTTCAAAAAAGAGTAGATGTTCTTGTTACAACACCTGGTCGAATGTTCGATCTAATCTCTCAAGGTTATATTCAACTTGAGAAAATACATACTCTCATTCTTGATGAGGCTGACCTTATGTTGGACTTGGGATTTCATAAGGATATTGAGGATGTTTTGAAATTTTTGCCCAAAAAGCGTCAAACATTATTTTTTACGGCAACCATTGATAAAAAAATTAAAAAGTTGGCCTATCAAGTGGTTAAAGATGCATTGCGCATTCAGTTTTCTCCCAAAAATCCTGTTGCTGGAAAAGTAGATCATACCGTTTCATTTATAGAAATGGATGACAAACGGTTTTTCTTAGAAAATATTCTTAAGGAATACGAGGAAGGGAAATTTATAATTTTTGTTAGAACCAAAGTAAGAGCAGAAAGGGTAGAGGCCGCCATGGCACGAGTAGGTATCAAAGTAGAGTCGTTGCATGGTGGAATAGAACAGAAAATACGTTTTGAACTGTTAGATCGTTTTCGATCAGGCGAAAATAATGTGCTGGTAACCACTGATGTTGCAGCTCGCGGTATTGATATTCCAGATGTGGATTATGTGATTAATTACGATTTACCTGAAAATCCTGAAAATTATGTGCATCGTTGTGGTCGTACAGGTAGAGGCAAACGTCAAGGTCAAGCCATTTCATTTTGTAGCTCTGATGAAAAAAAGTTGTTAAAAGAAATAGAAGAATATACAGGGGAAAATATAGAGGTTTACGAACTAAAACCTGATGATTATCAATGGATTATTCGAGATACTGAAGATATGTCATACGATTGGAAGAAATTAATTGATGAAGCCAATGAAGAAGATGGTAAATCAGATAGTTGGTAAGAAACCGAAATTTCTAGAAAATAGTGTACATCTATTTCAAAATAAACTATCTTTGTATAGAATTATTCTAAATAAGAATGCTTTTACACATTGAAAATAGTCAAAACTCTGAAAACATTGAATTTTTATTTTCTTGTAAAATAGAATGTTGTAAAAAGAAAAAATGTTGTAAAAAGTACAAAACGAAAGGATATGCTTGTAAGAAATGTCCAAAAATGGGTTCATAAACAGAACCTTTCTTTGCTCTTAGTTTTTATCAGTTTAAATTCCTTTAGTTTTTCTCAAAATAAAATAAAAGAAACTTCATTACATCGGTTTCATCATTCTCTTTTTATAACTCAGTCATTTCAAAAGATGGATAACTTTTCATCTCTTTCTTGGATGTTGCAGTCAAATAAAATCTCTATTTCTTCTTCATTGGGTATCGGGTTGAATAGAACAATTTATCAGTATCGGTTTTTTCCTCAACTTCAATTTGGATTTGGATACAGGTTGTTATCATTGAAAAAAGGATCCATTTCACCTGAATTAAGTCTATTGTTGTCCACTTTTTCAACTCTTGAAAGACATTATTTTTCTTCCATTCACGCTGGCTATTTATTTACTTACGGTTCGAGGTGGTTTTTTAATCATAGATTCAATGCCGGATTGTTGAATGAAAAATTTGTAAATTCATTCAATCGTTTATCTTCGGCAAATACGATTGGTTGGCAATTTTCAATAGGTGTAGGATATGCGTTTGAGTAATGTACTTTTTATAGTACTCATTATTTGTGGATGCACGAAAAGAACAAAATTTTCATCCATTCAGATAATTGGTCATGCAGGAATGGGACTGGATATGCCTAATTCAATGTATCATGATAATTCGCAAGAAGCTATAAATTATGCTTTGCAAATGAGAGGATGCAATGGGGTAGAAGTTGATGTTCAACTATCAAAAGATGGTGACCTATGGCTTTATCACGATACGAATTTAAGTTCTCAAACAAATTTTTCAGGGTGTGTATCAGAATTAGTATTTTCTGATTTGTCAAAGGTTAGGTATAAATCAATTCACCAGGAGAGGCTTTGTCGTTTGAAAGATCTGGATTCTAACTACCTGCTTGGAAAAACACTGTATTTAGATATTCGAAAAATTAATTTCTGTACAAATACAGAATTAAATTCACTTGCTATTAATGAGTCATTACAGGCTATTTCTTTTTTGAAAAATCCTCAAATCAAAGTAATTGTCGTATCAAATAATCTTTCTTTTTTGAGCTTAATGCATGACGCAGGTTTTCATGTGGCTTATGAAATCAATGAAAATGTTGATTTTTTAGCGAGTTATTCAATGTATAATTTTGTTAAGGAAATTATCGTTAAAAATAAGAATTGTACAAAAGATCAAGTAACACAGTATCAAATGGAGGGAATTCGAGTAACTATTTTTGAAATGCGCTCCGCTGTTGGTATACGTAAAGCGTTAAAAAAAATGCCCAATTCAATAATTACCGATGATGTACGAGAGGCAATTATTGAGGTTAATTAAATAGAAATCAATTAACTTAGAGTGGTTTATTCGTAAAGTAAATACTTTGCTCGAATTAGTTTAAATTTCTCCAAATCATCTTTCCAGGAATTTCTGATTTCTTCTTCAGAGGCATTATTTTCTATTTGAAGTTTTAATGTAGAATTCCCCGCTAACTTATTGAAAAAACTGGGTGAATTAATATATTGATCCTTTTCGTTTAATAGTTTTTTTGCCTGCATCAATGGTCGTAAATCAATAGAATACATGGGGAAACTATTCTCTTTTTTACAGTCAATCCCATAACAAAATTGATTCATAAAAGGAGGTGTTTTGGAACCGATTCTAGGAGTTGGTGTAAATGAAAAAGTTGTTGAATCAAATTTTGGATGGCCAAAGATTTCAAAAGGCCTATCAGTTCCTCGCCCCATACTTACGGTAGTTCCTTCAAAAAAACAAAGGCTTGCATAAAGCGCAATGGCTGCATCCGTTTTTAGATTAGGAGAAGGTGCTATCGGAACAGAATAAAATGTATTGTGTGTGTAATTTTGACATGCAATTAGGATTAATTCACATTGAATACCATTTTTCAGCCATTTTTCACCGTTTATCATTTGAGCATATTCACCAACTGTCATTCCATAAACTACAGGAACAGTGTGCATACCAACAAAAGAGCTAAATTCTTTTTGAAGAACTGGGCCGTCAATATAGTGGCCATTTGGATTTGGACGATCCAGAAGAAGAAGTTTTTTCCCATTTTCAGCACATGCCTCCATCACATAATGAAGTGTAGAAATATACGTGTAAAAACGAACACCAACATCTTGAATATCATAAATAACAATATCAATGTCTTTTAATTGCTCAGTAGTAGGTTTTGAATTATTCCCATAAAGTGAAATAATTTTCAAACCTGTTTTTTTGTCAGTTTCATTAGAAATATGTTCTCCATTATCAGCTTGGCCACGAAAACCATGTTCAGGAGCAAAGACAACTTTAATCTGGATTCCAAGAGATAGTAGGCTATCAATTAAGTGGGTGTTTTTAATTACGGATGTTTGGTTACTAACTACTGCAATGTTTTTACCTTGAAGCAAAGGAAGGTATTTTTCTGTTTGAGCATTTCCTAGTAGAATTGATGAATCTGCTCTTGTTTTCTCAGTTGAATTTAGAGTGTTAGCAAGGTTTTTTGGTGACCCAAAGGTACATGAAGAAATTAAAGTATTTAAAAATATCCATGTTATCCACAGCATTATGTACCTTTGAGAACTAAATTGGTTTGAATTGTCTAGCGAATTCTTCATAGCGTTAAAGTTAATAAAATCTGAGGTAAAAGGCCGAAAAGTATCTCGACCTATTGTAAGAATTTCTATAATAAGTATTTCATTAGCAATTATTGTTAATTTGGTTACATTGGCAGTGGTAACTGGTTTCAAGCAAGAAATTCGACATAAAATCACAGGTTTTGGATCGCATTTTTTTTTAAAGACAGCTGGGGAAGCTTCTCCATACGAAACCGAACCAATTCCAAAAAATCATCCTGCACTTGAGCAATTAAAAGGATTAGAAAGCACTAAAGGAATCCATGCGGTCGCTTATAAACCGGCTCTTATTCAATCTAAAGGTAGTGAAAAGAAAATCAAGTTATCCTCGGGTAAAGATTCCATTTTAACTAAGCAAGATGTACAAGGGGTTATTTTTAAAGGGTTTTCTACTCATGAGCATTGGAGCTTTTTTAGAGAGAACTTTATTGAAGGAAAAATTCCTGATTTTCAACATCAAAAGGATGTTGAGCCAATTGTTGTTTCAAAAAAAACGGCCTCATTGTTAAATTATAAATTGAAGGATACAATAGATGCATTTTTTGTTAAACAGTCTCCCGTCAAACGCCAATTTGTCATCGAAGGAATTTATTCAACAGGACTGGATGAATTTGACAAAAAATTGGTTTTAACAAATTTACCAATAGTACAAGAATTAAATGATTGGGGATTGAATGCCTCTATTCGCATTTTAGATACTCTTTCACAAGGAAACTTAATTGTTTCTGCAGAAGTTACAGGTGGAGATGGCTCCTATCAATACGATTGGGGTGATGGATTTCAACGATATGCTGGTTTTATGATTTGTCCTAAAATCGATACCACTATTCGATTGATTACTAAATCAGTCTTCCTTTCCGAAGATAAAAAACAAAAAACATTAATTGATACCTCTTTTCTGAAATTAAAGGTGCATAATGCTCCAAATTGTGACTATGTCTTAAATGAAAATGGTGAAATAGAAAAAGAATACCTGGATCAAGCCGGAAATCATTATAAAATTCACACATCCAATAAAGGATCAATTGAAGTGATGCATTTAGATGGGAAATCAACAAGTTTAAATTTCGTGAGTGGTTTTGAAGTCGAACTTCAACATTGGGATGATTTAGATAGCAAATCAATTGAACTAAAGAAGTTGGTTGAATTAATACCAGATGAATCCGGTGCAATGCTCGAGGTAAATAGTATTAAAGATACAGAAAAAGAACTTTTCTTGTGGTTAGGGTTTCTTGATATTAATGTGCTAATTATATTAGTTTTAATGTTATTAATTGGTATTATCAATATGGGTTCTGCCATGTTAGTCCTTATTGTTGTTCGAACAAATTTTATAGGAATGATGAAAGCCATTGGCGCATCTAATTGGAAAATCCGAAAAGTATTTCTTATTCAGGCTGGCTATTTAATTTTAAGAGGAATGTTTTGGGGTAATTTTATTGGAATTGGTTTTTGTTTTTTACAAAAATATACCGGTTTAATCTCTTTAAATCCAGAAGTGTATTATCTTTCACAAGTACCCATTCAATTAGATCTAGTACATGTTATAATGTTGAATCTTGGCACTTTGATTGTTTGCCTTTTGGCTCTTGTCATTCCTAGTTATGTAATTACAAGAATAAATCCGGTTAAAGCCATTCGATTTGACTAGTTCGATGCTTTTTTCATTGCTTCTTCTTGTGCCTTTTTACTGATCTCATCATTACGTTTACTCACCTTTT
This sequence comes from Crocinitomicaceae bacterium, assembly GCA_044361535.1. Classification (GTDB taxonomy): domain Bacteria; phylum Bacteroidota; class Bacteroidia; order Flavobacteriales_D; family Crocinitomicaceae; genus UBA952. The sequence continues at coordinate 108,037 of JBIKIQ010000010.1, forward strand.
CTTGAATTTCTTTCCACTCCGGACATTTACCAATAGCCAAGTTCCCTTTACAGTGATTTATTATTTCTTTCTGTTTTTTCATGTAATTTCTCACTCGAGGCATCAATTTTCCAGTATCCAGATCTTTAAATTCCTTACCCATTGTTTCTTGTCTGATGTCAAGCTGTTCATTTATAACGATTTCAGCGGCATGTGCACATTCACAAGGGGTTTTAAGTTTCTTAACATCAATAGAGTCTACTTTATTGGTGCATGAAAAAGTTATAAAAAGAACTGTAAATATTAAAATTACTTGTAATTTCATCGAAACGTTTATTAGTTGAACGCAAATTTAGAGATTAAAAATTGAATAATTTAAGGGTGAATGGCATTAATTAAAATGTGTAACGGAAACGAACCTCAATTTGGTTCAGAATGTTGGCTAGCGGAGAATGCTACCGTAGTTGGAGATGTTATTACTGGAGATGAATGTTCCATTTGGTTTAATGCAGTAGTTCGAGGCGATGTTAATTCAATACGTCTTGGAAACAGAGTGAATATTCAAGATGGTGCTGTTATACATTGTACTTATCAAAAAACAAAAGTTCACCTTGGCGATAATGTATCTATTGGTCACAATGCAATTATTCATGGTTGTACTATTGAAGATAATGTGCTCGTCGGTATGGGTGCTATTGTAATGGATAATTGCTACATTGAATCGAATTGTATTATTGCAGCAGGTGCTGTTTTAACAGAAAATACACGCGTTGAATCATGGTCAATCTATGCTGGAGTGCCTGCTAAAAAAGTTAAAGATTTGTCACCTGAATTATTTGCCGGCGAAGTACAACGCATTGCAACCAATTATAAGATGTATGCAGGTTGGTTCAAATAATTGATGAATTTATTTTTTAGGATGATTTGGAAAAGTAAATAGCGAATTCGCATTTAAACTTTCGGTCATCAGTTTTATATCGTAGGGAACGGTTGATTTATTTGCTTCATAATCTAAATTTTCATCAATAAGGTAACCAGAGGTTCTTCCATGTTCCCATTTAAAGTACATTTGAACTGTTTTTCCTAAAAGGTCTGATAATTCAAAATTTGGTGATTTAGCCAATTCTAGTTTGTTTAAATCCGTTTCCTTAATTAAATATTTATTCGTTTCCATAACATAAGGTTGATCCCCTTCAATGTAAATACAATCAGGACACTTTGGTGAATTAATTTTTTTAATCTCAGTGATCTTAGTTATTTCATAGATGATTTCTTCATTTATTATACCTCTTTCACCCACACGGTCTTCTGTATTCAATGTCCAATTTTCGGGAAGTTCGTCAATTTTTACGTAGAGATAATTTAAGGAATCTAAGGCTTCATAAGCAAACAGTAATTCATCGTAGTAGTAACTTTTTCCATTTTTAGTGAAGAAGTAACCATCTCGACAATAAGATGAAAAAGGCCCACAAGTATAATTCATTTCTAAATCATTCCTTACCAATCCGTGAGTCAATGTCTCGCGAATAACAATATCGTCTGTGTAATAGTCATAGTCTTTTTGAATAACATAATTTATTCCATTGACCGTATAAAAGATGAGATTCTTATCAGAACCAGCAACATCAGTGTATATACCAGAAGGAAAAGTTTGACTCTTTACAAAAGAAGAACTTGATAGAAAAAATATAACATATAAGGTGAAAATACGAATTAACATAGTTGGAATTTGGAAAAAAAACCGAATGTAGGAAAAACGTTTCATTTTTCTTGCGAAATTTTAAAAAAAATATTTTCTATCAATCCTTGCAGATAAAATAAGAAATTGTATCTTTGCACTCCGATTTTGGGAAAAGTGTTCAATTAAAGTAAAGAATTGTGGATACGTTAAGTTACAAAACAGTTTCTGTAAACAAGGAGAAAGCAGAAAAAAAATGGTATGTTGTGGATGCAACTGATAAACATGTTGGAAGATTGGCTAGTACTGTAGCGAAAGTGATTCGTGGTAAGTACAAACCGTCGTACACACCACATGCTGATTGTGGAGATAACATTATTATTATCAACGCAGAGAAAATTTCTTTCTCAGGAAACAAGACAGCAGATAAGGTGTATACGAGATACACAGGATATCCTGGAGGTCAGCGATTTACAACGGTTGATGAATTATTGAAAAAACATCCTGAAAGAATTCTTGAAAAAGCAGTTCGTGGAATGTTGCCAAAAAATGCTCTGGGCAGAGCACTTTATAGAAATTTGAGAGTTTATGCTGGTTCAAATCATAACCACGATGCTCAAAACCCAGAAATACTAAATATTGATTCATTAAAATAATTTATACGATTCATGGAAGTTATCAATACATTAGGAAGAAGAAAAACAGCGGTTGCTCGTGTATATCTTTCTAAAGGAAATGGAAATATTACAATCAATAACAAAGACTTTAAAGTTGCATTTCCTATCGATATTCTACAAGCCAAAATAAATCAACCTTTTGCTGCTACCGACACGGTTGGTCAGTATGATGTTAAGGTTAATGTTTTTGGTGGAGGAATTAATGGTCAGGCGGAAGCAATTCGATTAGGTATTTCTAGAGCTTTGGTTGAAATTTCTGAAGACAACAAACCTAATTTGCGTTCTGAAGGGTTGTTGACACGTGATCCAAGAATGGTTGAGCGTAAGAAACCAGGTCGTCCAAAAGCAAGAAAAAGATTCCAATTCTCCAAACGTTAATATTTTTGGAGGTTTAGTATCCAAGCTTGTGAGTATTTTCCATTTTGGACCCTTGCAAGTTGATTTAGTAATAGGAAAGTAAACAAATAAATATATGTCTAAAGTAAATTTTGATTCATTATTAGATGCCGGAGTTCATTTCGGTCACTTAAAAAGAAAATGGAATCCTGCAATGGCTCCGTACATTTTTGCAGAGAAAAAAGGAATTCACATTATTGATCTTAATAAAACTATTGTTCACCTTGAGCAAGCTTGTGCTGCGATGAAACAAATCGCTAAGTCAGGTAAAAAAGTTTTGTTTGTTGCCACTAAAAAACAAGCAAAAGAAATTATCGCTCAAAAAGTTACAGAGATTAACATGCCTTATGTAACTGAAAGATGGACAGGAGGAATGTTAACAAACTTCCAAACGACTAGAAAATCAATTCGTAAGATGGCTAACATCGACAAGATGAAGATTGATGGAACATGGGATACGTTGAATAAAAGAGAGAAATTATTTAAATCTCGTCAAAGAGAGAAATTAGAAAAAACATTCGGTTCAATCGCAGACATGACTCGTCAGCCTGCAGCTATTTTTATCATTGACATTTTAAAAGAGCACATTGCTTTGGCTGAAGCGAAAAAATTGAATATTCCTACTTTCGCAATGGTTGATACCAATTCAAATCCGAAATTTGTTGATTTTCCTATTCCAGCAAATGATGATGCTACAAAATCTATAACAATTATTTTAGATCAAATTTGTGCTGCTATCAAAGAGGGATTGGAAGAAAGAAAGAATTCTAAAGGTTCTGATAAAGATTCAAATGAAGTTACAGCCGAGGTTACTGAAGTAGCTCAAGCAGAGGTTTCTACGGATTCTCAAACAACTACAGAAAATTAAAAATTATATAAAATGGCAATTACTGCATCCGATGTAAATAAATTACGCCAGCAAACAGGTGCTGGTATGATGGATTGTAAAAATGCTCTAGTTGAGTCAAATGGTGATTTTGAAGCGGCTATTGATATTTTACGTAAGAAAGGTCAAAAAATCGCTGCTAAGAGAGGTGACAATGAAGCTAAAGAAGGAGTTGTTTTAGCTCAAGCCTCGGCAGATGGAAAAAGTGGAGTTATTCTTACATTGAATTGTGAAACTGATTTCGTTGCAAAAAACGAAGGGTATGTTTCTCTAGTTCAATCATTGGTGGATTTAGCTTTGGCTAATAAGCCTGAAACTGTTGATCAATTGATGGCACTTTCGTATGACGAAAGATTGTCTGTTTCTGAAAAAATAACTGAGCAGATTGGTGTAATTGGTGAAAAATTAGATTTGTCTAGTTATGCTGTTGTTAACGGTGAGAAAGTGGTTGCATACAATCACCCAGGTAATCAGTTAGCTACTCTTGTTGGCTTTTCAGCTGACGGTGCGGATATGAACGAAGTAGGACGTCAAGTGGCAATGCAAGTTGCAGCAATGAATCCTATTGCAATTGATAAGTCAGGTGTTGATGAAAACACAATCAGCCGTGAATTGGAAATTGGTAAGGAGTTGGCAATTCAAGAAGGAAAGCCTGCTGAAATGGCTGATAAAATTGCACAAGGCAGATTAAATAAGTTCTTCAAAGAAAGCACCTTATTGAGTCAACAATTTATTAGAGATGAGAAAGTTACAGTTGAACAATTTTTAGATAATACTTCAAAAGGTTTAACCGTTACGGATTTTAAAAGATTTTCATTAAGCTAATTAATGAGTTAGTGTTATATTAAAAGCTGTCTTATGGGCAGCTTTTTTTATTTCCTCTTAATTCGGATAACGTTTTTAGTTGAGCATTCGATAGCACATGTCACTCATTATTCCAATATCAAGAATAATGGCTTATAATCTGAATTATTTAGTGTTTAGTTAAATAAAAATGAAATGGAGCTTTCCGAGATCCTTTTCTTGAAGTCAAGTTGAATAAATCACTAGAAGATGTATCTCAATTTTAAGATTTTTTATTGAGAAAGTCTATTTTATTTTACTATTACTATTGGGTTATTCCAGATTTTAGTCTCTGTTTTTATTTGGATGTTATACATACCTTGAGCTAAAGTAGGGGAAATAAGCAAATGCGTTTTATTGTTCCCAGTTTCTCTTTTGATGATAGTACCTTTTTGATCGATTAATGCAATGGAATAGGTCCCATTCAATTCAATAGCAATATTCTCGCCCGCTCTAACAGGATTTGGGTAAATAATAGGAGCGAAATTTTCTTGATCATTTATAGTTGCCAGATTACCTATATTAATATTATCCAAGTAAATTACGTTGCCATATCGACCAATATTACGAAAAGCAACCTGTAGGTTTGTTTCATTTGAAAATGAACTTAAATCTAATGAGTCAGTGCGCCATTGGGTAGAAGTTGGAGTGAAGTATTCTTGGAAATCTGGGGATGTCGCCAAATCTGTTCCTCCTTTCAGATAGAGGGATTGATAGATGGAACCGCAATCTGTTGATACTAAAACCTCTAATGTGTCGCTGTATCCTGCTCCCCAACGTGCATAAGCAACATCAAATTTCAAATAGGAATTTGTTAATATTGACGAAGGTTCTAAATACATAATAAGATCATCAGCATTTCCCTGAGAATCATTGTTGTAATTATCAAAAATAGTTGATTGACTTGTTGCTCCAAATCCTCCGGCATTGGATGAGAGTGACCATTGTGCATCATTATTAGGGTTGTCTATACTCCAACCACTGGGTACAAATGTTCCTTCAAATCCTTCGGAAACTGATGTGGGCAATGTAAAGTTATTCACTGTTACTTGTATTGTGTCTGAATCAGTATTTCCATTTCCATCCGTAATTTGAAGTATTGCTATATGACTACCAGCTTCAGTAAATAAAACAGAAGGATTACGCTGAGTAGATGAATTTGGAAAACCAGTTGGGAAAGTCCAGTTCCAGCTAGCATTCGAATGATTTAGGAAGGAATGATCTTCAAAATAAAATGAATCTATTGCACAAACAACTTCTTGTGATAATTTATCAACCATAGCTCTAGCAATAGGAAAGGAAGGTGCTTCATTCAAATTGCTTTCCCATATGCCTTTTCCATAGCTTGCTAATCTAATTTTTCCATCTCGGTAGAACGGTTGAAAGATATTCCCACTTGTAAATAAAGGCAACCCGCTATTGTCAAGTTGAAATTGAGTTTGATTATTACGATAGTAAACTGCACGGTTGGTTGCAATATAAATTCCTCCATCTGTTCCTGCAATATGATGTAATGCTTGCACTGATTCATTGTTAAATAATGATGATCCTAGATTTTCCCAAGTTTGACCAGAATTACTGGTTCTAAAAACTTTAAATCCATTTGAACCATCGGGATAAGCCAACCAAAGTTCATTTTCATCAAGTGGATTAATTGCTAATAACATGCGTCTACTATTTCCACTTGGTTTATTGAGTTGTACCCATGAAATCCCACCGTCTGTAGTTTTCCAAAGAATTCCATTAGAACCTGACGAGGGTTGCTGATTAACGTATATTACGTTAGGATTACTTGATGATATTTCAATGTATTTTATTTGATTATTTGAATTTGTTCCAAAGGAATAGAGCAGATTAAAAGAAGCTCCACCGTCCGTGGTTTTCCAAATGCTATTGTCTTTCCCAATATACGCAATCGAATAACAATTTGGATGAAACTCCATTTCACTTGATTCAGCAGCCCAGTAACTCTCATTTGGTGCCATTCCAAACGCAGCATTTACTATGGGATCTGATAAATTAATGGGTATAATTTTCCCGGAAATATCAGAAAAATAAGTCTTGCGGTTTTGTCCAGGATTAACATAACCAGTTGGTGCTTCACCACCACCAAGTTCAAGGAAATTACCAGAGCCATAATTTTCATGATACGCTAAATTCCCGTTATGATAGAGTCCACCAACTAGTACATCTTCATTCCATCCACTGTCAAATCCCCAATAATCAGAACCATGAACACCCGACATACGAAACTCATAATTAGAATTAAAAAAATCATTAGAGCGATAAATGCCCCCATCCGTTGAAATCCATGCCGTATTTCCAACAATCCTAAAATCCTGCATATCCACGTGCATACTTAATGGTCCACCTACATAACCAGCAACAGACTCAAAACTAATCCCCCCGTCAGTCGATTTGTATAAATTTAGTCCACCAACTAAAATTTCATCTGGATTTGTTGATGAAGCCATTAGGGCACAATTGTAAAACCCTTGATGATAAGTCCATTCAGGCCATCCAATGGCTAAGTTGATATGATCTGTGGTGTACGGACCACCTGCCGGTCCATTTGGTAGTGTCCATGTTGATCCACCATCGTCACTTCGATAAACCCCAATATAACCAAAATCATTTGCCTTAGCTTCACCAATTAAATAAGCGTAAATACGATTTGGGTCTGCGGGAGTTGTTGCCAATCTAGCTCCACCATCATTTCGAGCGGCATCAGTTGACATAAACCAGCCATTGCTTTGTACGTTCCAAGTGATACCTATATCCGTTGATTTTAAAAATTCGCAAATAATCGATGTTGGATTATTTCGGACAATATATAAAATGGAAAAATCAGCTGTATTTGTTTTAATGTCGTAGGTTTTGTTCGAAAATAATTGTGTCCAATTTGTACCCCCGTCACTAGAACGAAATAGGCCTTTGTCAGTGCAAGCAAAGATCAGTTGGTCGTTAGTTGGGTGAATAAGTATTTCATTAACACCAAAATTTGAATTGGGTAGAACATTTGTCCATGTTTGCCCTCCATTTAATGAACGAAAAACGCCATTATTTCCGCCAGCAAAAACAATATCTGGGTTTGTTGAATGAACTTCAATAGCCGTAACACCGCTTCCAAAATTTTCATTTAAGGAAACAAGCGTCCAGTTTAATCCCTCATTGCTACTTTTATAGACCTCACCAGGTTCGGTTCCGCAATATAAAAATGAAGGTGAATTTATGCATTGGTCTACGCAATACACATTTGTTTGACCTGATCCCTGGTTTCCGCCCTCTTGGTAATTGGTAATGGGGCCAACAATATTCCAATTGGATGATTTTAAAGCTACTTGTTTTTTGCGATAATCGCTCTCATCCTTTTCGATGTCAGTATGGTTAGGTAGGTGAATATAACCATTTTCATCTGAATAATTCAAATATTTTCTTCTCCAACGTTTGTAATATTGGGTATGATAGGTCTTTTTGAAATTATTTATTTTGTAATATTCTCGAAATAAATTATCAACCTCAAAAATTGACGGATTGTCTGAATACATTAATTGCGCCCAAGTTGGTAATGAAGTAATTTCTGTCTGTGTTGGTTTTAGAAGATTTTGCGCCCAATTATTAGTGCTAAATAATGCAACAATTGCAAATACTAAAATTCTTTTCATACTAATTTTAAGATTTTTTCAGAGATGAAATGGGTAAAAGAAGATTTTCTTTCAGAAGAATTAAAAATTAATTTTTAATTTGTTCTTTTCGCTTTTCAACAGTTTTTAGTTTGTTCTCTTGAGCTGAGATCTCAGTTTTTTTAGCGTCTTCTTTTCCTTTGGCTTTTTGAATATCTACTTCCTTTTCTGTGATTTTCTTTTTTAAATCCTCAATATCAGCTTTAAGATCTTCTTGTTCTTTAATAAGTTTATCTTTATCCTTTTCTAACTCCTTTAGAATTTCTTTTTCCAACTCAATTTGTTTGTCAATACTTGACTCTGCAGCTGCTGCAGCAAATTTTTCAAGTCGTTTTTTAAAAACTGAATATTGTTCTGAATGGGTTGATTTATCCATGTAGGCACCACCTAAATCTACAGCCCAACAAACAGAAATTGGACTATCCTTAGATCCTATAATCTTAGCATAAACATCAAATTGTTTTTTTCCTAGATCTTTTATTTCTCCTAATGAAACAAAATACTCATTTTTTTTATCATCTAATTTACCATTAAAATCCTTTAATTCTTTTTTAAGCATTTTTTCAACTACTTCAAGGTCACCAAATGGAATTGAAACTTGTAGACTTGGTTTAGAACCTGAAATCCCAATTGAAAAATCGGTATTTCCATCTGACACATTAATTTTTTGACTAAAAACGACAACGGGAAAAAGAAAAAGGAAGGTCAGATAGATAGTTTTCATATGATTTTTCTTTAAAGGTAGAAAAAATCTTCTGTCATAATTCAACCTCAATTATTTTTTTCCAAAAATCGGTAATTGATATACCAGCACAAGATAACATTTGTGGAACAATGCTTGCGGGTGAAAATCCTGGTGTTGTATTTACTTCAATCACATAAGGTTCAGAGTCAACAACCATAAAATCTATACGCGCGACTGACCGTAATTGCATTAAATCATATATAAATTTAGCTCGATTTTGAATTTTATTTTTAATTTCCTCTGAGACTCTAGCAGGAGTTATTTCTTGTGACTTACCCAAATATTTTGCTGCGTAATCAAAAAATTCATTTTCTGATGCTATTTCTGTCAGAGGCAAGGCAACGATCTCATTTTGAGTTCTGTATAGTCCACAAGTAACCTCTGTACCATTAAGAAACGCTTCAATTACAACCGTTTTTCCTTCAGAAAAGGCAGCCTGTATTGCAGGTAAAAGTTCCTGTTTTGTTTTGACTTTTGAAATTCCATAACTAGAACCTGAATCTGCCGGTTTTACAAATACGGGTAATCCCAAATCTTGAATAATTGAATCGTCTGAAATTGATGTTGTAGAAGTTAATAGCACTGATTTTGCCACTGGAATTCCGAATGATTTTAAAAATTGATTGCAGAACCATTTATCAAATGACAAAGAAGATGCAAGTGGTCCGGAATTTAAATAGGGGATACCTTTTATGTCCAATAAGGCTTGGATTTTACCGTTTTCACCGGGATCACCATGTATATATACAATGCCGATATCAATTTTTTCGTTTGCATAGGTCATTGTATTAATGTCAAAATCAACTAACTCACCATTTGTTTCAGCTTGCCAACCCTCTTTTTTAACAATGATTTTTACAGTCTGAAATTCTGAAGGAAAATGTTTCTGTATGGTTTCGGCGCTTTTTATGGAAATATCAAATTCTGAAGAATATCCACCGCAAAAAATTCCAATTGTTTTCATTGTTCTGTTTTTTTCAAAATTAATTCACGCAATTTATTTTTCATGGAAGTATTCTTTAAAGTTATTCTCATACATGGGTTGAAAAGCATAATTTTCATACTTCATTTTAAATTTTGTATTTTCACAGTCTTATTTTCAAAAAAAAATGAAAAATACTATACTTTGTTTTCTTATTTGTTTTGTTTGTTTTGGAGCTCAAGCTCAATTAAAACCTCAAAATGGCGTTCAACAATCCTTACCTCAATGTGTTGCGTTTACGAATGCAAAAATATATGTATCTCCTCAACAAATTATTGAAGAAGGAACACTTGTTATTAAAAATGACAAAGTAGTTTCTGTCGGAAAAAAGGTGAAAATTCCAAGTAACGCACTTATTATTGATTGTTCGTACAAAGTAATAGTTCCGTCATTCATCGAGTTGTACAGTAATATTGGACTGACGTCGTCTGCTAAGAAAGAAAAAACGGCCTCTAATGCTTATTATTGGAATGAAACAATTCATCCAGAATACAATGCATCCGAAGAATTTCAATTGGATTTAAAAGCGGCAGATAATTTAATTCGAATGGGGTTTGGTTCGGCATTAACACATCAACAAGATGGTATTGTTAGAGGTTCTTCGGCTCTAGTTGCACTAGGAAATTCAGAGGTTAACAAGCAATTGATTCAGTCACAAGCCGGATTGTTTTATTCCTTTAACAAGGGATCTTCTTCAAATTCTTATCCATCATCTCAGATGGGAGCAATTGCTTTACTCCGACAGGCTTTTTATGATTTAGAATATTACCATTCTCAGACACCTATTGAAAGAAATATATCATTAGAGGAATGGCAGAAGAAACTCTTTCTACCCGCATTTTTCAAATCCGAAGATAAATGGGAAATATTAAGAGCTGATAAAATTGCTAAAGAGTTTAATCAAGTTTGGAATTATATAGGTTCTGGAAAAGAATACGCATGGCTTCCAAGCTCAAAAAAATTAAATGGTACTGTAATTATTCCGATTAATTACCCAGAACCTTATGATGTAAAGGATCCATACATCGCTAAGCAAATTCCATTAAGTGATTTAAAACATTGGGAATTGGCGCCGTCAAATGCGAAAATACTCTCTGATAATAAAATTTTATTTGCAATTACATCAGACGGTATTTCCAAGCCTGAACTATTTTGGTCTAATCTTCGAAAAACCATTGCGCGAGGAAGTACCGCTGAACAAGTTTTAACTGCGTTGACAACAAAACCCGCTGAACTACTTGGGAATTCAAAACAGTTAGGAGATTTAAATGCCGGAAAATTGGCTAGTTTCGGAATATATGCTGACGATCCTTTTGTGAGAGAGGGTAACATTATTTCATGTTGGATTTTGGGAAAGGAGCACGTAATTGCGAATGAAGTTCAAAATGATACGAGAGGCACTTATGTTCTAACCATTGCTAAAAAAGAATATACATTTGAGTTAACTGGGAGTAAAGAAAAGCCAAATGGTAAATTAACGAGTTACAAAACGAGTATTGATCCAAAGACAACTATTTCTCGAATTGATACAATTTTCCAAAATATGCAAGTTGTTTTGCGAGATAATGATATTGTAATGCAATTCAATTTGGATGATGGTAATTTTTCGGGTAATTTAAGTTTGCACGGAAAACCTATGGGCAAGGATGGAGGCATAATTGAAGGAGATGCTCTTCTACCCGATGGAAGATTGGTGTATTTCGCAGCAACCAGAACGAAAGTTTCAAAGGATAAGGAGGAAAAATCTGAACTAAAAGTTGATTCTTCTTTTGTGGGTAAGGTTTGGTTTCCCAATATGGGATTTGGGTCAGACACATTGCCAAAGTTAAGTTCATACGTTTTTGAACACGTTACGGCATGGACTAACGAAGAGGAAGGTATTGTTAGTGATGTTTCAGTAGTAGTAGAAAATGGAAAGATAAAATATGTAGGAAAAGATAAAATTAATTATCCAAAAAATGCCATTATAATTGATGGAACTGGGAAGCATTTAACGAATGGAATTATAGATGAACATTCGCATATTGCAATTTCTAAAGGTGTTAATGAAGGGAGTCAGTCAATAACTGCTGAGGTTAGTATAGCCGATGTTGTCAATTCAGACGATATAAACATATACAGGCAGTTGGCAGGTGGTGTGACCTCGGCACAACTTTTACATGGTTCGGCAAATCCTATTGGAGGTCAATCAGCATTGATAAAACTAAAATGGGGACATAGGCCAGAAGATTTATTGATAAGTAATGCTCCTGGTTTTATTAAATGTGCATTAGGGGAAAACGTTAAACAATCCAATTGGGGAGATTATAATACGTCCCGTTTTCCTCAAACTCGAATGGGGGTTGAACAAGTTTTTTACGATGGGTTTTATCGTGCAAGAAAATATCAAAAAGAATGGGAAAATTTTCAATTGAAAGGAGGCGTCAAACCGAGAAAGGATTTAGAACTTGAAGTTTTAAGTCAGATTTTAGCTCAAAAAAGATTTATTACATGTCATTCCTATGTACAATCAGAAATTAATATGTTGATGCATGTTGCGGATTCAATGGGAATAAAAATAAATACATTTACGCACATTCTAGAAGGATACAAAGTAGCTGATAAAATGAAAAAGCATGGTGTTGGTGGATCGACTTTTTCGGATTGGTGGGCATACAAATTTGAAGTAAATGATGCCATACCGTATAATGCAAAATTAATGGCTGATCAAGGAATTGTTGTTGCAATAAATTCGGATGATGCTGAAATGGGGAGAAGATTAAATCAAGAAGCTGCTAAAAGTATTAAATATGGCGGTATGTCAGAAGTAGAAGCATGGAAAATGGTCACGCTTAATCCGGCAAAACTTTTACGTTTGGATGATCGATTAGGAAGCATGAAAAATGGAAAAGATGCAGATCTTGTACTTTGGGATAGTAATCCACTCACGACAACAGCAAAAGTTGATTTAACAATGATAGATGGTGCAATCTATTTCGAAAGAAAGGAGGATGAAATTTTACAGAAAAGAAATGACATGGAGCGCGCTCGCATTATTTCTAAAATGATGAAATCAAATGAAAAGGGTGAACAGTCAAAGCCATTTGTGAAAAAGGGAAAACGACATTTTCATTGCAATACAATAGGTGAGGAGGGAACGGATGAAGAAAATTTACATTAAAAAAAGGTCATGAAGTTAATTATAAGTTTGTTGTTTTTTAGTCTAATTGGGGTAACATCGGCACAACCTTCTAAAATTTTGTTACTCGATGGTTTTTTGCACATAGGAAATGGTGAAACGATTGACCATGCTTTAATTGGCATTAAAAATGGAGTGATTACCGAAGTAGGAAATTCATTAGTTAATAGCTACAACAAAAACGATTGGGATACGATTATTAATCTTGAAAACAAGCATATTTATCCAGGCTTTGTTGCAGCAAATTCAACATTGGGTTTGACAGAAATTGATGCTGTTCGTGCAACACGTGATTTTAACGAAACAGGTAGCTTGAATCCACATGTTCGAACCCAAATAGCATACAACGTTGAATCAAAAGTTATTTCAACTGTTATGACAAATGGTGTTTTATTATGTCAAGCAACTCCGCGAGGAGGAATTATTTCAGGAACCTCCTCCGTAATGTCATTATATGGTTGGAATTGGGAAGATGCTACCATTTATGCCAACGATGGAATTCATGTGAATTGGCCATCAAGCCTACAAGGTGGAGGATGGTGGGCAGAACCGGCTCCCAAAAAACAAAATGAAAATTATTCGCTTCAACTCAAGGAACTGAATGACTTCTTTGAATTAGCCAAAACCTATGCAATGGCATCTAAGAATGACGTGGAATATGATCAACGTCTGGATGCAATGAAATCATGTTTTACAGAGGAAAAAAGAGTTTACTTTCACGCTGATGAAATTCAACAAATTAATGATATCATTGAGTTTTCTAAAAAGTTTGATATCAAATTCCCCGTTATTATTGGTGGATATGAAGCTCATTTATTAGGGAGTCGCTTGAAAGATTCAAAAATTCCTGTAATGATAAGACGTATTCATAGTTTACCTGAAAACGATGACGATCCAGTCGACCAATCTTTCAAATTACCTGGGCTTTTAAGGAAAGAAGGTATATCTTTTTCCATTCAAAATGCTGGAGATATGGAGGCAATGAATGCTCGTAATTTACCTTTTCAAGCGGGCACTGCAATGGCATATGGTTTGACTGAAGAAGAAGCCGTTGAAGCCATCTCTTTAAGTCCTTGTAAGATAATGGGAATTGATAAAAAATACGGTTCGATTGAAAAAGGTAAATCAGCAACTTTGTTCGTTTCTGAGGGAAATGCTCTTGAAATGAAAACCAATAAGGCAACACTAATTCTTTTAAATGGAAAGTTCGCTCCAACAACCAACTTTCAATATGACTTATACAAAAAGTACTCCGACAAATATTTGAAGAATTAGAATTCTATTTTTCAGTTTGTTTATTGTTTATTTACATTCTCAATTAAATTCTTAATTTTTAGTGATAATTTTTTTATGTATTTATTGTCTAATTTTGTTAGAACTTAACTAACAACTGATTTATATGAAAACCATTCTCATTTCTGGAGGCTCTGGTTTTATTGGAACTCGCTTATCAAAATATTTACGTGATCAAGGTCATACAGTGTATATTTTATCAAGAAAACCAAAAAAAAGAGATCAAATTTATTGGGATGCTCATAGTAAAAAAATTGAAGGAAGATATTTAGATAAAATTGAGGTAATAATAAATTTAGCAGGTGCAGGAATTGCTGATGAGCGTTGGTCTAGAAAAAGAAAAGAAGAAATAATAAGTTCTCGAGTAGATACAGTTAACTTTTTATATTTATCAGTTGCCAACTTTCCACGACTAGAACATTTTATAAGTGTTTCTGGGATTGACTGTTTTGGATTTGGTCATGGCGACAGGGTATTGACCGAAACTGATTCATATGGAACAAACTTTATTTCGGATGTTGTTAGGCAATGGGAAGAATCATGTTTGAAGTTTGAAAGTCGGTATAGTACAACAATTTTAAGATTACCAATAGTCCTAGATGCTAAAAAAGGAGCATTGCCTAAAATGGCTTCTCCCATTAATAAATGGGTTGGTGCACCTATTGGCTCAGGAAATCAACCAATGAATTGGGTTCACATTGATGATTTAACGGCAATATTTACTCATGTAATGGAGAACAAAGTTACCGGGATATTCAACGTAGTTGCTGGAACAAATTCAAACAAGGAGTTTACTCAAACTTTGGCAAAAGTTCTTAAAAAACCATTAATTCTTCCTAACATTCCTGCCTTTATAATGAGGTTGATTTTTGGCGAATTATCGGAACTATTATTAAATGGGAATTACGTTTCTGGTCAAAAATTAATAGACACTGGATTTCACTACCAAAATTCAAAACTCGAGAAAGCACTTAAAGCAGTTTATTCCTAAAAAATAGTACATCTAATATATTGGCAAAGAGGAAATAGCTTTCTTATTTTAATAGATCAAAAGATGACTAATTTTGCTTTGGTTCAATTCCTTCTTTATTCTCCTCCGGAAGAACGACACCCTTAATCGTTAATACAACTGGATCTGAATCTTTAATGAGAACAGTTAGCGTTTTTGTAAAGCCGCCAACTCTTTTTGTATCATATTTTGCAATGATTTTGTCTTTTTTACCGGGATTTATGCTGTCATTAGGAAAATAAGGCGTAGTGCAACCACATGAACGTCGCACATCTTCTATTTTTACATAGTCTTTAGTTGTATTTGTAAATGGGAATTCAAACGAAAAATCAGTCCCGTAAGGAATTGAATTGTTTTCTATTGTCAATGTGTTAAATTTTAATTTCTGTTCTGTCTGAGAAAAGGAAAAATTTAAAACATTTAAAAGAGTTAAAAGCAAAAGTAATTTTTTCATGGCATTCATTTTTTTCAAATGTAATTAAGAAAATTTCACCATTAAAAACATTAACTCATCATTAACACTACAGCCCTAATCCTGAAACATTAATTGGTCGGTTGAATGGATTAAATTTTAGTGTGATTCGAATTGTGTTTCCAAAATTATCAAACGGATTTTCCATCAGGGAACTGCGAACAAAAGGAACATAAATACCGACTACACTTCCAATTTTAACACCTAAACCAGCATTATAAGCATAGTTAACTGAATTACCATCGAAAAATGCACCAGCATCGGCAAATAGCCCAAGAAATCCAAGGCGTGGAATAGGTAGAGGGACATACACATTTCCTGTAGTCATCCAAAATGAGGTTGTTCCATACGTTGAAGTACTATTAAAGCCTCCAAAGTTATTATTTCTCATTTGGGAAAGTGGGTTGAATCTTTCGAAATAATATTCTTCCATAAACAAATCTTGTCTTCCATCAGCTCCGCTCAATGACATTTGATAATATTGATTTCCAATGCCAGAGCCATTTGTATAACTCAGATTATTACCAAAAAAACCGCGAAGGAAAATCCATCTATTCAGTTTATTCTTCAAGTAACGGTATCCGTATTCAGCTGTCAATGAAATTCTACGAAGTTCATCCGAATTTGATTGTAATTCATGCATTTCATCAAATCGAATTTGTAATTTAAATCGATTGTCAGGATTTCTGAAATTTGCCTCATACCATGCATAACCACCACCTAAAAACAGTGTGTTGACTCCCCTTGTTTCATTTCTAACTGCCAAGGCTAGTTTGGCTGTTTGATTCCAGTTTGACTTTTTGGATTTATCACCAAGACATGTTTGAATATGAATAGATCCAAAGTTTAATCCTGATTGCCATTGATCAAATTCACTTTCTGTTTTAAATCGTTTAAGAGAAGCACCAATTGCAAGTGTTTTAAAGGTTTTTTGAGGATAAAATGAATGTGAAAATTCTGCAATTCCTGCGAGACTTTTATTTCCTAATGAGAACATTGGAGCAACAAGAAATTGTGTCGTTTTTAATGGGATTGCTACGTTGTGAATTGCTAAACCAAACATCAATTTATCTTGACCATTGCCCGCTAATACCGGTGTATAGAAGTAATTATTTCTAAAATTGTCTTGATCACCAAGTAGGAATTCAAATTTAGGTTCATCAATTTTTCGAAGTAATTGTTTTCCGTACCAGTAATTATTTTGTCGATTAAGCTCAGGTATATCCTTTGATGCGTCAATAGTAGCTTTGGTAATTGTATTTTTTGGTGTTTTAATATCAATACTTCGTTGTCCTGGTTCAACCCAAGCAGTTTCAATAATTGAATCACCTTGAAATATATTCACTTCAATAGGGCCTTCTACTTGACCAACGTTTTTCACTTTCACTGTTGACCCACCGTTTTCTGAATGATGAATACACTGAATCTTATAATCAATAATCTTGGTGGTTTTTATCAAATCATCAAATAACCACGATAGATTCTTGCCTGAAACTCGTTCTAAGGTCGCTTTCATATCCTCAGGTTGTGGATGTTTAAATTTCCACTCCTCAAAATATGTTTGAAAACACTTGTTAAATACATCATCACCTAAATAATCTTTTAAATAATAAAATACCAGGCCTGTTTTCTGATACATGATAAGACCGTAGTTGGTGGAGGTAAATTCAGCAGAATGCGTTTCAATAGGCTGGTCACCACCAAAATGAGCTAAAATTTTGTACAAATAATCTCCTTGTGCTTTGTAATCTAAATTATTCATATGAATGAAACGTCCTGCAATTTGATCTGTGGTAAATGAGTTGTTTGGGTATTTCGTTTGCATGTATCTAACTTCATTCAGTGTATTTATTCCTTCATCCATCCAACCATGTACTCGTTCGTTGGATCCTAATATCCCATAAAACCAATTATGGCCAACCTCATGAACGATAACTGTTTCAAGTGATTGAGCACTATTCACCGAACCGATAACGGTTACATTTGGGTATTCCATTCCTCCTCCCGCGCTTATTGTACCATCTACTGCAGTAACTTGATTGTAAGGATAATCACCATTCCAGAGTGAATAATAATAGGTACCATCATTGATATAGTCAATTCCTTTCTTCCAAAGTGTAGCGTTCTGAGGCGTAAACATAGCCCAAGAAGTTACTTTACGTTTGGAGTGGGGTAGTTCAACCTCGCCTTTCAAAACTAAGTATCGTTTGTCAGCAAACCAAGCAAAATCATGAACCCTGGATTGTATGTAACGAATTGTTTTCATTTCTTTATCCGACGCAGGAAATGCCATTTGATTTTTATCTTTACCTGTGTATGAATCAATATTTTTTTGAGTTTCTTCTACTTTTTTATTTAAGAAAGCTAATTCATCTTCATTTTGTAAATCACCAGTAGAGCCAACCACGTAGTTTTTAGGTAGAGTAATTGATACATCATACGAACCATATTCTGAATAAAATTCACCTTGATTTAAATATGGCATTTGATTCCACCCATTTTTATCGTAAACAGCAGGTTTTGGGTACCATTGTGTAATCTGATACGATTGACCAATATGTCCTAGTCGGGAAATACTTCCACTTGGGATTTTAACTCGAAAAGGAGTTGAAATTGTAATTTTTTCACCAGATTTAAGCGGCTGGGGTAGGTAAATTACTGCAATATCAATATGCTCTTTATCCAATTCCCATTTCAAAACAGTTCCCATGGATGAGAAGTTTAATGAATCAATAAATCCTTTGATGGAGTCAGCTCCAAATTTCAAGTCTGTTTCTCCATTTTCATATAATTGTTTGGCCAAGGCTGTTTTACCATTTTTGTATGCATTTGCCCACAAATGAACATAGATTTTATCCAAGGAATTTGGTGAATTATTACTGTATTCAAATTCTTCAAAGCCATTTAGATAATGATTTTTATCATCTAATTCAACAGTAATTTTGTAATTAACCTCTTGTTGCCAATACTCTTGAGCTTTGATTGAGATCATAGCTCCAAAAATGAAAAGTGAAAATAAATAACGCATGATAATCTTACATTTACATTAAAAAGACTTGTTTTCTTAAATTAAGTTACAAGTGGTGTAAAAATACGATTATTTTTGTGGCAAATTTGTTTCATGAAAATTCTTGTTTTTTTCTTTTCTATCAGTCTTGTTTTTCTTTCTTCATGTACAAACATCAAAAGCGAGGGTGAAATGATGGCAGAATACTGTTACTGCAAAGTCCTTTCAGCAAAAGACGCTGAAGAAAAGGAAGAAGCAAAAAGACATTGTAATGACATGAAAATCCAGGTGGAAAAACAACATGGTAAAGAACTAAGCAAATTATCCAAGGAGGATCAAGATTTATTTTACGATGGATTTCTAAAAAAGGTAGAGTCTTGTAAGTAATCTTTTACCGCCTAGTTTGTATTAAGCGTTTCAAAATTTGTTGTATTGCAAGAAATCTGCTTTTGATTTAACTCGAATAAATTTGAAGGTTTCTTTCTATATTTGAAAAGCTCATGTATTTGCTCTTTAAGGTCAAGAAAAAAAGTATAGAAATGATTGTTTGTATTGCGGAAAAACCAAGTGTTGCAAAGGATTTAGCAGAGATTTTGGGTGCTAAAACAAGGAAAGACGGTTATTTCGAAGGAAATGGATATCAGGTTACTTGGACTTTCGGTCACCTATGCACGTTGAAAGAACCTCACGATTACAATGAAAAATGGAAATCTTGGCGTTTAGAGAGTTTACCTATAATTCCCGAATCCTTTGGTATTAAAGTTATTAATGATAATGGCGTAAAAAAACAGTTTTCAGTTATTGAAAGTCTTGTTAAATCAGCAGAATCTGTTGTAAATTGCGGGGATGCTGGTCAAGAGGGTGAATTAATTCAGCGTTGGGTTCTATTAAAAGCAAATTGTAAAGTACCCGTTAAACGTCTTTGGATTTCTTCATTAACTGAAGAAGCTATCCGTAAAGGATTTCAAGATTTAAAAGAGGCAAAAAATTACGATCAACTTTATGCCGCAGGCAGTGCAAGGGCAATAGGAGATTGGTTGTTAGGTATTAATGCTACACGTTTGTTTTCTACAAAATTTGGAAAAGGAACAACTGTTTTATCTATTGGTCGAGTGCAGACACCGACACTTGCGTTGATTGTTCAACGTCAAAAGGAAATTAATGCATTTAAGCAAGAAGAATATTGGGAGTTGAAGACGATTTATCGCGAGACGGAGTTTGCTTGCCAAATAAATAGATTAAAATCACTTGATAAAGCACAAAAAGGCTTGGAGTATTTAATTAATAAGCCCTTTGAAATTACATCTTTCGAGCAAAAAGAAGGAAAAGAGGGGAATCCTCGGTTGTTTGATTTGACAGGTTTGCAGGTTGAGGCGAATAAGAAAAAAGGATATTCAGCAGAAGAAACTTTAAAACACATACAAAGTTTATATGAAAAAAAACTTGTGACTTATCCGAGAGTTGACACGACCTATTTATCTGAGGACCTGCATCCAAAAATACCTGGAATTTTGTCAAATCTTGAGGATTATGCTGGTTTAATTGATCCTTTATTGCAGAAGCCACTTCCAAAAAGCAAGCAAATTTTTGACGATAAAAAAGTAAGCGATCATCACGCCATTATTCCTACAGGGATAAAGCCAGGAGGGTGGAGTATAGATGAAAAAATAATCTACGATATGATTTGTCGTAGATTCATTGCTGTATTTTACCCAGAATGTAAAGTATCAAATACTACTGTGTTGGGTAGGGTGGATGAACTCATATTTAAGGCTACAGGTAAGCAGATCTTAGAGCCAGGCTGGAGGATTCTTTATCAAAACGAGAAAAAGGAGGACGAGGACAAGAAAACAGATGAAGAGAAAACAATTCCACTTTTTCAAGAGGGAGAATCTGGTCCACACGAACCTTTTATTCACCAAGGAAAAACTTCTCCGCCAAAACCATATTCAGAAGCCACTCTTTTAAGGGCAATGGAAACAGCCGGTAAATTAGTTGAAGATGAAGAGATGAGGGAAATGTTAAAATTAAATGGAATAGGCAGGCCATCGACACGTGCGAATATAATTGAAACACTTTTTAAAAGAAGATATATCGAAAAAAAGAAAAAGAACATTTTAGCCACAGAAACAGGTATTAATCTTATTGATACTATTCAAAGTGATCTTCTCAAGAGTGTAGAATTAACTGGTCAATGGGAAAGAAAGCTTCGATTAATAGAAAAAGGGGAGTATGAACTACAAATGTTCAAAGAAGAATTGATTCAAATGGTGAAGGAAATTACCGATGAAGTGATTTTTAATTCATATGGAAAAAAGATTTAATGCAACTTAAGTATTTGTTTATCAGATATCTATATTAAATAAGATTAAAATTTTAAAAAAATCACCTCAAAATTCTTGTTGTACCAATTAATAAGCGTATATTTGCACCCTTAAAACTTGATTCCGTAGCTCAGCTGGTAGAGCAATACACTTTTAATGTATGGGCCCTGGGTTCGAATCCCAGCGGGATCACCAAGAAACACTTAAACCCCTTGATAATCAAGGGGTTTTGTTTTTTATACTATTTACATTGACCAAAAGGGATCAAGTTAAAAAGGATCAAGTTAAAAAGTTGGGGATTAGGCATAAATCTTAACTTGTCTAAAAATGAAAATAATCAATACTATGAAGCCTTCGATAAGGATATCTAAAATCTTTATTTACAGCATTCGATAATCCATTTACTTAGAACAGAGTAAATACTTTACAGAAGTGGATATACCTGCAAAGTCAATAAATAATTAAGAAGCGCAAATTTTATTTACTAAAAAATAGGAGTACTTATTTTTCGGTATACATTGGGAAATGTACAGTTAACATTTTGTATAAAATCAAATCGTTGTAAGCGCTTATTTTTTATCTAATTAAATTGACGTGCCCGACTAAAATTTGGGTATAATTATTTTCACGTGTATAGGTTAACTTCCAAGTGTAAACACCGTCTTGGCATATTTCCCCATCATAAATAGCATCCCAGGCTGCATTTTTATCGGTAGTTTGCCAGATGAGTTCCCCCCATCTGTTATAGATAACAAGTCGATAAGTTTTAATTTGGCTATTATCTGAGAATACAGGGAGGAATGAATCATTAAGATTGTTACCGTCCAATGTAATAGAATTTGGCACGTAAA
>JBIKIQ010000030.1:0-2614 GCA_044361535.1 Crocinitomicaceae bacterium
AGCTCTCCCGATAGTTATCGGGATGGTTAGAGCGGAAAAGACATATTCCTCCTTAGCTCAGTTGGTTAGAGCATCTGACTGTTAATCAGAGGGTCGCTGGTTCAAGTCCAGCAGGGGGAGCAAGGGTGAAACCCAATACAGTAAAGGGAACGCAGATTTTAATCAGCGTTCCCTTTTTTATTTTTTTCTTCAAATGCAAGCGATTTGCAAACAATTTGCAAACATTTTTTAACTTAGAGTTGGGATATGATCATACAAATTCAAGAATTTGAGTACAAAATTGAAAGAGAAAAATTGAGTAGTGAGTTGTCAAAAATCTTTCACAGAAATTTATCGAATACCCCGGGAATATCGAAGGATCGATTTATAAGTTGGGAAACTTCAAAGTGGGAAACATACTTTTTTAACTATATCAATTATTTGCTGGAAATTTTGACAGACTGTAAAGAGACTCATACAGATACTTTAATAAACCTAACAAATTTCTTGCAAAATGATATTTTACCACAAATAAGTAACTTTCAAAAGTTATTTAATTTAGAACAAGCAATTGACCTGCTTAAAATAAATAATAATGGTTTTAGTTCTCTAACTGAAAAGGTTATTGTGTTAAGGGAGTATTCTTGTTTCACTTTTGCACTAACAACAGAACTATTGGTTAATTTTAGTTTAGCAACGAGAGATCAATCTTTTTTAAATATTATAGACCCTATTAAGGGAGAGGGAGATAAAAATTTATTTCTCAAACATCTTGATTTTTTTATACCTGCCTCCAGAAGACGTTATTCTGAAATTCATTTTCGCTTCATAGGTAAGCACATACAAAGATTTGATTATTCTTGTTCTATAGAAATTCATAAAGATTTTAAATTCAATTTAAATCAACTAATTGATGCTGTTTTCATTGACTCATCCAAATTGCAGAAGGAGGATAAACAACACCTTAAAACGTGGTTTCACAATAACGGAAAAGCACCTAAGAAAATTAAACCAATGCTTTTGGATAATCTTGACTCAGCAATATATATCGCCTATTTTCTTAAAGCAATTGGTGCCTCCCCAGGTGAAAAGTCTCAGATAGTATTAAAAAAGGTTGAAAAAATCAATGATTGGTTAAATTACAATTTTTTAAGGAAGGTTGAATACTTGGAAAATGGAACAAAAATTCCAATTTGTAATTTTAAGGATTTATCGAATCTCATTAAAATGAATGGTCGAGAAACCGGGGTTAATCAAATTGATAAACAATTAAAAGAGTATTTCAAGGTCTCAAAAAAAGCCTAGACTTTATCAAATTTTAAAATGACATAGAATTTAATCGTATGAAATTCAATTGATTAAAGTTTATTTTATCGAATCCTTATCGAATCAGTGGTTGGTACAAAAAGATTGTTGAAATTTTGTGATCATGTTTGAATCAGAGAATTTAACCAACGCACTCAAAGAGCTCATTCGGGAAGTTTTACTCGAAGAGGGTGTTTTGCCTTTGGATAACGAAGCACCTTGTTCCAAGGCAATGGAGGAATACTTGAATACTTTTCAAGCTGGTAAACTCATTAAGAAAAGCCATAAGTATGTTGCAAAGCTCATCCGAAATGGTAAAATAGCTGCAATGAAAGTTGGGGGTGAGTGGTTGATCCATCAAGATGACTTAAACAATTTCTTAAAGAATAGTAAAACCATTAAAACTGACTAATATGACAGACAAAGAAACAAAACACAAACTTCGAATGGAGAAGAGGGGGCTTGATATCCCAATTGATAAAACAGCTGAAAATTATCGGTGTTGTCCAAAATGCAGCTATGAATTTATGGCTGATGATTTAAAACAAGATTATTGTTGTGAATGGTGCCATGATCAATTTAATAACGATAAGCAAAGAGAAAGGACTTTAGAATTGAAAGCCAAACTGGAGGAAGTTCAAGAGATTTCTGATACGTGCATTCCATTTAAAAAAACACAATTCAAACAATTGTTGCAGAGTAATGCTTTTTTAAAAAAAATTCATCCCGGTGATAATTCGGAATTGTTGTATCCGATTAAAGATCTTATTAAGAATGGGGTAGACTTAAGTGTTTATGAAGATAATATACTATTAGGAATTGGATCAGGTGATGAACCTAGATATTCCATTACAATTCGTTCTTTTGAAATATTTTATAAATATAAAAACTGGGTACTGATTAAAAATAACAAAAAATGAACTATCAACAACTTGAAAAAATCTTCGGACCACCGATAATGAACCAAACATTGAAACCAGTTAGAGCGCAATCGCCTCAGATCAATATTATTCAGATCTTGATAGCTCTTGGTATTGGCTATTTTTTTATTAAAGGAGTGATCTACTTTTTTATTGAACATCAAGTTTTTCAATTCAAGAAAGTTGATGTAAAAAAATGAAATTAATTTTAACGAGATTTAGATTAAGTAATAGAAGATCGGTCCAATATATTGAAATATTGGTTGATGATTCAATTCTTTTCCAAATAGTAGAAAAATCATTCAGACCTTGGATGCTAGAAAGAATTTTAACCTCAATATTGCGTATCGCGATATGCAATAAAAAGGTGATATCGATCTTCCAGTAGTTCCAAATAATCTTCTTTTAGT
>JBIKIQ010000022.1:0-30375 GCA_044361535.1 Crocinitomicaceae bacterium
GAATGTATGTTGCACAAGTTCAAACAGCACATACAACACAAAACATCCAATTTGTAGTACAATAATTCATAGTTTAATTAATTTTAGTTTAATCGAAAGCATCTCCAAAAGAGGTGCTTTTGGTTTTAGATTATTCTATTTAACATAATATTAATTATATAACAAATTGATATGTATGAATTGGTTAGATATTTACTGTAATAAAAGTCTATTTAAGAAACGTGACCTAATTAACGTTTTAAGTGAAAAAATTTATGTCCAATTTCTTCCGTATTATTTAGTCCCGTTAAACGATATTTAATGAAATAAACACCATCCTTAGCATCTAAGCCATTATTAGTTTTACCGTCCCACATTTGATTGGGTGAATTTAATTCTATCATAATATCACCCCAGCGATTTACAATGATGGCTTCCTGAGTAAGTGCATTTTGAGAAATTAATCCGTATGTATCATTAGATAAATCTCCATTTGGTGTAAAGACATTCGGAACAAAAATTACGAGCGCACCACAAGGGTCAATTTGAATAGAAACTATATCAGAAGTTACACAACCATTAAAATCAGATACTTCAAGTGTATATGAGGTAGAAACCAACGTTGATACTTGAACATTCTGATTATTTTGAACTCCCACCCAATTAAATTGATAAGGTTGGGTCCCTCCTATCGCTGTTCCGATTAAATCAAAATTGTCGGTTGAACAACCGTTTTGGTTCTGTCCAGCATTAGCAATTAATTCTTGAGGTTCATTAATTATTACAACCTGTGAACTTGGGCAATTTGTTGCATCAAAAATAGTCACTGTGTAATTTCCAGCACTTAAACCATTGAAAATATTCGAGTTTTGCTGGGCTGAGTTATTTAATGAGTATGTGTATGGACTTGAACCCCCAATTCCCGTTATCGTTAAACTTCCATTTTGATCACCAAAGCATAAATTGTCACCTACAACTATATTTGAAATAGAGGGCCCACCATTAGCAGGAACTATTATTTGTAAGGTTTGGATACAGCCCGTTGAAATATCTGAAACGGTCACATCATAATTTCCAGGTAATAAATTTCCAGCCGTTGAAGTTAAAGAAGCTCCTGGATTCCAGGCATATTGATAATTTCCAGATCCGCCATTTACAACAACCTCTGCAGAACCATTTGATGCACCACAATCAGCTGCTATAATATTTCCTGCACTTAATGTAAAACTTTGAGGACTTGTTAACGTTGTTGAAGACGTTGAAACGCAGCCATTGACATCCGTAACTGATACGGAATAAACTCCTGAAGGTAAGCCTGTAAATACACCAGAATTTTGATTGGATCCACCATTTAAAGAATATTGTAATGTGCCTGTTCCCGAAGCGCTTATTATAATTTCTCCACTATTTTGATCTGTACAATTCGGATTTGTCGGAGTTACACTGGTTATGTTCGGACCACCAGTGGTTGGAACAGTAACTACAATTGATT
The DNA here is from genome assembly GCA_044361535.1 of Crocinitomicaceae bacterium. Taxonomy (GTDB): domain Bacteria; phylum Bacteroidota; class Bacteroidia; order Flavobacteriales_D; family Crocinitomicaceae; genus UBA952. The sequence goes on from JBIKIQ010000022.1 coordinate 1,472, forward strand.
GTTGGCATCCGTTTGCATCGGTTACTTGAACAGTGTAGGGTCCACCCGAAATATTCGAAATAGTTGAAGTATTGCCTACATTTGGACTCCATGTAAAGTTATATGATCCAGTTCCTCCGTTTGCTGTAACAGATGCTGATCCATTTGAGCTTCCACAGTTAGCTGGTGTAATAACTCCTGAAGTCAATTGCAAAGCTGCTGGTTGGGTCACAGTCAATGTTATTGTTCCTGTGCAATTTGCATTATCCGTTGCTGTCACGGTATAATTACCTGCCGCAAGATTAGATTGAGTTGCTCCTATTAAGTTCCCTGGCGACCAAGAATATGAATAGGGAGAAGTGCCTCCTGAGGCTAATACTGTAACCGAAGCGTTTGTTCCGCCAAAGCATGAAACGTTTGTCTGGGAAACATTTGAAACACTAATTGTAGGACATGGAACATTATTGCAGGCAGGCAGAGTCGAAATCGTAAAAACTGTTACTGTTCCTGCGTTATCAGTAACTTGAACTTGGGTTGCCCCAGCAGGCGCAGTCGCATTTGTTCCTGACGCAAAGTTAACCCATTGAGCTGGTGAACTACAAGAAGTTACTGGCATTATCCCATTTAAACATTGACCAAAAAACCAGGTGTAACCACAAGATTGACATTGTGCTTGGGTCGTGATTGGAGTATTTGTCGCGGCCTGAAAATATGACCATGTATAAGGTGCAACACCACCCGTTATAGAAATACTTCCATTTGTTTCTAGACATGCTGTTAATGCTTGACATGGACTTACAACAAGTGTTATGGATTCAGAACCACAAGGTAAAGTATAGGTAATTGTATGAGATCCTATGCCTGCCAATGACGGATTAAATAACCCTGCAGAATTAACACCCGGTCCAGACCATATTCCTCCTAGAGTAGCAACTGTTAAGTTAAAAGCAGCATCATTCTGACAAACACTTTGAACGGGACAAATAGTGGCATCACAACAATTTGTGGCAAGTGGTGCGCATGCTGAAGCCGCAAAAGATTGAATATACCCCGTTCTTGTTGCATTTGATGAATTTCCGGTGCTACCTCCCGCAATTATATCTCCTGAAGTTGAAACGTGAACATCATAAACTTTGAACGCAGTAGGATATGTTGCCAATAGCGTAAGGTTAGCATCAAATTTTACAACTCCTGTTGAGGATCCAACATATACGTTACCACAATCATCGATATCAATTCCACTGTTACTTACCGAAAAATCGCCAAGTGAGGTAGTTGCAGCACCACCGGTTATAGTTGCTGTTGTGATAATGGTACCCGTTTGAAGATTTCGTTTGTGAACATTTGAACCATTTTGAGTATAATAGAAATTGTTATTAGCTTTTATGGCGCAGATCCCAGAATTATCATAACGATAGTTTTCACATTTGTAACCGAGATCGTAGGAGTTATCTACTTTATACAACAAAGGACTTCCTGAACATAGATTAAAATTTTGACTGAAAGCACCAATTGTATCCTGAGTCATGAAGTAATATTTACCATTTGGAGAAGTACAAATTGCACGTACCTCTTGTATGGAAGGAGGAAATCCAAACGTGCTTCCTTGTGCAAAGTCAGCACTAGAAATTACAGCTCCAGAATTTACATTAATATCATAAACTGTTGCATTTAAAGTTAGAGCTGAGCCTCCCGTGCCTCCAACAACCAATTTTGATTGATCACAATTAAATGAAATTGTCCAAAATTCTGCATTTGAAAAAGCACCAACGGGATTGGCATTATTCCAAACCAATGCGCCAGAAGAATTAACTTTTTGAATTTGAGCTGTTGATCCAGCTGTAACATATGAATTTCCAAGATTATCAACAGCAAATGTGCCCAGCCAAACATTCGCAGTATCATAGGGAGTATTGTAGGTCCATTGGAGTGTTCCCACAGAATTATACTTGAGGATTTGCATGGGCATAATCCCACCTAAAACATAAACATTTCCCGCTGCATCCTTGTCACATTCCCAAACACAATCCCAATTGGTAGGAAAAGAAGGTGTTTGAGTCCATGGGTCTATTATTACAGTTTTGTTTTTGTCGTAATAGGCCAATTGAAATTGAACGGTTCTTGAATCCTGTAGTAAAAATGAAGATTTTATCTCTTCTCCATTGGAGTAAAAAGTAAATGGTTCATGATCAGTAATATCTCCAAAAATAGTAGGTATTTTAATTTTTCCATCTTCTAGTTTAACATCTGTATCATAAATCATTTTAACATCAGATGGATTAGCTCCAGGGTTTAGAATAATGGCGTATTTAACACCCGATTCTGGATGAACAGTAAATTGAATATCAATATTCGGATAAATATTTTCGTAGGTTATTTGTTCGTAACCAGCTATCTCATTTGTGTTTATGAATTTTTTATCCTTGTCTGTGAACGTATAACTAAAATAGTTTGAAGCCTTTTTGGAAGGGATAATTTTACACGGATTAGAATTTTCCCAAATCATTGTGACATCGTCTGATTGAAATAGGAATTTACCGATAAGCTGTTCCTTTTTTTTGTGGTCAGCAATTGATTGTGCCTTAATATTTGATGCTACCTCCCCCCTCTTTTCTTTAGAGATTTTATCAGACTCAAGAAAGGAATAAGTAATTCCTCTCTCTCCAAATAAAATTTTTGTTTTACCAAAGTCAACGGCGTAAAAAATATTACCCGTTTTTGAATTACCAAATTGGTTAAATTGACCTTTGTTTTCGATAAAAACTTTAGGCCTTGTATATTCGGCTTTCCAAGTGTTTTGTGAATAGAAAATAGAACTTAATGAGCAAAAAAGCCCAATAATTAGAAAAAAACGCATAAATAGTTAGTTTACTTTTGTTGCTAAAAGTACTAAAAATTTACTTTAAATTATCAAATTATTACTTATCGAACTAGATGAAAAAATGTATGGCCAGAAACTTCAGTACCATCTAATCCAGTTACTTTGTATTTTATAAAATAAACACCCGCACTAGCATCGGCTCCACTTTGAGTTTTTCCATCCCATTGATAGCTTAAATCATCAATTTCAACCATTGTATTCCCCCAGCGATTTACAATCACAGCTTCAATAGATGCGGCATTTTTTGTCCAAACAGAATATCCTTCATTGTTACCATCGTTATTTGGCGTAAAAACATTGGGAACGTCTACTTCCAAAGGAAGAACAGGAATAACTATAATTGTATCGTACCACGTGTCCTGACATAATCCATTTGACGCGATTAATTCAATAATAAAAGTCCCATCTAAATTATAAATAGTTGATACTGATGATAAATCATTCGTTTGATTAGTAATTCCATTGCCAAAATTCCAATCAAATATTGTTGCATATTGCGATTGATTAGTAATTGTAACTTGCAAAGGTACACCTCCATTCGTAGGTGTTGCACTAGCACTTGCGATAGGTAGAGGAAGAACTGTTGTAATAATTTGGTTTGTACTTGTACACCCGTTTACATCTGTAACTATTACTACGTCCGTTTCTGTTGAGTTCGCAATAAAAGTATATGGATTTTGATTATTTCCATTCCAATTAATTGAATAAGGCGCTGTACCCCCGGTAGCACTAGCTGTTAATGTTACAGATTCACCAAGACAAACGGTAACAGGTGTTCCAGTATTAACGGTTAAAAGAGCGGGCTCAAGGACATTCATTGTTGCAGTATCAATACATCCATTGGCGTCTTGAACGGCTAAAAGGTAAGTTCCTGCTGATAAATTGGTAAAGACAGAATCCACCCCATAAGCAGAATTGTTTATTGAAAATTGATACGGAGCCGGACCTCCAAAAGTAAATACAGACAATTCTCCATCACTTGTACCAAAACATGAGGTTGGAATTGAGTTTCCAGGAATTAATATCACGGAATTATCGCTATTGACAACAACATTTATTTGCGCTACACACCCATTTGAATCTTGTGCTTCAACAGTATAAGTAAGTGCCAATAAATTTGAAAAAAGTCCTGAATTTTGACTTGTCGCAAAGTTATCCAATGAAAAGACATAAGGTGAGATTCCACCTGACGCAGAAATTTCCAATCCACCATTAGGTTGATTACATGAGCTTATTGTTGTAGAAATTTCGGTTAATTGAATTGTTGAAGGTTCAGTAACGTTGGCATTTAAAGACACTTGACATCCTTGAGCATCAACAACGTTAATTGTATAGTTTCCTGCTGATAAATTAGAAAATAAAGGGTTTGATTGAGGTGTACCTGTTCCTAAACTAAAAGTATAAGGTTGTGTTCCACCTGTGGCTGTTACAGATATAGTTCCATCATTTGAACCATTGCACAACGGAGGAGTAATTGTACCAATGGAAGCTGCAAGTGTAGACAAGTCCGTTATTTGAACAGGCAGTGAAACAGTACATCCACCTTGATCTTGAACATAAAACGTGTAATTTCCTGAAGATAAGCCATTAAAACTGTTAGAAGAAACAAAATTTATATTGTCACTGGAATAAGTTAACGTACCGCTTCCTCCAGATGCTGTAATTGAAACAGAACCATTGGCTTGTCCACATGTACTTTGTTGAGGAGTAATACTTGCTGTTATTTGTCCGGGTGCTGGTGTTATTACTACATTGTCTGTAAGAACAGTAGGTGTTGTGGCTCCACATTGTGTATAAGTAAATTGAGCTGTATAGGTAGTTTGAGAAGCAGGACATACTGAAATTGTATCGTTGGTTCCTAAAGATGTAGCTCCTTGAAACCATTCAATGGTATAAAGTGGATTTCCTGCAGGTTTAAATCTCCATGCCTCAGGAGTTGTTACAGTCCAAGTAGGTGCCGAATTTCTATTTGGTGCTGTAATTCCAAGGTTTCCTGCAGGATCTTGGATTCCCACAATTGCCCTACCTCCGTTCCATCCAGAGCACAATGGTTTTGATTCAACATATACGTCAATGTAATTTGTTGTTTCATTTAATACCATCATATGGCGACTAGTGATTGATGTACAACTAAAGTGGCAGATTAAGTCAAAGGAAACAATGAATTGACGACACGGAAAGGAACCATTTACAAAATAATTGATATTCCCACAAACACTTGGATCGATGTCATGATAAACTCCAAAAATGTTTCCCATATTTACTAAGTTCGGTGAAGGACAACTCGCAGTAAATGGCCATGGACAATAACCTCCAGCGTTTGCTAGGTTAAAATTTAAATTACCATTTGATCCAATTAATAATTGGTTGTACGTTTGTCCATAAAAACAAAATGGAAAGGGTAAATTAACTACGTTACTCCAAACATCATCAATATTTACAGAAACACCCGTTCCACCTGTTTGATTGTAAGGAATTGGTGTGTTGTGTGGAATTGACTCCACGCTATAATCAGTTGTTTCTCGAATGTCTAAAAATGTAGCAACCAAATTAGAGCACCCTTGCGCCGAAGAGCAATCAGCAGTTTGATCGGGTCCTGCATTAACAAACGGACAAGGAATCGTCTGTGAGAAAACAGGGAGTTGAATTGTTAAAATAAAAAGGAATAAAATCTTAAGTAGTTTCATGAGTATGATTTTGTTTTCTGACGTTTTGGTGACTGTAAAAGTTGCACTTACATGAAATTGTCAAAGTTGGAAGGAGCGCATAGTTGGATGTCTTTTTTCTCCATCGGATGAAAAAATTTCAACTGATAGGCATGTAAATACAACCGTTGATCTCTTTTTCCGTATAAATCATCTCCCAAAATTGGACAATTTAATCCTGAAAAATGTGCTGAATGGATTCTAAGTTGATGTGTTCTACCAGTAATTGGATAGAACTCAATTAATGTTCTTCCATTTTTTCTTGTTAATACCTTAAATTTTGTTGTGGCTTTTTTTCCTTCTGTATAACAAACTTTCTGCTTAGGTCTATCCAAAACATCCATTGAAATGGGTAAATCTATCAATCCCATGTCTTGTTTAATTAATCCATCTAAAATAGCGTGGTAAGTTTTTTGAATTTTTCTATCAATAAATTGCTTTTGGAGGATTTTGTGAATTTCCATTGTTTTTGCTGCTAGTAGAATTCCAGAAGTAGACATGTCTATGCGATGTAATAAGAGCGGGCCTGTAGCAGAAGGGTATTTTTCTTTAAGTCGGTTCAATATGGAATCAGACAATACTTTACCAGGGACTGACAAGAAATCATGAGGTTTGTTTACCGCCACTATCCATTCGTCTTCGTAAAGAATTTCAATTTCTTTTAATTGACTTTGTGTGTTTAACGGACTAGCCTCTACTCTACTCGCGCTTAACATGTGATTAAGTATAGGTTCGCATTTACCCCGACAGGCAGGATAAAATTGTTTATGAACACGAACTTCTGAATCAGGTGGCATCCCCCACCAAAATTCAGCCATACAGATAGGTTGCAAATCATGTAAAAAGGCAAATTGAAAAAGTTTGGGTGCAGCACACTCTCCTGCTCCAGCCGGTGGGGTTTTGAAAATACTATCTTTGAAAATTGCCAATAAACTTTTCTGTTCTTTGTTTTGATTTAAGAACGTATAATGATCAAAGATTTTATTCTGTAAATCATTGGATTTCTGTCTTCTATTTTTTTTTAGCGCTTCAAGATGAGATTCTATCTTATCAACTTCTTCTCTTTCCAAAGCAAGTTTTGCGGTAAGCGTTTTGTTCAGTTTTTTATATTCAATTTGTTGAGAAATACTTTCCTTTTTTAAGTTTTCCTCTAATTCATGAAACTCATTTTCGGATAAAATTGAACTGTATTTTTTTCGAATTTCATCCCTTTCCTTCTTTTTGCTTTTTAAGTAAAATCTAAAATCACTCAATTCTTTAAAATACTGAATTTCTCTTTCCTTGTTTTCTTCTTTTAAAAAAAAGTAATTTTTACTTTTTTCTATCTCTTCAATATTCTTGTTAAGTTGATTCAAAATAGCTTCTTCTTTTTTAAAAAAACCATCTTCATCAAGTATATCAAATACTGGAGGAACATAGCCATCTTGAAAATTACTAGCCCCTAATTTTCCAGAAAACGCCTTCAAATAACCAAGTTGACCTTTTTTGTTGCGAACTACAAGAACCCCAAACATTTTACCAATTGCTCCATTTCTTTCTTTATTGTCAATTCCAAAATCATGGCTGAAATTTTTGGTTTCGAGTTCTTTTTGCACCTCTAATGCTGCAGTTTTTGCTAAAGATTGTGGCGCGTAAAAAAAAGGAAAATCAATTTTATCAGGAATGCATAATTCAGCGGGTAAATTCTCAAGAATGAAAAGGTAATTAGTTAGATTCATAGTTTGTTAGCAAAATTTCACTTCCTTTAAATCGAAATGAAGCAGTTTGTTTTGATGTGAAATAATGATTTTACCGTCAGGAGCTATTCCTTCGATTTTTCCTGAAAATTCCCCAAGTGATTCGCAGTAAAAATTTGCCATTTCCTTGTATTTATAAAGATTACATAAGTAGGATTGTTCAAAATAATTCGGATTCGTGAATAAAATATCTAAATTTTTATTGAATGCGTTAAGTAATAACCCGAGAATAGACATTCTTTCTTGTTCAATTTTTAATTCTAACTTAATACTTGTAACCTGATCTAAGTCAAATTTTTCTTGGTTAACATTCAAGCCTAATCCAATAATACTACTTTTAATTTTTTGTCCAATAAATTGATTTTCAATGAGTACACCACAAATCTTTTTACCATCAATTAAAATATCATTTGGCCATTTGATTTTAGGTGTTAAACCAATGGCTTCTAAAGCGTCAAAAATAGATACGGCTGTGAATTTTAACAAGAGAGTTTGATTTTTTACTGCCAAATTGTCTAGCTCTAAATAGATGGAAGCGAGAATATTCTTTCCACCTTCTGAAAGCCATTGAGTACCTCTTTGACCTCTCCCCTCCCCTTGAATGTCTGCCATAATGACCTGACCATTCATTATATTTTTTTCATTTATGAGATTGGCAGCATAGTTGTTCGTTGAATCAATAGAATCAAGAAACGTAATTTTACTTCCAATTTTTATGTTTTTTTTCATTTAGATGTGAATGGAATAACTCAATAGAAGTAAATAATACGTAGCTTTGCAGGAATCAAAGATACATGGCAAAAACAAAAAAACAAAGCGAGTCTGAAAAGTTGTGTGATGCAATTGTTGAAGGTATGCAAGATAATAAGGCAAAAGACATCGTTGTTTTGGACCTTAGAGGAATTGAAAGTTCAGTATGCGATTTTTTTGTGATATGCACTGGAGAGTCAACTACACAGGTTGATGGGATTGCAGAATCTGTTGCTCGTTTCACACGGAAAAATCTTAAGCAACGTCCTTGGCACACGGAGGGAAAAACAAAAAGTGAGTGGGTATTGTTAGATTACATTGATGTAGTGGCTCACGTATTTTACAAAGAAACTAGAACCTTTTTCGATTTGGAAGATTTATGGTCTGATGCCATTCGAAAAGATATACCAAATTTGAATTAATAAAATGGCAGAAAAAAAGAATAAAAGTCCTTTTTCTATATACTGGATTTATGCAATTATTGGAGTAGCAATTATCGCCTTTCAACTTTTCATGAATGGCGGTGGAAAGGCTAAAATCAATACCAAACAAACCTTTTTTACATTAGTAGAGAAAAAGGGTGTTGAAAAAGTTCGAATAGTAAATCGTGAAAGGGTTGAATTTCAATTGAATCAAGTTGGAAAACAGCTTGTTCAAGAAGGTACAAACTCTGACTTCCAAACAATGAAGAAAGCGTTGAACTCAAGCACCCCTACTAAGGATAAGAAGGTAGTTTTTGAATTAGAAGAAATTGGTGATTTAGGAAATTTTGAAAACGAGATCAAAATGCGAGATCCTGCACTCTCCTATCAGGCTGTTAAGGAAACCGATTGGTTAGGACAAATTATCGGATTTTTATTGCCAATAATTATTTTGGTTGCAATTTGGATGTTTGTAATGCGTCGCATGGGTGGCGGCGGTGGCGGTGGTGGAAGCCAGATATTTAACATTGGAAAATCTCGTGCTCAAGTGTATGAAAAAGGAAAATCAACCAATATAACTTTTGAAGATGTTGCAGGATTGCAGGGCGCTAAAGAAGAAATTGTAGAAATTGTTGAGTTTTTAAAGAATCCTAAAAAATATACAGAACTAGGTGCTAAAATCCCCAAAGGAGCTCTTTTAGTTGGACCTCCAGGAACTGGTAAGACCTTACTTGCTAAAGCAGTTGCAGGTGAAGCAAAAGTTCCATTTTTCTCCTTGTCTGGTTCAGATTTCGTTGAAATGTTTGTTGGAGTTGGCGCTTCTCGTGTTCGAGACTTATTCAAACAAGCAAAAGAAAAAGCACCCGCTATAATATTTATTGATGAAATTGATGCAATCGGAAGAGCAAGAGGTAAAAACAATGGATTCAACTCAAATGACGAACGCGAGAATACGTTGAATCAGTTACTAACTGAAATGGATGGCTTTGGAACAAATTCAGGTGTTATTATTTTGGCTGCAACCAACCGTTCCGATGTTTTGGATAGCGCTTTGATGCGTGCAGGAAGATTTGATCGTCAAATTTATGTCGACATGCCTGATCTAAATGAAAGAAAAGAAATTTTCCAAGTACATTTAAAACCACTGAAATTAGCAGAAAATCTGGATATTGATTTCCTTTCAAAACAAACACCAGGGTTTTCAGGAGCTGATATTGCTAATCTTTGTAATGAAGCTGCACTTATTGCCGCGCGAAAGGACAAAAAACAAGTTGATAAACAAGATTTTCTTGATGCCGTAGATCGTATCGTTGGTGGATTAGAAAAGAAAAATAAAATTATTACTGCTGAGGAGAAAGAGGTAATTGCATTTCATGAAGCTGGACATGCTACAATTTCATGGTTGTTACAATATGCTCATCCACTTGTTAAAGTAACCATTGTTCCGCGTGGTCAATCACTCGGAGCAGCATGGTATTTACCCGAAGAAAGAACCATAACAACGACGGAACAGATACTTGATCAAATGTGTTCTGCATTAGGAGGTAGAGCCGCGGAAGAAGTTATTTTCAACAAAATTAGCACTGGTGCATTGTCTGACCTAGAAAAGGTTACCAAACAAGCATATGCTATGGTGTCCATCTATGGCTTAAATAAACGAGTTGGTAATATTTCCTATTATGATTCTCAAGGCAAAGATATGTTTACTAAACCCTATTCTGAAGATACGGCAAAAGTGATTGACGAAGAGGTAAGTAAAATGATTGAATATCAATACACTCGAGCTATTCAAATACTTACTGAAAATAAGGATAAACTTGAAATGCTTGCTAGTAAACTACTCACAGCCGAAGTGATTTTCAAAGAAGATTTGGAAACAATTTTCGGTAAAAGAATTTGGGATAAGGAAGAAGTATTGCCAGAAAGCACCATTGTATCTGATAGTCCTATTGAAGTTGAATCCATAGCTGACTCTGAGATAACAATTTCAAATGATGATTTATCAGCGGCAGATTCGCCAAATTTAGAAAACGAAACGGATAAGAAAAAGGAAGAAGAGGGTGAAAATCTAGATTCTGAAACAAAAGAATAAAAATTATTCTTAATGTCTAATTTAGTTACTCGAGCAATAACAGGTTTTTTCTTTGCGCTTCTAATTGTTGGATCAATTCTTCTAGGTCCTACAATACAGTCTATAGCCTTCGGTTTGTTTTTAGTATTAGGCCTTAACGAATTCTCTTCTCTTTTTAAAGAAACAGATTTTATTCCATCAAGATTCGCAACGGTTTTTGTCGGAACAATACTATATATCTTTTTTGTACTATCCAATTTATATAAAGTATCAATTGAGTTACTATTTTCCATTGGTTTCGTTTTGTTCTTTCTTGTTTTCTTACTAGAGATTTGGCGAAAACAACTTCAACCCTTATCGGCAATTTCAATTTTTGTTTTTGGAATATTTTATATTGTTGTTCCCTTTGTATTAATGAATAGACTTATGTTTCAAGTTACTGATTCATTTTCACCATTGCTAGGAATGATAGTATTAATTTGGACTAATGACACGTTTGCTTATTTATTCGGCAGAAAACTCGGTAAAACTCCTCTTTTTGAAAGAATTTCGCCTAAGAAAACGTGGGAAGGCACCGTAGGAGGAATACTAATGACAGTAGTGATTTCATTAATCATCGCTTATTTTACTGAGTCGTCTGATTTCCTCTATTGGATTATAGCAGGTGTATTAATAGCTCCAAGTGCTATTTTTGGTGATTTACTAGAGTCTTTATTTAAAAGAAGTTTGAATATTAAAGATTCAGGAAATATTTTACCAGGTCATGGTGGGATTTTGGATCGCTTTGATGCTGTTTTATTTACCGTTCCTTTTTTCTATCTTTGGAACTTAATTTATGAACAAACGTTATAGGCACGTATGAAATTACATAAAGAAGGATACGGAATAATTATAATTTCAATCATTATATATTGCCTTGTAGAATTTGGGATTATCAATTTTGGAAAGGATTTTTCAATAACTTTTTTAGTATTATTAAGTTTACTTCCTACTTTTTTACTGGCAATGATAATTCAATTTTTTAGAGTGCCAAAAAGAAATTTTGTATTTAAAGATAACGAAGTTGTTTGTCCAGCAGATGGAAAAATTGTAGTAATTGAAGAGGTAGAAGAAACTGAATATTTTAACGATAAGCGTATTCAGATCTCAATTTTCATGTCTCCTACAAATGTGCATGCAAATTTCAACCCTGTGTCTGGCGAGATTGTGTATGCAAAATATCATCCTGGAAAATTCTTAGTGGCATGGCATCCAAAAAGTAGCACTGAAAATGAGCGCACTACCATTGTAACTAAGACAAATCATGGGTCTGAAGTTTTGTTTAGACAAGTTGCTGGTGCCTTGGCAAGAAGGATTTGCTTTTACGTTAAGAAAGGTCAACATGTTCAAGCAGGTTCTGAATTTGGATTTATTAAATTCGGTTCTCGAATTGATTTGTATTTGCCATTGAGCGCGAAAGTAAATGTTACGCTTAACCAAAAAGTGAAGGGGCAGATAACCAAGCTTGCAGAATTATAATTGCCTTTCTTTTTGAAAAATAATTTCAAACTTTGTCAATCGACAAATTAAAAGTTACTTTTGCAAACTTAAAAACTAATTTCCTTTAACTATGGCAAAGAATCTGGTAATCGTTGAGTCTCCGGCAAAAGCAAAAACCATTGAAGGTTATTTAGGAAAAGATTTTGTTGTAAAATCAAGTTTTGGTCATGTTAGAGATCTTCCAAAGAAAGGATTGTCTATTGATTTAGAAAATGATTTTCTACCCAACTATGAGATTTCGGCAGATAAAAAACAGTTAGTAAGTGAGTTAAAAAAGCTTGCTGCTACAGCAGAAACGATATGGCTAGCAACGGATGAGGACCGTGAAGGAGAAGCAATCTCTTGGCATTTGTATGAAGCATTGAATTTGGAAAAGAAAGATACCAAACGAATAACCTTTAATGAGATTACAAAAACAGCCATTTTAAAGGCAATTGAAAATCCTCGAAAAATAAACAAAGAATTGGTTGATGCTCAACAAGCACGCAGAGTTTTAGATAGATTAGTTGGTTTTGAATTGTCACCTGTTCTTTGGAAGAAAGTTCGTCCAAATCTATCCGCTGGCCGTGTTCAATCAGTTGCAGTGCGTCTAATTGTTGAGAGAGAAAAGGAAATTGACAAGCATAATAGCCATAATTTTTTCAAGGTTGTAGGTCAATTTCAAGCAAAAAATGGAATGTTAAAAGCCGATTTAGACCAAAATTTAACTAATTCTGAGGAAGCCTTAGCATTTATTGAGAAAAATCAGGATGCTGAATTTTCTATTAGCGATGTACAACAGAAACCTGCTACAAAAACACCATCGGCGCCTTTTACCACCTCTACATTGCAGCAAGAGGCGAGTTTGAAACTTGGATTTTCTGTATCGCGCACCATGTCAGTAGCTCAAAGACTTTATGAATCAGGTAAAATTACCTATATGCGGACAGATTCTGTTAACTTATCTGATACAGCTGTTCAAAATGCAAAAGGTGCAATAATTTCAATGTATGGAGATTCGTATTCAAAGCCTACGAAATACACTACGAAAAGCTCCAATGCCCAAGAGGCGCATGAGGCAATTCGTCCAACAGATTTTCTCGTTTCTTCAATCGATGCTGAACGAGAGGAACAACGTTTGTATGAATTGATTTGGAAACGTTCTATTGCCAGTCAGATGAGTGCTGCACAATTGGAAAGAACAACCATTAAAATTCAATCTAACAAATCAAATGAAAGCTTTATTTCTAGAGGCGAAGTAATTCGCTTTGATGGATTTCTTAAGGTTTATTTGGAATCCAAAATTGAGGATGAAGAAGAAGAGAGTGAAACAGAAGGGTTGCTTCCTGCAGTAGTTGTGGGTGAATCTGTTTCACGTATAGATATTACAGCTACTGAACGATTCTCTAGACCGCCTTCACGATACGTAGAGGCTTCACTTGTGAAAAAACTGGAGGAATTAGGAATAGGGCGTCCATCTACCTATGCACCTACAATCTCTACCATTCAAAAAAGAGGTTATGTTGAAAAACTAGAAAGAGAAGGTGTTGAACGTAGTTACGAAATCATAACGTTAACTAATTCAGGAATCCAAAAATCAGTAAAGACTGAAGTAACTGGTCGCGATAGAAATAAATTGACACCAACCGACATCGGTACCTTAGTTACCGATTTTCTAAGTGAACATTTTTCACGAATTATGGATTATCAATTTACTGCTAAGGTGGAAGAAGAATTTGATAATATTGCAAAAGGTCTTGAAAGTTGGACAAATATGATACGTTCGTTTTATGATCCTTTTCATCAAAATGTTACTCATACGATAGAAAATTCTGAGCGTGTTACTGGCGAAAGAGAACTTGGAAATGATCCAGTTACAGGTAAACGAGTATCTGCAAGAATAGGTAGATTCGGACCAATGATTATGCTCGGCAAGGATGAAGACGGAGAAAAACCTGCCTATGCATCCTTGAAAAAAGATCAATCAATTCAATCTATAACACTAGAAGAAGCATTAGAATTGTTCAAGTTGCCACGTACATTAGGTGATTTTAATGGAGAGGTTGTGAAGGCGAATATTGGTAGATTTGGCCCATATGTCCAAATTGGGAAGATATTCGTGTCAATTCCAAAAGATGAAGATCCTATGACTATTCAACTTGAAAGAGCCTTAGAACTTTATGAAGCGAAAAAGAGTGCTGATGCTTCAAAGGTTCTTAAAGTATTTTCTGAAAGAGAGGACGTTCAAATTTTAGATGGGAAATGGGGTGCTTATTTGAAAATTGGAAAAAATAATTATAAGCTTCCAAAAGATACAGACATTGCTTCAATGGAGTTATCAGCTTGTTTGACGTTGGCAGAAGAACAAGATAAAGCACCGAAGAAAAAACCATTTAAGCGTAAGTAAATCAGCTTTGACGATTGAATAAAAAATTGGTCATTTCAAGAAGATTTTCTTTTGATGAACTGGCTTGAACTAATTCCAAAGATTTCATTGCCTTTTCATAATAGATTTCTAGGAAATTTTTTGTTTCGTTGAGAACACCAATTTCTTGGTAAAAAACTTGAGTTTCTCGCACTTTTTTATCTAAATCACTAATTTCATTAAGGCGATTTAATTCATTACTATTTAAATCCTTACATAATTTTTTAGCAACCAAATATAAAAGCGTTTTTTTGTTTGATTTTACATCTCCCCCTACCTGCTTACCTACCTTTTCAGGATCTCCGTATAAATCTAAAATATCATCTTGAATTTGGAAAGCAATTCCTAAATTTACTCCGAAATCATAAAGAAGTTTTCTGTTTTGCTCTGATTGATCGGCGATAATAAAGCCAAATTCGAGTGCACAACCCAATAGTACAGATGTTTTCAATCGAATCATTTCAATATATTCATCAATTGAAACATCTCCCCTCTCTTCAAAATCCATATCCATTTGTTGACCTTCACAAACTTCAATAGCTGTTCTATTAAAAAGTTGAAATAATTCAGGGATGTGTTCATTTTTTTGTTTCGAAATCAATTCATAGGCTTTAACCAATAGAACATCCCCAGAAAGAATTGCAATATTTGAATTCCATTTTTCATGAACAGTTGCCAACCCACGTCGAATAGGTGCCTTGTCCATAATATCGTCATGAATTAGGGAGAAGTTATGAAAAAGCTCTATTGCCATTGCTGCATGAATTGCTTCATCATGTTCTTTACCGGCTAACTCAACAGCCATTAAGGTTAATACAGGTCGTAATCTTTTCCCACCAAGGCCAAGAAAATAACCGAGCGGCTCATATAGGTTTGATGGTGACGGAGGAAAACTATACGATTCTAAATAGCTTTCTATTCTTTGAGTGTATTGTAATAAGGTCATTATTTTTTCAAAAGATTAAGTAAATAGGAGCCGTAGCCACTTTTAACCAATGGCTCTGCTACTTTCTTCAATTCATCTTTCGTTATATAACCATTGGCATAAGCTACTTCCTCAATGCAGCCAATTTTTAATCCTTGTCTTTCTTCAATTACCTGAACAAATTGCCCAGCTTGCATAAGGGAAGCAAATGTACCAGTATCTAGCCAGGCAGTACCCCTATCTAAAACAGCAACTTTCAATTTTCCTTGTCTTAAATATTCAGCATTTACATCCGTTATTTCATATTCCTCGCGTGCAGATGGTTTTAAATTCTTAGCTATTTCTACCACTGAGTTATCGTAAAAATATAAACCAGGTACAGCATAATTTGATTTAGGATTTGTTGGTTTTTCTTCAATGGAAACAGCATTCATTTCTTCGTCAAACTCAACAACCCCATAGCGTTCAGGGTCACTTACGTGATAGGCATACACAACTCCCCCATTTGGATCATTATTTTCTTTCAATAAGGCGTCCATCCCAACTCCATAGAAAATATTATCGCCTAATATCAAAGCCACTTTATCATTGCCAATGAACGATTCACCAATAACAAAAGCTTGAGCCAATCCATTAGGTACTTCTTGGACAGCATACGAAAAAGAACACCCTAAATCATGTCCATTACCGAGTAATTTTTCAAAATTAGGCAAGTCATGAGGCGTTGAAATAATTAAAATTTC
This sequence comes from Crocinitomicaceae bacterium, assembly GCA_044361535.1. GTDB lineage: Bacteria > Bacteroidota > Bacteroidia > Flavobacteriales_D > Crocinitomicaceae > UBA952. Next base: position 17,627 of record JBIKIQ010000022.1, read on the forward strand.
ACGAATGCCGGCACTCATTAAAATTGACAAAGGGTAATAAATCATTGGTTTATCATAGACAGGCATGAGTTGTTTACTTACCGCTAAAGTCAACGGGTGTAATCGAGTACCTGATCCACCGGCTAAAATGATTCCTTTCATAGACACATTTTGTTTATATTATGAATTGGCAGAGGATTCTGTCTTCAGAGTATCATCTCCTTCTTTATCTGTTGTTAATTGCAATGAAGACCAATCAATGTCAAAATCTTCATCATAGGCATCAAAATAAGGTTCCTTGAATGATTTTATATTGATAAATCTGTCCAACGTTAATAATAAAGAAGGAAGCACTACTAAGTTTGTAATCATAGCAACTAGAAGAGTTACAGAGATTAATAATCCTAGCGCTTGTGTTCCTCCAAACTGCGAAAACAAGAATACAGAGAAGCCACAGTATAAAACGATAGATGTATAAAACATCCCTAACCCAGATTCTTTAATTGCAATTAAAACACATTCTTTCAAATTCCATTTTTGTGATTTTAACTCTTGCCGGTATTTTGCTAAATAATGAATGGTATCATCCACAGAAATTCCAAAAGCAATACTGAATACGAGCAACGTAGAAGGTTTTAATGGTACTCCAAAAAAGCCCATGATTCCTCCTGTAATCACGAGAGGAATTAAATTAGGAATCATAGAAATAAGTACCATTCTCCAGGACCTGAAGAGGAGAGCCATTAATACGGCAATCGAAATAATCGCGAAAGCTAAACTTGAAAACAAGTTATTTACCAAATGTCTAGTTCCATCTGCAGCAACAACAGAAGTTCCGGTAAAAGTTGTTTCAAAATATTGATTATCAATGGATTTTCTTAATTTCTGGAGAAATTCTGGCTTTTGAAAGTAGCTTTTGAGCAAACGTTCATTGGTGTCTAATTGCGTTTCAAGATCTGGATTGTTTTTGGTAATAATAGAAACATATTCATTTCGAATTTCATTGTAATTCTCCATGATAGTATCAATATAATTTTTATTTCCTTTTTCAATCAATCCATAATATTTCTCCCATTGTAGCTTATCTGGATTCAACACGGCATCTATTTTCCTTTTCCAAATGTCTCTATAATTTAAGACTTCGAAAGAACCAAGATCTTTGATTTGGCAGCGAATTCGGAGAATTGTAGAGGTAGTATCTACCAATTCTTTCATGGACATTCCCTGATTGGATGGATTGTTGAGATTAAACTGATCAACATACTTTTTAATTCTTCCCTTTTCGCTATTATCAAAAAGATGATAACTCAAGGTGTCGTTTCCGTAATAGGACATATTAACAAACTTCACCAAGTCAACGACTGAAATAGATTTTGAAAAAAGTGAATCTTTGTTTATCAATTGTTGGACGGAATCGACTTTTTCTAGTGTTGTATTGTTTGTGGCGCTAAATAACCTACCTTTCTTTCTATAATTAATGATAATTTCAAATGGAATTGAGCCCCCAAAATTTTTCTCTAGAAACATCATGTCCTTTTTTAAGGGGTCATTTTCCGGTAAATCACTTGTTAAATTACCTGTTGTTTTTATTTTAGAAACTCCATAAAAACCTATTGCAACAAGAATAATACTAATCCCATATACCCACTTTCTTTTATACTGAGTTACATAAAGAACTGAGCTAATTATCCCGCGAGCAAATTTACGATCCAAATGTTTTAAATGTCTTTCTTTCGGTTGTGGCGTAAAGGAACTTATTATTGGCAGAATGGTAAGTGACAATACAAAAACCATCATTATATTAATTGGAGCAGCAATGCCAAATTCAATTAATTTTTCAGAATTGGTAAACATAAAAGTTCCAAATCCAAGTGCTGTAGTGAAGTTGGTAAGAAATGTAGCGGTTCCTATTTTTTGAATTACCCTTGAAAGTGCCTTAATTTTATTACCGTGTTCCTTTACCTCTTGATGGAATTTAGTTAGGAGAAAGACACAATTTGGAACGCCAATTACAATCATTAATGGTGGAATTAGTGCCATTAATGGAGAAAGTCGGTATTCTAAAAATCCAATAACACCCATTGCCCAAATTACAGCAATGGCTACAACAGTTAACGAAATACCAACAACTCTGAACGATCGGAAGAAAATATAAAGTAGAACGGAAGTCACAAATAACGAAAGACCGATGAATAAAAACATCTCTTGATGTACCCTTGTACCAATAATGATTTTTAAATACGGTAAACCAGCGATGTGTATTTTACCAAAATGAGGTTCATAGGAACGAGCAAGATTTTCAATTTTATAAATCAATCCCCATTTGCTTTTATCTCGCATTACCTCATTGTTGATTCTAATCATCATCAATGAAACATTGGTTTTTCCATTAAAAAGTAAATCTTTAAAAGCGGGATTACTTCTTATTTGCTGTTTAACAGAGTCAATTGACCGATTTTCATCGTAGATTTTATCAAGTTTAAATCGTTCATTAACGGTATCATTTTGCAAAGAGTATAAGGTTGCTTCAGATTCTCTGCCCTCTACCCCATCCATGCCTAAAATAGAATCACCTAACTCCTTCCATTTTTTAAAATTCTTTTTCGTATACAAGGAGTCAGTTTGTATGGCAATAACCATTGTATTTCCATCTTCACCGAACCTTTTTTTGAAAGCTTCATAATTAATAGCTGTTTCGCTGTCTTTAGGAAGAGCGATACCGTATCTGTTCTCAAGTTTAATACTTGTAAACGCGTGATAGCCAAAAAAAACAGTAAGAAGGGTTATTATCCCGATTATGAAGAAACGATTTCGTAGAATATAGTTAGCAATAAATACCCACATAGGATTGCAATCAAAATTTATTAATTTACAAAGTTATGATTTTAAGTGGAATTTAGACCAAAAATTAAGAAAATAAAGACTTTACAGTTTGAATTATACTACTATTTTGTTCGATTTTTATCCCAGAAAAATTAACTTCTTGTTGTTTGTTCATTTTTGGAATAAATATTTTTTCGTAACCTAACTTCAAAGCTTCTTGAATGCGCTGATCAAGTTTGGATATAATTCGAACCTCCCCTGTTAATGCAACCTCTCCGCAAAAAATGGTCTTTTTAGGAACAGGAATATCAATATTTGAACTTAAAATTGCAACAACAACCGCTAAGTCAATTGCAGGATCATCAACGCGAATACCCCCAGCGATATTCAAGAAAACATCCTTGCTGGCTAGTCTGAAACCACATCTTTTTTCCAATACAGCCAAAATCATATTCAATCGTTTGGTATCAAATCCGTTGGCTGTGCGTTGAGGAGTTCCGTAGGCTGCTGTACTAACTAACGCTTGAACCTCAATTAAAATTGGCCGATTACCTTCCATCATACAAGCGACAGAAACACCACTTAGATGCTCATCTGAATTCGATACTAAAACTTCAGATGGATTAAGAACGGGAAATAATCCGCCTTGTGACATTTCATATATTCCAATCTCATTCGTGTTACCAAATCTATTTTTTAAAGATCTAAGAATCCGATACATGTGATTTTGGTCGCCTTCGAATTGCAAAACAGTATCCACCATGTGTTCTAAAAGTTTTGGCCCAGCGATTGAACCATCTTTGGTAACATGCCCAATAATAAAAACAGGAGTACCTGATTCTTTTGCAAAACGCAATAGTAAAGCTGTACATTCCCTAATTTGTGAAACTGTACCTGTCACACTATCAATGTTGGATGAAAAAAGTGTTTGAATCGAATCAACTACCAAAAAATCAGGACGTAAAGTTTCTGCTTGATCAATTATTGATTGAACATTTGTCTCATTTAACAAATAACAATTTTCATTTAGTAGCCCAATTCGTTCACCTCGCATTTTTATCTGGCTCTCACTTTCCTCACCTGAAACATACAAAACTTTAAAACGTTTTTGTTTCACAGCTAATTGAAGCATTAAGGTTGATTTCCCGATTCCAGGCTCCCCTCCTACTAAGATAAGTGAACCTTGTACCAAGCCGCCGCCTAAAACGCGATTCAGTTCAATTTCTTCCAAATCAATTTTCTGTTCCCTTTCATAGAGAATTTCTTGAATTCTTTTAGCAGGAGCATTTTTTGAAAAATTAGAAAAGGCAGCAATTTCAGTTTTTTTACCAGTTTCAACTATTTCCTCGACGAAGGTATTCCATTCAGCACATGAAGGGCAACGCCCAATCCATTTTACCGATTCATACCCACAATTCTTGCAAAAATGCGTAGATCTTTGTTTTGCCATATCTCAAAGATAGTAATTGTTCTGCGAGATTTCATTTGGTTGTTATTTGTTTTTATTTTTGTGTATTAATAATTCCATTTTCTCATGAAAAAAATAGTGCTTTTAGGATTTCTACTGATTACTTTCTGTTTTTATTCCAAAGTTCGTTTTGTGAGAGTGGTATTTAATTCCATAGCTAGTGAGGAAGCCTCTATTATTTGGGATCAACAGAGCGGAAAATTTTTAAATTTTATTTATTCTGAAAGCGACTTATCATCAGGATCGGTGACAGATTTTAGTAAGTTACAGAAGATTACTACGAAGAATAAATCACGTGGATTATCTACTCAAATTATCCGTTTAAAAAATTTAAAAAGTAATACAAGATATTATTTTCAATTAGAAGATAGCGAAGGAAAAAGTAGGGTTTTTTATTTCTCAACTTGTAGTAATTCATCGAACGACCGAATTTCATTTATTGCAGGTGGTGATTCAAGGGATCGTTCTGAGATTAGAAGAAAAGCAAATGTTCTCGTATCAAAATTGAAGGCTCATGCCGTACTGTTTAATGGTGATTTCACTGGGTTTGACATCCATTCTCAATGGATTGATTGGTTTAACGATTGGGAATATTCAATAGCGAATGATGGGCGAATTACACCTTTGGTTGTAACCCGAGGAAATCATGAAAGAAGTAACTCTGTAATGGTTGATCTTTTTGACGTGCCCTCCAAGGGAGTATACTATTCCACCGAATTCGGAGGAGATTTGTTAAATCTTGTTTCTTTAAATTCTGAAATTTTAAAGATTGGAGCTCAAAAGTTCTTCTTATCATCAACCTTAAGAAAACATGAAGATTTTCATTGGCAAATAGCGCAATATCACCGTCCAATTCGACCACATGTTAAACACAAAAAAGAAATGGAAACACAATATAATAATTTTGTGCCCTTGTTTGAAAAGTATAAAAACTTGAGACTTTGTTTAGAAAATGATTCTCATACTTGTAAGGTAACTTGGCCGATTGTTTCAAGTAAAGATTCTTTATCTTCCGAAGGATTTAAACGCGATGATGAAAAAGGAATTGTTTACGCTGGTGAGGGTTGCTGGGGAGCTCCTTTGCGTACTGCGGATGACTCTAAACCTTGGACAAGAGATGCTGCTTCAGTAAATCAATTCAACTGGATATTTGTTTCAAAAGAAAAAATTGAGTTAAGGACCGTTCTTTATGAAAACGCTGCAGAAGTTTCTGAGTTAACTGAAGAAACGAGATTCATGATGCCTGAAAAAATTAAACTTTGGACACCGTCAAATGGAAGTTTAGTAGAAATTTATCAACAAAAAGATAGAAAAATTAACTAGCATACTAATTCATTTTAATTAATGATTACATTTGTTTAATGAGTGATTTCGTTGTTTCAGCTAGAAAATATAGACCTCAAACGTTTGACACTGTTGTTGGCCAAAAGTCAATTACGGACACTCTGAAGAATGCTATAAAGAATGAGCATTTGGCCCAAGCATTTCTATTCTGTGGTTCAAGAGGTGTGGGAAAAACAACAACGGCAAGAATTTTAGCAAAAACGTTAAATTGTTTCAATAGAACTGAACAAATTGAGGCTTGTGACGAATGTGATTCTTGTGTTTCTTTCAATACTGGTGCTTCTTTGAATATATATGAACTTGATGCTGCATCAAATAATTCAGTTGATGATATTCGCAGCTTGATTGATCAAGTAAGAATTGCTCCTCAATTAGGAGATCATAAAGTCTATATAATTGACGAGGTTCATATGTTGTCAACTGCAGCTTTCAATGCTTTTTTAAAGACTTTGGAAGAACCACCAAAACACGCTATTTTTATTCTGGCAACTACTGAGAAGCACAAGATTATTCCTACCATCTTGTCTCGCTGTCAAATTTTTGATTTTCAGAGAATTAAAATAAAAGACATTGCCAATCATTTAAGTGTAATTGCAACAAAAGAGGAAATTACCGCAGATCCAGAAGCTTTATTTTTAGTTGCCCAGAAGGCTGATGGCGCTTTGAGAGATGCATTATCCATATTCGATCAAATTGTTACTTTTTCAGGAAATAATATTACCTATCAACATGTCGTGAAGAATCTGAATATTCTTGACTACGATTATTATTTCAAATTTGTTGATTTTTCCTACAATGAGGACATTCCATCTTCTTTGGTGCTATTCAATGACATCGTGGAGAAAGGATTTGATATTCACAACTTTTTAGTTGGTTTGTCTGAACATTTTCGAAATCTATTGTTGTGTAAAGATCAAAAGTCGCTGCAACTTATTGAGGTAGGTGATTTGGTTCAGCAGAAGTATGCCGAACAATCCCAACTAGTAAATCAACAATTTGTTCTAAGAGCATTGCATGTATTGAATAAGGCAGATGTAGAATACAAAGCAGCCAAAAACCAGCGCTTGTTGGTTGAAGTAGCCTTGATGCAGTTGTGCTCCTTGAAAAGTGAGGCTGAAAAAAAAAATCCTTAACCGAACCAGTTGATATACTTCCGTTTGTTGGGCAATCACTTAGGCCTGAAAAAACAGTTGCAGAAAAAGTAATTCCAGTACAACAGCCTTTAGCAGTAACTCGGCCAACAGCAACATCATTCTCTCCGAATATACCGTCTAATCTAGATAAGCCAACGGGAAAATATGTCGGTTCTCACCCTTCAATAAAGGATCTCCTCAAAAATGAACAAGAAAATATTTCTTTTGTAATTGACGAAAATCAACCCCGGGAATTATTCTCTGAGGATCAATTGAAAATTGCTTGGAAACAATATAGCTTAATGCTTAAAGAACAAGGATTAGGCACCTTTTACAATGCGCTGATTAAAAGAAATCCCATTAAGAGAAGTGAGGAGAATTATGTTTTGCAGTTGGATAGTGATATTCAGAAAGATTATATTACCGATCATATGGATGAATTCCTATCCTTTTTGCGGAAACAACTTAGGAATTATTACCTAATTATTACACTAGAAGTAGTGATTCAACACGAGGAAGAAAAGTTTTTAACGAGCAAGCAAAAGTTTGAATTGATGGCTCGCAAAAACCCTAACTTACATATTTTCAAAAACCGATTTAATTTGGATTTAGAATATTAGTTTGAAAGGATTTTTCAGAATTTACAGGATCTCCTCCCCCGCCCCTTACTTAAGGACACATTTTATTATAATCAATTACTGCTTCTTCAAAAGTACAGGTTTGGTATTTAGGGTTAGCAAAGTACTCCTTTTTGTATTGCTCACATTCAAACATAAATTTTCTTATTGATTTTAAAGCCTTAATTCCTTTTAATCCAGAAACTTCATACACTTTTCCATCTGGCATACGAACATGACGCATATAAAGTCCTTCTTTCTTTTCTCTCATAACACCTTGACCATTGTAGGATCCATCAAAATTCTCCTTTAATCTATAATTGGTTGTAACATCATCGAAAACATCAACAATAATTTTACCATGTACCATTCTTTTTCCATAGCGATAATAGCCATCTGGTTTTTTATATTAAGTGGCATTCTTAAATACAGTGAACCATCCTGACAAAGTCGTTGAATTTCAGGAATATCATTTTTCTTCAACCGAATTGTTTCATTGTTATTATTAACGTATTCAAAATCAACCATTCGACCTTGTGCATTTGTATCAAAAAAAATAATTCTACGGCAAGAGATAGAATCTTTACTCGTGGTAATGAAATAATTCTGAGTCATTCCATTTGTGACCATAAATATTTATATCAATGATAATATAGACCTTACAATATATTTATTTGCTTTCATTCTTTCTTTACTATGCGTTTTACAATAATTTTCGAGTCGTTAAAGTTATTCCATATGAATTTCCAGAATCTACTCTGATGAAATAATTCAGCAGGATTAACTACTTAAAAAATCATTCAAATATAAGTAAAATATATTGGTGGATTGTTAGTTAACCTTTGCTCTAATCTACTTTGGAAAATTGCAACAAATAGCATCAAATTAAAGTGAATGTCATGATTTATATCAAGTGAACTTGATTCGTAGTAACTACATTTGTAAAATGTTTTTTTGCCGAAACATTTGATTTCTTAATTTGTTATTTTTATAAAAAGAAGTTATGTTTAAAAAGCTATTTCTATTTTCAACCTTGATGTTTGTTTGTTACAATTCAATTGCTCAAACAAATGTTTCAGGAGGGATTTATCAAAATGCAACATGGTCATTGAGTGGTAGCCCGTATATTGTCAACGGATCTGTGGTAGTTTTTCCAGGTGTTACACTAAATATTGAGCCCGGTGTTGAAATTCAAATCAATAATGAAACGAATAACAATATCTATATTGAAACTAGAGGGACAATTAATTGCGTCGGAACGGATGCTCTTCCAATAAAAATATATCCCTTATTTGATACACTTAATAATGTTGCTTGGCAAGGGTTTATTTGCACAAGTTTGCATGGAGGTGTTTTGAATGCAGATAGATTTGAGATTTCGAATGCTTATTTCCCTTTTTCATATGAAACTCCTTTGACACAATATAATTATACAAATTGCAAATTTAATCGCTGTTTTCAAGCAATTACGGTTTCTAATGAACTTAATTTAACAAATTGTGAACTAATCGATAACGAGGTGGCGATTTATGGGTGGTCTTATTTTACTATATCTAATTGTTTGTTTAAGGACAACACCACATCCATCTATACTTACACGACTGCTTTAACCATCTCAAATAGTGATTTCATTGATAATCAGATTGGTGTTTCATTTGCATCAAATGTTTTCGAATCATTCTCTATAACCGATTGTCAATTTTTGAATAACGGTCTTGCTATCAATTACCCAAACAATGGTATCGTTCAAAACTGTCTTTTTAGTGATAATACCACAGGAATTCAGTCCGCTTATCAATGTGAAATAGCAAATAATATTTTTTCATACAATGAACTTGCAATAGAGGCCTCGGTGAAAGCAGATATTCATAACAATCAAATAAGTACAAATTTTGGAGGACTGCTAATTTCTAACGTATCCAATATTCAAGACAGTCCACTTATTTATGACAACGAAATCTGTGGAAATATCAATTATGCCGTAAATAACAATACGAATATGAATTATTCTTTGCTGAGTAATTGCTTTTGCGGTTTAGATTCGGCTGGAATTGAGCAAATGATTATTGACGGGTATGATGACATTATCAAAGGCTTGATCAATTACCAAATCTACGATACTACTTGTAATGATCTATTAGGTACAGTGATTAAATTTGGTTCCATAGCGAGTATCAACGAAGCAGAAATTGACGTGAATTTTGAGAATCCTGTTCATTCAGATATAGTTGTGTTTGTTGGGACTGAAATTGAATCGATTGAAGTAAAAGACTTGAATGGAAAAACTTATATCTTTTCGAAATGTGGTGCCAATAAATTTGACCTTTCTCCCCTATCATCAGGTTTTTATATACTAACAGCAGTGAATAAACAGGTAGTTAGGAGAAGTTTTGTGAAGTTGTAAGAGTCTCCTTTTCTAATTGGGTTAATTACTTACCATCCATGGATATAATATTCTGAAAAAATACAATTTTCTGGATTATCAAAATAGGTTTTGATTTCGTAACCTCTATTCAATATTTCAGAAATTGAATTCGTAGTATTTTCCGAGTTTATATTGGAAGTTAGGCAGGTTAGCTTAAATATTCGCTGACCTTTGTAAAAAACGATTGCATTGCCTTTTTCAACATATTGTTTGATAAGTCGTTCAATTATTCTGGACTTACTAGCATTTAGTTCGTGAATTTCAATTCCATCATAAACAATTAAGGCTTGAATATCAAATCCTTTAGTTGCTTTTTTTAGTTGCTCTAGTGCTATTTCATAGCGATTGAGAGATGCTTCAAAATAACTTGCCAAATTTGAATCCTTATCGCAGTAATAGTTATATGACCTTGCATGCTCTCTCCTATTTAGGTTTAAAAAGTTCGCAATTGAATCTAACTCCACAAAAATGGAATAATCCCCAGTTTTCCATACTCCCATTCGTGTATCCGTAATGCTATTAGACAATTCAATTTCCCAGTGGTTTTGGGTGCTGGCCGAATAGGCATAAACTAAAAAAGAAAGAAGAAATAAAAATCTCATATACCAAAATTACACAATTCAATTAATACATTTCTTGTAAAATCTATCTTTAACGTTGTTTTAAATCTGAAATTTAGCTCCAAAATCATAGAAAGATTTCTAGCTGTACACATTCATCTTCTCAAATAAACAACACTGTAATTTCCAATTGTAAAAAATTGATAAAATTCAATTTGTAAGCAATTTTTATTTAACATTTCAAGAGTGCAATCATAAGGTGGCCAGTTAATTGCAAGTCCTTTAACGTTCATGCTATCGCCTTCGACAACAAACCCGTAATTACCTACTCCATGGTTAATTCCATCAATTTCAACTAAGGAAGTTCCAATTTTCTTGAAGCTAATTTTTCTATCAAGTGAGTCGTTTGAATACCAATCTCCTAGAACATCCGATAATGCAATTTTTGAAGACTTGTTAATTTCCCTTTGAGCATGTAATTCGCCCTGCCCATTGATGAAGGAGGTCAGAAAAAGAATACCAAACCAATTCATGCTTTATATGCGTTAAAAAATATTGAACGAATATTTTTGAAAGAGGTTGCTATTAAATAATTCTCAATTTACATAGTTTTGATTTATAAAAATGAACTATGATTTGCAGATGCGTAAGAAAGTTATTTAAAGTAAGATAACTGTCTTAATCAAATTAATAGCCTTATCTAGATTCTAAATAATTTTGTAACTTTAATTTTTGAAAATTGACGGGTCAATTAGTTAATTAATAAGTACATAAGTGTATAGTCTTCCCCCTTTTTTCAGACAGAGTATAATTAATTTAAGTTCATTAAACAATTTTTATGAGACATCTACTATTTTTCATAGCAATAGTACAAAGCTTTTTTTCATTCAGTCAGAATACCTTTCAGCTCGCTCTTGGTGGGGCCCAAGAAGAATTTGCGTATTCGTTTCAGCAAACCAATGATAACGGTTATATTGTAGCGGGTAGAACCTTCAGCTTCGGAACAGGTGGCTGGGAATGTTACATGTCCAGATTTAATAGCAATGGTGATACTCTTTGGACCAAAACATATGGTAATGTCTTGTACGATGAACTTCAAGACGTGGATACGACAAGTGATGGAGGATTTATCGCTGTTGGACATACCACAACAACAGATTGGGATGGCAATGTATATTTAATAAAAACTAATGCTAATGGTATCGTTCAATGGTCAAAAGAATACGGAGGTTCAATAGGTTTTTCTGATAAAGGTTATTCCGTTAGAGAAACTTCTGATGGTGGTTTTATTATTGCTGGTAGTACAGAATCATATGGTTCTGGAGGAGATGATGTTTATGTGTTAAAAGTTAATGCCTTAGGTGTTTTACAATGGACTACAACTATTGGTTCTGCAGGAACGGCTAGCGTTATGGATGCTGGAAGGGAAGTTCAAGAAACAAATGACGGTGGATTCATTGTAGTCGGTTACACCAGTGCGGTAGATATTAATTTTTCTGATGTATATCTTGTAAAATTAAATGCAGCTGGTGTTGTTCAATGGAAAAAAACATATGGTGGTAATTCATACGACATTGGTTATACGGTGCAACAAACTACCGATAATGGTTTCATCATAGGGGCAACAACTAATAGCTATGGGGCGGGAAATTGGGATGCTTATTTATTAAAAACAGATGCAAATGGTGTACTACAATGGAGTAAAACTTATGGTAAATCAGGAGAAGATCGCGCACAGTGTGCAAGACAAACACAAGATGGTGGCTTTATACTATGTGGTAGATCTACTGGTTTTGGTACAGGAAATTTTGACGTTGCCTTGTATCGTACTGATTTGAATGGGAACTTATTATGGACTAAAGGATATGGAGGGGCTGGTGATGACCAGGGGTTTTATGTTCGTCCAATTGGTAATTCTTTTGTTTTTTGTGGATATACTGTAAGTTTTGGTGCAGGAATTAAAGATTTGTTTTTAATGAAATCTGATGCGAACGGTATTGTTGGCTGTAATGAGATTAGTGGCACAGGATTTTCAACTCTAAGTCCATCAACAATTACCAACTCTGTTGGTAATAATTCAACGGGTGGAGGCGCAATAACAGCTTCTACTGCAACACGTAATACGCTGTCTGTTAAATCTATTTTGTGTTCTTCAATGGGGAATTGTACGATCAATTCCAGTTTTACAGCTTCCTCAACATCAATTTGCATAGACGGTACGGTAAATTTCACCAATTCCTCTACTGGAGCAGCAACGCAAAACTGGTTTGTAAATGGAACGAGCTTCAGTAATTCAGTGAATGCCAGCAGAATATTTCAAAACCCAGGGGTGTATCAAATAACATTAATCGCATATAACGGCACTTGCTCTGATACAAGTACTGTTAACATTTTGGTTTC
>JBIKIQ010000026.1:0-7276 GCA_044361535.1 Crocinitomicaceae bacterium
CTCTTCCTTATGATAATTAACGAATATAGCACAGTCCCTTTGATTCTTTTCGACCATATATCCTCCAACATTTTGTGCTACCGGATTTTCATCCCATTGCAGAATTCTGAAAACGTCTTTTCTTGAATATCGATTGTTCAAGATAAAATCATTCTTAACGTATTCTTGATTCTTCTCTGAAATGGTATTTAATGAATATTGGCAAAGGTCTAATAGGTGATTTTTGATGTCTGAAATGGAAACTAATTTCTTTAATGTTTGGCCTATTTCTAGGCGTTCATTATTTAGTTTAATTAATTCATAGTTTTTGTGGATACCAACTTTTACCATTTTTTTATTGACTGGCATTGTATGGAAATGGCCGTTTATTACATGCAAAGCATGCTTTAATGTTTTAATCTCAAATTTTATTGAAGTTTTATTTTCATATAGTGTCTGATATTCAGTTAATGAAATTCGTTCTTGAATCAGAATGGTTTTGAATAAGTGTATATCCAGAAAACGAGTTGGGTTTAATATCTCTTTAGAAAGAAAAGCAAGAAGTTGAAATGTTGAATCATCAATTGATGTGATATCCTCCTTCATTCCAAGTAAAAATGAGTAGTAAGAATTATAATGAGTTATGTATTGATAAGGGTCTCTTTCTCCATGTTCAATAAAGTCCAACATAGAAGGAACTCTTCCAATTTTACCTTTCAAAATCTTGTAATCATCAACCATTCTTCTTTTTTCTTGAAGTTTCCCTGTATCGATGGAATGGAAAATTTTCTCCTTGACAATTCTATCAAAATAAATAGTAGACGCTCCAATTATTGATTTTTCAGGGCGATGCACCAGTTTTCGGAGATTATCCTTAACATAGGTTTTGTCTCCAAATAAGGCTATGGGAACCAGGAAATTATTTTGATAATTACCAATAAAATCAATAACAGTAACATACGATTTACCTTCTCTTTTTCTCAACCCTCGACCTAATTGCTGAACGAAAATGATTGATGATTGAGTCGGTCTTAACATTACAATTTGATTCACTCTTGGAATATCGATCCCTTCATTGAAGATATCAACGGTAAAAATGTAATCTAGTTTTATTTCTAAATCGTCTGTTTCAAGTAAATCTATTGCTCTTGAACGTTCTTCCTCCGTTGAATTTCCAGTTAGTGCTATTGAACGTAGTCCTTTATTGTTGAATTCATCCGCAAGGAATAGACATTCTTCTTGTCGTGAACAGAATACTAAACCTCTATTGATTCCGTCATCAGTACCGAAGAGATTGATGTTTTCAATTATGTGATTTACTCTATCAAGCCTGTTTAACTCATTTATTGTAGCTGTTTCATCAAGTAATTTCCCATTGACTTCTATGTCTGAAATGCCATAATAATGGAAAGGAACTAACATTTCATTTGCTAATGCATCGTGTAATCTTATTTCCGAAGCTATGTTGTAATCGAAAAGTGCAAATACATCTAACCCGTCCGTTCTTTCTGGCGTAGCAGTCATTCCAAGCAAAAAAGCGGGTTTGAAATGATTCATTAGCTTTTGATAACTCGATGCACTTGCTCGATGTGTTTCGTCAATTACGATGTAATCAAAATAATTCGGAGGAAACTTAGCCAAATGTTCCTCTCTACTAAATGTTTGAACGGTTGAAAAGAAATAATCTGCATTTGTGTCCTTGGTAGAACCCGAATAAAGTCCAAACTCCTTGTTGTTAGGTAATATGGATTGGTAACTTTCCATCGCCTTTTGTGCAATATTTCTTCTGTGAACCAAAAACAACATGCGTTTGGGGTTAACTTGTGCTACATCAAAAGCCGACAAATAGGTTTTTCCTGTGCCTGTTGCTGAAACAAGAAGAGCTTTATTTTTGCCTAAATCTCTCAGATTACGTAAGTTTTCAATTGTCTTTTTTTGCATTTCATTAGGCTGAATGCTTTTGTCTTCAACTTCAAGTAATGCTTTTCTAAGTCCTTGTCTTAACTTTTTTTCAGAATGATAAACGAATGCATATTTTTCTAGATACTCAAATGTAACTGTATGTGATTTTTCAAATACATTCTCAAATTCTAGAATCGTATTTTTGAATAGTTCACTGTCTTTATGAGCCGTTACTTTTAAATTCCATTCTTTGTTCTTGGTTAACGCACCATGTGTAATATTACTACTTCCAATAATTATTGTATAAAATGACTTGTGAGTAAACATGAACCCCTTTGAATGAAAATCACTATTTCTAGCAATTTTTAATTCAACATTAGATAGCTGAAGAATTTTTCTCAATGCTTCCGGTTCTGTAAAATTCAAATATTCCGAAACAAGAATTTTTCCTGAGACGCCTTTGCTTTGTAAATCCAGTAATGTACCAAACAATGATGCAACACCACCAGAGGTTATGAATGCAACAGATAAGAAAAAGGATTCACATGTTCTAAGTTCGTCTAATATTGTGGAAAGTACTTTTTCATTAATTACAGGTTCATTCGTAAGAATACTTGGTCTGTAATCTAAAAATGATTCAAATTGGTCGTCTACGAAACCAGTAGTTACGGCATTTTGAATGGCAAGTTTTAGCGCTTCCATAGGTTTAGTTCAAACGTAATTTTTCAACAATTGGAATATCTGCTGCTGCCCAATCTAAATCTGAAAGTTCGTTAATAGAAAGCCATTTAAAGTCTATATGTTCATTCAATTTTATAATTCCACTTTTGATTTCACAAATGAAAGTGTCCATTTTCAATTGAAAGTCAGGATATTGATGATTCACTTGTATTAAAAATGATTTCACATCGATGTTTAAATTCAACTCTTCTTGAATTTCTCTTTTAATTGTATCTTCTAACTGTTCATTTTCTTCCACTTTTCCACCTGGAAATTCCCATTTTTTAGAGATATAATCATATTTGTTTTCATTTCTCTGAACACAAAGTATTTTGTTGTCTTGAATTATTACTGCTGCTGTTACGTGGACTTCTTTCATATATTTAATTATAGAACAAAACACTCTTTTCTATGCCAATTTAAATTTTCAATGGAAGGATAGAACTTTGTTTCCCGCGGCAAATTAATCTGTTTCCCTTCGAATTGTTTCAGTGAATAGGGTGATTCATTTTCTTTAATTACCGGAGAAATTCTGACTATATAATCAGCATTTATCGTAATTAACCCTCTATCAAAAGCTCTATGAAGGTTGGGAGACAAAGAAATACCATTTGTAATCGTATCATCTTTTGAAATGGCAAAAGGAATAATATGACATGCGTCAACCAGTTGTGCATTAGTTGTAGATTCAACCCGCATTCCAGAAATAGCACATTGATAATCATAGATTTTTGGGATTTCTCTCTTAAAAACGCCACTCCTCACAAATATTTCTTCCTCAAATTCATCGTTGTTTAGGGTCTGTCTTAATTCAGAAATCCTCTCGGAATAACTCTCTCTATCATCATTTAGAATTTGAGTTTCTAAATTTTCAATGAAAGAATGTTCGTTTAATCTATAATTTGATTTTGTTTCATGAAAATATAATTCTAATAGTTTTTCTTCCAAAATAGAGCTACTGAAAGAATCTGTCATTAGATCAAATAAGTCTTTATCTATTTCAGCGAAAGCAATTGAATCTTTTAAAGTACCCAAACTCTTTATGCTATTGGAACTTGTTACGGGAATAATCATCCCTGCCCGTGTAACTAACCTCCAAAAAGGTTCACTTCTCATATGAAAAAAGGGAAGGGAAAAATTTGCTGTATGCTGTGTTACAACGAGTACTGACCAAATTGATTTAAATTCCAAAACCAAACTTGGAGTTATTTCAATTCGGTTATTTACAATTTCACCTTTGCGCACCAAAGATAAGATGGATAACAATAAAATGGGTTTGTGAGGAGCGCCGCCGTTAGTAGCAGATCGCTTCAATTTTGAAAATTGAAATAAATATTTTTGAATTTGTTCGCTGTTCATTTAATTATTCTACAATCACTGCTCGTAAAGTTGCTAAAAATTATCGAATTATCGGTTTCCTATATGGATTCCATCCCCCTCATAAACCGCTGAATAGGCTTCAAATCGTTGACCTGAATTTTTAGTTCATAAAGGTCTTTTTTGGGGTTGTATTTCGCGTAAGGAATGGTCAATGGATATTCGTCTTTGAGGAGCAAATATGCCTTGAGAGAAAGGTCTATTTCTACCTCGTGTTGTTCGCCTTGGAAACTGAATCCAAATGCATCGGGAATTTGTTGTTCGTGTTTTTCCTCAAACATAAAACCTCGGTTGTTGAATTCAACTGCGGTGATTCTATCCAGGTGATAGGTTTTGTTTTTAGCCGAGGTAACCTCAAAGGCCATAACTGTGTGGTAGTTATCCGTAAATCCAAAGGGTTCAACCAAACGATCTGAAATGGTTTCGGAATTGATGGAGTGGTAGCGTTTGAGAATGACTTGTTCTTTGTTGGCAATGGCTTGGGCTAAGCGTTCCACTATGCGACTATTCTTTGCATTCACCAAATGACCAGCTACGATGTTGACATCGGAAGCCAAGTAAATTTTGCTCAGAACAGCATCTTTGAGTTTGTTCTTTTTGCCGGTTGTAAGTACGATTTGTTTGAGGTATTCGGCTTCTTCGGTAGTGAAACGAATGCCCTGAACGGTGTCATTGTGAATGAAAAATCGGTTGTGTTTGTCTCGGTGTAAATCGAAGCCACATTCTCGGATGAGGTCAAGGTAACGATACACAGTGCGCTCGGTGGTTTCAAGCATTTCTGCCAATTGATTTACTGCTTTTGGTGGACGTTGTTCTAGGAATGAAATGAATTGTAATACTCGAAGAATTTTCCTTTGGTTTAACATGTTAAATAGTGATATGAGCACAAAGTAGCACAAAATGATACAAGCCACCAAATGATTGACCTTAGTTGTCAGAGAAATTTTAGTATTTGATTTCAAATGACTTGAATTGTCACTCGAAGGGTGGAGATTTGTTGCAAAATTAAAAATTTAGGTAATGAGAAAACTGATTTATTTGTCAATCTTAGGGATTTTAGTGACATCTTGTTTTAACCCGAAAAAAGGAGAAGTCGAGGTAGATATTACCACTTTTAAAGGCCCTGTTAAGTTTAGTAATTTATGTGAAAACAGAATATCTAAAAAAACTGAAATAGAGGGTTTTGTTCAATCTATGGCAACAAGTGTAAAATACCAATGTAAAAATCAAGCTACATACAAACCATTGGATGCTAACTTTTTTACATCACCCAAATTAGGTGATACGATAAAGGTAATTTTAACGGGAACTGCTGAAAATAGTTATGGTGTTCCCGGAGAAATTACAGGTTATGGAAATATTGTTAAGGGTAAATTACTGGACAGTGTACTTGTATATAGTCATTGAAAAACTTTGATTGATATCTAGTCGTTTAGATAATCCAAAACAATTTAGTAACAATTTGACAGTGTTTTTATAACTGATAATTAGGTTAGCTGCATTAAAAACCAACCTTGGGAAACCAGGTTGGTTTTTTTATTGATGATTGAAATGTCCAGTTTTTTGTTTAAAAAACTGGACAAATTGTTTTTAATATGTTTTAGCTTCTTTCACCTTTCTTCATTCAAACCCTTCAACAGCTTAATAACTATATCTAAAAGCATATAAAGTAAATATTTTAATTAAAAATATATGTTATTGCATATAATAATGTATATTTGTTTAATTTTATATCTAAAAGCATATAATGAAACGAGTGGCTGAATTTGTAAAAGAGCGTCGAAAAGAAGCTGGATTGACCCAAGAAGAATTTGCTGAAAGGGCAGGGGTGGCGTTGACTGTTGTTCGTAAAATCGAGCAAGGAAAAACAAATTTGAATATGGACAAAGTGAATCTGGTGCTCAAAATGTTTGGTCATGAATTGGCAGCAGTGAGTATGAAAGAATTATCTTCATCTGAATCATGAGACAAGCGAAGGTATTTTACCAAGATATTCTCGCCGGCATATTGACGGAAACCAATGAAGGAGATTATGTTTTTCAATATGAAGATACCTATGTCCAAGCGCATCCCAATGATTTCATTACTTTTTCAATGCCTGTATCGTCTTTGCCATACAGAGATAAGCGTTTGTTTCCTTTTTTTGAAGGGTTGATTCCTGAAGGTTGGTTGCTCGACATTGCTTCCAAAAACTGGAAATTGAATCGTAATGATCGTATGGGATTATTGTTGGCTTGTTGTCGGAATTGCATTGGTGCAGTAAGTATTGAACCTATTACTGAAAGTCATGAAGAATAAGTGTTTGTATTGTTATCAACCATTGGATGGAGCACTTGATTTTCATGAAAAATGCAGTAAGCAATTTTTTGGTACACAGGTGCCTCCGACGTTGAATCATACGTTGGAAGAAATGTCGGAACTAGCTAAGCAAGTTGTAGAACGTAGTGTGACGGTACCGGGTGTGCAGCCTAAATTGTCACTTTCTGTAATAAAAGAAATTGCCGAAACTACTAAACAACGTTTAACTGTTGTTGGAGCACTGGGTGGTAATTATGTATTGAAACCGCCCTCTGAATTTTATCCTGAAATGCCTGCCAATGAACATGTAACCATGCGCATAGCGGAAGCCTTTGGAATTAAGGTTGTTCCATCGAGTTTGATCCGATTAAAATCAGGTGAACTTGCATACCTAACCAAACGCATTGATAGAACTAAAAAAGGAGATAAAATTCACATGTTGGATCTTTTCCAAATTACAGAGGCCTTCGATAAATACAAAAGTTCGATGGAAAAGGTTGGAAAAGCAATCCTTGAACATTCTGAAAACACCTTGTTGGATGCCTTGAATTTGTTCGAGCTGACACTATTCTGTTACTTAACGGGCAACAATGACATGCATTTAAAAAATTTTTCAATGATTAAATCATCATCCGGCTGGATACTTTCTCCTGCATACGATTTACTCAATGTTACCATTGCTAATCCGAGTGATAAAGAGGAGCTTGCACTGACCCTTGGCGGTAAAAAGAAGAAATTGAATCGAACCTATTTTGAACGATTTGGGAGAGAATTAGGTTTGACTAACAAACAGATCGAAAGTGTTTTTAATCGCTTGGTAAAAAACAAAGTCAAAGCAGTTGAATGGATTCGGCAATCTTTCTTGTCTGATGTACTAAAAGAAGATTATTTGGAACTACTGGAAGATCGATATCACCTTTTTATTGCATATCGCGATACGCAATATTGAGGTTAAAATTCTTTCTAGCATCCAAGGTCTGAATGATTTTTCTACTATTTG
>JBIKIQ010000012.1:0-99715 GCA_044361535.1 Crocinitomicaceae bacterium
ATATTGATTAAGCCTGAAATCGCTCCTCCACCATAAAGCGTCGAAGCACCACCTTTTATATACTCAATTTGTCTTAAGTCAAGGGGTGGAATTTGCATAATACTCAAACTTCCTGAAAAGCCGCCATACAAAGGAAATCCGTCCTTTAAAATTTGGGTGTATCTTCCATCAAGACCTTGAATTCTAACGTTTGCAGTATTACTGGTTGCCGAGGTTTGTTGCACTTGTATCCCTGTGCTATGCGTTAGTAAATGTGCGACTTTACTTGGGTCCATAGTGGCTGCTTCATCAATTTCTTCTGTTAAAACTTCTACTCTTGTTGGTGTTTTAGAAATACTTCTGTTATTTCTTGTACCTACTACTACCACTTGATCCATTTCTTTATTTGCAGATTCCATGAAAACAAAAGGAATAGCATTTTCCAGCGGAAAGGTTAATTCTAATTCCAATTTTTCGTAGCCCATGTATGAAAAAACAAGAGTTTGCTTTCCATTAGGAATATTTGTTACGATAACTTTTCCGTCCCTGTCTGCAATTGCGCCGTTATTAGTGCCTTTTATTTTTGCAGTTGCACCTGAAAGTAATTCATTTGCAAGACTATCTTTTATTACTGTCGTAAAGCTATTTTGACCAAATGCAAGAATATTGAAAAGCAAAGAAAAAATGAAAATTGATTTATGCATGAGAAAAGATTTCCACAAAGTTACGCAATGCGTATAGGATTTTCTGTAATGCGATTGAATTAAAAAAAAATACTAATGATAATTAAACCACTGAGATTCATTAGTTACGGTTCTTTATTGTTTTTGGTAAGGGTGTAGTTTAAACTGGCAAAGAAAAAATGAATTTGAATAAAATTGTAGCGATTCGATCCATTTGCTCCACCTTCAAGCAATCTATAGCCAATGTTTCCTTGTAGGTTTTTAGTAATACAATATCTTCCAGATAATGATAGGTCTATTGCTCTGCCTTTACTTGCGGCTAAACCTTCTCCAAAAAAATCAACACCCATTTTTTGAGATATATCCCATTTGGCTAATAGGTTGATAAGAGGAACGAAACCAACACTAAAATTTTCTTTAAAAAACTCACTATTCTTTAACGAGACCCCTGCATCCCTAATTTTTGCAGACAAACCAAGGCCAAATTTGAAATTATCTTTATTTATGATTCTTCGATTATAGGTAAATCGATAAGAATTAAACTTATAAATAACCTCAATTGGAATATTAGCTTTAAAGTTTTTCCCATTAAATAGTATATCATTTTCTATTGTTCCAGTTTCTGCAATTTTAAAGGGAGCGTAAAGCAATGAAAAGTAATTTTTTCCATCTGATAAATAACCAACGCGCAACCTCACAAATGGACTAACTGGTGTATGAAAAGTGTTTTTCAGAGAAAATAACGTTCCATTATTACCGTTACGAATATCATTAACATTTGTGAAGAATGCTCCTGTTTCAAGATCAATAAAAGCCTGACCATTCGAATACACGCTGGAATTCAAACAAATAAAAAGAATCCAATATTTAAATAGGAAGCCAAACTTAGAAATCAAGTTATTCATATTCAGTTCTTTTTTTTGAATTGTGTTGTTTAATTATTAACAGTTTCTTCCTTGGCGAAGGTGGCGATTTTCACCATCCCGAAGCTTTGGGATTGGTGCGTAGATCCAAACTTTGATTAACCACACAGCGAAGCAGCCACGAAGTGAAATGTGTTTGAGGAGCAATGAACCGACACTTTTGCCAATTGAAAATCAGCGAAGCTAAACCCGTGTTACAAGCCGTTATTCTATTTAAGCTCAAGTTTTTCAATTCGGTTTCCAATTATAATTTCTTTCATTTCTTGTTCTAAGTTTTTAAATTCGGACTTTTGAACTGATTTAACTTGTTCTCCTTTTCTCAAAAGATGTATTTCGTCACAAGTGTCGCTGAGCGTTGAAAAAATATGTGATGAAATTATTACTATTTTATTGAGCTCTTTTAGCTTCAAAATTATTTCTGTCAATATGATATTGCTTTGAATATCAACTCCATTAAAAGGTTCGTCAAGGATAAAGTATTCGTTTTCTTGAAGGAGAATAGCGGTGATTGCTAATTTCTTCTTCATTCCTGTTGAGTATGTTGATGCGTATTGATTGAGCGGTAAGTCAAAAATATTCTTGCTGTCAAATTCTAAACTTGTTTTACCACGTGCATTGCAAAGTAGTCTGATGTATTCTTTGCCTGTTATCATTGAGAAAAAGAAAGGGTCTGTCAAAAGAAAGCCTAAATGATTTTTTAAAGGGGTAAAGTCGGAAATTATTTCTCCATTATAACTTTCTAAACCTGCAATACATCTAAATAATGTTGTTTTTCCTGCTCCGTTTTCACCTACAATTCCGTAAGCTTTTCCTTTTGAAAACTCCATTGAAATGTTTTTCAAAACTTCGTTATTACCGAAACTTTTGCTTAGTCCATTAATTTTAATCATTCAATATATATTTTAGCTTATTAATAGACTTTGTATAAAAAAACGGAATGATAGCTACTAATAAAGGCGGAAAGAAAAGGCTAAATGCAATTACCATTCCTTCTGGTAAATTCATCTCACCTGGATATGCTGAATATTTAGCAAGAATTACAGCCCAAAGAAACAAAAGACCAATCAAGAAAAAGATTAAAATCAATTCAAATTCGCTTGGATAAAATATCAAAAGACTAATTATGATTGGAATAGCCATTAGAGTAGCATTTTTATAAGCATTAAAAACTTTGTTTTTTAAAAAAACTTTGGGAGTTTCTGAGTGTATCCAAACGTAATATTCTTGCTCAGGTTTAGAATAGTAACTTAAGGAGGTAATAAAAACTAATAAAAATGCGAAAATCCCCAAATTTAGATTATTAACATTTATAGCAACAATGGTCAAAGCATAAGCAATTGGAAATATGAAAAAGGTCTTTCTGAAACCTGTCGAAAATTCAAATGGTCTTTTAGAAAATGGTGTTGGGATTGTTAGATTGAAATTGGAGTGAAAAGATAATAAGGCAAGAACAATCGAACACATAAATAGAATACTGGCTTCAAAGAGGAAACTTTTGTATAATAGAATAGAAACAAAAGGTATGCAAAGAATAAAGTTTTCTAAAACCCTTATTTTCATTTTTGATTTATCCCCGAAAGTTGATAGTAAAAAATCCGTTCTATTTTTTTCAGAAAGTTTGAATTCTAAACTAAGGCAAGCCAAGATTACTAGGTATTTGGCAAACTCTGTCTTATGGAAAATGTATTCTGAAAGCAAAACAAATGCAGTTAATGCCAAAAGATAGCCTAAAAGAGGATTAAGTCCTGTTTCCTTAATCTTTCGGTTTGTCATTACATATTGCAAATTAAAATAGTCTTTCATTTTATGATCGGTCTGTCTTTTATAATGGCTTGTAACTTGTTTCTAACCAACAAAGTTCAGATTTAATCAAAAATACAACATATATACTTAACATACCCAATTGGTGATTGAAAACGAATTTCTCGAACCTGAAAATCAATCTTTTACGAACCGCTGTCTACCTGACCCTTATCTACAATGGTGTGAGATCCTCTCCCTGTCAAATATTGGGAGGA
The DNA here is from genome assembly GCA_044361535.1 of Crocinitomicaceae bacterium. GTDB lineage: Bacteria > Bacteroidota > Bacteroidia > Flavobacteriales_D > Crocinitomicaceae > UBA952. The sequence goes on from JBIKIQ010000012.1 coordinate 3,604, forward strand.
CAGGCTACTCGATTATGTGGGGTTTCCTATTTCACCACCGAAGGAAGCAATGGAGTTAATTTATTCTTCAAATCCATTCGTTCGTTTAGGATTCTGGCGATTTCAATCGATTGATCGTCCATTACTCGATAGAAAATTATATGCTTTGATGTTCTTTTACCTTTCAATTCTGGGTAAATTTCTTCATAAACTTTTCCTATTTGAGGTTTTTTAGCGATTGTAGAAAACGCATTAAGCAAGAGTTTATAATATTTATCTGCCTGACTTTCAGACCATGCCTCAACAGTGTAATTCCATATATCAGATAAATCCTTTACGGCATTGTTCGTTAACTTAAACTTTGCCATTTATTTTCTGCCTGCTTTTAACATTTTTAAATGCTCGTCAGGGTCAAAATCTTCGGCTAAACCACTATTAATACCTTCGTCAATCGCATGACGCAAAGCAATAATTTTCTGTTCCTCTTCTTCAAGTAGTCTTAATCCAGCACGAACTGCCTCACTTGCATTTTTGTACCGTCCTTCTCTTAAAATATTTTGAATAAATTGATCAAAATAACTACCCAAGGTAATTGATGTGTTTTTACTCATAACAACTAATTTTAGCAAACATACCAAATATTGGTATTATTTCAAAATATATTTTGGGAGTTTTTGGCTATGGTTAATCACATATAACGTTTTGCAAATAGGCGGTCGGCGAATGCTTAAGCTTATTTGCTGTTAGAGTATATCCTTAAATTTGAATAGAGATGTTAACTTTTCCCCCAAAACCTTTTTCAACTATGTCGAATAAAGTTTTCAGAGTCATATTGCTACCATCATTTTCAACCCTTGAAATATAAGTTCTTTTTTTGTCCACCAATTCCGCAAGTTGTTCTTGGGTTAAGTGTTTTTCTTCACGAGCCTTTTTTAGGAGTAACCCGATCTTAAATGACTCGAATTCACGCTCCAATTCATCACGGCGATAAGTACCTTTTTTACCGTATACTTCATCTTTAATTTCTTTCCAATTTCTTGTGCTCATTTTATTCGTTTTTTGTCTCATAATACTTCTGCATTAGTTGCAGAGCCTTGTTAATTTCATTTTTGGGAGTCTTTTGAGTCTTTTTTGTAAAACCATTTAATAAAATGACCAGTTTTCCATTGTCAAAAAAGCAAAATACTCTCCAAATATTAGATCCTAATTGAATCCTTGCTTCATAAAGTCCATTTGTTCCAACAAGCATTTTCAAATAATTGCTCGGCACTTTTTCAATGGTTTCTATGGCTTCAATTATCTTAAATATTTTGTTTTGAACCTTAACGGGTTGCTTTTTCAAGAATTCACTAAAGTGATTTTCAAATTCGACAACTTCGCGGACTTTTTGATTCATAACACAAATGTAACTTATAAGTTACTATTATCCAAATTTATTTCAGTAGTTGAATGGAAGTGGATGATTTACTCTAACTTATTACTAACCGCCAAAGCTCAGATTTAATCAAAAATACGACATATGTACTTAACATACTCAATTGGTGATTGAAAACGAATTTCTCGAACCTAAAAATCAATCTTTTTACTTGAGGTATTTCAATGGGAATTCTGTTTTTTGCTTTCTCGTTGATGGGTGTATATTCCATTTGTAAAAGGGATTTTGGGAAACGAGGTATTCGTATTATTCTTTCCTATCTTTGAAAAAAAATATCAATATGCGTTTCATTCTATTTTTTTTCCTTGTAACTGCTTTTCAAATTAGTGCACAAGAGCAATTATTATTTCAGGAGCCTTCATTGCCCATATTGCAACTGGCTGATTATGATAGGCCTCCGTCCATTTCAATGGATAGTAAAAAAGCAATGGTACTATTCTCCTACAGAGAAACTTATAAGACACTTCAAGATTTAAATCAAGAGGAGCTACGTTTGGGTGGTTTGCGAGTAAATCCAATACTCAACATTTCTTCCACACAATCCTATGTTACGAATTTAAAATTGAGAACGCTATCAGATGTAAAAGCTGAACCTGAACAAATTAAAAAGCTGCCTAAAAAACCCAAAATAACGTATGTTTCTTGGTCGCCCACTGATGAATTTATTGCATTTGTAAATATGGATGATCTTGGTTTGAGTTTATGGGTGATTGAGGTTGCGACCAAAGAAGCAAAACAACTATTGGATATTCAACTAAATGCGAATATCGGTATGCCATACAACTGGACCAAAGATGGTAAATCTTTACTAGTTAGGTCTGTTCCTGCAAATCGCGAACAGTTGATTGATAGTAAAAAGGATCTCCCAAAAGGTCCAACTGTTTCTGTAGCTGAAGGCAAAGTTTCACAAAATAGAACGTATCAAGACTTATTGAAAAATCCAAGTGATGAAAAGAACTTTGAAATTCTTGTTGCTAGCGAGTTGAAGATGGTTAAACTTAATGGTGAAGTTAGTAGCTTTTTACCCACAGATCTTTTCATCGGCTCATCCTTTTCTCCTGATGGCTTATATGTTTTGGTAACAACTCTGCAAAGGCCTTTTTCCTACATTGTTCCCTATTCTCGTTTTCCAATGTCTCAAAAAGTATATGATTTAACCGGTAAATTGGTAAAAGAGGTAAATGTTGTGCCTTTAGTTGAAATTATGCCAAAAGGTTTTGCTGCTGTAAGAACGGGTAAACGAAATTTGATGTGGAGAAATGATGCACCTTCTTCTTTGGTATTTGTTGAAGCGTTGGATGGTGGTGATCCCTCTAAAGCAAATGAATACCGGGACGAACTATTTAGTTGGAGTATGCCTTTTACTGACTCTCCTCTCTCCCTAATAAAAATGAAGCAGCGTTTTAGCGATATATATTTCTCAGATCACAATTTTATGATTGCCAAAGATTCCTGGTATGATACGCGAAACGAAAAAACGTACTTACTCAATTTATCAGACAATACCTGTAAAATTATATCAGATAGAAACTACCAAGATGCGTATGGAGATCCTGGCTCGTTTCAGCAAAGTAAAGGAAAATTTGGTGCCGATGTATTGACTGTAAACAATAATAAACTCCTGTTATTTGGTGATGGCTTTACCAAGGATGGTCAATTTCCCTTTATTGACGAATTTGATTTGACGACTTTAAAAACTAAACGCATATACAGAGCGAACTTTCCCGATAAAAAGATAGATTTAATAGATGTTTTTGATGAAAAAAAGGGTCAGTACTTAGTGCAATTACAAAGTAAATCAGACTATCCTAACTTTTATTTGTTGTCTGTTAAAAATAATCAAACAACGCAACTTACTTTTTCGAAAAACCCTTTTGAGTCAATTAAATCGGTAGAGAAACAAGTAATTAAATACAAGCGAGGTGATGGCGTTGAACTTTCAGGAACACTTTATTTACCAGTGGGATACGATAAGATAACTAAACCAAAGGTTCCACTGTTGATTTGGGCTTATCCAGAAGAATTCAAAGACAAAAATAGTGCGGGTCAAAACAAACAAAATCCCAATGAATTTACCTTTCCTAATTACGGATCTTTTGTGTATTGGGTAACAAAGGGATATGCAGTTCTGGATGATGCCTCATTCCCAATCATTGGAGAAGGAAACGAAGAGCCAAACAACACATTTATTGAACAACTTGTGGCAAATGGACGAGCTGCTATCGATGCAGTTGATTCCTTAGGCTATATTGATCGAAAAAAAGTGGCAGTAGGTGGTCATTCCTACGGAGCATTTATGACTGCAAATTTATTGACTCATTCGGATGACTTTGCATGTGGAATTGCAAGAAGTGGAGCATACAACAGAACCCTCACACCTTTTGGATTTCAATCGGAACAACGGAATTTTTGGGATGTCGCTCAAATCTATGGAAATATGTCACCATTTTTTACCGCCAACAAGATGGATAAACCTATTCTATTGATACATGGAGAGGCAGATAATAATCCAGGCACTTTCACTTTGCAAACAGAACGCTATTTCCAAGCAATTAAAGGTCTTGGTGGTAACGCACGCATGGTAATTCTCCCTAAAGAAAGTCATGGATATGCTGCAAAAGAAAATATTTTACATGTGTTGTGGGAACAAGAACAATTTTTAGATAAGTATTTGAAGTAAGAGGGTTATCGAATTATCGAACCTTGACGCGATTTTTGATAGGTCAAGACAAAACTTGATTTGGAAGGGGGTTGGTTGTCATTATTGAAAAATTGGTTCAGATAGAGTAATTCTTAAATAGAAAATCTCTTTAAATTATTAAATGATATTGCTATAATTGACCGACGTCAGGTTTTTCAATTTTCATTCTTCGCAAAAATTACATGATACGTCGCAAAAAATAGCGCAAACAAAATAAAAAGTATATTTTGCCGAAAATACGGTTTAATTATTCTGAATATGAGGTCAAACTTTACCAAGGTATCTGTACATGTCATTGGATGGTGTCTTTTATTTTTAGTTCCTTTTTTTTGGACTTATCAAACTTCTAAATCCTTTTCTCCTATTTTAACAGTAAAACCATTTTTACCCATTGGTATAATGGGAGCCGCTAACATTTTGTTATTCTATTTAAATTATTTTATTTTAATCCCAAAATTTCTTTTTCATAAACGTTACTTTCTATACATCAGTACTTTATTGTGTAGTATTTTCTTTTCTTTTCTTTTTTCTTTTTTGGTTTTTAAAGTTTTTGGATTTTCTCCGGATGATTTAGTAGCTGCGAATCCCTTTCTACGTTATATCAGACCGTTTGCACAAGCCAATGCATTTCTATTGCTTGCCATAACTTTAGTGACCTCATTGACATTGGCATTCAACGATAGATTGAAACAAGCTGAAAGAGAAAAATTCTCTGCACAAATTGCTATTCTCAAATCACAAATTAATCCTCATTTTTTGTTCAATACGTTAAATAATATTTATGCAATTGCCTTAGACACATCTCCTAAAACTGCTGAAATGCTGAACAAATTATCAGATATAATGCGTTATACGATGAAAGACACACAACAGGATTTTGTGTTATTAGAAGAAGAAATAAACTATGTTAACAATTACATTGAGCTTCACAAAATTCGATTAGATAAAAATGTAAAGTTAGATTACACCATTAATGGTAACTTTACCATTCACCAAATTGCACCAATGTTACTTATTCCATTTATTGAAAATGCATTTAAGCATGGGGTTAATCCTGAACAAAATAGTCATATTAAAATAGATTTAGCATTACATGAAAATGAATTAAAAATTCTTGTGGTTAATCAAAAAGTGCCTACACAAAGAGAAACTTTCGAAAAAAGTGGCTTAGGAATTGAGAATACAAAACATCGCTTAGAATTAATCTATCCTGAGAACCACCAGTTATCAATTATTGATACAGAACATGAATATTCAGTTACACTTTGTTTGAATTTAAATGATTAAAGCTATTGCAATTGATGATGAACCATTAGCACTTAAGGTTATAGAAATCTTATGCTTGAAAACCAATTTTATTGATCTTCAAAAAACATTTACCAAACCGAGTGAAGCATTAAAATATTTGCGAAAATATCCAACAGATTTAATCTTTGTAGACATTCATATGCCATCAATTTCAGGAATAAGTTTGGTGAAGGAACTACAACAAAATACGATGGTAATTTTCACAACCGCTTTCAGCGAATATGCCGCAATTAGTTATGAATTGAATGCCATTGAATATTTATTAAAACCTATTAACCAAAGACGATTTGATCAAGCAGTAAATAAAGCTAGAGATTATTTTAACATTCATGGACAACTAGAAAATATTCAAGAAAAGTATATTTTCGTCCGCGCAGATTTTAGTCTGGTAAAAATAATCTTGACGAAAATTTTATTAATTGAAGGGTTTGCTGACTATTTGAAAATTCACATCGAAGAACAGAAAACTATTGTGACCAGAATGCCCATGAAAGTTATCATGGAAAAACTACCTTCCAGCGATTTTATAAGAGTTCACCGAAGTTTTATTTTACCATTTGCTCGAATTGAATCTGTCCGAAATAAAACGATATCTACAAAAGGTAAGGATATTCCAATAGGAAAATCTTATGTCGAAGATTTTTTTAATCGATACAAAATCTAATTTCTGGTTCTTTTAGACAACTCTTACTATAATTATTTTCCTTTCTTCGCACCTATTTGAAACTTCTTCGCATTTCTTTTTTATTTCGAATTCGATATTAGACTTTTGTTTCCGTAATAAGATTAACGAAAAAAAAGTAATCAAAAGGAAATAATCTAAATAACAAGAATAAATATGAGCAAATCAGTAATCACCTGTTTCTTCCTTTTCTTATCTATTTCGCTTTTTGGACAACAAAAATACACGATTAGTGGAATAGTTAAAGATAGTTTAAGTGGGGAATCGATCATAAGCGCTATGGTTCGTGTTAAAGAGCTATCGGGTATTGGAATAACAACAAATGAATATGGGTTCTACTCTTTAACAATACCAAAAGGTACTTATCAAATAAAATTTTCCTTTTTTGGATACAAGGAAAAGGAATTGCACGTTGATCTTGATGGAAACGTGACTATGAATATTAGTCTCTCAGAACCAGTTTCTGAAATAGAGGAAATAGTTGTTAAAGCAATTCGTGAAGATAAAAATGTCACTTCCAACGAATCCGGTGTTCAAAGATTGGACGTAAAAGAAATCAGTAAAATACCTGTGATTTTTGGAGAGAAAGATGTAATCAAAACTTTGCAATTGACTCCGGGAATCAAGTCTGGAGGTGATGGAAATGCTGGCTTATTTGTAAGAGGCGGAGCAGCTGATCAAAATCTTATTTTACTTGACGAAGCAATTGTATATAATCCCACGCATCTATTAGGTTTTTTCTCTACGTTTAATTCTGATGCAATAAAAGATTTGACAATATATAAAGGCTCAATGCCAGCACAATACGGTGGTAGACTTTCATCCGTTTTAGATGTAAAAATGAATGAGGGAAATACAAACAAATATAATTTTGGTGGCGGTATTGGAATTTTATCCTCAAGACTATATGCAGAGGGTCCTATTGTTATAGATAAAGGATCGTTTTTGATTACAGCGAGGAGAACATATCTAGATTTTTTTTTAAAAGCGACCGAAAATTTCAAAGACTATCAACTCTATTTTTATGACCTCAACTTCAAAGGTAATTACAAGATCAATGACAAAAACAGAATCTATCTCTCGGGTTATTTCGGTCAAGATCGCATGGCACTTGCAAATCTATTCGGTCTGAATTGGGGTAATGGAACAGGGACAATTAGATGGAATTCAATCATTAAACCAAAACTTTTTTCAAACACTTCCCTAATTTTTAGCAATTACAGCTACAGAACTGTCTTCAACTTGTCAGATACAGAAATAAACGTGGCTTCTAAGATTCGTGATTATAGGATTAAACAAGATTTTACATACATTCCAAATCCGAAAAATAAAATTAAGATTGGACTGGATGCTGTCCATCATACAATAACACCAGGACAGATTTCTTCTACAAATACTTCAATGTCTTTTGTAAAACTGGAAGACCGATATTCTTTGGAATCAGGTATTTACTTTTCCCATGACATTTCGTTCAGTGAAAAATTCAACCTTTCTTACGGATTACGTGGAACATCTTTTCAACTATTAGGAAAAGGAACTTTTTATGAGTTCAACGAGTCAGGCAATGCTATTTCTAGTCAGATTTACAATTCAAGAGAAGTGGTGAAAAGTTACTTCAATTTAGAGCCAAGAATGTCGATGTCATACCTTTTAAATCAGAATAATTCAGTAAAATTCGGATACACTCGGAATACCCAAAATCTTCATTTGTTGAGTAACTCCACAACTTCAAATCCAACCGACTTATGGATAGCATCATCTAAAATTGTTAAGCCCGAAATAAGTGATCAAGTATTTTTGGGATTTTTCCAAAATTTTAAAGAAAATAAATACGAATTCAGCACTGAAGTTTACTTTAAATACTTGAATAATCAAATAGATTTCAGAGATGGAGCATCCATTTTAGCGAATGAATTAATTGAAGGTGAACTTCTTTTTGGGATTGGTAGAGCATATGGAATTGAGCTTTTACTCAAAAAGAAAAAAGGAAAATTCAATGGTTGGATTAGTTACACTTTGTCAAAAACAGAAAAGAAGATTAATGGAATCAATAAAAACGAATGGTATGCAGCACGTCAGGATAAGACGCACGATATATCTTTAGTCGGGATTTATGACCTAAATGATAAATGGTCATTCTCCGCAACTTGGGTGTATAGTACCGGCAATGCGGTTACATTCCCTTCCGGTAAATACATTGTAGACGGTCAGATACAATTTCTATATACAGAAAGAAATGGTTACCGAATGCCATCTTATCATAGATTAGATATCGGAGTGACTTGGTATAAAAAGAAAACTAAGAAGTTCGAAAGTAGCTGGAATTTAGGCTGCTACAACGCATACGGTAATAGGAATCCATATACGATAACATTCCGCCAGAACGAAAATGACCCAACAAAAACAGAAGCAGTAATGACCTCTTTGTTTCGATGGGTACCTTCAATAACCTATAATTTCAAATTCTAATCTAATGAAAAAAGTAATCTCTATTTCAACCCTATTCCTTCTTTTGTTAACCTCCTGTGAAAAGGTTATCAATATTAACCTGAACGAAACGGATCCGGAAATTATCATTGAAGCAATCATTACGGATATTCCTGGAGGTACTCAAACTGTAAAACTCACAAATTCGGTCAACTTTGATGATTCCAACATCGTTCCGAATATATCTGGAGCGACAGTTTCAATAACAGATGAATTGGGGAACAGTTTTTTGCTTACGGAAACACAACCGGGTTTATACACAACTAATCAATTTCAAGGTTTTCCCGATCAGATCTATTTCTTAATGGTTTCTGTTGATGGAAAGACGTTTACAAGCCAATGTCGAATGCCGGAAATGGTAAATTGTCAAGCTCTAGAATTTCAAAATGCTATTGCTCCTGGTCAAATAGAACCTAATTATTTTGTCATACCTAAGTTCAATGATCCAACAGGTAAAGGTAATTATTATCGTTTCCGAATTCAGAATTTAACAACAGGTAAAAGCAGTTCGAATATAATGTTGATTAGTGATGATATTGCAGATGGAGGAGTAAATTCAGCTCCAATAGTGGACCAACGGTTAACAATAAAATCGGGAGATTCTATTTCCGTGGAGATGATGTGTATTGATAAAACTGTATATGATTATTTCTTTAGCTTGAGCCAAAATGGAAATGGTCCAAATGCAAGCGCCACACCAGCGAATCCAATTACAAATATCCAAGGAGCTAAACTAGGATATTTCAGTGCTAATACATCTCAAAAAATCCAAATTATAGTGCCGTAAATTGATTATACATTCCAATCTATAAACAGACATTTCATTCATAATGGGTTAAAAAAAAAACGCTTTAACTCAATTGACTAGTCCTAAATAAACGATACAGATTATTAAAAACAAAAAGCCAGTCAATTGACTGGCTTTTTTTGTAGATAGGAGTATCGAAATATCGAACCTTGAAGCTATCTACGAAAGGTGAAGACAAAACCTGATTTGGGTTGGATTGGGGGAAATGGAATTTCTTAAATTGAATACATTTCTAATCGGTAGAAATTAATATGTCCTCAATCATAATAAAGTTATATCTAAGGTAAACGTGTGATAGCAACCTTTTAAATCAAATCAATTGGTTCAGATCTTGTCGACCAATGATTGTCATAATTTCTACGATATCTTCATTTATTTTGTAGAATATGCTATCTACGCCGCATACACATCGTCTATATCCGGGTTTAATAAAATCGACTGATTCGAATGAGAATGGATTTTCAGCTATAAGATCAAATTGTATAAAGAAAGAGTGAAAATAATTGTCGGCTTGTTTTATCCCAAACTGTTTTACACCATACTGATGAATACGAATTAAATCTTCCTAGGCAACATTACTCAATTTGTATTTAGCCATTCAGCAACTTTTTAGATTGCTTGAGTATGTCAGACTTTGAATCCGATGTAAATCCAGATTTTTCAGCTCGATCCAACCTTAGTCGGATTAGGTCAATTTGCTGTTGCTGATTTCTTGCTTGACGAATTAAATCATTCACCAATTCACTCTTACTTGAATATTCTTTGTTGTCAATTTGACTTTTTAGCCATTCATCATTTGGCTCAGTAAAGGAAATGCTTTGTCTTCTCATAATGCTTGTATTGTGGTGTAAATATACACCAGTAACGAACCAAAAACAAATCTGTTGATAAACTTAACAAACACCAATGAATGTAGCGTGACTCAGGTTTCCCTTGTAGGGATGAGTATCGAATTATCGAACCTTAACGAAATCTACAATATGTCATGACAAAGCCTGATTTGGGTGGGGTTGGTTAACTTGAATTCAATATGACATGCTTGCAAATTCCATATTCTGTATACATCAAACCTTAATTTGTATTCGTATTAAGACCCCGTCCTTAGATACTTTTGTTTAAAATTAATTACATGAAAAAGACAATTTTAATCACAGGTGCTAGTAGCGGTATAGGAAAAGACACAGCAAAATATTTTCAATCAAAAGGTTGGAATGTTATTGCTACCATGAGGAGTCCGGAAAATGAAAATGAATTAACCAAATTAGACAATGTTTTGGTGACCAAATTGGATGTGTTGGATCTTGATTCAATCGATAGTGCAATAGCGAATGGAATTCAACGTTTCGGAAAAATTGATGTATTGTTAAACAATGCCGGTTATGGGGCTTATGGGCCTCTTGAATCTTTTCCAAGGGAGAAAATCCTTCGTCAGTTCAATACCAATGTAATTGGCTTAATGGATGTTACTCGTGCAATGCTTCCACATTTTCGACAAAATAAAAACGGCGTTATTATTAATATTTCCTCCATGGGAGGTAAAATGACATTTCCTCTTGGTTCATTGTATCACGGGACTAAGTTTGCAGTGGAGGGAATTTCTGAATCGTTACGCTACGAAATGGAGCAAATTGGCTGTAAAGTTAAAATCGTTGAACCAGGAGCAATTGCCACCGACTTTGCAGGCCGTTCATTTGATTTTAACCACGATGAAAATTTGAAAGAATATCAGAATGTTGTAAACAAAATAATGACGGTATTTCCAACAATGATTAAAAGCGCTTCACCAGTAAACATTGTTTCAAAAGTGATTTTTAAGGCGGCTACCGATGGTAAAAGCAAATTAAGATATATGGCAGGAAAGGATGCCAAGATGTATAATTTTATGAATAAGGTTTTTGGTTATAATTTTATTGTTTACATGAATAAAAAGTTTTTTAAATTGTAACAAATGAGTCAACTAATCTATTTAAAATCAATTGCTGACCTATCACGTCTTTTGAATGAAAATGATTTTCATCCCTTGGTTGCAGTGGTAGATTTTAGTAAAACCAAGGATCACATCGAAGAGGAAACACGAATTACAACTGATTTTTATTCTGTGATGTTTAAAAATTATTGTAAAAGCGCCCTTACATATGGTCGAAAAACGATTGATTTTAATGAGGGAAGTTTGATTTGTATGGCACCTAATCAGGTAATAACGATAGATACTGAAATTGAGCCTCGAGAGAATCCGATGGGTTGGGGCTTATTTTTTCATCCTGATTTGATTCGCAATACCTCACTCAATGCTAAAATGAAAGACTATTCGTTCTTTTCTTATGAAATGGCCGAAGCGCTTCATTTATCCGAAAAAGAAAAACAATTACTATTCGAGTGCATTCTAAAAATACAATCGGAATTAAAGGAAAACATCGACGATTACAGCCAAACAATTATTGTTTCAACGATTGAACTTTTACTCAATTATTGCAGTCGATTCTACGGGAGGCAATTCATTACCCGCAAAGCAACAAACAGAGATATTTTAGAGAAAGTAGAAACATTATTAAAGCACTATTTTTCAAATAAAAGTGATTCCAACGGTTTGCCCACCGTGAAATACTTAGCTGACGCGGTTAATTTGTCACCGGGATATTTGGGTGATTTACTTAAAAAAGAAACTGGATTGAATGCTCAGGAACATATTCATCAATATGTAATTGAAGAAGCTAAGAATATACTTTTAAACTCCAACCAATCGGTGAGTGAAATAGCCTTTCATTTGGGTTTTGAATATCCACAATATTTCAGTCGTTTGTTTAAACAGAAGACAGGTAAAACACCTTTGGAATTTCGGAATTTGAATTGAAGACTTCTAAAGCCAAACAGGATTATAATCCAATTGAGCAGGTGTTTCAATGTAAAAAAGTTCTCCTTTCATTTCAATCCCCAATTCAGTAGTATTTGAAACACGAATGGCATCGTCTTGTTGAACTTCGTTATTTTCCACCTTCCCATAACCATTGAGCACATAAAAAGTATAGCAACTATTAGCATTTAGGCTGAGTTTAACTTTAATTTCTTCTGAAAAAGTTAGTTTTTTAACCACCAAACCCGGTGTTAATGCTTTAGCATCACTTCCTTCTCCTATATAGGTTGTTGTCAAAATATTGTTTTCTAAAACAGAAGAAAAGTTTTTTGCATGATAATCAATATAGCTAGGTTTTAACTGCATTGCTTTTTTATAGTTGGGATCGAACCAAATTTGAAATGCTCTAGATCCTTTTGTTACCTTTTCCTGATGTTGAATACCACTGTTGGATTGTATAATCTGAAAATCACCCGCATTTAATGGTGTCCAGATTTGTGTTTCAGTATCGTAGTGCTCAATTGTTCCTTCAAATAGAAAGGTCATTATTTCAAAACCTTCATGAGGGTGCAAACCAAATTCGCAAGCATCATTTACATATCCATTACTCCAGTAAAACAAATTTGAATAAGGCTTGACATTCGTTTTTCCGTTATAAACAGGTTTATTAGCATGGAATCTTCCACCAAAAATAACATCATTATATTGGTCAGATTTTTTAATCAACTGTATCATCTTTTCTTGTGTTAATGGTTTTTCTTCAATTAATTTACCCAAGGATTTGAATGGATTCAAAAAATAGAGAGCGGAGACACCAAGAGATTGCTTGATGAATTTTCTACGTTTGTTAAAAAATGGGGCAAATCCAGACATGATTTAATTAGTTAATTTTGAAGTAATTTCTTTAAGTTTTTCCAATTCTTCATTGTTGATTATCCCCTTTCCTTCGTCAAAATTCTGATAAAAATTAGGTAAGGAGTAGCTTGCTAAAATATGTGCACCAGCATGAGGAAAAATATTCATTCCATGCTGAATAACACTTGCACCACCTCTTGCCCCAGGTGAAGTAGACATCAAAAACATGTTTTTATCATTGAATATTTTTCGGTCTTTAATTCTGGAAGTCCAATCCAAAAGATTCTTAAAACCGGTATTGAACGAACCATTATTTTCGGCCAAAGAAATAATAATTAGATCAGTATCGTCGATTAAATATGAAAAAGTAAAAACTTCTACTGGAATTCCAATTTCATTTTCTAAGTCCACACTGTAAATGGGTATGTTAAGATCACTAACATTTAATTTTGTTACTTCAGCATTCTCAAATAAATGAGCTGTGAAATTGGCTAATTTCCGGTTTATTGAGTTTTTAGAATTACTTCCTCCAATTGCAAGAATTTTCATGTTTATTGATTATTTGTTTCTAACTCGATTCGTCAATTCTGGAAATTTGTAAAAAGCAACAGCCCACAAAAACGACTGAATGATACATGGCGCCATAACTGATTGACCATGTACTAAATGTGTTGCAATTGCACCTCCCATATATGCACACAACAGCAGTGTTCCTAAGATTCCGGTGCGAGGAATAATAAAAAGCCCAACACTAAGTATTTCAATTACACCAAGTACCTTGTAAGTATTGGCATCTAATCCCATACTTACGGCCATTTCCAATGCCTTGTCATCAGCGGTAAATTTGCCCATTGCACTTCCCAGAAATACAAATGCTACCAATCCCGTTAAAACCCAATAGATGATTATTTTTGTTTTTTCAGACATGTTTTAGTTTATTTTGATTTAATGAAGTTAAAATCAAGTGTAAATGTTACTTCTTCACCAACGAACCCTTTACCACCATTAATCTGAAAATCAGAACGATTTATTTTACCTAAAATAGTAAATCCTGCTCGTTCATTCCCGTAATTGTCAGTAGCATTCCCTCCATAATTTACATCAAAGGACATTGTTTTTGAAACTCCTTTAATTGTAATAACCCCTTCTAGTTTGTAGATATTCTTTTTTCCTTTTTTGAAGGAGGTCGTTGTAAAACTCATATTAGGAAATTGGGCTACATCAAAAAAATCAGGCGATTTCAAATGATTATCTCTTGCTTCAATTCCTGTGTTTATAGTAGAAACATCAACCGTGAAGTCAAATTTCGCATTTGAAAAATCGGTATTTTCGGAGGAGACGGTCCCGTTATATGTTCCAAAATTCCCGGTTACTTTTGAAATTCCAAGATAACCCACGCTGAATGTTATAGAAGAATGACTTGGATCGCAATTCCACTTTGTTTGCGAATTAACTAAAGAGGTCGATGTTAAAGCGACGAGGACTAATAAAATAGTTTTCATAATTTTTTGTTTTTAATATTTGAATGCAAAGTTGAGCTTTAATACTTTCTAAAATATAGTTGTTACCTTGGGGTAAGTAGTTACATCTGAGTAATCCGATCTTTGTAAATTTGTCACATGAACCAAAAAGATCATGTTTGTCAATATAAATTAATGGCATCAAGAGATGCCTTAGAAGTAATTCAGGGTAAATGGCGCATTCCAATTGTGATTGCATTAAAACATGGCACAAAACGTTTCGGAGAAATTCAAAGAGACATTAGTGATATTTCACCAAAAATGTTATCTCAAGAATTGAAGGCGTTAGAACTTAACAAAATTATTAAACGCACACTACATGATACGATGCCGGTTACAACAGAATATTCCTTGACGCCACTCGGAGAATCCATGACCAAATTATTAGGTGAAATTCTAAATTGGGGAATTCATTTTCGAGAAGAAGTTTTAAAGAAATAATATAACTCTCATATTCGCGACTCACTTAAACCCTTCAATCGGCATACAAGTATGGAAAGCATTTGAGAATAGATATAATGGAAAACAAAAAAAGCCGCATAAACTGACGAATTTTTTCTTTAGTGGCAGGGACACGAATATCCTGACGCTCGCTTCACTCGGTCAGGATGGACGTAATTGGGGGCATAACAAGGAAATGCTCAGAACGCTTCGCGTTCCTACTTTTTTACATTCCCATTCGCTTTTTCTAAATAACGCTTCCGAATAATTGTTTCCATAAAATAAAGTTAACGAAATTCCTAAAACTTATTAACCTTTTGTGTTTTTAGGAATTTTACACCATTGGAATTATCAAAATACGTATCTCGAGTTTACGGCATAAAAAAACCTGAGCCAAATGATTCAGGTTTTCATTGTAGCGGGGATACGACTATCCTCCATTTCATTTCGGATGGACGCAAAAGGGTGCGTAATAAGGAAAAGCTCAGACCGCTTCGCGTTCCCACTTTTTTACATTCCCATTCGATTTTGAAAGGAAACTTTCAGCGCTTCTGGAAATGCAAAAAGCCAGTCAAAATTTGACTGGCTTTTCCTTGTAGAGAGGAGTATTGAATTATCGAACCTGATTTGGGAGGGATTGAATGAAATCAGTCTCTTAAATTTTGAGTGTTGATTGAGAAAAATCATACAATCCACCACCATTTAATTCGTTTGTTTCGTATTACAATTGAAACCAAAATTTTATATAATATCATGAAAAATCTTCTAATTCTTTCTATAGCCCTAACTATAACGGATTTAGCGTTAGGTCAAAAAGAGCGTAAATTTCATTTTGATGGAATTCAACTTAATGTTGGTGGAGTTATGAATTCTAAATTATCGAATAACGACCTATTTGGGTATTCTAATTATGTCTATTCAGCTGATTCTACAATTCTGTTAAATGGATTTACACCAAATACAAAATCTGATATTAGAATGACTCCAGCCATAGGGTTAAACTTTTTATGGAGTAATGAACAGAAACACACTAAGTGGCGATTAGGGGTTTATTACAATAGAAAATACATTTCATCTTTTGGAGTCTATAATAATTCAACTTATGATACGCTAACTGGACAATGGACCAGCAACTACAACGAAGTAAGACTATCTCATACAGCTCCTTTAATGACATTCGATTTATCTTGGTTCAAAGCATTTTCTGTAAATGAGAGGCTGTCATTTAATTTGGGCTTAGGTGGATATTTAGGATCAAGTTTAGGAAATAATATTTTGGTTTACTCTTTTTCGGATCAATATGCACCGATAAATAGCCAGTATCAATTATCATATAATACATTTCAGCGTTTTTCACTCAATGGGGGAGCTTATGCTTTAATTGGATTTGATTATGCTTTGAATGGTAAAAAAACAGATAAACAAAATTGGTTTTTGACCTACGAAACTCGTTTTGGAGGAGATTATTTTATGCGCAGAGGTTATGCTTTTCAAGGGTTATCTTATCAGAACACACATTTGATTGGATTGAAATATAAATTTTCCAAAGCAACGAAATAGTAAAACAGTAAAAACCGTGTTTTGGAAATTAATCAAGAACTCATTGGTCAAATCAAAGAAAGAAATCGCAAATCAATTCTCCTACTATATGAATTCAGCTATAATTTGATGATGCAGCGCATTTCACGATATACCAGAGATAAGACTGAACAAATGAGTATTGTGAATGGGGCATTTATGAAAGTTATTAATCGATTAGATTCATTTGATACTTCAAAGTCTTATTCAGCTTGGTTGAGTAGTATTATTCGAAATGAATTTATTGATGAATACAGAAAGAATAAAAAATTTAATTCGATTTATTCCATTGAATCTATACCAGATGGTGAATCAACATTTTCGGCAGAATTGCTTATACAGAATAATGATACAGAAATTCTGCTTAGTCAATTTGTTGATGCTTTGCCAGAATCTACAAGAATTGTTTTTAATTTATTTGTTCTGGAAGATATGAGCAGGGAAGAAATTGCTCAGAAACTCGATATTACTTATGACACAGTAAAATGGCACATTCTGAAAGCTAGAAAGATTATCTCTCAACAACTTGCTAAATCAAAAGAATATGAAAACAGATAAAACTCCTTTTGAAGAAAGCTATTATGATGAAGTTTTCAATTCTACATTTGAAATGGAGACCTCTTTTTTAGACGATTTAGAAGCTCGATTGAACAAAGAAGATCGCAAGAAAAAAAGAGTAATATTTTGGTGGTTTTTTGGATTTTTAACAGCAATTGGTGTGTTCTTCGCTTTATTTTTAAATCATGACAATAACTCTGTTAGTTCAAATGAATATTCAAAAAATTTGAAAGCAATAACAAAATATGGTTCTTCAGTCGTTCAACCAGAAAAAAGGATAAAAAATCTAAACAATTTTACGAATAAATCAAAGACCAAGACAATTCATCCAATTAAAAATCAAAATGTTAAATGTCAGGCTGAAAAATTATGGAATACTGTAATTTCTTTGGGTGAAAAGATTCCAGATAGTTTAGAAAAACAAATTGAAAAACAAATTGAAAAACAAATTGAAAAACAAATTTCAGGAACTTCATCAAACGATTTTTTAGCAATTGAATCATATGAGATTTTAAAATCTGATACGATACCTCAAGTAACTGATTCAATTAACATTTCGAACGACATGGCGACAAAACCGGACTCAACTTTGTTTCAGAATGAGAATAACAATTTGACATCTTTCAATCGCTTTGAACTTCAATTATTCGGAGGAATCAATTTTTCACGAAGTTTCCTTGCTGGGAATTACAGTTGGATAAATTCTTACGATTTAAATTTGATACATTCAGAAAGAACATTAGTTACACCTATAGTTGGGATGAATATGTTCCTTAATTCTCAAAATGTTCAGTTCGGAATTGGTGTTGGAATGACTAAAATTGGTGAGCAATCCTCTTACTCTTATATTGATCAAGTGCTCGTTCAAAACCCAGTTAACCCCTCTATTTGCGATACGACATATACAACAAAAACCTATGTGGGAACGAATTCTTACAGTTTTCTACAATTACCTTTGAGTATTGGTTATCGCTTTGATTTTAATCGATTCACAATTGTTCCGCGTTATGCTTATTCCATTGGAATTAAATCGAATTCAAATAAAGGTTACTATCCCGATCGAAATGGCGTTGGACTCTTTGAAGTTTCAGCACCGAAGGTAATCTACCAGCATAATGTCAACATCGATTTTCGTTTAAATTTCAATAACTATTATTTTTCTCTAATTCCATTTTTTACTATCAACAGCAATAAAGGTTATCCTATGATTTTAAGTAACAGAAAATACTTGAATTATGGGATTAATATGGGGGTTGGAGTTAAATTTTAATTTTGTAACGAGTATTAATTTAAAAATAAAACCATGCAAGCAACAAGGCTAAAGAGTCTATTTCTTTCTATATCACTTCTAATTATAATTTTAAATTCAAATTTTGGTTTCTCTCAGAATTTAGTTAATGATTCTACTATATTAAAAGGTCTTAAACTTGCTGGTCCTGGAGATCTTCAACCTGGCACTCCATTAATGCTAAATCCAATGATCACTCCAATTTACAATGATAGTTTGCGAAAAATAAATGCAGATGAATTCTCCATGCTGATGATGACAAATGAATATGTTCCTGAACCATATATAGATGAAAATAAGTCTGTTAAAGCTTTTGTTTTGAGAAAAGCTACATCTGAAGAAAAGGAAATGATGGCAAAATATCTACAAGAAGGACTTAAAGAAAGCATGCTAACTGGAACTCAAGCAAATGACTTTAAATTGACTGATTTAAAAGGTAAAAGTATAATCTTTCCGATTTCAAAGGTAAGGTCGTTCTATTAAATTTTTGGTTTGTCGAATGTAAACCATGTGTTATGGAGATGCCTGAACTAAATGATTTAGTAAAAGAATTTAAAGACAAGGATGTTGTTTTTTTGGGAATTGCTTTAAATGATGAAAAAGCACTAAAAAACTTTTTAAAGAAAAATGATTTTGAATTTAAGTTGTTTCCAAATGGAAGTTCTGTGATAGAAACTTATGGTGTTAAGAGCTTTCCAACGAACATTATTATTGATCAAAATGGGATGATCCAATTTGTGTCTTCTGGTGTTGGACCAAATAATAAGTCCAATTTGGAAAGAGAAATAAATAGTCTTTTAAAAAATTGATTTATATGACTTGTTGAATTTTTCCTTTTTAGATTATCTAAAATCTATGCCTCGTCCCCAACTTTTTGACTTGATCCCTTTATCCTTCATTCAAACCTTCGGCTTGATTCATTTTACGGCATAAAAAAACCTGAGCCAAATGACTCAGGTCTTCCTTGTAGCGGGGACACGACTCGAACGTGCGGCCTTCGGGTTATGAGCCCGACGAGCTACCAACTGCTCCACCCCGCAATATATTTTTAAACTTTGTTTCTCTATAAAATGAGCCGTTGCTCAAATGTGAATACAAATTTAGGTGATTTTTTAACCTAAAACAAGCATTTAACATTTATTAATTCAAATTAGCGTAAATTTCTTTGAGTTTCTCAAGTTCCACATCCCAGTTCTCAATTGATTTCGCTTTTTTTAAATTAATTTTCAATTCAACAATTTGATTAGAATAATTAGACCTGATTTGATTTATTTTATCAGCTAAATGAATGGCTGTCAATCCATCATCTAAAACATAACCAATGTTGTATTTCTTAATTATTTTCTCTATTTCAATAATTTCTGTTGCCAAAACGGGAATCTCTGCCTGGATGTAATCAAAGAATTTATTCGGTAAAGCTAATTTGTGATTTAATATGTCAGTATGATCAATCGCTAAACCTAAATCAGCATTCATTGTATATTGAATCATTTCGGAATAGGGCATTTTTGGTAAAAAAGAAACTTTCGCTTTTAAGTTTTCTCTTTCGACCTTTGATTTTAATTCATTAAGAACATCGCCACTTCCAATAATGAGTAGTAAAGAGTTCTCAATGTATTTCATTGCATCAACTGCTTCCTCTGCCCCACGTCTTTTATTGATTCCCGAACCCTGAATAATAATAATGAATTTATCTTGCGGAAGTCCTAAATCTTTTCTTGATTTATTTTCTGAAGAAACAAAGTTTGGTGCAACATTTCGAATAACATGAACAGGAACTTTGTATTTTTCCGAATAAATTTCAGCTATTGAATCATTCACGGTATATACGTTTTTAAGCTTTGGGAAAATCCATTTCTCGACTGAAAGCCAAATTTTTTGCTTAAAAGGATTTTCTACTAACCCAGGAACTTCTGTAAAATATTCGTGTGTATCATAAACAAGTTTTGATGATTTGAACTTTGATGCAAGATAATTCGCAAGAAGTGTATCTAAATCATTCGATACTAACAACGAAGATTTGTGAAACAACAAATAGATAAAAAGTCGAATATTAAATTCAATATAGAAGAACGGACCTTTTGTAAAAAGTAAGCTAAAACGTTTCGTTTTGTAATTTCTAACATTTAAAGGCAGACTTCCACTTAACTCACGTCCAACTAGCGTTAACGAATAACCTTCTGAAACAAGAAAACTACAAATCTTATTAACTCTATTGTCAGTAACTAGGTCATTGGTAACAGAAACGATTACGTGGCCTTTCTGATCCATTCAATTATTAATCTCTAATAATTCCTAATCTGTTAAAGTTACGATTATCTACTACATCAGCTTTTTTGCGCAATGCAGCCATTACTTGACCTTGCGCTTGACCTTTAAGGGTAGTCATCAATTGATCTTTTTCAACCTTAAATGGTGCGCTTGTGGCAGGGACTGGAGCTTTTTTCGTAGCATCAACGCGAACAACAAAAATCCCCATTTTCCCTTTTATAGCTTTCGTACGTTGACCATCTTTAACTCCTGAAAAGATAGAACCAATAACCTCAGGTTCAAAACTAACGTTAGGAATTTGTGGGTTTTTGAATGTTACTTCCGCTTTAACTATTTCTACATTGGCTCTTCTCGCCATATCTTCCAATGTTTTATCAACACTCAATTGATTAGATATACGTTGAAATTTCTTCTCTTCAATCAATTCTTTTCTCATTTGATCTTTAACATCATCAAATGTAGGTTCTCCTTTTTTCTTGATGGAAGCCAAATAAACAAGAATATACTTTTCTTTATCCTTAATTGGAGAAGAGAGTAATGAACCAACTTTAACATCTTTACCATAGGCAAATTTCAATATTTTGTCTTGAACAAATGAAGTACCGAATCCTCTAATTGCTGGCTTGTTATCGACAATAGAAAGACTTCTTGCAAAATATTTCTTTTGTTTTGCAAGTGTATCGAATAAATTAGCTCTTTTTGACAAATCTTCAACAGCATTCAACTTTGTATCAAAAGTTTCTAACAAGGTGTAAGCTTCATTCTCTTTAGAATCTGCAGTCTCTTGGCTAGATTTAAAAACCTTAGCAACAGATGCCAATACTGGGAATTTTGTTTCATCTCTCTCCAAAACCTCAATAATATGAAATCCAAATTGCGTTTTTACTACTCCAATTGTTCCAATAGGCTTTGTTGCACAAAATTCACCAAACTCTTTAACCATTTCACCTTCTAAGAAATCATCATACACGCCACCTTTTTCAACGGATGGCTGATCTGTACTGTGTTTCTTAACGAATTCTTCAAAATTATCTTTGGTAATTAATTTTAATAAACTATCTGCGAAAGTTTTTTTCTGATTCACAACGGTTGAATCAGTCGATTGATTCGTTCCGATAAGAATGTGTCTTGCTTTTAATTTAGCCGGAGTAAATCCAATAACTTTAGAAACAATCATATTATTGTTTGAAAAATAAGGACCAACGATTGTACCTGCTGATGCTGTTTTGAAGATTGTATCATAATCGCGTGGATAAGATAAAAATCTATTTGCCTTCGGATGTCCTTCTGGAACAGCAGTGGCTTGTTTAGAGGAGGTATACATTTTCATATCACTGTTTTTTGTAACAAACAATGAATCATTTTTAGCAGTAGCGAATCCAGACTTCAACGTTTCCATTGTTTTACGGATGTCTGAAGAATCTTTTTTAGATGGAACTACAACTACTTCCATTACTTTTAATTCTCTCCTAGCCTCTTGTATTTCGTATTTCTTTTCACTTTTGTGTTTGTCAAAATAACTTTTCAATTCATCATCAGTTACTTTGTAATCTGCATCGTTCAAATCAGAATATTTTTTAAACACAACTGATATATTCTTAGTTTCTTTTTGAGCGTAGTATTCGTCTTCTGCTTCCAAAGATGTTACATAAACACCTTGACTTAATATCGCTGAGTACTTTTCTGACTTTCTTCTTTCAATAAAACTTGATTTTAAATCATCCCATTGTTTTTTAACATCAGCATTTTTAGAATTAGACATTTCTTTAACGCGAGCTTCTAAATCTTTTTTCTTCAAAACACCAGTAGCTGAATCTGTAAAACCTTGAGCAATTTCAGGTAATACAGTAAATCCATCCGTTCCATACAAATACGCCTTAAATTCTGTTTCACTCACATCGATCCCAAGTGATTCATATTCACGTGTCAAAATTTCATTATCTACGATATAAGACCATGCTTGCTCACTTGCTTGCTCTTGATCTTGTTGTGAAAATTCACGCTGTTGTTGTTGCGCTTGCATTCTTCCTTGTTGTTCAAAACGCTGAACTGCTTGATCGTATTTCTGTGGTTCCACTTTTGAACCATATACTGTACCTAATCCATACTCATCAGAGTATCCACCCATAATTGATTTATAATCAGATAGTATGAACGCTAATAGAGCAAGCCCAACAAGCATTACCAACAACCAAGATTTCTCACGAATTTTTCCAATCAATGCCATAATGAAATTTTTAGGCTGCGAATATACTAAAAATGATTGAATTACTTATGCAAGAAAATAAAAAAGGTCAGAAAAATCTGACCTTTTTAAGAATTAATTCCCTCCTTTATTCCCTCCTTTTGTTCCACCAGGATTAGCAGGTGGATTTACAGGGTTTCCTTTATTTACAGCAGGTTTTTCTTGTGTATTCGTTTTATTTCCTCCTGGGTTAACGGCCGGCTTAGTATTTCCTGGATTTACAGCTGGTTTATTATTTCCAGGGTTTACCGTTGGTTTGGTATTGCCAGGATTAACTGTTGGTTTGTTACCACCTCTGGTGTTGATAGAATTCATAGGTTGCTGATTTTTTTGATTGCCATTACCAGAACCACCCGAATTATTACCATTACCAGAACCACCTTGGGTATTTCCATTACCGTTACCAACTGAACCCGAGCTATTTTGGTTTAATGAACCTTGTCCATTAGAATTGTTTCCATTTTGACCGTTTGTATTCTCGTTTGAACTACCTGATGTATTTTGGTTTCCTGTAGATCCATTTGAATTACTATTAATGGAACCAGAGCCTGTACTTTCATCGTCTACATTACCACTTGGATCATTTACACCATTCGGTCCTCCCCCACCTTGTCCGGGATTTGATGAATCTACACCATCGGAGTTATTTCCATGACCGTTGTTACCATTTTGTCCATTTCCATTATTCTGGTCAGTCTGCGTATTTGAATCATCGGTACAAGGTCCAACTGTTGCTCCTAATGACTGGTAAAGCGGCCATTCAGAAACAGGGATTGTTATCGTTTCAGAATTACCTGTTCTTCCTTGACGAACCACGCAAATAACCATCGTTTCCTCAGGTGTGCTTCCACCATTGTTTCCGTTGTTGCCATTATTAACATCGTTCCCAACGTTTCCTGAACTTCCGTTGTTTCCGTTATTCATATTGTTACCACCATTTCCAACGTTTCCTGAACTTCCGTTGTTACTAGAATTCCCATTGTTTCCATTAGATGGTACACAACTACCAATAACATCTCCATGTGCTTGATGAGCTGCCCATGCGGACAAAGGAATCTCTATTGTTTGAGGATTATTCGGGTTTCCAGGTGGAATATGGCAAATTATGATTTTTTCTTCAACAGGATTACTTGCACCTGAATTTCCATTATTCGGATCAGTTGGTTGATTTGAATCTTGACTACATGGACCAACTGTTGCACCTAAAGACTGATATTGAGGCCACTCAGAAACAGGGATTGTGATTGTTTCAGAATTACCCGTTCTTCCTTGACGAACGACACAAATAACCATGGTTTCCTCAGGTGTATTCCCACCACTGTTTCCATTATTCACATTATTTCCGTTACTAGGAACGCAAGCTCCCATTACATCGCCATGTGCCTGATGAGCAGCCCAAGCTGATAATGGAATTTCAATTGTTTGAGGATTATTCGGATTTCCTGGCGGAATATGACAAATTACTATTTTTTCTTCAACAGGAATTTGGTAATTAATTGTTATCGTTTTCGTTGCATTTCCACATTCGTTGGTTGCAACAATACTAATTGTATTTAATCCGATAACCAAGTTAAGGTTTGCATTTAGAATTCCATTAGAATAGGCATAATTAGTAACTAAATTTCCGTTAACAGATAAATTAATTCCTTGGGTTGACTGAATATGTGCTAATGAAGCTTGTAAATTATAAGAAGCATTAGTCACATTTCCTGGAGTTGAAGAATTAATAGTTACAATTGGCGCTTCGCAAGTTTTTCCAATAATGTTAAAATTCTGAGCGTCCGATCCACATGGTGTGATTACAGTAATTACAACTAAATTATTGCCAGCAATCAAGTTAAAAGGAGCGAGTAACTGTCCATTATTCAATGAGAGGTTGTTAATTACGTTTCCATTAACAGTTAATGTAATTTGATTTGATGACGTTACATTCAAAACTTGAGCTTGCAAGGTAAATACGCCAACATCGAAAGTTTGATTATTCGCTGTAGGATTCGAAAACGAAACGACAGGTGAAAGGCAAGGCGTGTAATTAACGGTTAAAGATTTAGCATCTCTACCACATGTATTAGTAACCGTTAACGAAATAACATTTGAACCTGATGTTAAATTCAAGTTTGCTGACAACGAATTTCCATTCAAAGTGTAATTAATAACATTTCCATTGTGTAATAAGCTTATCCCCTCATTTATTGCACTTCCCAATACAGATGCCGTAAAGGTATATTGGCTCGACGATACGTTTGTTGCTGTATTTGTAAGCGTAACTTGCGGTTGAACACAACTGTTGTAGTTTATGGAATTCGTTTCAGTATCTGAACCACATGAATTTGCAGCAACAAGTACTAGCGTATTTGCACCAGGTTGAAGTGTAACTGAAGCTGTTATTTGATTATTTACCAATTGGAATGGAATAATGTTCCCATTTAACTTAACGGTTATTCCTTGATTAGCTGTTACATTGGATGCACTAGCGACAAGAGAATATGTTGACGTATTCTGAGAGGTATTTAGTGGTGAATTAATTGTGATAACCGGAATATCACAAGATTGACCTGTAATATTTATTACTTTAGTATCTGTTCCACAAGTTGATGTAACCGTAATTTTAATCGTATTATTTCCCGGCACCAAATTAATGGTTGACACAATTTGATCGTTGTTATAACTGAAATTATTGGTTGTAACTCCATTAACGACAAGGTTCACTTGACTTGCTGAATTAATATGAGAAACTTGAGCTTGGAAAATAAAATTACCCGCCGTAAAAGTAAGATTATTACTTGCTGGGTTTGTAATTAAAACCGTAGGTGTTAAACATGGTTGGTAATTGATTGAATAGGTTTTAGTATCATTACCACAAGAATTTACAGCAGAAAGAGTAAAGATATTCACCCCTTCAGTAAGAGCAACAGAGGAGCTCAATGAAGAACCACTTAATGTATATGATTTACTATTGCCATTGTGTGTAAATGTAATTCCCTGATTTAGATTTGTTCCAGTTACCGTAGCATTGAATACAAATGCCCCGTTACTTGTTGTTGCTGTGTTGTTACTAATTGCGATTTGAGGTTGAACACAATTGTCATAATTAACATTAATTGCTTTTACATCTGTACCGCATGCATTTGTTGCTGTCAATAAAATAGTGTTTGCACCCGGTTGTAAATTAGCCGATGCAGAAATTACATTATTCGTTACCTGATAAGGAATCCCTACGCCATTTAATTTAGCCGTTACTCCTTGGTTTCCTACAACATTCGAAACATTAGCGCTAATAATCAACATTGATTGATTAGTATTGAAATTATTTGCAACCGGAAGATTTATAGCAATTGCTGGTGATTGGCAATTTAGATAGTTTATTACAATATTTTCTACATCACTCCCGCATGGATTCTGGGCTGACAATTTAATTGAATTTGCACCATTATTTAGATTAATTGTACTGCTAATTATGCCATTATTGAAATTAAAGGTAGTAGGTATATTATTAACCATTAGTTGAATTCCCTGATTTGAAGTCATACCAATTACCGATGCAGTAAAATTAAATGTAGTCGTATTAACCGTTGCGCCAGATGCAGATGGGCTTTCTAATACGATAGAAGGAATGACACAATTGTTATTAGTTACAGTCCAAGTTTTTGTATCTGTCCCACACTGGTTCGTAACTGACAATAGAAATGTATTTACACCGTTTTGCAGATTAACATTTGTTGATAATATGCTGTTGGAAAAACTATAATTAATTGGACTTCCATTCAGCGTTAAATTAATACCTGTATTTGTTGGCTGATTTAAAACAGTAGCGTTATAAGTGTATGCTGAATTAGTTACTACCGATGACATGGCTGAAAGTGTAATTTTTGGGGCAGTGCATGGATTATTCAACAAGGTAATGGTTTCTACATCAGCGCCACAATTATTCGTAGCAGTTACCATAATAGTATTCAACCCGCTAATGAGATTCACCGGAAACTCCAGTGAATTTGATGATTTAGTGTAGGTAATATTCTTAAGAGCCAACCCATTTAAACTTACAATTAAGTTTTGTTTCGAATCAATATTGGAAACTTTTGCCTTTATAGTTTGATTTGAAGTGGTTACAGTTGAATTTGACAATGGGCTTTCAATAACAATTATTGGAGAATTGCACGTTTGGTAATTCACAGTGAAAATTTGAGAAGCACTACCGCATCTTGTTGAAACTGTGATGCTGAAGGTATTCATCCCAGGATTCAGTGTTGTACTTAAGTCAATCTTTCCATTTACCAAAGTAAATATGTTAAGTGGGCTGTTATTTTGATTGATTACCACCTGGTTTTTTTCAGTTACTCCTGATGCTAAAAAGGCAAGATTAAACTGTGGTGAATTTACCGTTGTTCCCGTTGCACTTGGTGACAACATAGTAATTGTTGGATTAACACAATCGTTGTGAAAAATTTCAGAAGTAATTATATTATTTCCACATGCATTAAATAGCTCAAGCGTGAAAACGTTTCTTCCAGGAACAAGATTAACACTCGCCTGAAGTAAGCCGTTCGAAGCGTTAAAACTATAGCCATTAATAACAAAATTATTTTGAACCAATTTAATTCCTTGAACATTATTTATTCCGGAAATGGCAGCAGTAATGGTATAAGCTGAGTTTCTTACAGTATCATTAATTGTATTTGGACTTGTAAATACAGCAGATGGTAGTGTGCAATTCAAAAAGTTTAAGCTAACCACTTTACTGTCTGATCCACAACGATTATTCACTCGAATTGTAAAAGAATTTGCTCCCGGAACTAGAACAACATTTGCCGTTAGTTTTTTTGTGCTGCTATTAAAATTGAACAAAACATTTTGACCTACACTATTAACGACACTAATTTGACTTGAACTTGAAATTTCAGTCAAATTTGCTTCTATCGTATACTGAGGATTTGTTACTGTTTGACCAGTAATTGGCTGAATGATTGAAATGGAAGGAGTATAACACGGAGCTGTAGAAACGTTATTGTTTGGTCTATGACCTCTAAAACGAAAACGTAAGTACATCGATGTATAATGATACAAATCGTTTTTAGCTCTAACATTTGAAGTTAATCCATCAAAATCATCGCGTAAAGTAAAGGTTGTTTTATGTTCTATACCTAAAGTAACTCTTTTACCAATGTGATAGCCAAGACCAAATCCGAGTGAAGGCATAAATGCTACGTTGTATGCATCTGATTTATAGCCATCTAATGGACTATCATAAACTTCATCCAATGTATTATCCAATTGATCCGATAATGGCAAAGGATTTGTTAACATTGAAGAATAATTGTACGATGCTCCAATTACGGTATCGCTTTGATTCACAAGATCAGAAAATGTTTGATGCCATGTAAGCCCTATTCCACCAAAAATGTAAGGATCCCAGCCGGATCTGCTTGTAATCTTGTTCAAGTGCATAGCCAATTCTAAACCAAGACGATGAACGTCTGATTGAAAATTATGAACTGTAAAACCTTGGTTAGTATAACCGGAAAGAGCTGAACCTGTATATCCGGCTAAGCTGCTTGTATCGGTATCTTGACCATACCAAAAACCTCTTAAATAGCGTGCTCGGATATCAAATGTTACAGGACTATATGATTTAAAACCATATGATTTGCCTAGGATTATGCCCCAACCAACATCTGTTCTATTTTTGACATCTGTGCAATTCCAAGTTCCACCAACGTTAAATCCCAAAAACCAATTTGAGGAATTGTCATAATCAACTCGAACAGTTTGCGAATGGTAGGAGAAAATCGTGCTTAAAATAAGGATAATTAGGTAGCTCTTTTTCATACAAATAAATTTAGATATTCGATTTTTTTCGATTATCGTGCCAAAAGTCCAAAAAAAAATACAATTTACCATAGATAACTTTCTAAATATTTTGATTTTTATTTAAAAAGATCTCATTAATATTGTAAAACACAAGAATTAAATTGAAAAAAAAGTATTTTGTTATTTTTTTGTTAAACTTACTTTTGGCTAGTAACCAAGCATTTTGTCAAGCTCCAACAAATGACAAATGCGACTCTGCTATTTTTTTATGCCCTGAAAAAACCATTCTAGGAACTACAAGAAATGCGTACATTGATACATGTCAAAATTGTTCTGATTACAATTTGTTTGGTTCAAACCCACTTCAGTCAACCGTTTGGTATGAATTTAATTCAAATCAAATTGGAGATAGTCTTTTTGTAACAATAGACATAATTTCTCTACCACTTGGAATAGATGCTGGTGGTATTCTTCAAATGCGCTTGGTAAGAAAAAATAACTCTTGTAATCGAACTGATTTCCAACCTGTAGGACCAATTTTTTCTGCTACTTCAATTGACACGACTTTTATTTTTACAGCATTGAGTCCTAATTCAAATTATGGGATTGTATTTAATGAAAGTTCTTTTGGAGCCGCTAATCCTGGAGTGGATTTTTCAGTTCAAATTTCGGGCAAAGCGGTATTACTTTCTCAACCAGAAGGAACAATGGAATTTCCTGATACTATATGCAAAAACTCGATTGCTGAATTTTCACTCTCCTTACTAAATTGCGAGAATCCAAGTTCAATTCAATGGTACATCAACGAAAATTTGGTGAGTTCCGCCTTGAATCTTGTTTTTGAAACAAATGAAATAGAAAATGGAGATTCTGTTAGTGCAATTGTAACATGCAATTCCGAGTGTATTGATCCTATTAGAATAAGCTCTGCTCCTCTTTTCGTATATTCATTTGTTGTTGATGCTGGAAATGACACAATTATCAATCCAGGGGAAACGGCTCAACTAAACGCATATACAGATTCTCCAAATTTTTATTGGGACACACAATTGTTCATAAGTTCTACAAGTGTTTTAGAACCTTTTGTGTATCCAGAAGAAACTTTTACCTTTCCATTTGTAGCTTTTAATAATGGGTGCATACTTTATGATTATGTTACCGTTTTTGTGAGGGATGGATTAGAAATTCCAAATACATTTAGTCCTAATGGAGATAATTTAAACGATTCTTGGAAAATTCCAGACATTGAACTATATCCCAAAAATCGATTGACTATTTATAATAGAAACGGGACCTTATTAGAATCCTACAATCCCTATACTCCTGCAACACAATGGGCAGGTATTTGGCAAGGAGCCGCACTTCCCGAAGGCGTTTATTTCTATATTTTAGAATTAAATGATAATGAAAAAAAGATGTATAAAGGAACCATTTCAATCATACGATGAAGCAACATATTATCCTTTTATTTTTTATGCTTGTTTCGCTGAATTTTGTTTCACAAATGGAATCCCACAGTAACCAATGGTCATCAAACATACAGCATTTCAATTCAGCAGTAGTTGGCCTCTACCCCAGCTTTGAGGCTAAATCTCAATATCGTATGCAATGGGTTGGTTTTGATGGGGCCCCAAGAACTACGAGGATTTCTGTGATTGCTCCTTTGGTCAAAAAAATGAAATTGTATGAATTAACAAGACATGGAATTGGAGTAAGTATGGAAACAGACCGAATAGCTGCTTTTTCTGTTAATAAATTTCAATTTCAGTATGGAATACATTTGCGATTAAAACATAAACATAGACTTTCATTTGGGGTGAGTGCCGGATCCTTCCAGATGGGATATAATCCAGAAAAAGTGGAAACTTTTTATCCTGATCCTAACTCAAAAATTCAATCAAGTTTTGTAAAACCCTATGTCAATATAGGAACTATTTCTAGCGGAGAGCGTTACGCTGCAGGACTATCAGTAAATCATTTTATTCCTACAAAATGGGATAAAATAGGTCTAAATTCCAATTACTCAACCGAAGTAATAGTATTTGGAAAATACGCCTTTCAAATTCACGAGTACTATAATATTATTCCTTCAGTGCTATTCAAAAACACCTTCAATGCACCTTTTTTGATAGAAGTAAATTCAAAACTAAATTATCTCAATCGAATTTTCACCTTGGTTGGCTGGAGATTAAATAGATCTATATATGCCGGGATGGAATTTCGTCTTTCTAAAAAATGGAATTTGGCGTACACATTTGAATATGGAATTGCCAAATTTGATAACTTTCTTTTTTCTTCACATGAATTTGGACTTTGCTTTCGATTGCCAAATAAAGTAATTGAACCTGGTTATGAGCACAAAACTGCTTTTTAAGCTTTTTTGAAGCCGTATTGAGGAGATATTTCAAAATATACAAAACATAATTTCGAAAATACTTGACAACGGGGGTGCGCATGTTGTACATTTGCAATTCAAAAAATAGATACTATGAGTAAAATGAAATTATCGGAGTTCATGTTTGACCTACCGGAAGAGTTGATTGCAGAATACCCAACCCATAATCGTGATGAATCCAGATTAATGGTATTACACCGCAAGACAGGTCAAATTGAACACCGCATGTTTAAAGATATCATTGAGTATTTTGACGAAGGAGATGTAATGATTATGAATAATACGCGTGTTTTTCCCGCTAGAATGTATGGGAATAAAGAAAAAACCGGTGCGAAAATTGAAGTTTTTTTATTACGTGAATTGAATAGAGAAAGTCTTTTATGGGATGTTTTAGTAGATCCTGCTCGTAAAATACGTATTGGAAATAAATTATATTTTGGTGATGATGATTCGCTTGTTGCTGAAGTAATTGATAATACAACCTCTCGTGGAAGAACCTTACGATTTTTATTTGATGGAACCTACGAGGAATTTAAACAAAAGATAACTGATTTAGGAGAAACGCCACTCCCTAAATACATCAAAAGAGCAGTCGAACCTACGGATGAAGAAAGATACCAAACAATTTTCGCCAAAGAAGAAGGTGCTGTAGCTGCTCCAACAGCAGGATTGCATTTTTCACGAGAACTATTAAAAAGACTGGAAATAAAAGGAATTAATTTTGCTGAAATCACGTTGCATGTTGGGTTAGGAACTTTCAGACCGGTTGAGGTTGAGGACCTTACAAAGCACAAGATGGATTCTGAACAAATAATAATTACTCCTCAAGCTGCAGATATTGTAAATGAAGCAAAACAGCACCGAAGAAAAGTTTGTGCTATTGGTACAACATCAATTCGAGCAATCGAAACATCTGTTTCCACCAATGGGATGTTAAAACCTTATGATGGTTGGACAAATAAATTTATTTATCCTCCCTATGATTTTTCTGTTGCAGATTGCCTTGTAACAAATTTCCATACACCTATGTCAACATTGCTTATGATGATTTCTGCATTTTGCGGGCATGATTTAATGATGGAAGGATACAAGCAAGCTGTTGAAAATAAATACAGATTCTACTCTTACGGAGACGCAATGCTTATTTTATAATGAGCTTCTACTTTTGAAGTAATTGAAGCTAACACATCAAGCACGATGAGTACAGACAAACAGATGACATTTTTGGCACATCTCGAAGAATTGAGGTGGCGTCTTGTTAGATCTGTCATTGCCATACTTGTTTTTGCTGTCGTAATTTGGATTTATCAGGAATGGATCATGGAGAATTTATTTCTTTCGATGAATAAAAAAGGGTTTATTACATTTCAATTGATGTGTGATTACTTTGGGATTTGCATTGAAGAAATACCATTAAAAATGCAAAGTATGACCATGGGTGGTCAATTTTCCTATGCACTGATGATGAGTTTTATGGGAGGGTTTGTAATAGCCTTCCCTTATTTTTTTTATCAATTGTGGAGTTTTGTGAGGCCAGGTTTGAAACTAAATGAAATTAGTGCCACAAAAGGTATTGTGTTTTATGTTTCCTTATTGTTTTTTTCTGGAATTATCTTTGGATACTTTGTTGTTGCTCCCCTTTCGGTTCAATTTTTTGGAAGTTATCAAATAAGCAAAGAAATTCAGAATAATTTCACGGTTAGCTCCTATATGGGGACAATTTTTTCAACGATATTTTATACAGGTTTGTTGTTTTTACTTCCGATAGTTTCCTACTTACTCACAAGAATTGGATTGATTACGCCAGCATTTTTAAGGAAGTATCGCAAGCATGCAATTGTAGCTGTCTTAATTTTAGCGGCTATAATTACTCCGCCAGATGTTGTTTCTCAGATAATAGTGTCAATACCTATTGTTATTTTGTATGAAATAGGTATTTTAGTGTCTGCTCGAGCAGCAAAAAAGATTGAACTAGAAATGACACAATAAAATATGATTGAAAGACTTGTTGCTTTAAGCCTATTCATTTTTATGGTTATCAACCATGGGCTTACACAACAAACAAAAATTTCTGGTTACGTTAAAGATGCCACAACGGGCGAAAAACTTCCCTACGTATCGGTTCGATTTGTAAATTCTAAAATTGGTACCTTAACTGATTCAACAGGATTTTACTCAATAGAAAGTTATTATTCAACAGATTCAATCCGTTTTTCACTTTCAGGTTTTGTTTCCCAAACATTTTACGTTGAAAGAGATATTGAACAGAAAAGAGATGTTGATTTACAAATTTTAACGGATGATTTAAATGAAATCGTAATTTATACTCCCGATGAATTTCCTTCAACTACACTTCATAAAAAAATGGTGGCCAACAAACCAATCAATAATAAAGAAAAATTAAACTCTTACGAATACGATTTATACAGTAAAATTCAATTTGATTTAAATAACCTAGATGATAATTTCGGAAAGAATGGCGTTGTAAAACGTTTGGATTTAATTTTGGATTATCTTGATTCAACAACCAATGGTGAAAATTATTTGCCTGTTATCCTAAGTGAAACGTTTTCCAATTTCTATTTTAAAAACAATCCAAAAATAAAGAAAGAAGTTATTCAAGCAACAAAAATCACTGGCATTGAAAATTTGCAATTGAATCAATTTTTAGGTGATATGTATTTGGATGTCAACGTTTATGACAATGTTATTGATGTTTTCAATAAGTCGTTTATTAGTCCTACATCTCCTATTGCTAGAAGCTATTATAAGTTCTTTTTAGAAGACTCTACTTTCATAGACAATGATTGGTGTTACAAATTGCGTTTTCAACCAAAACGATCAGGTGATTTAACCTTTACTGGCGAAATGTGGATCCATGACACAACTTATGCTATAAAACTAATAAAGGCATCTATTGCTCCAGACGCTAACTTAAATTATATTCAAGATCTTTATTTGGAGCATCGCTTCGACCAAGTTGAAAAAGAGGTTTGGATGTTGAAAGAAGAACGACTTATAGCTGATATTAAATTGACTCAAAAATCAAAAGTGTATGGGATTTATGCCCGAAAAAATAGTGCAAGACGTAATTATGTGATAAATTCAAAAAGAGAACCGGAATTTTATACTACTGGAAATGCAATTCAATTAGTTGATAGCGCCAAAGTTCGTCCAGAAAGCTATTGGGAAAATGTCCGAACTGAGAAACTCACAACACAACAAGAAGGCATTGTTGATATGGTTGATTCGTTAAACAATTTACCTTTTTTTAAAACCGTAAAAAGCTTAACCTACTTTTCAACAACAGGTTATTATCCTGTGGGAAAACTAGAATTTGGAAGCGCCTTTTCATTAATTTCGTTTAATCCTGTTGAAAAATTCAGAACTGCCTTTGCGTTACGTACTTCAAACAATTTTTCTAAAAGATTGGAACTTGGTGGAAGAGTAGCATATGGATTTGGTGACGAACGTTGGAAATACGGATTCACGACTCGTTTCAATATCACGCCAAAAAAACGCGGAATGCTAACAGGGTATTACACCTATGACATTGAACAAATTGGACAATCTCCCACAGCAGCGTCTATGGGCTCTACTTTTGCAACAGTGTTAAGTACAGCACCCTTTGATAAATTAACATTTGTCAAAAAAACTGGAATAAGTTTAGAAAAGGATATTAAAAAAGACATTGTAGTTTATTCAGCTTTTGATTGGAAAGAATTTTCGCCACTTGGATTAGCAAATTATTTAAGGAATAACACAACAACGGGGTTAACGGATACGATTGGAAATATTAGAACTGCTGAAATTACTGCTCGATACAGATGGACAAAAGATGAAGAATTTCTAGCAGGGCAATTCGACCGAACTAGTTTACGATCTGTTTTTCCAATTATATCATTTCAAGCCATTTTTGGAATTAAAGGAATAGGTGGAAGTCAGTATAATTACCAAAAATATGAGTTTCAGTTGGAGCATAATACCCAAGTTGGGATTTTTGGTCGAATGCGTTATGGTGCCATAGCAGGATATATTCATGGAGATGTGGCTTATCCCCTACTTAAAGTCCATGAAGGAAATCAATCATTATGGCTTCTTACAACCGCTTTTAACAAACTTAATTTTTTGGAGTTCATATCTGATCGTTATGTTGGAGCCTTTATTGAAAATCATTGGGAAGGTTTGTTATTTGACCGAATTCCCATAAATAAAATACTCAAATGGCGATTATTAACCACAGGGAGAGTTGTCTATGGCTCTCTAAGTTCACGTCATGAAAAGGAAATGTTGATACCATCATTCGTTAATAGATTTGGCAATATTCCTTATGTAGAGTCTTCAATTGGCATAGAAAATATAATAAAGGTTTTACGTGTGGATTTGGTTTGGCGAATGACACATCAAATTCAGGGCGTTTCACCACTAGGCATAAGGGCAAGAATTTCTTTCAACTTTTAATAAATTTGATGAAATTTTCTCTTTTCTAAGAAGAATTTATTATTTTTGCACCCTCGTTTCAAGTTAATTACATTAACGAAACCCAGTTCAACTGTTATCTCGAAAGCTTTTGAATTGAAGGAGCGTAAGCTCACTTAATATTCGAGAAATATGGTCCTATAGCTCTCCCGATAGCTATCGGGACGGTTAGAGCGAAAGTTCTTTTTAGTCGGGAATATGGTCCTATAGCTCTCCCGATAGCTATCGGGATGGTTAGAGTGAAAGTTCTTTTTAGTCGGGAATATGGTCCTATAGCTCATTCGGTTAGAGCAACTGACTCATAATCAGTAGGTGCTTGGTTCGATTCCAAGTGGGACCACCACTAAGCTAAATCCCGCAAAAGCGGGATTTTTTTTCAAGAAGTACAATTATTGTCCCCCTCATCTCTTTACTGCTTATTCAATCTTAATATATTTTTCTTCCTTAATTGAACTCACAGGGATCTGAATTGTTCTTAAAATGTTATGCAAGAGGTCAATGTGGTATGGTTTAAGAGAGATTTAAGATTGAGCGATCATCAGCCGCTTGAACGAGCCATAAATTCTGAACTACCTGTAATTCTACTCTATATTTTTGAAACGAATCTTATTGCCAATGATGATTCAGATAGCAGACATTGGAGATTTATATATCAATCATTAGTGGATATTCGTTGCAGACTTTCACCAAAACAAACATTGAATATTCTATTCGGGAATGCCAAAACTATTTTTAAATTAATCGTTGACCATTTTGTTATAAAAAAAGTTTTTTCATATCAAGAAACTGGTAATCGTGTATCTTTTGATAGAGATTTAGAATTAAAAAGATGGTTTTCTGCACAAGGGATTTTATGGGTTGAGTCACAATGCAATGGTGTAATTAGAGGTATTAAAAATCGAGATAAGTGGGATAAAAAGTGGCTAGAGTTTATGCACTCAACTATAGTTCCAATTGATTTAAACAAATTAGATACTGTTGCTATAAATGAAGTGAATTTTTCTGAACAACTTATT
The DNA here is from genome assembly GCA_044361535.1 of Crocinitomicaceae bacterium. GTDB lineage: Bacteria > Bacteroidota > Bacteroidia > Flavobacteriales_D > Crocinitomicaceae > UBA952. The sequence goes on from JBIKIQ010000012.1 coordinate 40,309, forward strand.
CCAAAAGAGTTTTCTGAACCACATCCCTCCTTTCAACCAGGTGGTGAATTAAAAGCACTAAGGTATGCCCAAAGTTTCTTTCGAAACAGACATTTTAACTATAGCAAAACGATATCTAAACCTTTATTGTCAAGAACCTCTTGTAGCCGACTTTCACCTTATTTAGCTTATGGTAATTTATCGGTGCGACAAATATATCAAATGGCTCTAAGGTCAAAAGAAGATAGCAGAAATAAACGTGCATTAGCGAATTTTATCTCGAGATTACATTGGCATTGTCATTTTATTCAAAAGTTTGAAACAGAATGTGACATGGAGTTTCTTGCGATTAATTCTTCTTTTGAAAATTTAGGAAAAGAAAAAAACGAACAGTATATTCAAGCTTGGCAAACAGGAAAAACTGGGATACCATTGGTAGATGCTTGTATGAGATGTGTTATTCAAACTGGGTATTTAAATTTCAGAATGAGAGCCTTGGTAGTATCATTTTTTGTTCATAACCTTTGGCAAGACTGGAGAGAGTTGCATTTTTTAGCAAGGCAATTTTTAGATTACGAACCTGGCATTCATTATCCCCAAATTCAAATGCAAGCAGGATTGACGGGAGTAAATACATTAAGAATATATAACCCTATCAAAAATTCAGAAGACCATGATCCTGATGGGGCTTTTATTAGAATGTGGATTCCTGAATTAGCAGATGTGCCGGCAAGTTTGATTCATGAACCTTGGAAAATGAGTGAAATGGACCAAGTTTTTTACAACTGTAAAATTGGTGTTGATTATCCTTTTCCAATTATAGATATTGATGTAACAAGAAAGAATGCATCCGATATTTTACATGTTATAAAAAAAACAAATGCATCAAAAGAAAATGGTCAAATAATTCTATCGAAACATGTTGCTAAAACAAGAACTTCAAAGAATGTTCAAAAAAAACACGATAGAAAAAAGACAGAAATTTAACGATACCATTAAAAACAAAAAGAGCGCTTTATTAAGCGCTCTCTCAATTATCCTAGTGAATTATATTATAAACCATTCGCGATTTTTCTAGCAGTTAAATCTAAAACAAGAGCTGAATATTTCTCTTTTAATTTTCTTTCGCGATTTGATAAATCTAATTTATCCAACGAAGAAATTACAGCTTCAGCCTCTGTTGTGTTTTTCAAAGCAAAATATGCTTCCAAAAGGTTGAAATAAATTGATATCGTTAAATCTTTGTCTACTCGTGCCTTTTTATTTGAAGGATCTGATTCTTTCAAAATTGTATTCCACTGAGATACTGATTTTGTTAATTTTTCAATAGCAGCTGTTTCATTAGTAATTAAGGATTTCAACCCCAATAATTCATTGTTGTAAGCATCCTCTACATCTTGGTAATCATCTTTTTTTGATTTTACATAATCAATAGAAGTAGCTCTTTCAGTAATAGCGTAACCAATTTTATCGTTAACTAAATTATTGATAAAGGTTAAATTCTCTTTCAAGGCAATTTCTTCTACTGTTCGAAATAAAGAAGCATAGTCAGATGAAGGAGCTGTTTTACTTGATGTCGATTTGTACGTCTTAAATTCAGCTAATTCTGACGGAGCTACAAAGAAAATATCTTGGTTTGTTGGGCTTGCAACTCGAACACTCATTTGATTTCTATAAGTAAATTCAACCCAATAGTAAGTTACATCCACCATTGTTGACGTATTATTTACAAGTTTTGATTCTCTTTTTACTTCTGTTTTCACCGATGGTTGTGAGTGTTCAAACCCTTGCATGTTAACATGATAAGAAAGTGCGTTATTAGAAGATTTGCTGTAGCCATCAAGTTTCAAGTAAGTTGATGCAAGAGATGGATAATCATAAACAGTTTTGATGTCTGGCTTAGGTACACTTCTTTTATAAGGCACTTGAACGTAATCTTTAACAGGCTTTGTATTCTCATTCAATAATTGTTTTTCAAGAATTTTTTTCGCCAAAGATTTATCATTGTATTCAGCCATAGCCTTGTCGTATTTTTCATCCGCGGCTTTAACTTTCAATGGGTATTCTACCATTTCTCTGTCATAATCAGCATCTGCTTGCGCTTTGGCTTTTTCATATTCAGCCAAAATTTTTGCATTTTCTTCATCAGAAGAAGAGGAAAGAGAAGATTGGTAACTTAAAATCCTTGGTTGAATAGGAGTAAGAGGTAATTTAACGTAATTGTATTTTAAATCTTCCGATTTAATATTTTGACTAAAGCCATTCATTGCCAATGCAATTACTAAGAGAGATAAAATTGATTTCATGATTTATTTTTTGGTAAATTTATGGTAATTTGAAAAAAAACAAAGAACTTTTGTAAAATAAAAATGAACAAATATTAATCTTGGATGGTAATTAGTTAAAAATAGCGAAAAATTACATCAATCAAAATAGCGAATCCAATAATATCATTAAGAAAAAATTTGAAATTCAATGATTCTTTTAATCTCTTCGTTAAAAGAAGAGTGGTCATAATGTCTTGTTATGATAAATTCAGTTGGCTAAAGGAACAAAGAATATCAATTGACTACTTATTCTTTTCATTATTGATTTCACCACTCAACATCGCTTGAATTTGCCTCATTGTTTTCTGCATGCCTTCAGCACTTCCATCTAGGAAAATTGTATTTCCTTTTCCATATTCAGCAAAGTTTTTGATTGCCTCTGTCCACATGGAGAATAAAATAACATTTGTATCCAAATTGGCTTGTTTCATTTCTTCGGCAGCTTCACTCATACCCTTAGCAACCTCTTGACGGAATAATGCCACCCCTTGTCCACGCAACATAGCTGCCTCTTTTTCTGCCAATGCTGCAATTTTTATAGCATTTCCTTCTGCTTCAGCAGCTTTTGTTTTCGTGATCAATAATGCTTGGCCTTCGTTTTCAGCCGCTGCTTTTAAATTATTAGACGCCACAACTTTACTCATACTTTCGATGATAGCCGCATCGAATGTGATATCGTTTATTTGTAAATCCAAAAGATGATATCCCCAAGATTCAAGCGTATGGTCAATTTGCTCTTTCACGTTGTCAACCAATTCATGACGAAGACCGAGAATTTCTGATTGTTTTTGACTTGCAACATATGCTCTTATAGAACCTTCTATCGTTCGAACCAATGCTTGCATAAAATCCTTGTTGCTAATGAATTTAAAGGCAACTTTTTTAATAGTTTCATCTTGTTCATCCATTACACTGTAAAGTAACATACTCTTGAAATATACATTCGCCTGATCAATAGTTACTGCTTGAAATTCCATTTCAATACTTTGATTTTGAATGGACACGCGTTTGTACACTTTTTCAATAAATGGTATTTTTAATCTCAATCCAGGATGTAAAACCCTACGGTATTTACCAAACATGGTGATAACGGCTACAGTTCCTTGAGAAACAGTTAACAAACCGCTTAAGATAACCAATAAAATGAGTCCTAACGGGATTAATGTGAATTCCATGATGTAATTAATTTTCTCAAATCTAAACATAATTAATTGATTACGTGAGTAATTCAGTCAAGATTATTTTGTAAAAAAATCGTTAACAAAGTATAAACATTTCTGCAAGGCTTGATTTTTCAATGGTTTATCCCTTTTTTATCCCTACCTTTGCCCCTAATTTTTAAAATAGTATATGACATTTGAAGAACTCGGATTGGATGGTGCAGTCCTAAAAGCATTAGCAGAATTAGGCTTTGAAACACCAACCCCGATTCAAGAACAGGCAGTTCCAGCCTTATTAAACCAACAAAGAGACTTAGTAGGTTTAGCGCAAACAGGAACAGGTAAAACAGCAGCTTTTGGTCTTCCTCTTATTAATAACATCAACAAGAAAAAAAGCATTCCTCAAGGATTAGTACTTTGCCCAACGCGAGAATTGTGTTTGCAAATCACAAAAGATTTGGATAATTTTTCCAAATATTTAGATCTGAACATTGTTTCAGTTTATGGAGGAACAGATATCAGAAGACAAATGTCTGATATTAAACGTGGAGCAGCCATTATTGTAGCAACTCCTGGACGTTTAATGGATTTAATCAACCGAAGAGCAATAGCTCTAGACGATGTTCGTATTGTTATCCTAGATGAGGCAGATGAAATGTTAAACATGGGTTTCAAAGAAGATCTTGATTCTATTTTGAAGCAAACACCCGATGAAAAAAATGTTTGGTTGTTCTCTGCAACGATGCCAACTGAAGTTTCTAGAATCGCTTCTAATTATATGTCAGATCCGTTTGAAGTATCAGTAGGACATAAAAATCAAAGTAACGAGAACATTGAGCATACCTATTATCAGGTAAAAGAAAAAGATCGATTTGAGGCCGTTAAACGCTTAATTGACTTTAACCCAACGATTTTCGGTTTAGTATTTTGTCGCACGCGAATGGAAACCGCTAGTGTTGCCGAGAAATTAGCAAAAGACGGATACAATGCAGAGCCTTTACACGGTGATTTAACGCAAGCCATGCGTGATCGCGTAATGGATCGTTTTAGAAGAAGAGAAATTCAACTTTTAGTAGCAACTGATGTTGCTGCACGTGGATTAGATATCGATAATATTACACACGTAATTAATTACAATTTACCAGATGATATTGAGAATTATACGCACCGAAGTGGTCGTACAGCTCGAGCGGGAAAAACAGGTAAATCGTTGATTTTTATTAATGCGCGTGAAACAGGAAAGATTCGTCAATTAGAAAGACAATTACGTGTTCCTGTGACAAAAGGCTTAATCCCTTCCGCTGCAGATATTTGTGAAGTTCAATTGATGCAATTAGTATCACGTGTGGAACAAACTGAGGTGAAAGAAAAAGACATTTCACGATTTATACCAATGTTATTGGAGAAATTTGAAAATCTTTCCAAAGAAGAAGTGATTAAAAAATTCATTTCTATGGAGTTCAATCGCTTTATTGAATATTATGAGCGTGCGGGTGATTTAAACATCGACGAGCGTGATAAAGGTGCACGTGGAAGAGACAGAGATCGTGAATTTGAAGGTGGTTTTGAACGAGGTGGTAGAGAACGAAGAGATAGAAATGATCGTGGAGGACGTTCTGGTAATGAAACTGAAGCAGGTAAAACACGCTTTTTTGTGAGCATTGGTAGAGAGCAAAATTTCAATCCAGGTGCAATGGTTCGTGTTATTTGCGATGCAACGGGTCTTCGTTCTAATTTAATAGGTCGAATACAAGTAATGGGAGGATTTTCTTTCTTTGAGGCAGATTCAGAACATACCAATACCATTTTGAAAAACGTGAATGGGCAAAACTACGAAGGAAATACTCTTCGTGTTGAAATAACCAAAGACCGTGATGGTGGCGGAGGAGGTGGATCTCGCTCAGGTGGTGGACGTACGTCAGGTGGCTTCTCAGGAGGTGGTAGACCTTCTACGGGAAGAAGTTTTGGCGATAGACCGGAAAGAGAACGTAGATCATCAGGCGATAGAAAACCTTTTGGTGAAAAAAGAAGTTTTGGTTCTGACAGAAGTTCATCTGGTTCTAGAGATAGAAAACCAGGAGGGTTCGGAAGAAAACCAAAGTATTAAATCAAGTAAATTAGTTAAAAAGAGAATTTGTAAAATCCGTTATGGAAATTAGAAACATTGCCATTATTGCCCACGTTGACCACGGTAAAACAACCTTGGTAGACAGAATGATTGAAGCAGGGAACTTCGTGAATGAGAGAAATCGTCCTACGGGAGAATTGATTTTGGATAACAATGATTTAGAGCGTGAACGAGGAATTACCATCGTTTCTAAAAACGTTTCTGTTGCCTATAAAGGCACGAAAATCAATATCATTGACACTCCGGGTCACGCCGATTTTGGTGGAGAAGTGGAGCGCGTATTGAACATGGCCGATGGTGTATGTTTGTTAGTAGATGCTTTTGAAGGTCCGATGCCACAAACCCGTTTTGTGCTTGGAAAAGCCCTTTCTTTGGGCTTAAATCCACTAGTGGTTATTAATAAGGTAGATAAAGAAAACTGTACTCCTGAAGAAGTACATGAAAAAGTATTTGATTTGATGTTTGAATTAGATGCTACAGAAGAACAATTGGATTTCCCTGCCATTTATGGTTCAGCGAAAAACGGTTGGATGTCTGATGACTGGAAAAATCAAACAGATAGTATCACTCCCTTATTAGATAAAATAATTGACTATTTCAAGCCAAAAGAAATTGCAGAAGGAAATACTCAAATGTTGATAACATCTTTGGATTATTCGTCATTTGTTGGTCGAATTGCCATTGGGCGTTTAACACGTGGTGTTATCAAAGAAAATATGCCGATTCAATTAGCGAAACGCGACGGTACATTAGAAAAACATCGTATCAAAGAAGTATATGTTTTTGAAGGTTTAGAGCGTAAAAAAGTAGATACAGTTCAACCGGGTGATATTTGTGCAATTACAGGAATTGAAGGGTTTGATATTGGAGATTCCATTTGTGATGCTGAAAATCCAGAGCCGTTGCCAACAATTAGTTTGGATGAACCAACGATGTCCATGTTGTTCTCTATCAATGATTCGCCATTCTTTGGAAAAGAAGGGAAATTCATCACTTCTCGTCACATACAAGAGCGTTTAGAAAAAGAGCTGGAAAAGAACTTAGCTATGCGCGTTGAACCAACCGATAAAGCAGACAAATGGATGGTTTTCGGTCGTGGGGTATTGCATTTATCTGTATTGATAGAAACCATGCGCCGTGAAGGGTATGAGTTGCAAGTTGGTCAACCACAAGTAATTATCAAAGAAGTTGAAGGTGTAAAATCTGAACCAATTGAAGAATTGACAATTGATTTACCGGAAAATATGAGTGGAATTGCTGTGGAAGCTGTGACGCGAAGAAAAGGAGATTTATTGCAAATGGAAACGAAAGGCGAGCGTGTAATTGTTCGTTTTAATATTCCATCTCGTGGTATCATTGGGTTAAGAAGTTATTTATTGACGCAAACTGCTGGTGAAGCTATTATGACACACCGCTTTTTGGAGTATCAACCGATGAAAGGTGAAATTCCAGGAAGACAAAACGGTTCATTGATTTCATTAGAGCAAGGTACAGCTATCCCCTACTCAATTAATAACTTACAAGATCGTGGAACCTTCTTCATTCACCCGAATGAGAATATCTACGAAGGACAGGTAATTGGTGAAAACTCACGAGCAGGAGATTTGTGTGTTAATGTCACAAAAACAAAAAAGCTAACAAACATGCGTGCTTCCGGTTCGGATGATAAGGTTCGTATTGCTCCGCCAAAAGTATTTACCTTGGAAGAAGCATTGGAATTTATCCAAGACGATGAATACGTTGAAGTAACGCCAAAAAGCCTACGAATTCGTAAAATCTTGTTGCGTGAAGCAGAACGTAAAAGAGGTTCGAAAATCGATTAAGATTTGTATTTAATAACAAAGCCGGATCAGTTTGATTCGGCTTTTTTTTTGTAAATAATCTCTAAAGATAAAACCAAAATACAATTTTTTTTGAAATCGATGAACGATAGTCAACGTTCTGAGTATTACTTTTAGTAATAACAAAACCGGCTGGTGCACCGCCTGATATAAAAAAAAAATAAAAGATGAAAAAAATTATTGGAAGTTTAAGTTTAGTCTTGCTCTTTTTTGGGGCAACAGCACAGGAAAAACAAACGGTGCATAGCGTAATTGTCGAATGGCATGATGTGGAATGGTACAAAACACAAGAAAAATTGTGGAAAGCAGAAATTGATAAAAACAAAAAAAATAACGAAGCATGGATAAACTATTACAGTGCTGTTCGGGCAATTCGCAATTGTAGTTATGACAATCAGAATGATCTGCAATTATATACAGAATTAGGTCATAAAATAGCGAATGATTTATTTGCCACGCTACCAGAAAGTTTTGAAGCAAATTATATCATGTATTGGGATAGAGGCTTGGGTGATAATGATGAAAAATTCTTAGCTAAAGCCTATCAACTAAAACCAAACGATCCGCGTGTTTTATTAGATTATTTGATAAATTCAGAAATTAAACGAGATAAGGAAACTTTTTCTAGAGTAGCGAGGAAATTGTTTGAAATTAATCGAATTTCTTCAGGAGCATTAAACTGGGGCTATAATGTTTTAACTGAAGTTTCAGAAAATGGAATCGTTTTTACAGCGGGTGATAATGACACGTATGCGCTTTGGATAGTTCAAGAAGCGTTGAATTATCGTAAAGATGTAACCGTCATCAATACATCCATGATTCAATTGGATGATTACCGAGCTAAGTTGTTCAAAGAAAAAGGAATTGCCCCATTTGAATTTGATAAAAATGAACTATTTGAAATTAAACTGTTTAAACATATTTTTGAAAATAAAACAAATATTTCCGTTCATGTTTCAACATCGGCTTCCGCACAATTTACAGATACCACGATAACTGAAAATTTGTATCTAACAGGCTTGACTTATATTTACAGTAAAGTGGATGTGGAGAATATTGCTGTAATCAAGCGTAATTTTGAGAAACGATTCCTTCTCGATCATTTGACAAAGACTTTTTCATATAGCTATGGCGATTTAGATTCTCGCATCAAGCATATGTATCTTCCTGGATTAATGAAACTCTATTTTCATTATAAAACTGCAGACGATTATGAGGAAATTGTATACTACAAAGGTCTTATTGACGCAATTGCAAAGGAATTAAAAATTGAAGCAGAGATTCAAAAAGCATTAGCTGAGTAGGATGTTTGGCTTTAAAAAAGACATACAATCTTTTTCTGATGAATCACTCATGCAGTTGCTCGCTTCACGCCGTCGCAATGAAGCGCTGACAGAAATTCATGCCAGGTACAGTAAAAAAGTACTTGGCTTTTTTCTGCGAATGACGAAAGGAAACGAAGATAAGTCGCAGGATTTAGTGCAAGACTTGTTTCTTCGAATTCTAGAAAAACATCACTTGTTTGATCCTAAAAAACGTTTTTATACTTGGATGTTTACCATCGCAAGCAACATGGTGAAAACATCGTTTCGAGAAAAAAATCACGCAGGTATTGAGGAGGGAAGTAAGGAATTTGACTTTCATTTCGACTTAACGGATAATCAAATGGATAGAGAAATATTTCAACGTTCATTAAAAGAAGCAATCGAACAATTACATGAACATCATCGAATGGCATTCATACTTCGTTATATGGAAGAAATGAGCGTGAAAGAAATTGCGGAAATTATTGATCAACCAGAAGGAACAGTGAAGTCGCGTTTGTTTTATGCGACGAAAAAAATCACACAATCATTAAACGAATTTACACCTGATCAATCAGGGCAATATTTTAAATTGAGTTAACATGGAATTAGGGTTAAAAAAGGAGCAAGAACAATTGTTGGAATTACAAGAAAAATTCTTTTTCACAGAATTAACAGCAAAGGAACAAGGATTTGTATTGAGTCAAACATCAAAAGAAGCATTTGACATGGCCCACCTGTCTATATTGGAAGCTAAGAATTTGTACGTTGTTCCAGAGGCCCGTCCGATTGTTTTGACTGAAGTAAAATCAAATCGTTTACGTCAGTTTATTATTCCATTCGCTTCTGCTTCAGCGGCTGCGCTCCTCACTTTTTTCTTCATTCGAAAAGAAACGGTCATTGTTAAAGTGGTTGAAAAGCCAATTTTCTCAATTGCGGACACGATTTATCTTCAGAAAAAAATGGTTGATACTGTTTTTAAATACTGTGAAGGTAAAACAATAGTTGTTCAAGAAAAATCAAATCTAAAACCTCACATTGAATTGACCGAGCACGTTAAATCCAATGAAGCAATTCCACCGTTAACAGTTTTAAATTTTAAAACTAGGGGGGAATCAATGAAAGAAGATAAATTGGTTGGTTTGATGGATGGTGTATTTTATTGAGGTTAATTTTAAAGAATTTTACAACTCAATCAAGTAGCAATTTCTCAAATGAACTCGCTTGTGCAATCAAAACAGATTAACTTCTTGGGACAACTAAAATCGTAAAGATTATAAATTGAAATTTACATCAATTTAACTAACTCAATTCCTAATATGGTTAATCCCATTAGTAAAACAAACCATCCGAATATAACTTTCAATTTGTTTCCATCGATTTTTCGTGATAGCCTTACTCCTAGTATCATCCCTAATAAGGCAAAAAACAAAATAGAAATTAATAATTCAACATTAAAATTTGAATATTCCTTTACTGCTAAAAGTCCTATGAGTGCATTCAAAACAATTATTAACAAGGAGGTTCCAACTGCTTTTTTCATCGGAATTTGACAAACTTTTACTAAAACTGGAATTATTAAAAACCCACCTCCGATTCCAATAACTCCAGTTATAAAACCTGTAATTGCCCCTTGTACAATCAATTTAAAGGAGGAAAAGGAAAGCGCTTTTGTTTCAGTATTTTTTTTCCGAATCATTGAGAAAGCTGAAAGTAAAAGTATAAGACTAAAGAAAATTAAAACGATAAAATCTCTTTTAATTTCAATTGTTGATGCAAGAACTAATTTTTCCGGAATCAAAGGAACCAAATAGTATTTGGTCAAAAAGACGGCAATGATTGAAGGAATCCCGAATGATATAACTGATTTGTAATCAATATTTCTGTCCTTAACATAAGGTGTTATCCCAATCAAACTTGTAAAACCAACAATGATTAATGAATAGGATGCCGCTAAAATGGGATCAATATGAAAAAAATAAACTAATAAAGGAACCGTTAAGATACTTCCTCCTCCTCCCATCAAACCAAGTGAAACTCCAATTAATATGGATAAAAAATAACCTAATACAATCATCAATAATTGGATTTATTTGCGTCTTCTTTCACCAGTAATAGCTCGTTTGATTTGAAAGAATAATGGCTCAATCGTTTGATACTCAGAATTAGGGACTGGTTTGAGTGCAGGGTTAACCACAATATTTCCGGTAGCATCTAGTAGAATATAACTAGGAAAAATCTTTGTCTTAGAACTTTTAATAAAATTATCTTCCTCTGTAAGCGCTACAGTTGGCCAAGGTAATTTTAAATTACTTGCTACAGATCCCGATTTAGAGACTTGAATGGAAATAAAATGAATATACTCACCATACGTAGTATGAAGTTTAGCCAATGGTTGTAATTCTTTTAAGCAAACTTCATCTGAGGGATCGAAAAAGTGCAAATAGACATGTTTACCTTCTAAGCTCAGATTTGAAATAGTATCCCCATTTTGAGCGAACAACTGGAAATCCGGAAATCTTGAACCAACACTTAATTCTGTGACACGATCTATGATATTAGAAGCTACTTTTCTATGCTCTGCAAATCTTGAACGCAATCGAATACTATCAAGCATAAAAAGCAAATTTGTTTTCGGATACCTTTTCTCATAACATTGCTCATACATTAACTGTAATAGTGCCATTTCTCGAATCTGAATATTTTTCAATGTCTCTTCATCATCAAGCGCCTTCATGGCCATAGAGGGACTTCTATTAATTACAGCATCGTACAACTTATCTTTCTGTGAATTTTTCAAATAGACCAGAAGGTTTTCATAAAAAATTGTGAAGTAATTCATGTAGGAATCATTCCTATAATAAACGGGCAATTTATGAAACCATTTGGCATAATTTTGAATTCGTAGATTTGACGAAACAGCCTCAAGGTCATCCATTTCTGCCAAGGAAAATTTTACATGATACAAGAAAAATAAATTGGTGTCTTTTTTAGCTAAATTATCTGCCTTCTTCTTAAGATCTTCATATTTCTTGTCATATTCATCAGATTTTAATTTTTTTAAATGATAAAATTCTCCTAATTCTTTTTGAACCCATCGATCAAAATTGAGTATTTTATAATTTACATCCGATGAATCCAATTGATAGAAAACCACATCTACAAAATTTCCATTACTGTTTTTTTCATCATATACATTCTTTTCTGGAAGTGTAATTAAATATTTGCCTCCTGGCTGAACATATAGAAAACTTGAATTCTTTTTGGATCGAATAATTAATTTTTGAGTAGGAATATTTTTAAATCGAAATTCAAAATACCCCATTGAATCAGCTACTTTGGTTTGAAAAAGAATTTCTTTGTGGGTAATATAATCATCCAGTAAAAACAGTTCAATAGGCGCATTTTTATAGTAGCTACCCACACCTCTAATTGAAATAGAATCTTGAATTTTATTGGCTAATAAAATGGAAACTTGAAAAAGAAAAAAGATAATTGTTAGAACTCTCATTCAGTACTATATTGACCTATTTTAAACCAGGATTTCTGCATTCGTTACAAATGAGGAAATATCACCACCATTGGCAAATACCTCGCGAATAATTGAGGAATTAACATGTGAATACTTGATATCGGTTAGTAAAAATAAGGTTTCAATTCCTGCTAAATCTCGATTCATTAATGCAATTGACTTTTCGTATTCAAAATCTTTAGTATCTCTTAGCCCTCGAATGATAACTTTAGAATGATTTCTTTTACAAAAATCAACGGTTAATCCCTGATAATCAATTACCTTTACTTTATCAAGAAACAAAGATTCAATGTGTTTTTTTCTTTTTTCAAGCGAGAAATACGATGATTTTTTAGTATTTACCCCAATTGCAATCACCACTTCATCAAATAAATTCAAGGCCGAATGAACTACTGATTCGTGGCCTTTTGTAAAAGGGTCAAATGATCCGGGAAAGACACCAATTTTCATAACTCAATTACTTTTTAAAGAAACTAAATGTAACGTTTCCATAATTACGAAAAAAACTGAATTTTGGTTCAGTATCAAACGACTTTTGTTTACTATGTTCTAAAATTAAAATTCCATTTTCATTTAGTAATTCTCTTTCAAAAACAGTTTTCACTATTTGACTGTATTTATCATAGTTAAATGGTGGATCCGCAAAAATTATGTCAAAAGTTTGATTTGTATTCAAAATAAATGTTTGTAAGTCGCTTTTAACGGTTTTAATTCTATTCAATATTCCAATTGAGCTTGCGTTTTTCTGGACAAATTTCAAGCAATTTGTATGAGAATCAACAGAAGTAACCTCGTCAACTCCCCGTGACAAAAATTCCAATGAAATATTACCAGTTCCTGAACAAAGATCTAACACTTTCATATCAGATAAATCAAATTGATTTTCAAGCACATTGAATAAGCCTTCTTTGGCAAAGTCTGTTGTGGGTCGGGAAGGAAAATTACTTGGAACTGCTATTCTTCTGCCTTTAAACTCCCCTCCTACTATGCGCATATATTGATGATTGTATTTTTAAAATTTGGATTTTCTTCCCAAATTAGTTTTGATTGTATCGATAAACTCGCTATTCCATTGCGTAATTTTTCATAGATAGAATCACTCATTAAATTAACAACTTCAATTTTTCCATTTAATTCAGCCAGACTTAAATTTTGCATGGTATAAGTAACAAAATAAAGAATGTCTTCGACTGCTTGAAATTCATTTTGAATACAACTAATTGGTTGGTCATTTTGAAAGATAACAAAACTAATAAATCCTTCATCTATGGTTAGAATTCCATGAATTTTAGTACTTGAATTTTTATTCGTCAAATAATGAATACAGGATGTCATCCTATGTATGATTTTTGAACCCGGAAATTTCAAAACAAAAAGTGATTTAACCCAAAGTGGAATCGTGTAAATGAGAGCAGCGTTCACCAATGGAATGCGATTAAAATCAAATTCATTCTTATTAATTGAATCCCCAAATGCCAAGCTCATTATTGACTCTGATTGTGTATAATCCAATAACTTTGATGGAATCATTACAGCACTTTGGTTGGACCATAGAACCAATGCATTTGAATAATCAAGTAGTGTTATACCTTCTCGAACTAAAAAATCAGTAATTACTTCTTTTTTTTGAATATCCGTTTTAGATGAAATATCTAGCGTCCAATGATTTACGCAAACTTCTGATTCAAAATACGATGCCGTAAAAAGAGATGAAGAAACTTCAAATAGAAGATTTTTCATTTTACTCATCCTCCCAAGATCCAACCGGAGTTGCTTCTGGAACGTCAAGTTTACCTACGAATAGTAATTCATTTTTCTTTCCTTGCACTTCCGCAAATGGAATCTTACCCGAAATTCTCATCACAGGAACATCATCTTTCCCTTTTTTCACTGTAGCTATCTCAAATTTCCATTTTTCTTTTCCACCTGTAAATGGAACAACAAATAACGAGTCAACATTGAATTTAGAAAATCCTGACTTCGCTCTACTTTCTTTGTAAGACTTATTCCAAGTAAATTTAGAACCTATCAATGATGTTTTCAAGGTATCGTATTTAAAGTCTTTCAAATCTGCTGGACAAATTGAGGATTTAGATAAACGATATGCTTCACTTAAGTTCATGTTATTGTCAATAGGACGATTGTCATTGTACAAAAAGTCTCTCTCCGCAACCGTTAATTTACGAGAAGGAACAGTTCCTTGTGTTGCAACTGAATCCGTAGTTGCTGTTTTTAAAAACTCTTTTAATTCCTCCGCACTACTAGCATATTTCTTATACGTTTTAAGATATTCCATTTGTATGGTTCTTAAGTCACTCAAGTTAGAAATAGCCAAACTTTTACAAGCCTTATAATTGCTATTATATATCTCAGTGTCCCTAACACTTTGGTATGATAAGTATAAAAGAACCAAACTTACTACTCCTGAAAAAACACCTGTAAAAACAAATATTTTTCTAGACAAACCTCCCCAGCTGTATAGAAAACTCAAAAGAGCTGCCACAAACAACAAGGATGAAGAAAGGTTAAATACAGTATTTTGTTTCCCTGTAATTCCAAAATATAACATACCAAGTCCCATAATTAAGAAAAGTACCGGAACTGAGAACTTTTTAAGAAGAATAGCATAATTTGTCATATAACTCAAATTTTATTGATTACAAAACTACAATTTTCAACTAAATAATCTATTTTTAAAAAACAAAATATTTAAAAATAATTCATGTTTCTTCAAAATAGTGACATTAAACTTTTTCAAAGTCTCTTTCAGCAACACTTTAAGCATGAATTAACAAAAGATCAGGAAGAATTATTTTCAAAAACAATGGATTTTTTGGCCACATCAAATCCAAAGACAATTCAGGTAATTTCAGGATATGCAGGAACAGGTAAAACAAGTTTTATTGGAAGTTTAATTAAAACGCTTTCAAATCTTAAAGTGAAAACTGTTCTTTTAGCGCCAACAGGTCGCGCGGCAAAGGTATTGTCAAAATTCTCAGGTAAAAATGCATTCACAATTCACCGCATCATTTATTCCTCTTCAGATGGTTTAGACGGAAATTACAGAACAGTTCTTACGAAGAATACCTTTAAAAATAGCGTATTTATTGTTGATGAAAGTTCAATGATACCGGAATTTTCGCTTGATAAAAACGGCCAAGTTGGTCGTGGATTGTTAGAAGATTTAATTGAATATGTGTATAGTGGAGAAAATTGCAAACTCATTTTTATAGGCGATGTAGGTCAGTTACCTCCCGTAGGAAGTTCGATATCTCCTGCGTTGGATAAAGAATATTTAAAATTTCATTTCCCCTATTTTGAAATTGTAAAAATACACTTGAGTCAAGTAATGCGTCAGGCAGAAAATTCAGGGATTTTGGTGAATGCCACTCAACTTCGAATGAAAGATTCTACTTTGAAATTTGAAACGAGTTCTTTCGAAGATGTACATCGAATTAATGGACTCGAACTTCAAGAGGTTATAGAATATTCCTACGACACTGTTGGTTCAGAGGAAACGATTTTGATTACAAAAAGTAACAAACGAGCCAATGAATTTAATAAGCAAATAAGAAATAGAATTTTATGGCGTGATGAGTATTTACAGTCCAACGATGATTTAATGATTGTAAAGAACAATTACTATTGGGGACAGAAAACAAAAGGGAGTTTTTTGGCAAATGGGGAGTTAATTAGAATCGACCGTATTGGAAGAAGGGAACAACTTTATGGATTTGATTTTGTGCATCTTACAATTTCCCTAATTGACCAAGAAGATGAGTCGCTAGAGACAATTTTACTTATTGAATCATTGGATTGTGAAGGACCATCTTTGGAACGAGAACGTTTAAAGTCTTTATTTTTTGAAATTGAAAAGGACTATTTGCATATTAAGTCTAAATCTAAACGATATGCAGAAATAATGCGAAATCCTTATTTTAATGCGATACAAGCAAAGTTTGCCTATGCCGTAACTTGTCATAAATCACAAGGTGGACAATGGAAAAATGTTTTTATCGATTTCGGTTTTATGACACCAGAAATGATCGATGATGATTATAAAAGATGGTTATACACAGCTATAACTAGAGCATCTGAAAAAGTTTGGTTATTAAATTTTCCGGATTACTTTTTTGAAGAAGAGAAAAACCATTCTTCGTAGAAATTAGCGATGAAATTTTGCATTAATTGATGTCTATTTTCAGCTAATTCCTTACCAGATTGGGTCTTCATTAAATCTTTTATCAAAAAAAGTTTCTCATAAAAATGATTTACAGTATGACTTACCGATTTAGCATATTCTTCTTTTGACAAATGCAATATTGGCTTAATATCAGGATCGTAAAGAGGTCTGTTCTTGCTTCCTCCATAGGAAAAAGCTCGCGCAATACCAATGGCACCAATGGCATCTAATCGATCAGCATCTTGAACAATTTTTGCTTCAACTGTTTCAACTTCATCGTTCACATGAGCGCCTTTAAAGGAAACATGTGAAATGACTTGAGCCACTTTTTCAGCAATTTCATTTGAAATACCTACTTGCATCATTATTTCTATAGCTACCTTAGCCCCTGCTTGCCAATTTCCACCATTGTATTTATGATCAGAGATGTCATGAAGTAATGCTGCTAATTCAATAATCAATTTATCTCCACCCTCTTTTTCGTGAAGATAAATAGAGAGGTTGTATACACGTTCGATATGAAACCAGTCATGACTACCTTCTTGATTCAGGAACTTGTCCTTAACCAACTTTTGAATTTTTTCAACAGATGTATTCATTTACCAAGGACAAAAATAGTTTTTAGGTCGCAATGCAGGATTCCACGAAAATTCCTTAATGAATTGTTCCTCTTTATTGATTTTATTCATAGGATAAAATTTCCCATCCGGTTTATCAATATAGGAAACTCCTCTCACCTCCCCGGAATCTAAATCCAATCTTAAATCACCAGCATATAATCGATTCATACCTTTTCGTTTAATTATCAAGGAAGAATCTGTATTTTTTTCTTCAAAAGGATAAAATATTGTTTGAGCATTTCCATTCACAAATGCCGATTTTAATTTTTGATTTGAGAAATAGGCAATCATTTCTCGACCGCAAATTTGATTAAAATATTCGCCAGAATCAAGCTCCATGAGTGCAGACGTATTTTCAAACAATTCAACCTTATCGACCAATGAATCTTTGAAATAAACAATCATACGCTCACCTTTTAATTCGGCATTTTCCGACCAAACAATGGGCTTTTTGTAGAGGTAAAGTACGTTCATGCTTTCAGTAAATGTCAAGCTGTCCGAAATTGCTTGCAGTTTATTATTGAAGATTTTAACATTTCTGTGCGCGCGAATATTCTGTTTTGACGAAGAATCTTGTACCGAAATAATCGTATCGGCTATCACCTGAATGGTATCACTTTCATTTTTTTGAGTAACGCATGCATTGCCAGAAACGACCAATCGCTTATTTTTTTCATCATTTAGTATACTATTTCCTCGCAGAACAACATTTTGAGTTTTGTCTTCAAAATAGGAATAACCTCTTGATATAAAAGTTTTTAAAACTGGATCGTATTCAAGTGTATCGCCTTTTATTATTTTATCCTCGTCAATAACTTTGGCATCACCAATCAATACTCCTTCTTCCGTTTGAACGTTGTACCACCCTTTTCGACAATACATTTCTGTTTTACCCTTCACAATTTTAGTTGGACCAAAAAAAGATGCCTTTTGTGTGCCATACGAAAATTGCAAGGTATCCGTTTTCATGGATAAGTCCTCTTTTCTATAATCTACATTTCCACTAAAGAAAAAATCTTTTGATTCCGGATAGAAATACCCTACTCTACTTGATAGTCGTTCGTTTGAACTTATACTTTGAATCACGCCATTTCTGCGATATACTCCTTGACGAGCTCGTAAATCATAATCCATTGAATCCGTTTCAATTTTATATTCCTGATCGCGAACTCGCACATTGCCCCACAATTTTGCAAATCGCGTTTTACCACGAAATAAAAGAGAATCACAAAACAGGTTGATGTCTTTTGAATCAAGTTGTACTTTGCCGTACGCGATTACAATTTGCTCTTTATCAAAGAAATGCGCTGAATCGCAATACATTACACTACCCTTGTACTTAAAATTAACTGGTCCGATAAGTCGATGCGCTTTTTTCTTAGCGTGATATTCAATCATTTCAGAACCTTCTATCAATTCCAAAAGATCAGGTTCGTTTTGCGCAAAAAGAAAATTTAAAGGAAAAAATGTACAAAGAAGAGCTATTCGTATATACAACAGTTTATTCAATGGTTTGTAATTAATGTCTGACTTCGATCAGGGCCAACAGAAACAATCGTTATTGGTACTTCGAGCAGTTCTTCTAAGTAATTTACATAATTTTTTAAAGCTTCAGGAGCCTCTTCGTATGAAGTTAATCCAGTTAAATTACAATTCCATCCCGGTACATCCTCATAAATTGGCTCTATAGCATTGTCACATATTGAAAACGGAAATTCATCTGTTTTATTGCCATTCACGTTATAGTGAGTACATATTCGGATTGTATCAAAAATACTTAATACGTCTGCCTTCATCATTGACAATTCGGTAACACCATTTATCATAATGGCATATTTTAATTGCGGAATATCAATCCAACCACAACGTCTTGGCCTTCCGGTTGTTGAACCAAACTCTCTTCCTTCTTGTCTAATTTTTTCACCTACTTCATCCAATAATTCAGTTGGAAAAGGTCCACTTCCTACGCGTGTACAATACGCCTTAAATATTCCGATAACTTTACCAATTTTTGTTGGAGCTACGCCTAATCCCGTACAGGTACCTGCCGTAATTGTATTGGAGGAGGTAACAAAAGGATAAGTTCCAAAATCAATATCTAACATGGTTCCTTGAGCTCCTTCTGCTAATATTTTTTGATTGGCCTTTAACGCCTTATTCATGTAATGTTCACTATCAACCGTTGTAAATTGACGTAAAAATTCAATTCCTTCAAACCAAGGCCCCTCTAATTCATTCAAATTATATTCAAATCCTTCGTGATGTTTTAAAATACCAATGTGTTTTTCCAAAAGAGCAGAATATTTTTCTTGAAAATCTTTTTCAAAAATATCTCCAACTCTCAATCCATTTCTACCTGTTTTATCCATATAGGTTGGACCTATTCCTTTTAGGGTTGAACCGATTTTATTTTTCCCTTTTGCTGCTTCTGATGCCGCATCTAGTAATCGATGTGATGGAAGAATTAAATGGGCTTTTTTGGAGAAAATTAGACGCTCCTTTACATTGACACCCACTGCGAGTAATTTTTCAATTTCAATTTTAAGCACAACTGGGTCAATTACAACACCATTTCCAATGATATTTAAAACATTATCTCTAAAAATACCTGAAGGAATTGTATGAAGGACAAACTTTTTCTGATCAAATTCAAGTGTGTGTCCTGCATTTGGCCCCCCTTGAAAACGAGCAATGTAATTATACTCTGGAGTTAAAACATCAACAATTTTCCCTTTACCCTCATCTCCCCATTGAAGGCCTAATAAAACATCCACTTTCATCTTTACTTATTAAAATGATTAACTGCTTCTTCAGTTGTTCCGTAGATACTGAAAACTTCGTATAATTTAGAAATATCAATTAACTTTTGAATCCCTGGATTGGGATTCGATAATACCACGTCTCCACCATTGATTCGAGCTTTAGTCATCGTACGAATCATAAATGCAATTCCACTTGAATTTGTATTTGTTAATTCTGACAAATCAAAAACAAATTGTGATGAGTTTACTAGTTCTAATTTTTCCTTCATTGATTCTAAATCCAAATCAGATAAAATTCTACCTTGAATTTTCACAATTGAAATAGATCCTTCGGTTGAAATTGAAAATTGAATACTCATAGTTAATTAGTTTTTTTAACTCCATAAAAATAGAGTGAATGATGATGAATTTGAACACCAAAAATTTCCTCCATGGTTGCTTTTATTTGTTGAATTCGCGGATCACAAAATTCCATAACTTCACCGGTATCTGTACAAATTAGATGGTCGTGTTGTTGAGATCCATGTGACTTTTCAAAATGAGCGATGTTCTTTCCAAACTGATGTTTGCGAACTAAATTACACGCCATCAAAAGTTCAATTGTATTGTATAACGTAGCTCTGGATACTCGGTAATTATGGTTTTTCATATTGATATATAATGATTCAATATCAAAATGACCAGGATGATTATAAATTTCAGCTAAAATTGCAAAGCGCTCAGGGGTTTTCCTGTGGCCATTTTGCTCGAGATAAGCTGAAAAAATACTCTTAACGTTATTTTGTAAATCCAGGTTAGACATAATTTGGAACAAAAATAAATATTTTGACCGCACAAAAATTCATCCAAAAAAATAAACTATGAACAATTCATCCACAATATTTCCTTTCAACGAATTACTTGAATTTCATCAATAAAAGTCCATGGAATATTCCCTTCTCCTGGCTGTCCAACTGGTATCGATTTCAAAGATTCAATTGCAAATTTTATTTTACGAGTCTTTTGAGTCAATTGAAATGTTATTGTTTTAACTTGTTGATTTTCAATGATTTTCACATCCTTGCCCATCAATTCTAGACCATTATCTAAAACAATCTTTACCTTTTGTGGAAAGTGAATCCACGAATTTTCATCTGAAAGAAAACTAATTGAAACTTCTGATTTGCCAATTTTTTTTAATAAATCTAGTTCAAGTAGTATTTCCTTTTTATTAAAACCAATCCATTCATTTCCTTTCCATGGTAAACTGCCAAATTGACCATCGACAAGGGTTAAATCTCCACTGTTGTAATTTGGACTTGGTTCTGTAATGAAATTTATGGGTAACCCGAGTGAATAAGAAGATTTCACTGAAATTTGATAAAGTGGTGATTCATTCAAGGTTCGCAAATCATAGTTGTATCGAACTATGCCCTTCTTCCTCCTATTCATAGCAATTGCATTACCAGGAACTAAATTGAAGTTTCCACTTTCAGTATTAGATACAAGCTTTTTTTTATTTAATTGAACTTCTGATTTTGAATAAGAAATTTGAATATCATCAGTCTTAAGGCTTGAACCCACCTTAAATCGTACTCCTTTTTTCGTTTTTTGCCATTCAATTTCAGGAGCAAATGCTGTTTTTGAAAAATTTACATTTTTACTTTGTAGGTATTTAAAGTGATCATTTACCAATATTGATTTAAATGTTTTATAATCAGATTTTTCTATCGACCATAGTGTTTGACTTAATGCAATTGCTCTTGGGTAGGTCATGTATTCTAATTTCTTAAAATCTGCGATGTATTCAGTCCACAAATTTGCTTGCCCACCTAATATGTACGAATGGTATTTCTTATCTAAATGGTCAGGAATAGGATTAAAATCGTATACTTTTTCCAAGGAGGTGTAACCACCTATTGCCAGAGGCTCGTTCTTCTTACCTTGGTAATGATCAAAATAACAATGAGATCCTGGTGACATAACGACATAATGTTCATGACGAGCAGCTTCAATTCCACCTTCAAAACCTCTCCACGACATAACTGCTGCATTTTGTGATAATCCACCTTCTAATATCTCATCCCAACCAATGAGTTTTCTACCCTTCGAAGTAAGGTATTTATCCATTTTTTGAATGAAGTAACTTTGTAATTCGTGTTCATCTTTGAGATTATTTTCTAAAATAATTTTTTGACACTTTTGACATTCTTTCCATCTCTTCTTAGGTGCTTCATCACCTCCAATATGAATGTATTGACCAGGGAATAAAACAAGTACTTCATCCAGAATTTTTTGTAAAAAAGTGATTGTTTCCTCTTGGGCGCAGAATATATCATCAAAAACACCCCAAAGTCCTTCAACACCTTGTTGTTTTCCAGAGCAACCATATTCAGGGTATGCCGCCAATGCCGCTCTGCTGTGACCTGGCATTTCAATTTCAGGTACTATTGTAACGTATTTAGACGTAGCATAAGCAACAACCTCTTTTATTTGTTCTTGTGTATAAAATCCACCATAACGCTCTTTGGTATAGGTTCTGGGTTTTGTTGTGTAATGATTGTCCACCGTGCTGTCTCGCCAAGCCCCAATTTCAGTTAGTTTTGGAAATTGTTTAATTTCTATTCTCCAACCTTGATCGTCGGTCAAATGCCAATGAAAAGTATTGAATTTATACATCGACATTAAATCAATATAGCGTTTCACCTCTTCAACTGTAAAAAAATGTCGTGAAACATCTAGGTGCAAACCTCTCCATTCAAATTTGGGATAATCTTTTACAAAGCATTTTTTAAGTTGGAAAGATTCAGAATTTGAATCAATTAATTGCATTAATGAATGAAATGCATAAAAACACGATGCTTCGGAAGAGTAAGAAATTAGAATATCATTCGATACATTGATTGTGTAGGAATCATGAATAACATTCACAAGTTTCTTAAACCTCAATTGTGGTTGATTGGAACTAAAAACAATTTCTAATTTATGATACGTAAATGCAAGATCTACTAATTGATTTTTTAGATTAACTGGCAGTCCTGTAGAATCAACTCGTAAGGCTTTATCAAAGTTAATTGACTCATTCAATTCTTTATATGTAGAGGGTGTTGGAAGAATTGAGGAAACTTGACACAAGGTATTTTGAACATTCAAAAGAATGAAACAAAAACAAACAAGGAAGGAAATTCTTTTAATGAAGATACTAATTTTTAACATATTCCCATAACTTGTAAAATTACTTTACTTTTTGGATTTTTGAAATGTTATTATTCGCTCCACAATTTCAAAGCAACTTCCTGTTCGCTATTTTTGTTTTCTAAAGGAATCACAAAATAATAACCATAGAAAAATCGCTGAACTTCATTAAGTGAAAGTGTCCTGATTTTTCCTTCACGAAGGAAAGTGATTTCTTTTTTATCTTCAGCAAAATAGAACAACCAGGATTCAATATCATTATTAAGAACAAATCCATTAACACCTATTATTTCATCACCCAAACGCATTCCGCCTAATTCAGCTGGACCATCTGGATACATTGATGCAAGTTGAAATGATTTACCTAAAGGTATTAATTTCATCCCTAATTGGCTTTCTGAATAGAGTACTGACGGCTTTCTTTGCAATTCAAGACCAAGATATTTAAGTGATTCGATTATAATCGATTCATAGGGTTGAGTACCATGAACAAAATCTATAAAAAATGACTTAAAAGAAATACCCGAAACTTTTTCTAGGGTAGTTAAATAATCGCTCTCTGTTATTCCCTTTCCTTGCTTGGCAAAGTCAAAATACAGCTGCTTCATCACTTCATCCAATCCAAATTTGTTTTGCGTGGCTTTTCTTATTTTTACATCGGTAACAAAGGCCAACAAACAACCCTCTGTGTATATGGAAACTTTTCTTCCTGGCACCCCAGGAACATAGCCATCTAACCACGTATCAAAGGAAGATTGTGCAACGGAATAATTAAATCTAGCAGGATTGTCAAAATGTTTTTGAAGCTGCGTCTTGAATTCTGCCAAATATTGTTCAAGTGAAAAAACACCACTTTTGAGCAAGAATAAGTCACCCATATAAGTGGTTATTCCTTCGTAAATATAGCCCAGTTCCGAATAGTTTTCTTGTTTAAAATCGTACGGCCACATGGCTGCTGGTCTCAATGCTTTAACATTCCATGTATGATACAATTCATGAGATGAAACACCAAGTAATTCTTTGTATAAACTCTTGAAAACTTCATACGTCGGTCCTAAGGTGATAACGGTACTTTTGCAGTGTTCTACACCGTGATAGGCTTTTGTTGGTAGTATTTGAATCAAGAAATGATATTCGGAAACCGGAAATTCAATGAATTTTTCAATTTGTTTTTTTGAAAAAGCCGTAAAATCATTCAGAATTCGCTCCCAATCAGGTTTTATTTCACCGTTAAACCAAACGTAAAACTTGATTGAATTCACTTCATACGTTTTACATTGAAGAATCGGAGAACAAATAAATGGTGAATCAGCTAATTCATCAAAATTGGCAGCTATTCGATTTGAATTTTCTCCTTCAAGTGATGTTGCAGTTTTCCATGATTCAGGTATATTCAACTTAATTTCGCATGGTAAATGTTGCGTTTCATTTGTAAATACACAGCAGTTAACAGGATTTACATACAATTGATTATCAGACAAAAACGTTGATCCCGCATTTAATTCGGCAGCGTAATAGGAATATTCAACTGAAATAAAATGCGTTTCTGAGGTAGCAATTTCCCAAGTATCTTTATTTACCTTTTGAAAAGAAATTTCATTCTGTTTATCATTGTAAACCTTAAATCGATTTATATTTTTCGCGAAATTACCCAATTCATATCGTCCAGGACGCCAAGAAGGTAAATGAACGTGAGTTATTTCTTTCGTAACAGGTATTTCAACCTTAACTTGAACGTATTGTTTATTTCGTTCTTCTGCTGAAAAAGAATAGCGAACAACTGCTTCTTCCATGTCCAATAGCGTTTAAGCGTACAATTCCTCTTGCAACTGAGTTATTTTTGAATCAGCCAAGTAATCATCATACGGCATCATTTTATCTATTATTCCGGTTGGCGTTAGTTCAATTATTCGATTTGCAACCGTGTTTACTAATTCGTGGTCATGAGAAGTAAATAGCAAAACACCCGGAAAATCGCGCATTGCATTGTTCAAAGCTGTAATGGATTCCAAATCAAGGTGATTCGTAGGCTCATCCATAATTAATAAATTTGCTTTTGCCAACATCATTTTAGACATCATACAACGTACTTTTTCACCTCCAGAAAGAACATTTGCCGTTTTCATTGCTTCTTCCCCGGTAAATAACATTCGACCTAAGAAAGTTCTTAAGTACACTTCTTCTTTCTCTTCATCCGTATGCGCATATTGACGCAGCCAGTCAATCAAGGAGGTTTTATCTTCAAAATATTCGTGGTTATCATTTGGAATATATGCTGTCGAAATTGTTGTTCCGAATGTGAATTCGCCTGAATCTGCTTTCATTCTACCATTAAGAATTTCATAAAAGCTCGTCAGTGCAACAGAGTTTTTAGAAATAAACGCAATTTTATCGCCTTTATTCACAATGATATTTACACCTTTAAACAGCTGTACCCCTTCTTCCGTTTTCTTGGATAGATTTTCAACTGATAAAATTTGATTACCCGCATCTCGATCTTGGTGAAAGGTAATTCCAGGATATCTTCTTGATGAAGGTTTTATTTCTTCCAAATCCAAGTTATCCAACATTTTACGACGACTTGTTGCTTGTTTAGATTTTGCGGCATTTGCAGAAAAACGAGCAATAAATTCCATCAATTCTTTTTTCTTTTCCTCTGCTTTTTTGTTCTTGTCTGAACGTTGGCGTGCTGCTAATTGAGAAGATTGATACCAGAACGAATAATTTCCGGTGAACAAGTTCAATTTGCTAAAGTCAATATCCACGATATGCGTGCAAACCGTATCCAAAAAGTGACGGTCATGCGATACAACGATAACGGTATTTCGGAAATCCATCAAAAAGTCTTCCAACCAACCAATCGTTTTCAAATCGAGGTCGTTTGTTGGCTCATCGAGAATTAACACATCCGGATTTCCAAACAAGGCTTGCGCCAATAAAACACGAACTTTTAACTCGTTTGGCAAGTCAGCCATTAGTGAATAATGATAAGATTCAGTAATGCCTAGGTTACTTAGTAGAGTTGCAGCATCTGTTTCTGCATTCCAACCTTCTAAATCAGCAAATTCAGCTTCTAATTCAGCTGTTCGCATCCCGTCTTCGTCTGAAAAATCAGGCTTTGAATACAAAGCATCCTTTTCAACCATGATTTCATACAAGCGTTTATGCCCCATTATCACTGTCTGTAAAACAGGAAACTCATCAAAAGCAAAGTGATTCTGATTCAACACCGCCATTCTTTTTCCAGGTTCGAGATCAATTCGACCTGTTGTTGGATCTTGATCGCCGGTTAAAATCTTCAAAAAGGTTGATTTTCCTGCACCATTAGCGCCAATAACACCGTAGCAATTTCCATTAACAAATTTGATATTTACTTCGTCAAAAAGAACTCGTTTACCGAATTGAAGAGAGACATTACTTACATTAAGCATACTTAAAATTTTTGCAAATGTACGATAAATAAAGGGAATTAATAATGCGGAATGTCATTCTAATAAACTTTAAAATCATTTAACTTGTTAAATTTGTCTTATAAAATTAAATATGTCGATAAAAAAAATTGAAGTCATCGTTCCTCCTCGTGAACCGCACTTTGTTGGTGATGGATTTCGCGTTCATAATTTTATTCCAAGTGCCTATCGCTTGGATATGCAACGAATGGATCCATTTATCATGTTGGATTACAATTCACGCTTTTATTTCCCGCCAAGTGATAAACCACTTGGAGTTGGTGTTCATCCGCACATAGGGTTTGAAACGGTAACAATTGCATACAAAGGAAGAGTAGCGCATCATGACAGTGCAGGTGGTGGTGGAATTATTGGAGAGGGAGATGTTCAATGGATGACTGCTGCCTCAGGAGTGTTACATAAAGAATACCACGAAGAAACATTTAGTAAGGAAGGTGGCGAATTTCAGATGGTTCAACTTTGGGTAAATCTTCCTGCTAAAGATAAAATGTCAAGACCCAAATACCAAGCAATATCAAACCAAGAAATGGGAATTGTAGAACTTGAAAATAACGGTGGAATTATTGAAATTATTGCAGGTGAATATCGCAATGTAAAAGGCCCAGCGAGTACCTTTACGCCAATTTATATGTTGAATGCGAAACTTACCGAGCAAGGGGAAGCAGAATTCAATTTTCCGGCAAACTCCAATACGGCTTTGCTTGTTGTGGAAGGAGAAATTGAGGTAAATGAATCCGCGACTATTCCGCTAGATCATTTTGTATTATTTGAGAATGAAGGTGAGCAGTTTACCGTAAAAGGATTAAAAAAATCAACCGTATTAATATTATCTGGTCAACCAATCAATGAACCTATTGCTGCGCACGGACCGTTTGTTATGAACACACGACAAGAACTTGTGGAAGCATTTCAGGACTTTCAGAATGGAAAGTTTGGGTATTTGGAGGATTGATTTTATTAAGAAAATCAACATCTATAAGGATGATGTTCTTCCCATTTTTTCATGGGATAAAAAAGGTTTATTCTCAGTGTAAACCCATGCGAGGGAAGTATTCGAATTCCGCTATTAATTTTCAATGCATAGGAGTAAAAGAATTCTCCCACGATAAAAGAAAAACCAAGCGACGGCTTGATATATTGAACTTGATTTGTTAAATCATAAATATAATCTCCTCTAATGCCTGCCGAAAAAGGTGGGAAATAGAAAAAGTTGTACCCGTAATAAATTCTTGCGCTTTGAGCTAAAACCCCGGATTTTGAAGAAAGCCCATATCCTACTCCCCATGAATTGGTTTTAAAAATACAACCAGCACCTCCACAAAAATTCCGTTTATAACTTCTACCTAAACCTATTTCAAAATCATGTGAAGATCCAACAGTATAACCAATTGGAAAATGCCAAGAATTCCCCCAAAACTTCGATTTTACTTTGTTGTCAATAACCATATAATGTGTATCCCTGTGAGTGCTATCTCCATGAATGTGTATTTGACCAAAAATGGATGAAAAATTGAGAACACAAAGAAAAATGAAAAGATATTTTGATAGCATAATTGATAAGTCAAACGATCTGAGGACAGTTTTATTCAAGCTTGCTGAAAATAAAAACAATATTAACAATTACTTTCATTTTGTTCAAAAACTGTTTTACTTTTTTAAATGAGTGCGCTAATTTTCAATTAAATTTGTGCTCAATTTGCAGCGAACGTTCGCTTCGAAGAATGTAAATTGAAAATATGCCTAAAGATTCTTCCATTAGCTCCATTTTAATTATCGGGAGCGGCCCTATCATCATCGGTCAAGCTTGTGAATTCGATTATTCTGGCTCTCAAGCTGCTCGTTCACTGCGAGAAGAAGGAATTGAAGTCACCTTAATTAATTCAAATCCTGCAACAATTATGACAGATAAAGTTGTTGCGGATAACGTTTACCTTCAACCTTTAGAGCCCGAAAGTATCATTGAAATTCTTAAAAAACACGATATTGATGCTGTTCTACCAACCATGGGTGGACAAACCGCTTTGAACCTTTGCATCAAATGTGATGAGATGGGAATATGGGAAGAATATGGTGTAAGAATTATTGGTGTTGACATTAAGGCAATAGAAATAACTGAAAATCGAGAGGAATTCCGCTTATTGATGGATGAAATTGGCGTTGGGATGGCTCCACAGGCAACTGCGAAATCGTTTTTAGAAGGGAAGGAAGTGGCTCAAAAATTTGGCTTTCCGTTGTGTATTCGTGCTTCCTACACGTTAGGAGGTGCTGGAGCATCAATCGTTCATGATCCAAAATTGTTTGATGGATTATTAGAACGCGGACTTCAACTTTCTCCCATACATGAGGTAATGATTGACAAAGCTTTACTGGGTTGGAAAGAATATGAATTAGAATTACTTCGTGATGCAAATGATAATGTTGTAATTATTTGTTCGATTGAGAACTTTGATCCGATGGGAATTCACACGGGAGATTCGATTACTGTTGCTCCAGCTATGACACTTTCAGATACAACATTCCAGAAAATGCGTGATATGGCCATTAAAATGATGCGCTCTATCGGGAATTTTGCAGGTGGTTGTAATGTTCAATTTGCTGTTTCACCTGACGAAAACGAGGATATCATTGCCATTGAAATTAATCCGCGTGTTTCCCGATCATCGGCATTAGCCTCAAAAGCAACAGGATACCCAATCGCGAAAATTGCTGCAAAATTGGCAATTGGTTATCATTTGGATGAACTTAAAAATCAAATTACTAAAACTACTTCTGCCCTATTTGAACCAACGTTGGATTATGTTATTGTGAAAATTCCTCGTTGGAACTTTAATAAATTTCCTGGTACGAACAGAGAACTGGGCTTACAAATGAAGTCGGTTGGTGAAGTAATGGGAATTGGACGTTCATTTCAAGAAGCACTTCAAAAAGCTTGTCAATCTTTGGAAATAAACCGAAATGGATTGGGAGCTGATGGACGCGAATTAACCAATCAAAATGAAATTCTTCATTCCTTGGAACATGCAAGTTGGAATCGTTTATTTCATATTTACGACGCAATTAAGCTTGGGATTCCTTTTAAAACAATCGTTGAGAAAACAAAAATTGATATTTGGTTCTTAAAACAAATTGAAGACCTCATTAAATTGGAACGTAAAATCGAAAAGTTTCACATTGGCAATTTACCAAAAGACTTACTTTTCGAAGCCAAACAAAAAGGCTACGCAGATAGACAAGTTGCTCATTTATTAAGATGCTTAGAGTCTGAGGTTTACAATAAGCGTAGCGAATTTGGTATAAATCGAGTATATAAATTAGTAGATACTTGTGCAGCTGAATTTGAAGCGCAAACGCCTTATTATTATTCAACCTTTGAATACGAAAATGAAAGTGTAGTTTCAGATAAAAAGAAAATTGTAGTTTTAGGTTCGGGACCAAATCGTATTGGACAAGGGATTGAGTTTGATTATTCATGTGTTCATGGGGTTTTAGCTGCAAAAGAATGTGGTTACGAAACGATTATGATTAACTGTAACCCTGAAACAGTTTCTACAGATTTTGATACCGCAGACAAATTGTATTTTGAACCCGTTTTTTGGGAACATATTTACGATATAATTCAACACGAAAAACCTGAAGGAGTAATCGTACAATTAGGTGGACAGACAGCCTTGAAATTGGCAGAAAAGCTAAGTAGATACGGCGTAAAAATCATAGGGACAAGTTTTGAATCACTTGATTTAGCAGAAGATAGGGGACGTTTTTCTCAAACTCTTGAGGCGAATAATATTCCATTTCCTAAATACGGAGTTGTTGAAAGTGCAGAACAAGCGTTGGAATTATCCGATGAATTAGGTTTTCCACTTTTAGTAAGACCTTCTTATGTTCTTGGGGGACAGAAAATGAAAATTGTCATAAACAAAGAAGAATTGGAGCATCATGTAGTTGATATTATCAATGAAATGGGTAATAACCAAATTCTTTTGGATCACTTCCTATCGGGGGCAATTGAAGCGGAAGCGGATGCAATTTGTGATGGTGAAAATGTTTACATCATTGGAATAATGCAACACATTGAACCTGCTGGAATTCACTCAGGAGATTCATATGCCGTTCTACCTCCTTACAATCTGGGTGATTTTGTTATGACGCAAATTGAAGACATTACGAAAAAATTAGCTGTTGAATTAAGAACAGTAGGATTGATTAACATTCAGTTTGCCATTAAAGATGACAAAGTATATGTAATAGAAGCAAATCCTCGTGCATCCAGAACAGTTCCATTTATTGCAAAAGCATATGATGAACCTTATGTCAATTATGCGACAAAAGTAATGTTGGGAGAAAAGAAAGTAACAGATTTCAATTTCAATCCACGCAAAGAGGGATATGCTATAAAAATCCCTGTTTTTTCTTACGAGAAATTTCCAGATGTAAAAAAAGAACTTGGACCTGAAATGAAATCTACTGGAGAAGCTATTCGATTTATTAAGGATTTGAAGGATCCATTCTTTACGAAGATTTATTCAGAGCGAAATATGCATTTATCTCGCTAAAAATGTTGGTAGAGGCAAGTTTTACGGGATTAGTAAAAACTATTCTAATTCTTATCGGCGTGTTAGTTATTGTTCGGATTATCGGCCGAACATTGATAGCAAAAAGGAATTTAGACAAGGAACGCGAGCTAGTTGCGCGAGAGAGAGAATTTCTTCGTAAAAAGGAATTTGTTACTAAAAATCATGGAAAAACAAGCGTGATTGGCAAAGGTAAAGTTCAAGCGGAAGATGCCGATTTTGAAGAATTGAAGTAGATTTAATAGTTGAGCACCACCCCTATTTAACTTTACTCGTTTACTATACTAAGAACAATTGCAATGAATAAATCCACTTTAACCTTATTTCTTCTAGTTACCTCGTACTTATCTTTCGCTCAAAATGTATCCTTTACTAGTCGTTTTATTGAGGATTCTAAAGTATTAGAACATTATCTTTTATGCATTCTTGATTCAACTAATGAAGTACAATCAAACAGAACTTTTGCCTTTTTTGATAATGACAATTACCTCCAAATTGAAGGTGATTATGCCGTTTTATACTATCGAATCAGAGGTAAAATTGAGTTTTATTCCGGAAGAATCTATAGAAGTGGTCAATTACTAATAAATGATTCAATTTCCTACTATGCCTTAGCCTTTCAATCAGATAATCACTTTGATGCATCAAATCAAGGTAAACGGAATTTTATTTCCTATCGGGTTTACGACAAATCAAAAAGTGAAATATTTCTTTGTTCAAGTACTTTTGTTCCTCAGCGAAAAATCATTGCTCATTTGGCCAATGAAATAGAGAAAAAGGCGCTCATCGAAAAATCAATCAAAAAGAATTAAATCAATTCTTCTTCACATATTGAGTCAAAATCACTATAACTTGCTCATTAATTTTTCCTTCTATTTGACCTGTATTGTCAGAAACTAATTTAATCTTCTTAACAACAGTTCCTTTAGAGGCAGTAAAATTTGTTCCTTTCACTTTTAGAGCTTGTGTTAAAACAACATTATCTCCATTTTCCAATGTGTTACCAAACGCATCTTTATGCACGTCAGATCCTTCATAAATACTGGTTGCCCATGAAATTACATTTTCATCTAACTCAATCATTTCAATAATATCGGTAGCCCAAGATTGTTCCTTCATACCAAATAAAATTCTATAGGTCAAAGCTTGAACAGATGGTTCCGAACTCCAAATACTTCCAGATAAGCATTGCCAATGATCCCGTGCATCCGTGTTGGAAAGATTAGATTCGCAAGTAGAACATAAAGCTACTTGATTTTCTGTAACATCAGTTTTTGGAGATACCGTGAAGTCTATGGTGGCATTTTCTTCAGAGCATAATTCACATGCTCCATTACTTCGATTGAATAATCCTGTTGATAAAGTCATTGGTGTTGGTTTTAAAGTTTGTTACAAATAGTATGAATGAAAAATATATAATTTAAAAATTTGTTGACGCTCAAAGCTAACTATTTATTTTTGAAGTAGTAAGGATTTTCTCTAAATACCCTTTAAAGCTTCAATTGAATCTCAGTTTTAAGAATTTCATGTTTGTACGTTGCTTCATTTGCGAAATTCACAACTAAAAATTTTACACTTAGTGTTTTTCATTTTGCTGTTTTTTATGGGTTTAGCAATTTTGAGAAAATTAATACGTAATGAAAACAAAAGAAATTGAACGAATTAATACAATCGATCCAGAAAGGTTCAAGCAAGACTATTTAAGAACACATACACCTTTGATTTTTCGGTCTTTTTCTGAAAAATGGGCAGCATCAACCAAATGGACATTTGATTTTTTTAGACACTATTCAGGTCATTTAAATGTCCCTGTTTCTGGTGATTGGTCTAAAAATAATGCCACTCAAATTGATCGAGGGGTAGATTATCAAATGACATTTAACGAATTTATAAATGCTATCGAAAAAGGCCCAACGGAATATCGGTTATTCGCTTTCAATTTGTTCAAACTTCAGCCTGAATTAAAACAGGATTTCAATTATCCAAAATTTGCCAAAAGATGGGTAAAAATGCCTTTTCTTTTTTTTGGTGGTGAAGGCTCTAATGTAAGACTGCATTATGATTTTGACAATTCAGATGTCTTTTTAACACAGTTTGAAGGAACAAAAAAAATTACACTTTTTCATCCGAAATATTCTGATCTGCTTTATCGTCAACCATTTACTACACATAGTCATTTAGATGTTTCGAACGAAGATTTTAAATCAATTCCCTCCTACCCTTTTCTTGAAGCGTTAACTGGCAAAATTGAAAATGGTGATACACTGTACATTCCAGCCCGATTTTGGCATTTCATTGAATATGAAACTGGTGGTTTTTCAATGGCGCTTCGAAGTTTAAATGAATCAAACATCGAGGTTATTAAAGGTACTTTATACGTAACAGCATATACCCAAATGGATAAGTTACTGGGAAAAGTTAATCCTGACGGATGGTCAAATTATAAATTGAGAAAAGCAAAAGCAAAAGCAGAACTATTCTTGTCAACCTTAACTGATAGTCAAAAGAAATTTAAAAAATAAACAAGCCCGATAATCGAAATCACCGGGCTTGTTTTTAGAACAAATAAATGGCATTTAATCCTGTAGCACGGCTAATTCATTTACTACATCGACTACGCCAGGAGCATTCCATGCTAAACGTTCAGCCTCATCTTTTTGAAATAAAGATTCAACTGACCCTCGCAGCGTTACTTTATTTTTTGTAACACTAACTTTTATTTTACGATCATCTACCAACCAACTTCTTGACAAAGCATTTTCAATATCTGTTCGTTCAACAACATCTGGAATTTTCGATTCAAGTTTGATTTTATTGGTAACACCCTTAACTCCAATCAAATCAGATACACATTTTTGAGCTGCTTCTCGTTGGTAGTTCCATTCAACTGATCCTTCTAAGGTAACCCAACTATCCTCCACTTTTAATTTAATTTTATCATCTGGAACCGACCAATTCCACTTCATAGCTGATAGTGCCTCTTCTGCAACTTCTTCATCCCTCTTGCGCAAGGTGTTTTCAAAATCGACATCAATTTCTTCTACAACAGCGCGAACACCAACAACATTTTTCGCTGCATTTTCAGCTTCCATTTTCTTAGTAAAACTATTTACAGTTCCAGATAGGGTTACGATTCCGTCTTTAGCTGTTACACCAATTTCGGCAGCCTTTAACAAGGGTTGCCACTTGATTGCATCTTGCACATCTAATTGCAATTCTTCATTTGATTTCATACATTTGATTTTTAATTAATAATTAATTCTAACAGTTCAAAGTTCCTTTATTTACAAGGGCTTTAGCTTACATCCTACACGTTTTCATTTACAAGAATTGAGCGATTAAAAAAACCGCTTAAATTGCTTTAAGCGGTTTCTTACGGTTCAAATGTATCTCTACTTTCTGATTTCTAATTTTTTAGTAATCTGACCGGATTCTAAAATAACCTCCAAATAATAAGTTCCTGCTGCAAAAGAACTTACTGTAATGGAATATACTTCATTATCCACTCTTTTTTCAAGCAACAATTGACCAGTTATTGAAAACAGTTTTATTTGTTTTATTTTGTCATTATTTGTTGATAAGTTAACCACATCGCTGGAGGGGTTTGGATACACTTCCAAGTTAGCAGATGATATCGCTTCAATATCTGATAAAACATCTACGACAAAGGTTGTTGCTAATGAACAATCGTTTGCATCCGTTACTGTTATTAGATAAGCACCAGGAATTAACTCTGTTAAATCTGCATTGGTTGAACCATTAGACCATTCATAACTGTATGGACTTGTTCCACCTGTAATTGTAATATCAATTTCACCATTTGCCGATGAAACCGAAGATGCATCAGTAATGTTCGCATTTAATACCAAAGGTGAGTTTGGTTCATCAACTACATATGTTTGAGAACCACTACAACCGTTGTGATCTGTTATATTCAAGGTATATGTACCTGCTGCTAAATTTGCATTTATAGCACCTTCAGCTTGATTAGACCAATCATACATATAAGGTGCATAACCACCAGTTACTGCTACTAATATAGAGCCATTATCTCCTCCAGCACACGTTACTTCAGAAATGGAAGCAGACAAATTAATTAATGCTGGCTCATTTACAAATCTGAAAACATTTACCACACAATTGTTTGCGTCCTTCACTTGAATTAGATAGAATAAATCCCCAGGCAAACTATCAAATTCTCCATTTGAGGAATATGTACCCTGAGAAATACTATACATAAATGGAGAAACCCCGCCTGTTGCAGCAACAGCTATTTCGCCGTCATCCGCCCCATAACAACTAACGTTTAATACAGATGAGTTAACATGAATCGGTGATGGTTCTGTGATAACAAAATTCTTAGTAGTACTACAGTTAGCGGCATCTTTAATAATCACAGTATAAGCACCTGCTAATAAATTGTTAAAGGTAGAACCCGATTGGTACGAAAATCCATTGTTAATACTATAGACAAAAAAGCCTGCTCCTCCGGAAGCTGAAACATTAACCACACCCGTTTGTGCTCCATGACACAAAACATTCGTTGTCGATGTAACCACTAGAAATGAATTTGGCTGTGTCAAGGTTTTAGCAATAGTATCGATACAACCATTCGCATCTTTGACCTGAATGATATAATTTCCTGCAGTCAATCCTGAAAACACAGGTGATGCTTGAAAATTTATTCCATTTTTACTATACTGTAATGTGCCAGTTCCACCTGTTACGCTGGAAATTGAAATTGAACCATCACTTCCTCCATTACAAGAAACATTCTGCGATGTAGAAGATGCTATAGTAGGTCCACCAGACGATGCAACAACACCTGAAACGGTTGATTTACAATTCGATCCATCTTTTATAACAATAAAATACGTACCAGCATCCAATCCTGAAAATAATCCATTTGATGTAAAGGTTACCCCATCTGAACTGTATTGAAAATTAGAACCACTACCTCCTGATGCAACAACCATTAGGGCACCATTTGAAGAGGTACACGTAGCATTGGTTGTATTTACCATTGCAGTTATAGAGTTAGGCTGTGTCACTAAAATTGAATCAATCCGTTCGCAATGATTGTGATCTTGTGTTGTAATCCCATACATTCCTGCTGGTAAATTTTCAAATAAGCCAGATGATTCAAAATTAATACCATCAATACTGTAGATGTATGGACTAGTGCCGCCACTTCCAATCATTTGAATAGAACCATTTGAGGAACCATTGCATGTTGCATTAATTTTTGTGTGGCTTGCTGCTAGTGGAGTTGGCTGAGTAATTACAACAGTCATTGTTTTTATACAACTCGTAATATCTTTTACGTACACCGTATAAGTCCCAGCTAACATATCTGTAAAAACCGATGAAGATTGGTAATTAATTCCGTTGATACTATAACTTTGAGTACCTGTTCCGCCCGTTGAAACTACCGAAATACTTCCATCATTTTCCCCAAAACACGATGGTCTTGTTGTAGTTGCAGTTAAATTCAATTCTTGACCTTGAGTAATAATTACACTACCTAAGCTTAGACACCCGGCATTATCCCTCGCCGAACACAAGTAAGTTCCAGCAGTCAGACCATTGAATATTCCTGAAGTCTGATAAGTAACACCATTATTTACACTATATTGGATCGTTCCCGTTCCTCCTGTTGAAGATAGTGTTATTGAACCATCAGAACCATTGAAGCAACTCACATTTGTGCTGTTCGGTGGATTCAAAGAAGGACCTGCTGATGAATTTACAAAAACAGTGGTTGAAACCGTACATCCATTCGCATCTTTTACAGTAAGAGAATAAGTTCCCGCATTTAAATTGGAAAAAGCACCACTAGAAACATAAGATCCAGTATTCAATTTATATTGAAGCGGAGCTACTCCTCCTGTTGCGGTACATGAAAAAGCTCCATTGGCCAATCCACATGTGGCATTGGTTGTTGCGATTGTATTGAATGCAATACCAGAAGGTTGTGTAATACTAAATGTTGTTGACGCTGTGCATCCTTTTACATCTTTTATATTCAACGTATATGTTCCTGCAGTTAATCCAGTAAAAGAAGCTGATGATTGCCAAGCTCCTCCGTTTAAATTGTATGTATAGGGAGTTGTCCCAAAGGACCCGACAGCTGTTACACTACCTGAATTTCCATTGTTACAAGTAACATTCGTGATAGACGTTGCTGCTACCCCAAGACCAACAGAAATGATTTTAGAATATGTTTTTGTGCAGATCCCAGACCAACCTTCAATCTTGGTTGTTAAGGTTACAGTATATGAACCTCCCGTGGTATAACTATGAGTAGGGTTCATTTGATGTGAAATTGCCGTTCCATCTCCAAAATCCCATGAATAAAAGAAATTTGAACCTGAATATTGCGTTTTCCCAATTAAGTTAAACATGCTATCTTTTACTAACTGAGATTGGTTTTCAAAAGCAATAGATGAATTTACTGAATAACAAGATGAGTTTGTATTAAAGGATGGTAAATTCCAATTTGCCAGCGTTGGAATAAGATAAAAATCCCCATTCTTTGAAAAACTATTCAAAGCACTGGCCCAATTAAAACCTGTTGAAGTTCCGGCCAAGGAAGCTAAATCTTGATTGAGTCCTTCGCCATTTCCTGTGTACTTCAAATCGAAGGTATTACCAAATGGAAATCCATTGATTATTTCAACAGTAATAGCAAAACGATTTGAAATATTTACTCCTCCTGGGAATGTAACATCAATATATCCAACCAAATTATCTGGATAAGACCACCAAATGTGATTAACAGTAGTAATTGCCGAAGTCGGCCTCCCACTTAAATCAACATTGTAAACCCCAATCTTCAATGGCACTCCAGAAAGCATCCCAAAAGTTGGATTATTTCCATGTATTCTAACGCTGGTTATCTTACCGGAACCCGAGTAATTGTAGGTTTGAGCAGCTTTTTCCTCAAACCCATTTTTAAGCTGTACATAACCCGTGACGCCAACATTCTTTGAGACGACAAAACCATTTAAGTCAGAAGCACAAGGTGTTTGCGCATGCCCATTAAAAAGCCACAAACAGACACCTGTGGCCAAGAGCGTAATTTTTCTTTTCATATTTAACTATTTTAATGAATAATACTTGATGCAAAGTTCAAGCGTCAAACAGTGAAATAGCTTACATCAAATCAAATATGAATTGTAAAAATCACTCAATTTTTTGAAGTAGAATAAATTTAAATTGCTTAAAATCAATAAAATAAGAATATAAACGCGTGAATTACAATCTTTCCAAAGGCGTTTTCACACCATCAACCAGCGAGTAACACGCCAGCTTATCTTTAAATACCGATGACTTAAAAATGGATCGATTCAATAGCATTCGAACGCATTCTTGAATTCCTTCAACAATTGATGGATGCGGGTGAATTAACTCAGATAAAACCTCAATTGGCATGTTCAACTTAATTAAAAGTCCAATGGCTTGAATAGCCGTAGAGGCATGAGCACCAACAACGCGCATACCCAAAATTCGCATTTCTTTATCGTTCGTTACGATAATTTTAAAAAATCCTTGTGTTTGACGCATAGCAATTGCTCTGGTTATCAGAGAATAATCTAGTTTCACCACTTTTACAGGAATATTTTGCTCAATTGCTTGTTGCTCATTAATTCCAACCGCAGCTACTTCTGGATTTAAGAACATGATGGTACAGATATTATCGTAATTCAGTAATTCCGGTTTGTTCCCAAAGGCTTTTTCAACAGCATGCCTTGCTTCAATTTCGCCCATGTTAACTAAAGCTATTCGCCCTGACACATCCCCAACAGCATAAATATTCGGAATATTTGTTCGCGTATCCTCGTCTCCGATGTGAACTCCTCTCTTTGACATCATTACACCCGCATTTTCAAGGCCTAAATTCTCAATATTTGGTTGACGACCAATAGATAAAAGTGCTTTTTCCACTCGAATCACTTCTCGTTTTCCATCTGGATACGATAATTCATATTCAACCTCACCTTCCACTTTTTCTAGTCTTTCCAATTTAGCATTAGAATGGATGGTTACTCCCCTATTTATTAAATTTTTAGCCACCAATTTTGAAATATCGACATCTTCGAATGGTAAAATATGATCCTGCCTATCAATAATATACACTTTTGTCTTTCCAAAATTCGAAAAAATTGTTGCGTATTCACAGCCTATGACACCGGCTCCAACAATTACTAAACTTTTTGGGAAATCTTCTATATTATCAATCCCATCGCTTGTCAAAATGATCTTTTCATCAACATCTATATTCTCCATTTTTCGTGGCCTACTTCCCGTTGACAAGATGATATTTTCACCCCATACCACCTTCTCTGATCCTTCATGATAAATGCAAACCTCATTTTTTGACAAGAGTTTTCCGAAGCCTCTTTCATAAGTAAGTAATTTATTCATGGTTTCGGTTTGAAGTAGTTTTATGTGCGAGGAATACTGAAACTTACGTTCAAAGATTGCTTCTGCCAAGTTTTGTTTAACATCCTCCCATGATATTTCAAATTTGCTCCTTCCCTTTGAGACGATCATATCATTGACATCTCTTGTTCGATTAGATAATTCCCACAAGGTTTTAGAAGATAGTGCACCGTTGTATACCCCTGCACCGCCTACTTTGTCTTTCTCAATTAAACAAACACGCTTTCCAAAATCAATACCTCTCATTGCCGCTGCATACCCAGCAGGCCCTCCACCAACAACAATTAAATCAAATCGTTCCATATTATTTGTAAATTCGCTGTAAATATAGAAAAACACGGGCATTGTGTTTTCTTTTTTAACATTAGAGTGAATAAGGTTGATAAAAATAGTTTAGACAAAGCGAAAACTGATTTTAAATTGAATCAGAAAACACTTGTAAATTTAAAACGCAAAAAATCCTCTGAGGTAGATGAAATATTCCATTCCAAACATACTTTGGAATTCAAAAAAATGGATTGTTTAACTTGTGCAAATTGCTGTAAAACAACAAGTCCCATTTTTAGAGAGGCAGATATTCGACGTATCTCGAAGCATTTAAAAGTTAAAGAAAGCAAATTAATTTCTGACCTTTTACGTATGGATGAAGAGGGCGATTGGGTTTTGAAAAGTTCACCATGTTCCTTTTTAAATTTGGATAACACTTGTTCAATTTATGAATTTCGTCCTCTAGCATGTAAGGAATATCCACACACAGATCGAAAGAACATGTCTCAAATTCTAAATTTAACTGTTAAAAATACATTAGTTTGCCCGGTTGTTTCTAGAATTGTATCCCAAATAAGTTCTTCTGAAAAAGGCAAATAACATGGAGATCTTAAAATCAAAAGAACATAAAGAATTTCGAAAATACTTTTTATCACAATTAGATAAACTTACTCAGGATAATCACAAAATTATTGTAAGTTATTTTGGAATTATTCAACCTGATTTTATTCATCAACTTGTTGAAAGTTTAGAACACTATTTAATTGAACGTAAGATTGAGACAAATAGAATTAAAAAATTGTATTCCACAACATTACATAACTTAAATAATATGCTATTATACGGTGATTCCGATTCTGAAAATCAAAAATTGATTGGATTCTTTGTAACATCTTTGGAGGATCGTTTTCACTTGTATTCTTGCAATCTTATCCATCCAAGTAAAGAATCATTTTTATCTGAATACCTTTCAGAAATCAATAGCCTTGATAAAGTTGAGGTTGAAAACAGGTACAATTTATCGATTAAAAATTCATTCAAATCAAAAGATAAAAATGGTATTGGTTTAATTACAATGAGATACCATTCGGAAGAACCATTGAAATACTCTTTTCAAAAATCAGATCAAAAAATCTTATTTAGCCTTGAAATGTGCTAATTCATCAAGAGTTTTCAATTCATCTGAAACAAATTCAGCAAGCATAGAAACATTCTCAGGTGAAAAATCAAAGGTTATACCAGCGGTTTTATAAATTTCTGCTATCGACTTAGAATATCCGAGTGACAAGGCACTTTTATAGTCCGCTATTGCTTTTTCAGAATTAATTTGACTATTTCTCCAAATACCAAGCGCTCCTAATTGGGCAATTCCGTACTCTATATAATAAAACGGTACCTCAAACAAGTGCATTTGTCGTTGCCATGAGGTATCACGTGTTTCTTCGTATCCATTCCAATCCGTCAAACCTGTCCCAAATCGCTGAGATAAAGAATTCCAAGTACTTTTCCTTTCCATTAAGGAATGAGTTGGATTTTCATACACCCAATGCTGAAACGCATCTATTTGTGCAATCCAAGGAAGAACAGATAGTATATCCTCTAAATGCTCTTTTATCGCTCGTTGTTTATCCGTTTCCTCAGAATAGAACTCATCCCAGTAATTCATTGTTAATAATTCCATCGACATAGAAGCTAATTCAGCTACCTCTGAAGGGAAATTTTTAAAAGCTGTCAGTTCTAGATCATGGGAAATAAACGAATGAATAGCATGCCCACCTTCATGTATCATCGTAATTACATCGCGATGTGTGCCAACAGCGTTCATGAATATAAATGGCGCACCACTTTCATACAAAGGGTAGTTATATCCACCTGGAGCCTTACCAGGTTTTGATTCTAAATCTAGCTGTTTCATTTTATCTAAACTCAGCAAACACTCGTGAAAATAATTATCCATTCGCTTAAAAATGCGTAGCGTACCTTCTAAGAGATCTTTTCCAGAACCAAAGGGTTTTAACGGTGTTTTACCTTCGGGATCAACGGATGTATCCCACGGCTTAAACTGAGTTTTACCTAATAATTCAAGTTTCCTTTGTTGGATTTGCTTGGTTATAGGGACAATACATTTTTCAATACTCTCGTGAAAATTAAAACAATCTTCTTTTGTATAATCAAATCTACCAAGTGATTGAAACTTATAATCGCGATAGTTTTCAAATCCCGCATTCAATGCCACTTGATGTCTAAGTTGAATCAATTCAGTATAGAGATTATCAAGCTTTTCAATATCCTTTTTTCTTCGTTTACTGATTTTTTTAAAAATCTCCTTTCTTAATAACTCGTTTGGCTCCCTCAAGAGAGAGGATGCTTTTTGCATGGTTATGGTCTCTCCATTGTGTTCAATTGACTGAGAGCCGCTAATTGAACCAAAAAGCTGACTCTTTTCATTTATTTCAGCGTCTAACGCTATATTTTCCTCTCTAAACAAGGCAATGGCCGTCTCAACCGATCGAATATAAATTGAATAAGCCTCGTCTTTCTTTAGCTCCGACAAAAATCGACTCTCTAACATTTTCTTATTCAATTGATGGTCAAGAGGAGCCAATTTAGGTTGAATCTCGGTAATGAAAAATTGATACTCTTTGGTAAATTCCTCCACTCTTGTATCAATGGTCATTCGAATATATCTCCAAGCTAGGTTTTCTTCTAAAAATGAATCAATCTCACTTCTGTTTTTCAGCCATGAAATAAACTCTTCTTTCGTATTATATTCAATTGATAGAAGTATGTTAAAAAAAGGGGAAATATCCTCCCAAGAAGACAATACAAAGTCATTCGGTAAAAAATACCGTTTATTTCTTTCTAGTTTCATAATCTTGATTTTATTTTCCGCGGCTACTACCTGTTTTCACGGCAGCAACTTTTTTAGCTCCTGAGGCTGATTTTACTGCTGATTTAGTTGTAGCAGATTTAACAGATTTTACAGGTTTAGCTTCCTGAACCGCCTTAGCAGTTTTAGTTTTTTTCTCTACTTTTTCTTCTTCCTTACTTTCTTCTTTCACTTCTGGAGTTAAAAGTCCTTCAGATAGAAGTGTATTGTACCATTGAAACAACTTTCGAACATCAGAATCATAAACGCGTTCGCTGTCGTAATTTGGCAAAAACGTCAAAACAAATTCACGAAGTTTAGAAGCATCTTCTTTGTGCGACAGAGCTTCCTTGCCACCCAATGTTTCATACATCTTAGAATACACCTCAGTTAACTTAACATCTTCATCCGTAGTATAAACCGAAATATCTTCCAAAGAAGAAATTTTATCCGATGCATGAGCCGGAAAACGTTTTTTATCTGACATCGACTCAACGATAACTGTGTTTTTACCTTGAGCAACAACTTTATAAAGTCCCGGACGACCGGCAATAGAAATGATTCCTTGTAAATTCATGAATGTTTTAATTGTTTTAAAGGTCAAAAATAAAAATCTTTTATTAATGAAGTTACTTTTCTATTGATTTATTTAACTTCTTATCGAACTTTTTA
The DNA here is from genome assembly GCA_044361535.1 of Crocinitomicaceae bacterium. GTDB lineage: Bacteria > Bacteroidota > Bacteroidia > Flavobacteriales_D > Crocinitomicaceae > UBA952. The sequence continues at coordinate 83,613 of JBIKIQ010000012.1, forward strand.
TCCCAAACCCACCAAATTAAAATACTTGTACTAATTCCAAGTATTGAACCAGCCAAGGTATCTTGAAGAAAATGTTGCGACAAATATATACGAGAAAATGCAGTAAAAACTGCAATACCAAGTAGCAACAAACCAATTCTTTTTGAATTAAAAAACATGGAAACCATGGAACACAAAGCAAAAATGGTTGTCGTGTGTCCAGATGGAAAGCTATGATTTAAATACATTTTAATTCCTTGAACCGTTTTTACTTTTAATTCGCCCGCTTGAATATAAAATAGAGGTCGCATTTCTTCATAAAAGACAAAATTTTTGAGAAGCTGAGCAAATAACGCAGAGATAATAAAGGTTAGCAATAGAAGAATTCCCTCCTTTCTTCCTCGAATAAAAAAAAACAGTATTGCTAGAAGTAATGCAAATATACCGTCTCCTAAAAAAGTAATCCCCTGAAAAAAAAGATCAAAGAAAGGCGAATGAAAGGAGTTTAAATAGCTGTGTAGATCAGTTTTTGAAACTGTATAAGTAAAAAAAAGACCAAATAACCAGATTATACCAAAAACTAGCATAAAAATTGTAAAGCCAGTATGTTTTGATATTTTATTTATCATAGAGCAAAATTACTCGATGAAATCCGGATAAACAACGAAATGATTATCTTTGACCTCAATTTATGAAAAACGACCTACTACTTAGAGCAGCAAAAGGAGAAGATATAAGCAGATATCCAGTTTGGATTATGCGTCAGGCAGGAAGAATTTTACCTGAATATCGAGCAGTTAGATCTTCTGTGAATGGCTTTAAAGAATTGGTTAAGAATCCAGAATTATGTTGTGAAGTAACTCTTCAACCTGTGGATATATTAAATGTTGATGCAGCGATTATTTTTTCAGATATTTTAGTTGTTCCTGAAGCGATGGGACTGGATTATGAAATGATTGAACAAAGAGGGCCTTGGTTTGAAAAAACTATCCGTTCCGACAAAGATTTTGAACAATTGAATAAAACCGTTGATATTGAAGAGAAATTAGGTTATGTTCTCGATGCAATTTCATTAACCAAGAAGGAATTAAACGGTCGTGTTCCACTAATTGGGTTTGCAGGTGCTCCTTGGACTATTTTTTGTTATATGGTTGAAGGAAAGGGCTCTAAAACGTTTTCTGAATCACGAAAAATGTTGTACGCTAATCCAGAATTGGCTCACAAAATGCTAAATAAAATAACCAATGTCACAATTGAGTATCTAAAAGCTCAAATTCGGCGTGGAGCTGACTTGGTTCAAGTTTTTGATTCATGGGCGGGGATTTTATCACGTCAACAATATGCTGAATTTTGCATTCCGTATCTTGAAAAAATATGCAACTCCATTTCAGAAGCGCCTGTCACTATCTTTTCAAAAGGAGCGATTAGTTCATTGCCAGACTTAGCTAATTTAAACTGTAATACGCTTGGTTTAGACTGGAATATGGAAATTGAAGAAGTACGAAAACTAGTTGGTGAATCAAAAACACTGCAAGGAAATATGGACCCTTGTTTACTCTACGCTGACCATAAAAGTATTGAAATAGAAACAAAAAAAATGCTCGATTCTTTTAAAAGTTTGCGACATATTGTTAACTTAGGGCACGGAATTTATCCTGATACTGATTTTGAAAAAGTAAAAACCTTTATAAATACAATCAAAAGTTATGAAATTAAGTAACATTCAATCTGCAATGAATTGGTCTTTAACCTCAATTGCTCTTGTTGGAATTATTACAATTGCCAATCCAGTTTTTGGTCAGAATGAAAAAAACAATTTAGTAAAAAATGGGAGTTTTGAAAAATTGTTGAATAATAATAAAAAGCCAAAGAAATTAGGAGGTATTGCAACTGTAGAATTTTGGTCGTCGCCCACAGGTGCCAAAGCCGATACTTATCGTGATGATACTAATAAACCTGTGGATACAAAAGATAGGCCGCTAATCGGTGCACCAATTAGTTCTTTTGGCCAAGAAGATGCCTATGAGGGAAAGTGTTATGTTGGAATAAGCACATATTTATCAGGAAAGAAACAAAATGAACGGTCTTATCTTAAAGGTTCACTTGAAAGTCCTCTCTCGAAAAATAAAACTTATTGTATTGAATTCTGGGTTTCTTTAGCAGAAGGATCAAAATTTGCTGCCAATAATATTGGAGTAAAATTTATAAGAAAAGGAAAGGATATTGAAAAAGATGAAAAACAAATTTTGATTGGAAAAAACATAGGAATAAGCCAAACAGATTTTGACGTTTTACACCCTGAAAACAAAGTTTTTAATTCAGCTAATGGGTGGTATAAGGTTTGTGGTACTTATGTTGCAAAAGGAGGTGAAGAATCTTTTATAATAGGTAATTTCATGCCTAATTCAAAAACAGCGTATGAACCATTTAAGCAACCAAAACAATCAAAAGCAACTGCTATCCAAGCGGCATACTATTACATTGATAATGTAATTGTACGCGATTATTACGAATCATTTGATTCTTATTTAGCCTCCATTAAAGGAACTGAAGAAATTACTCAAGATCTACTACAAATCTATGAGAAGAATTTCGAAACATTAGGAAAGTGTGAATGTTTCACAAAATCCGTAATCGATACAGACACCACTTATTCTAAATTAACCTACCAAAAAGATTTTATTATTGAAGATAAAATGAAACCTGAGCAAAAAATTCAGACATACCAAGTTTACTTCGCTGCAGGTAGTTCAAAATTATCTAGTGAGGCAAATACGACTTTAGATGAAATTGCAAAAATAATGAAAGCTAATCCTTCATTTAAATTGAAAGTAGTTGGACACGCTGATACTGTAGAATTTAATTTAAGTACAACCAAGAAGCCTGAATATATTGATGTGGATAAAAAACGAGCTGATGAAGTTAAAAGTAAATTAACCGCTTTGGGAGTTGCAAACATCACAACTGATTCTAAATCTGCTAAAATTGAAAGTGATTCAGTTTCTGGTGATGCAGAGGAGAAGGAACTAGATTGGGCTAAAAATCGAAGAGTTGAGTTTTTTATTGAGAAATAAGTTAACAACAAATATAAAAGGCCGCTGAAAAGCGGCTTTTTTTTTAGCACAGTTTTCTATTATAAGATTGAACAACTTTTTAAGACAGAGAGTTTAAAAATTTGGTAAATATTGCTTTTACATAATAATACTTTTCTCATATCTATTGTCAAATCTTTATTTTCACTTAATTTTGTTTTCCATTATCATAAACTATGTTTGAAAATCTAACCGAAAAATTTGAAAGAGCGTTTAAAGTCCTAAAAGGACAAGGACAAATTACTGAAATAAATGTTGCAGAAACTTTAAAGGAAGTAAGAAGAGCACTTTTAGATGCCGATGTCAATTTCACAACTGCAAAAAACTTTACGAATTCAGTCAAAGAAAAGGCACTAGGTAGAAATGTATTGACTTCAGTTTCTCCAGGACAACTCATGATTAAAATTTGTCATGAAGAACTTGTTGAATTGATGGGTGGGAATGAAAGTGAAATAAATCTTAAAGGCAATCCTGCTGTAATTCTTATGTCAGGCCTTCAAGGGTCTGGTAAGACTACCTTCACTGGAAAACTTGGAAATTACTTAAAATCAAAAAAAGGAAAAAAAGTATTATTAGTTGCCTGTGATGTTTATCGACCAGCAGCAATTGATCAATTACATGTGCTTGGTGAACAATTGAGTATTGAAGTATACTCGAATAAAGAAGAAAAAAATCCTGTAAAAATAGCTCAAGACGCGATTCAATTCGCTAAAAGTAATTCATTTAATGTTGTTCTTGTCGATACCGCTGGTCGTTTGGCGATCGATGAACAAATGATGGATGAAATTGCTCGTATCAAAAATACAATCGAACCATCTGAGACTCTGTTTGTAGTGGATTCAATGACTGGTCAAGATGCGGTGAATACGGCTAAGGCTTTTAACGAAAAAATCAATTTTGACGGAGTAGTTCTGACTAAATTGGACGGTGATACAAGAGGTGGTGCTGCTCTAACAATTAAATCGGTAGTTGACAAACCTATTAAATTTGTTGGTACAGGTGAAAAGATGGATGCACTTGATGTATTCTATCCTTCTCGAATGGCCGATCGAATCCTCGGAATGGGTGATGTTGTTTCATTAGTTGAAAAAGCTCAAGAGCAATTTGATGAGGAGCAGGCACGGAAATTACAGAAAAAAATCATGAAAGATCAATTTGATTTTAATGATTTTCTTGCCCAACTTCAACAAATCAAGAAAATGGGAAATATGAAGGATTTGATGGGAATGATTCCGGGTATGGGTAAGGCTATGAAAGATGTTGACATTCAAGATGATGCTTTCAAACACGTTGAAGCAATTATTCAAAGTATGACACCAAAAGAACGAGCTAATCCTTCCATTTTAAACAATTCTAGAAGAATGAGACTAGCCAAAGGAAGTGGAACCAATATTCAAGATGTCAATAAATTAATAAAGCAATTTGATGACATGAAAAAGATGATGAAATTGATGAGCAATCCCAGAAATATGGCAAGTATGATGAGTCAATTAAAAGGGATGAATGGCGGAATGCCAGGTATGTAATTCTATTCGGGTGCTAATCTAAGTACTATTCCATCTATTGAATCATTCAAGTGAATCTGGCAACCCAGACGGCTATTTGATTTCACATGAAAAGCTTGATCCAACATGTCCAATTCTGAATCGCTTTGTTCAGGCAATTCAGTATTCGATTCCAGATAGCATTGACAAGTAGCACAAAGAGCCATTCCACCACATTCGCCTAAAACAGGAAGCTCATAAGCTTTACAAAGCTCCATGACATTCATATTCATATCTGTAGGTCCAACGAAATCATGGGACACCCCTTCCCTATCGATTATTGTAACTTTTATTTCATTATTCATGGTGCAAAATTAGAAGTTAATTTTGAATTTAAGGTATAACCAGTTTTTGACCTATCTGTAAATTATCCGATTTCAATTTATTTTTAGACTTAATCTTTACTACAGTAGTATTGTATTTTCGTGCTATCGAACTTAATGTATCTCCTTTACGAACAATATAGCTTTTATTTGCCTGTTGAGGCTTTGGCTTTGGTTGTTTATTTATGACTTTAGGTTCTTCCTTTTTAGGTGATATCTGCTTCGCCTCTTTTTTTTCTCTAATTATAGAATCATTTTGGGCGAGAGTATCCTCAACAATTTTCTCTGGTGTTTTTCTTTCATATAGTACTGAATCTTGAGGATTTGCTAAATACCTAGAAAACGAGTTTAAAATTGCATTCCCATACAACTCACCTTTTAAAACATATCCAGATTGGGTTAAATGAATCTGATCATTTTTCGCAATACCAGAATTCAACCACTTTTTCATTGATTTTTTTGCCCCTGAAATCCAGAAATAATCGTAAAAAACTACGTTATTCTTTTTGGCAAACGATCTTAAATATTTTGAATAATCACTTGTTACTGAAATATTTTTTCCATTTACAGTAAAATCCTGAACTGAAGGAATTAGGATACACACATCTGGTTGTACCGAACGAATGAGATGTATGGATTTGGCCAAATTAGATGTAAAGTAAGTAGAATCAAACTTACCTCCCGCCAAATCATTTGTTCCATAATCAAGAACTATTAAATCCGGTTTGGCTTTTCGCAATTGTTCGGTAAACATAGTTTGTTTAAGAAAACTCAGAAGACTGGCACCATTAATTCCTACCGAATTGTACAGTATACCTTGACTTTGTGAATTGACTAATTGAATCCCATAAAGCTCAAAGTCTTTTTGAATGGAATCGGTTTTATGTACCTTGAACTCAAGGAACTTGTCTAATTGTTTAGGTAAATTCACTTCGATATAATTGCCAGAAAATGAAGAATTTGAAATAGCAATTGGAATCCATTCAGATGACGAAGAAAGACGATATAATAGATTAAAGGACGTATCGCTTGTTTTTACAAATAAATTCATCCTATCTATCACTTCAAGTTCTTTCTTTAATTCATAAAATTGAATTGTAAATCCTGCCGTTGAATCCCTTGTATATATGGTTGCACCTGAAATTCCAAGAGGATTATTGATTTCCTTACTTACATTTCGCGAACTTGACCATTTACCCGTTGAGCTAGTTTTATAATCATATGCGGCATGTGTGCCTGCAGCTGAATAAGGAAAGACAAATCCCCTTCCTGAAAATCCAAACAAATTTTGAAAGGCATTTCGAATAGCTCCAGGGCCTTGATCATATTGCACATGTGAATCTCCGATGTGGAGAACCTTTACTTGCTGAGATGTTGATTTTTTTAATTTCTCAAAAAAGGGTTTAATCGCATCAAGTGAATAATATTCCAGTTCATTAGTCTTGTAATCAATAAAAGGTAAATTTTTGGAATACGTAATATGAGATGCAATAAAAACTGAATCAAAGGTACTTCTTTGACTCAGCATGGGATGTGAAAGTATAATACATAGAAGAAATTTCCAACAAGCCATTTTAACCATATCAATCTACAATTTACAAAAAAATCGCCGAGATGAAGATCTAACGGCGATTAATTATGAATCTTTAAGAATTAATTAGTTCGATACATCCTTCGATTTTGACTTTGAAATAACAATTTCAAGATCATCTGATGCTGCATTTACATCCATTTGAATAGAATCACCTTCTTGCAAATTGGATTTAATTATTTCTTCAGCCAAACGGTCTTCAATATATTTTTGAAGTGCTCGTTTTAATGGTCGAGCACCAAACTTCTCATCATAGCCTTTATCAACTATAAAATCTTTTGCTTGCTCAGAAAGATTAAGTGTATAACCCAACGTTTCGATACGCTTTACTAATTTAACAAGCTCCAAATCAATTATTTTATGGATTTCTTCCCTACCTAAAGATTTAAACATTATGATATCATCAACTCTGTTTAAAAATTCAGGAGAGAATGCTTTTCTCAACGCATTTTGAATTACAGCTTTTGCATTGTCATCACGTGACTCGGACTGCGATTTTGTTCCAAATCCTACGCCTGTTCCGAAATCTGCTAATTGGCGTGCACCAATATTAGAAGTCATAATTAAGATGACATTTTTAAAATCAATTTTACGCCCCAATCCATCAGTCATATGACCATCATCTAAGGCTTGTAATAGTAAGTTAAATACGTCCGGATGCGCTTTTTCGATTTCATCCAATAACACGATTGAATATGGTTTTCTTCTAACTTTTTCTGTCAATTGACCACCTTCTTCATATCCTACGTATCCTGGAGGCGCACCAACTAATCTGGAAATAGAAAATTTTTCCATGTATTCAGACATATCTATGCGTATCAACGCATCTTCTGAATCAAATAAATACTTCGCTAAAACTTTTGCTAATTGCGTCTTTCCTACCCCTGTTGGTCCTAAAAAGAAAAATGAACCAATTGGTTTGTTAGGATCTTTCAAACCAGCACGATTTCTTTGAATAGCCTTAACTACCTTATCAACAGCTTCGTCTTGACCAATTACTTTTCCACGCAGCTCCTCTCCCATTTTCGCTAAACGACCTGTTTCTTTCTCAGAAACTTTGGTCACAGGAATTCCACACATCATAGACACTACTTCAGCTACATGCTCTTCAGTTACAGTAACTCGATTCGTCTTAGATTCCTCTTCCCATTTCTTTTTAGCTGTTTCCAACTCTTCTTGAAGTCTACGCTCGTCATCACGTAATTCAGCCGCTTTTTCATATTGTTGCGACTTTATCACATCATTTTTTTGAATTTTTAATGCTTCAATTTGTCCCTCAACATCCAGAATTTCTTTCGGTACATTAATATTGGTTAAGTGAACACGAGAACCAACTTCATCCAAGGCATCAATGGCTTTATCTGGTAAATGTCTATCCGTAATGTATCGTTCTGTTAGTTTTACACAAGCAGCTAATGCTTCATCTGTATAGGTTACAGAATGATGATCTTCGTATCTTTCTTTAATATTATTTAAAATTTGAATCGTCTCATCAATTGTTGTAGGTTCAATTAAGACCTTTTGAAATCTACGTTCAAGTGCGCCATCTTTTTCGATATACTGACGATATTCATCCAATGTTGTAGCACCAATTGCTTGCATTTCACCTCTCGCTAAAGCTGGCTTAAACATATTAGATGCATCTAGAGAACCACTAGCTCCTCCTGCACCAATAATGGTGTGAATTTCATCAATAAAAAGGATGATATCTGGATTCTTTTCAATTTCAGCCATTACAGCTTTCATTCTTTCTTCAAATTGACCTCTGTACTTAGTTCCGGCAACCAACGAGGCAAGATCCAATGAAATAATTCGCTTATTAAATAAAACTCTTGAAACTTTTCGCTGAACAATTCTTAATGCCAACCCCTCTGCTATAGCACTCTTTCCAACTCCCGGTTCTCCAATTAAAATTGGATTGTTCTTTTTTCTCCGAGACAATATTTGACTCACGCGCTCAATTTCCTTTTCTCTACCAACGATTGGATCAAGCTTGCCAATTTCCGCCATTTTTGTTAAATCACGACCAAAATTGTCTAACACTGGTGTTTTTGATTTTGGGTCTGCCGATTTACGTTGTGAAGAAAAAGATTCTCCTTCTTCCTCTTGACCGCCAGGAAATTCAGCTCTTGGTAATGATGTATCATCTTTAATCGCCTCGTACTCATCTTTCACATTGTCATAAATCAATCCGTATTTGTTCAAAATTGAGCTTGCTACACTGTTATCTTCTCTCAAAATACTTAATAACAAATGTTCAGTCCCAATAATAACACTTTTAAATTGTTTCGCCTCTAAGTAAGTCATTTTAATTATTCTCTCGGCCTGCTTTAATAAAGGTATATTTGTATTTTTCACCGGATAATCGGCGGCTGATTTTTGCAAAATAGCTTCTAATTCTTTTCTCATTGCTGATAAATCCAATTGAAACTCCCTAAAAATCTTTATGGCCGTACCATCCGTTAGTCTTGTCATACCAATTAAAATATGTTCAACAGAAATGTTCTCGTTGTTTAATCGTACGGCCTCTTCCTTGCTCAATGCAATTACGTCTTTTACGCGATGCGAAAATTTTGCTTCCATAGTTTGTTTGTAAATGTTTTCTCCAAGTAGGAGCTTTCACAAATATACGAGATAATTTTTTCAAACAGCTCTAAATTATTCACATTTTATAACTAAAATTTGTTAGTAAAAAGAATGAAATTAACGGAGATGGCATTGGATTATCGTTAATTTTGAAACTTGCAAAAAACTTTAGAAATATTCAATTATGGCAGACGGAGAAAAGATAATTCAGATTAACATTGAAGATGAAATGAAATCCGCGTACATCGATTATTCGATGTCCGTTATTGTTTCAAGAGCACTTCCTGATGTAAGAGATGGTTTCAAACCAGTGCACAGAAGGGTTCTTTATGGAATGCAAGATTTGGGCGTTTTTTCAAATAGACCTTACAAGAAATCAGCAAGAATTGTTGGGGAAGTTTTAGGAAAGTATCACCCGCATGGAGATAGTTCAGTTTATGATACAATGGTTCGTATGGCTCAACAGTGGTCACTGCGCTACCCATTGGTAGACGGACAAGGTAACTTTGGATCGGTTGATGGTGATAGCCCAGCAGCAATGCGTTATACTGAAGCACGCTTGCGCAAGATAGCAGAAGAAATGCTTGAAGATTTAGATAAAGAAACTGTTGATTTTACACCAAATTTTGACGATAGTTTAACTGAACCTTCGGTAATGCCAACCAAAATACCAAATTTATTAGTTAATGGTGCTTCTGGGATAGCAGTTGGTATGGCTACAAATATGGCTCCGCACAATTTAACTGAAGTAATTGACGGAATCATCGCCTACGTTGATAACAAAGACATTGAGGTTGAGGAATTACTTAACTATGTGAAAGGACCGGATTTTCCAACTGGCGCAACTATTTATGGATACGATGGTGTTAGAGAAGCACTCACTACTGGAAGGGGTAGAATTGTCATGCGCGCCAAAGCAGAAATTGAAGAGGTAAATGGGCGTGAGCAAATTATTGTAACCGAGATACCTTATCAGATCAACAAAGCTGAAATGATTAAGAAAACAGCTGAATTGGTTAACGATAAAAAAATTGAAGGAATTTCTGATCTACGTGATGAATCTGACAGAAACGGAATGCGAATCGTTTACGAAATTAAACGAGATGCAATTGCCAATGTTGTGTTAAATAAATTATACAAATACACCTCTTTACAAACCTCATTTTCAGTTAATAACATATGTCTTGTTGAAGGAAGGCCAAAATTATTGAATTTGAGAGATATGATTCAACATTTCGTGAATTTTAGACACGAGGTTGTTATTCGTCGAACTCAATTTGAACTGAGAAAAGCAGAAGAAAGAGCACATATTTTAGAAGGATTAATCATTGCTTCTGACAATATTGATGAAGTAATTGAAATCATAAAAACATCGTCTAGTCCGGATGCAGCTCGTGAGAGATTGGCTGAACGATTTGGCTTGTCTGAAATTCAAACACGAGCAATTGTCGATATGAGATTACGTCAGTTGACTGGTCTAGAACAAGATAAACTTCGTGCTGAGTATGATGATTTACTGAAGTTAATTGCTGATTTAAAAGACATTCTTGCTCATGAAGAAAGAAGAATGGAAATCATTAAAAATGAATTGATTGAAGTTCGTTCCAAATATGGTGATGCACGCCGTTCTGTAATTGAATACGCAGCAAGCGAAATGAGAATGGAAGATTTGATTGCTGATGAAGAAGTAGTTATAACAATTTCACATGCAGGATATATCAAACGAACCAATTTAACCGAATACAAGGTTCAAAATCGTGGAGGAATGGGATCGAAAGGTTCAGCTACACGTGATCAGGATTTCTTAGAACATTTATTTGTAGCTACAAACCACAACTACTTATTAATTTTCACAGAAAAAGGAAGGTGCTTCTGGATGCGTGTGTATGAAATTCCTGAAGGAAACAAAACTTCCAAAGGCAGAGCTATTCAAAACTTGATCAACATACCGCAGGACGATAAAGTAAAAGCGTATGTAAAAGTTAACGACCTTACCGATAAGGAATACGTTGAAAACAACTTCATCGTAATGTGTTCAAAACAAGGGGTTATCAAGAAAACATCTTTAGAAGCATATTCTCGTCCACGTTCAAATGGAATTAATGCCATTACAATTCGTGATAACGATGAGCTTTTAGAGGCGAAATTGACAAATGGAACAAATGAAATTGTACTTGCAACCAGTTCAGGAAGAGCAATTCGTTTCAATGAGTCAACCGTTCGTCCGATGGGCAGAAACGCATCTGGTGTAAGAGGTGTGTCTTTAGCTCCTTCTAATGACGAAGTAATTGGAATGATTTGCGTGGAGGATATTTACTCAACTATCTTAGTTGTTTCTGAAAAAGGCTATGGAAAACGTACCTATTTAAATGATCCTGAAGACAAAGAACCTGTATATCGAATTACAAACCGCGGTGGAAAAGGGGTTAAAACGCTTAACATCACCGAAAAAACGGGTAAATTGTTATCCATTTTGAATGTCACTGATGAAGAAGATTTAATGATCATCACAAGAAATGGAATAACCATTAGAATGCATATTGACACTATTCGTACGATGGGTCGAGCAGCTCAAGGTGTAAGATTAATTAATTTAAAAAATAATACAGGAATTGCAGCTATTGCAAGGGTTCCACGATCTGAAGAAGAAGATGAAACAGAATTAGAAGGTACTGATTTGCCAGAAGGTAATACTGAAAATTCTGCAAGTGGCACAGATATTGACAATGGAAGTGACGAATAATTTAATACTTTTGTACTTTAAACCTACTTTATGAAAAAAACGTTAATTTGTGTTGGTTTGATTTCATCAACACTTTTTTTCTCCTTCGATTCGTTTGCACAATCGAAAAATGTTCAAGACGCTTATAGTAAATTCAAGATGGTATCACCAAAAAATGATGCTGAAAAGAATTTGCGCACGTTAGAAGAAGCTAAAAAATTCATTGATGCAGCTGCTGAAAATCCTGAAACTAAGGAAGATCCAAAAATGCATTTCTACCGTGGACAGATTTACATGTCTTTGTATGAATTGAGTGCCCAACAAGCTATGGCTTCTGGTAACGCTGACCAAACCTTACTTGAAGGTTATAAATCAAATGCAGCAAAAAGTTTTATTTTCTGCTTGAATGAGCCAAAGAAAAAATTCAAGGACGACGTTATAGGAATGGCTGATATGAAATTTGCCATGATGTTTGACGGCGGTGTAAAAATGTACAACGAGAAAAAGTACGAACAAGCTTTAGTAATGTTCTTTCAAGCATACGACATAAAAAGTATGCTAAATATGGATTTTGGCGATTCTAAAAAATATGCAATTATAAGTTTAAATCAAATTGTAGAAAAGTTAATTTCAGCTGAAACGCCAGATTTCAAAACTGCAATAACATTGGTAGAACAAGTAAGGACTCAATTCCCAAAAGATATTGATTTACTTATTAGTTTAATTAATATTCATTTAAAAAATAATGATTTAGTTACTGCTGAAAAATTTATGAGTGAAGCAGTTACACTTGATCCAAATAATAAAGTTCTTCATTACAATTTAGGAACATCCTACATGAATCAAGGTTTAAATGAAAAAGCAGAAGAGTCATTGAATAAAGCATTAGAGGTTGACCCTGCATATAAAGATGCTCAATATCAGCTTGGAGCTCATTTATACAACTGGGCAAACGAAGTAAACAAACAAGCGGGTGAATTAAACTCAAATGATCCGAAAGTACCTGAATTAGAAAAACAATCAGAACAATTACTTCAAAAATCATTGAACGTTTTAGAAAAATACATTGAAATCAATCCTAACGACAAAGATGTATTGGGAATCATTTACAAAACACATTACAAGTTAGGTAACTCTGAAAAAGGAAAAGAATATAAAGCTCGTTTTGATGCGATAAAATAAATTTCATTTTCTAAAAAATTTAAAACTGCTTGAGAAATTAAGCAGTTTTTTTTTGCCTAACTTTGTCTTATGCACATTGGAATTATTGGTAATGGTTTTTGTGGATTAATGACAAGCCATCATTTAATCGTAAATGGAAATACAAATTTATCTATTACCATTTTTGAAAAAGCGCACAATCCTGGACAAGGCATAGCCTACTCTCCGCAATCTGAGAAAGTTTTGCTAAATGTTACTGCTGGAAAAATGAGTGCTTTCCCCGATAAACCAAATGATTTTGCAACATGGCTATCCAATCATTCAAAATATAAAAATGATAGTCATGAGTTAATTGCTTCTTCATTTGTTCCGAGAGCTAGGTATGGTGAATATCTATCTGATTTATGGAAGAAAACAATTGAACTCGCCCTATCAAAGAATATTCAACTCTCTTTTAAAAAAGAGGAAGTACTTGATCTGGATTATATTGAAAATGAAATTATCCTTCATACAGAAAAAAACAAATATCCCGTCGATAAAGTAATTCTTGCTACTGGAAATCAACTACCTAGAAATCCGAACATTGAAAATAAAATGTGCTTGAATTCAGGGAAGTACTCACAGAATCCTTGGAATTATTCTATGGAAAATGTTAATTCTACAAAGCCGATTTTTATTTTAGGTAATGGATTAACCATGGTTGACACAGTTATTCAGATCCGCGAGCAACAAATTAACAATCAAATCATTTCTCTTTCTCCTCATGGTTTTAATATTTTACCTCATAGAAATTTTGCAATAACGGTGGAGGATTGGTTGAATAAACTAGATGAAAAACCTTCCTTACAATCATTGATTACGGAGATAAATAAGCAACTCAAAACGTTAAAGAAGCATGGCATCTCAGCAGAACCTTTAATTGACTATTTAAGACCGCATACACAAAACATTTGGCGCAATTTCACCTTATCTGAAAAGAGAATTTTTCTTGCAAAATTTCGCCATGTATGGGGTGTGGCTCGTCACCGACTTCCATTTGTAACCTATGACTTAATTCAAAAAGAGAGAATTCAAAACAGTTTGCAAATAATTTCGGGAAAACTTACCTCTGTTTCGGAATTAACAGACTCACTTGAAATCACCTATTATGACAAAGTTTTAGCTAAGGAACAAAAAATTGAAATAGCCTTTATGATAAATTGCACAGGTCCAGAATCGGATTTTAGCAAATGTAATTCACGGTTATTAAAAAACTGCCTGGCCAAAGGAATAATCATTCAAGATGAGTTAAAATTAGGAATCCAAACAAATATCGAAAGTTTCCAAACCTTAAATTCAAGCAACGAAATCAATTCGTCAATTTATACCTTGGGATCTACCTTACGCGGAGAATTATGGGAAAGTACAGCGATAAATGAATTACGTTCACAAGCAAAAATGCTCGCCGAAACATTACTTTCTGAAATTAATTGATTTACTTATAAATTCATTAATAGAATTTAACATCAATTTCGTTTAGATTTCTTTAAATTTGTAAATATTGAAAAACAATCAAACGTTCTTTGGGGTCGACATTGGATTTGACAGCGATAGCGGTAGTCAAGTGTCAGCATGCAGAGGGTTGTGGTGAACCTCTTAAATATCTTGTCACGAACAATAATTGACAATACGTCATACGCACTTGCTGCTTAATTAACTGAATGTTAATTGGCTTAATCCGACTGAAGCACAGTAAGTTGGACGAGTACTTTCGATAAACTGCTGCTCATTCGGTTTATCACACGAAAGTTCATCCCATTGGGCTAGTTAAAGCGAGGTAACTAAGTTTTAGCGAACTAACAGTTGCTAAGTTGCAGTTTTGGGTGTTCTTGTCCGGCCTGCAATCGAAAATCAATCGAGAAATAAGCATGTAGAAAGCTTGAAAACTCGTCGTTTGGACGAGGGTTCAAACCCCTCCGACTCCACCTACGCCCTGCGAAGCTTGAAAAGCGAAGCAGGGCTATTTTTAAACCTAAAATTCTTTTTCTAATTCTAAATTTATTTACGCAGGGCTTCGGCGGACTCGGTCCTTTCTTATTATATGCAAAGCATGAAAAGCGAAGCAGGGCTATTTTATAAACCTAAAATTCTTTTTCTAATTCTAAATTTATATACGCGGGGCTTCGGCGGACTCGGTCCAATGAATATATATGCGAAGCTTTAAAAGCGAAGCAGCTACATCAATTATTTTCACTATATTTAGATAATAAACACTTTTTTATGCAATTCGTTTACTTGCTTAAGTGCGCAGATAATACAACATATACAGGATGCACTCAAAATATCGAAGAAAGACTTAAAAGACACGAAAAGAAACAAGTACTCTATACCTCATCACGTTTGCCAGTTAAATTAATTACCTATATTGCTTTCACTGATAAATACCAAGCTTTTAAATTTGAAAAATACCTCAAATCTGGATCTGGAAAAGCATTTTCAAATAAACGATTTTTGTGAGTAAAAAAAAAGTAAATATCAAAACAAAAGCTCGCTTCATTGAAACGAGCTTTCTTATGATGTCGTCTTTGTCTATCCGAATAAATCGGGAAGAGAAAAACGGAAAAGAGTTCACCGAAGCGAACTCTTGTAAATCCTAAATTACATCATTCCAGGCATTCCTCCGCCCATTCCTGCCATAGCAGCTGCTGGGTTAGATTCTTCCGGTTGATCAGAGATAACACATTCTGTAGTTAACAACATTGAAGCAATTGATGCCGCGTTCTCTACTGCAATACGAGTTACTTTAGTGGGGTCAATTACACCTGCTTTGAATAGATCTTCAAATTTATCGGTGCGTGCATTGTAACCAAAATCTGCTTTTCCTTCACGTACTTTTTGAACGATAACTGCTCCTTCTCCTCCTGCATTCGCAATGATTTGACGAAGTGGCTCCTCTGCCGCACGTTTAACAATGGCAATTCCAGTCATTTCATCCTCGTTCTCGCCTTTTAACTTATCCAAAGATGCTATTGCACGAATCAAGGCTACTCCTCCACCCGCAACAACACCTTCTTCAACCGCAGCTCTTGTTGCAGCTAACGCATCATCAACACGGTCTTTTTTCTC
>JBIKIQ010000014.1:0-92987 GCA_044361535.1 Crocinitomicaceae bacterium
TTTTTGAAAATAAAATATAAAAAGTAGCCATTTTTAATTATGGGAAATATTTAGAAAACTTAAAACAAAAAACCCTCAATTCTATAAGAATCAAGGGTTTATTTCACATTAAAGTACTCGAGGCGGGTCCCGATAGCTATCGGGATGAACCCGCATTGTCAAATCGTTTGATCAAACTCAATTGTAATTCTTCAAATTGTTTTAAATTTTCAATGTATTTTCTTGATTTCATTGACTTAACATAACTCTCAATTTTTCTTGACACCTCATATTCGAGATTTTCAATGATGAAGTATTTTTCCCAATCATTGGCTCTCTTTGTAAATGATCGTGTATGTTTTCCAATATTATGTTCAGAAATTCTTTTTTCTAAATCTAAACAGCTTCCAATGTAATAGCGATCAATACTTTTTGAAAATAAAATATAAAAAGTAGCCATTTTTAATTATGGGAAATATTTAGAAAACTTAAAACAAAAAACCCTCAATTCTATAAGAATCAAGGGTTTATTTCACATTAAAGTACTCGAGGCGGGACTTGAACCCGCACGGGCTAACGCCCACAGGATTTTAAGTCCGGCGTGTCTACCAATTCCACCACTCGAGCAATCCTGGAGCGAGAGACGGGATTCGAACCCGCGACCCCGACCTTGGCAAGGTCGTGCTCTACCAACTGAGCTACTCTCGCAATTTATTTCAAACAATAAGATTTCGCTTAAACCTTATTTCCTTTCAATCGGGGCACAAATATAGTAAAAAAACTTTCGTTCAAAAAAAAATCCTCCAATTTATTGCATAAAAACATACATTAAAACATTCGCACCCATTTTTAATGCTTGCTGACGTTTTTCTGGCGGGTCATTGTGGACAGAAGAATCCTCCCAACCGTCCCCTAAATCAGTTTCATAAGTATATAAGCATAAAATCCTTCCTTTATCTAAAATTGCGAAGGCTTGAGCTCTCTTACCATCATGCTCGTGAATTTTTGGTAACCCTTCAAAATTATTTTTTTGATGAAAAATCGCATGATCAGGCGGTAATTCTATTAATTCCTTATCAGGGAATACTTTTTTAATTTCTGTTCGAATGTATTGATCCATTCCGTAGTTATCATCAATGTGTAGAAAACCACCTGATTGCATATACAATCGTAAGTTCTCAGCTTCTGTTTTATTAAAAACAACGTTTCCGTGTCCTGTCATGTGAACAAAAGGATACATAAAGATATCTTTGCTTCCGGCCTCAACAAATGGTACATCTTTGGAAATATTCGTTCCAAAAGTCTGATTACAATAAGCTATTAAATTTGGCAATGAAGTTGGATTGGCATAGTAATCTCCTCCCCCATTATACTTCAGAACTGCCAATTTGTATGTACCTTGTTGTGCGTATGAAAGAAATATAGCAAGGAAGATTAAAAACGTAAATATGAAACGCATTTTTAAAACCCTTCTAATTCCGTTCAATTTCATTTCAGTTTTCTTATAATTATTCAAGCTGTAATTATCTTACCAAATTTTAGCAACTTTCATTTTTGAATTTCTCATTTTATCTCCCTCCTTAACAGAAAAAGCTTCAAAAAACTCTGGACAGTTCATAAGTGGCCCATTTACGCGATACATACCCGGTGAATGTGAATCATTTGCAATTCGGTTCTTCATCTCTGCATCGGTGTACTTAATTTTCCATAGCTGAGCATACGCAATAAAAAAACGTTGCTCTGGCGTATACCCTTCTCTTTTCTCACCGGATTTACATTCATTCGTTAATTTATATGCATATAACGCCATAGTTAAACCGCCTAAATCAGCAATATTCTCGCCCATTGTCAATTCCGGATTTACACAATGACCTTCTAAAGGACAAAAACCAGAATACGTTTCACCCAAGGTTTTTGTTTTTTCCTCAAATAATTTACGATCTTCGTCTGACCACCAATTTTTAAAGGAACCGTCAGCAGCAAATTTTGAACCCATATCGTCAAACCCATGTGTAAATTCGTGTCCGATTACCATTCCAATTCTACCATAATTAACCGCATCTTCTGCATTTTCATCAAAGAAAGGCGCTTGCATAATTCCAGCAGGAAAAGCGATTTCATTTAATAGAGGGTGATAATAGGCATTTACCATGTGCGCCGGCATTCCCCATTTACTCTTATCAATAGGTTTATTCAATTGTTCTAGATTTTTACGCGTAGAAAAACGATTCATTTCACGAACATTTGCAACATAATCCTCTTTTGAAAAATTCAAAGAAGAATAATCTTCCCATTTTTCTGGAAATCCTAATTTTCGACCAATTGAATTTAACTTTATCAAGGCTTCTTTTTTTGTTTGATGAGACATCCAATCCAAATTTGAAATGCGCTCTTTAAATACAATTAATAAATTATCAACCATTTCATTAACTCGTTCTTGCGCGTTTTTAGAAAAATGTTTTTCAACAAATGCCTTTCCTAATAATTCACCTACTTCCATTCGTGTAAGTTCATCGATGCATGACTCTTGTAATGGTTTACGTTCTTTCTTTCCGGATAATGTACGACCATAAAAATCGAAACGCAACTCAACAAACTCCTCTCCAAGATGCCCCATGTAACTATTCATCACACTCCATCGCAAATAATTCTTCCAAGCTTCGACTTCTTGATTTGTACATATTGTTGCAACTGTTTCTACAAATTTTGGCGTGCCAATAACAATAGAATCAACAAGGTTCAACCCCATTTTTTGGTAATATGTATTAAAATCAAATTTCCCAAAAAGATATTCTACATCTTTCATTCCTTTCATGTTATAGGTCGTTTCAGGAACACGCATTTCAGCTGGAGTAAGCATGGATTTAGCAAGAATTGTCTCAAAATCTACTACCATTTTTGCCGCTTTTTGAGCTTCAGCATCGCTAAACCCAAATTTCACGAAGGACTTCTGAATATAAACTATATAGGCATCTAAAATTGACTTTTTATTTTCTTTTAGGTAATATTCGCAATTAGGCAACCCAATACCACCTTGACTAAGATAAACAACATTTCTGTCAATGTTTTTCAAATCCTGGTCGACACCAAGATTAAAAAGTGTTCCTAAACCATCTAAATGAAGTTTTGCAATAAGCGCTGGTAAATCCTCGTTAGTTCTAATTGAATTAATAATTGCAAAATCAGATTTAATTGATTCAAAACCTGCTTTGTTTCGATTAGCCATATCTGTGTACGACAAATAGTAATCTCCAAGTAATTGATTTTGAGATCCTTTATTTCCAGTATTTTTGGCTGCTAACTCCAAAATTTGGGTTAACTTTTTCTTATTGTTTTGCTCTAATTCATTAAAACTTCCCCAACGTGATTCAGAAGCTGGAATTTTGCTCTTTGCAATCCATTTCCCATTAGAAAAAAGAAAAAAATCTTGTGTCGGTTTTACTTTTGAATCAATAAATGCCTTGTCAATAGTTGAAAGTGGCTTTTGAGCAACTAATGAATTAACAAGACATGCAAATGATAAAATAAAAATCTTTTTCATACAAATTATTTTGGTGTGTATAACATTTCAACGTGAGGAATCCCATCCTCAAGATATTCCTTTCCAGTAGAGAAAAATTCATGTTTATTGTAATATTCTTCCAAATGTTTTTGGGCAGAAATTCGTATGGCACAATTACCAAATTCCTCCTGGCAAAACTTAAAACATTCATCCATAAGTTTATGACCAATCCCTTTTCCTCTAACGTCCTCGTTAATAACTACACGGCCAATTGATACTTCTGGATACGAGATTCCAGCAGGTAAAATTCTTGCTGTAGCAATGATGTTTCCAAAACCATTTCTACAAATAACATGATAACTTTTTTTGTCTTTTCCGTCTAATTCAAGGTAGGCACAGTTTTGTTCAACCACAAATGCCTTCATGCGAATTTCAATCATATCATGAAACTCATTCAAACTTAACTCACTAAAATATTTGAACTGCCAATTTAAATCCATCATTTTTATTTTTAGATAACGAATTTACTAAAAAATGAACCTCTTAAGTCAAAAAAGAAAATTCTATTTAAACAAAGTGCGAAAAATAAAAAGAAATCTGCTATATTTGCACCCGAATAAACGGAGGTTGTAGCTCAGCTGGTTAGAGCGCCGGATTGTGGTTCCGGAGGTCGCGGGTTCGAACCCCGTCTTCCTCCCTCAAAAAAAGCTGTCTGAGAAGGCAGCTTTTCTTTTTATATCAGATTCGTTTAACTTTTAACAGAGTATCTGTACAATAAGATTGTTTGAGAAATTAACATCCAAGCAAAAGGGATCAATTGAAACAATACAGCTTCGCTTGCCATTTTTCCCCAAGAATATACCTCATAGGCACAAATTGATAGCATGAACAATAACTGCATAACGGTAAGTATCATGAACTGAAGGACAAAAGATTCCTTTTTACCTCCAATTGCTGGAATAATTATCGAAAGGGAAAAAATCAAAATAAAAATAGAACTTACAAGAATAAAGTTAAATTGACTCGTTTCGAATGAAACTACATGTAATTGTTGAAGTCCAAAAATCAAAAGAATTAGACAACCATTTATACCTAAGAATTTCAAGCTAAAATTAATTTTATTCTTCATTCTGACCCATTTTAATAACTTCTTTGATCACTAAATACAAAGAAGCACAGACACCAAAAAGAGATAATGAAATAGTCCACCACGGAGTAATTGTTTTAAATCTCTCATCAAGAAAAATTCCAAACCAGGTAAAAAAGGCAATTATCACCCCCATTTGAATTCCCAGCGTAGAAAATCGGATAAATGGGGAAGCCTTTTTCTTTTTTGATTCTTGCTCTTGTGAATTCATCAATTACATAAAACGTTCATCGGCTTCCATGACGTGACCGCATGACTTACAAGTACGATAATCTATTGAGGAATAAAATTCTTTGAATCTGGGAAGAAAATCATTTTCTATATTGGTTAATTTAAAGCGATATGAATGTAAAGGATGATTACAATTTTCGCAAAACCACATAAGTCCATCCTCCAAATCTGTTCCTTTTCTTACCCTTTCAATTACCAATCCAACCGTATTTGGTCCACGCATAGGTGAGTGAGGAACGTTACCTGGAAGCAAGAACATATCTCCCTGTTTGATATGAATATCTTTTGCTTTTCCATCTTCCTGAATACGAACGGTTATATCTCCTTCCAATTGATAAAACAATTCTTCACTTTCATTGTAGTGATAATCCTTTCGTGAATTAGGACCTCCAACAACCATAACAATAAAATCTCCAGCTTCTTTGTAGAGATTTTTATTCCCAACAGGTGGTTTTAGAATATCACGATTTTCATCGATCCATTTTTGAAGATTGAAAGGTGCTATCATACAAGTGATTTATAATTCAAAATAAAGGTATAAAATGTTTGCTTTTTGAAGTTTATACATTTTGACATAATCCTTTTAGGTATATTCCTTAAAGATTTTATTTAGCCACCTCATCATTAAAAACATGAGTGCAGAGGCGAGGGTTAGAAATAAAGCATTGACCCAAAAGAAATTAGATTTATCAACGTATCCATCCCACATACTACTCAAAACACCAGATAATTTATTTCCAATTGAGGTAGCTAAAAACCAACCTCCCATCATTAATGCTGTAATTCTTGGCGGGCTTAATTTACTTACAAGCGACAATCCCATTGGACTTAGGAAAAGTTCACCAACGGTAATAACTGCATAAGATGAAATAAACCACCAAGCACTTGCCTTAAAAGTTCCATTTTCAGTAGCTTGAACAGCCCAAACCATTACAATACATGACAAAGCTGAAATAAATAAACCTATCGCAATTTTAGCAGGAGTTGATGGCTCTTTTCCTCTATTTCTAAGAAAAGCAAAAAATGCCAAAACTAATGGAGTTAGTACAATTACCCAAAATGGATTTACAGACTGAAAAAGATTGGTGTTGAACAAATATAAATTATCTCCTTCCTTGGGAAGATCTTCCTTAGGCATATTTTTGAAATAAGAAGGATAATTAAGTTCTTTTAATTTCTTGTCTTTTACTCTAAACTGATTATCCATTACTACTACGCTATCTTTTGCGTATGTTAACGTATCAACTAATTTGATAGAACTCATGGATGATACCATAGCAGTAGGTATTTCTCGATCTGTGTAACGATCAGCCCATGTATTTAATGTTGAGCCATTTTGTTTGAATACTGCCCAAAAAGCAATAACTACCGAAAAAATTGCCAACATGGCTGCCATAGGTTTTTTTTCCTTTTCAGGTGAACGGTAATATAAATTGCCATAAAAGAAAATAACAGGAATACATCCAAATAGAAATGCATCGGTGCTGTGAGAGCCAACGAGTGGAGTTGGAAGGAAATAACCAATTAAACCAAAACCAACTGCAGGAAACAATACTAACCCAAAAATCTTCAAAAGTGAGAGGTCATTTGGCGACGTTGGTTTTATTACATCAACATGCTTTATGTGTTTTGTGGACAACCAAAAAATAAATAACCCAACAAACATCCCTACTCCAGCAGCTAAAAATGCAGCTCCCCACCCCAACATATTGTATAAGGCCGCTCCAAAAAAATTACATACAAAAGCTCCAATATTAATTCCCATGTAGAAAATATTGTACCCCTCATCCTTGTGCTGCTTATATTCTTCGTTGTTGTAAAGATTTCCTAGCAGTGAAGAAATATTTGGCTTAAAAAATCCATTCCCTAAAATCACTAAGAACATGGCAACATAAAGAACGGTCATGTTATGTACGGCCATCAAACAATAGCCAGCACCCATCATAATTCCTCCAATATTAATAGAAAGCCTATACCCCAAAACACGATCTGCAAGCAATCCTCCGACAAATGGAGTTAAAAAGACAAATGCAATGAAGGTTCCATATAAATCAGAAGCTTCAGCTTCGGTCATCCCAAATCCATCAACGGCATCCTTCAGATATAAGGTGAATATTCCAATCATTAGGTAATACCCAAATCTCTCCCACATTTCAGAAAGAAATAGAAAAGGTAATGCCTTAGGATGCTTTTTGAAATTGAACATGAAATTGGTTTTAGAAATTACTTAACGCCATGCATCATTTTAGAAAGAACCTTTGTTAAAAGCAACATAAGTAAACCAAGAACTATTACAAATATTGCTATTGAAATAAATATCGTTGATGCTCCTAACTTTTCTACATACATTGCAATATAACCACCCATGATATTTGCTACAAAAGAGGACAACATCCATACTCCCATCAACATCGAAGCAAGTTTAAGGGGAGCTAATTTTGTTACAACCGACAACCCAACAGGAGAAAGGCATAATTCACCAATTGTATGAAAGAAGTAAGTCATTACAAGCCATACTAACGCCGCTTTTTGTGTTACCACTTCAGAATTTCCCGATCCACTTGTCTGAACATCAAAAGTTGCAAATAACATAAAAAGAAAACCAATACCAAGTAAAATCATCCCTAAGGACATTTTAACTGGAGTCGTTAATTTATTACCAATTTTAGAGTTCCAGAACCATGCGAATATAGGTCCTAACAATACAATAAACAACGGATTTACGGATTGAAAAATTGCAGTTGGAATTTCCCATCCAAAAAAGTGACGGTCTATATATTTATCAGTATACAAGGTCATTGAAGAACCCGCTTGTTCAAAACCTGCCCAGAAGAAAATAACAAAAAATGTTAGAATAAAAATAACCGTAATTCTTTGTTTCTCTTCAAATGTCAAAGGTTTTTTAGTAGCTTTTTCAACCTCTGAATTATCAGCAGAAAGATCTTTTTTCTTTGCTCCAGGCTCTACACCAATTTCTAATAAATACTTTGATGAAAGCCAATTAAACAACAACTGCCCAATTGCCATTCCAATTGCTGCAGCTAAAAATCCATATTTATATCCATAACTAATAATTTCACCATTTGATCCTTTTGTAGCAAATAAATCATCTGTAAGAATAGCAATTACAATTGGAGCGATAAGAGCGCCTAAATTAATTCCCATGTAAAAAATTGAAAAGGCAGAGTCTCTTCGATTGTCATTCGGTCTATACAATTGACCTACCATTGTTGAAATATTTGGCTTGAACATTCCATTTCCAAGAATTAATAAAATAAGCCCTAGAGCCAAACCAAAATGAGTGTTTATTGAAAAAAGCACAAGTTGTCCTACAAACATTGTAATACCTCCAATGGTGATGGCTTTTCTTTGCCCTAAGTAGTTGTCCGCAATCCAACCGCCGATTATTGGAGTTAAATAAACAAAACCTGTAAAATATCCATAAATCAACGAAGCAGTAGATTCTTCTATATTCAAACCGTTCTCCATCCATAATTTCGTCATGTAAAGCATCAAAATCGCTCTCATTCCGTAGTAACTAAAACGTTCCCACATTTCTGTGAAAAACAATAAATAGAGACCTTTCGGATGCCCTAAAATAGTTCCTTTGGCTTCAATTCTATCTAATAAATCATCGGATGTTTTCATAATTAGTTTTTTGTTTAAAGGTCGAATTTACAAAAAAAAATGAGAGCATTACATTTTATCGATTTCAATTATTGTATTCTATCGAAATAAATGAAAATAAAACAATTAACCTTCCTCACTTGTATTATTGATATGAAAATATTTCTTAAGCTACTTTTTATTGCGTTGATTAGTCAAAGCTGCGCTCAGAATAAAGAACATATAAATACAACTAATATCGGGTATCCAGATTCCCTTAAAATAAGGAAAAGTGATGATGAATGGAGAAAAATTTTACCCACTGAAGTCTATGATGTTACCCGAAAAGCAGGGACTGAATGCGCCGGGACGGATAAATTCAAAAATAACAAAGACGAGGGAACTTACCTTTGCTATTGTTGTGAATTAGAGTTATTCAAAAGCGAACATAAATTTAACTCAGGCACTGGCTGGCCAAGCTATTTTCAAGTTTATGACAAGCGAAACGTTCACATTGAAGTGGATTCTTCACTCGGAATGATTAGAGAAGAAGTATCATGTGCGCGTTGTGATGCCCATTTAGGTCATGTATTCAATGATGGACCAAATCCTACCGGTTTGAGATATTGCATCAATTCCGTAGCTTTGAAGTTTAAAAAGAAAAACACATGATACAAGAAACTACGTTAGGTGCAGGATGTTTTTGGTGCATCGAAGCATGTTACTCTCAACTCCAAGGAGTTTTGGAAGTATATCCAGGTTATGCAGGCGGTCATAAACTAAATCCAACATACCAAGAAGTTTGTGCAGGGAACACTGGACATGCCGAAGTTGCACGAGTTGTTTTTGACGATGAAAAAGTAACCTTTGATGAACTATTAGAATTATTTTGGTTTGTTCATGACCCAACTCAACTCAATCGTCAAGGAAATGATATTGGAACTCAATATCGTTCGGTTGTTTTTTATCACTCTGAATTCCAAAAAGAGCGAGCAGATTATTTCATTTCAAAATTAACGAGAGAAAAGGTATGGGAAAATCCTATCGTCACTGAAGTAATTGAAATAAATAATTTTTACCGAGCAGAAAACTATCACCACAACTATTTCGAACTAAACCCACAAAACGCCTATTGCCAAGCGGTAGTTAGACCTAAAGTGGAGAAATTCAGAAAAGTTTTTGAGAGCAAGTTAAAATCTTGATTTTATTTTATACAACGAACTGAATACCCAAATCCTTTATTCGTAAAATTATGAATAAAATGATGGTCATTTCTGAGTCCCCTACTAACGGCCATTTTTGAATCATACTCCGTTATTGTCCAAAAGAATGCTTTGATTCCTTTATTGTGAAAAATTCCATTGATATCAACACAACCACCTGGAATACCAGAAAATCCTGTACTATTGTTACCATTTGCAGAATTAACTTTCATTACTCCTTTATCATCTATACTTTCCCAATTATCCCATCCTGAATTTGCCTTTAATTTATCCCCAAGAAAATAGCCTTCAGTGTTATCAATAGATTCAAACTCCGCTTCTGTTGGAATTCTCCATCCTTTGGGTGCTAATCCTCGAGAATCGCTGATAGCAAACCAATTGTATAATTTACCATATTTCTTACCGTTTTCAACTGAGAATTCGTAGTTACACCAGGCTGGCTTTTTTTCTAAAAACGCTTTATTCCACTCTTCAGCAGTTTTAGCTTCAAAAAGAGAATCTCCATTTGAAAATACTGAAACATCTAAATTTACTTTTTGCCAATCAATCACACCTATCTTTACAGATGGAATAGCTTTTCCCTGAGCGGCTACAATATTAAAAAATGATATACAGAATAGTAAAATAAAGAATTTCATAAAATATGTATCTATCGACAGAACAAATTTACCTTAATAATGTCAAATAATACTAAACCATTTGAATATTAGATTCATCAACCAAACTATTACCCGTGATTTTTAAATATAGTTGAATCAATGCAACAACATCCTTTTCACAATATTTTGCAATTCGCTGCAAATCATTTTCTTCATAAAATACGCGTGCTACATCGGCACCCGAAATATCATCTTTAGGAGTGGGGATTTTGAAAACATGACATAACAAGGCCAGAGAGGTATAAGCTTTGTAGTCTCCAAATTTCCATAATTCCATCGTATCAATATGATTGATTTCCCACGGTTTTTTACCTGTAAGATTTAATATTGTAGGGATTTTTATCCCATTAATTAACATTCTTCGACAGATATATGGAAAATCAAATTCTTTAGCATTATGACCACATAATACATTACTCGGAGAGGAAAAATGATCTTCAAGCATTTTCTTAAATTGTATCAATAATGTTTCTTCATCATCATGACTGAATGATTTTATCCTCATTGTTTTATCTCCAAATGAGTTTGTTCGAATATAACCTACTGAAATACAAACGATTTTTCCGAATTCGGCAAGAATACCACCTCGTTCATGATAAATCTCATCATACGTTTTTAACTCAGTTTTTTGTGTCCGCGTTTTCGATTCAAAAAGATGTTTTGTATCATCATCTAAATCCTCATAGACATAGGTTTGAGGTACCGTTTCAATATCCAAAAATAGGATGTTTTCAATTTGAATTTTATCTGTCATTTTTATTGTTTTTATTGAAGATACTAAAAAAAATATTAACTTGAGACGTGGTCAGTGATTTATTTTACATCGTAACGAAAATTAATACCTTCGTTTTTCATACTTCTAAATAATAATTATGATAAAAGCAATTCTATTTGTATTAACTATTTTGCTCATTTCTCAAACCTCGTTTTACGCTCAAAATGAAACAGTAAAAGAAGCTTTCTTATACCTCAATAAAGTCAGGGGAAATCCTTCATTGTATTCTAAAGAAGTAGGTGTTTCACTTTCCGGAATTAAAGCACGTCACGCATTAAAATGGAATGACACCTTAGCAAAAGTGGCTCAAGCCAAAGCCGAAGATCTAGCCAAAAACAACTATTTTGATCATGTTGATCTTAAAGGATATGGCTTAAATTATTATGTGGCAAAAGCTGGTTATAAGTTGCCAAAAGAATGGCTATCAGAGCCATCTTCAAATTTTGTAGAATCCTTAGCTGCGGGTTCGGCAAATCCAAAAGAAGGAATTATACAATTACTAAATGATGGTGAAGAACCCGTTCACGATAAAGCAGGACATAGAGTTCATTTATTAGGGATTGATGAGTTCTTTAGCAAAGGAGTTGATATTGGCATTGGTTGGGCAAATGATCCAAAATCCGAATACAACACCTATATGGTTGTTGTCATTGCTAGACACACTTGGTGAGTTGAATATTTATTTTTTAAATACTTAAATCATAAAAAAACGCCTCCGTTTCCGAAGGCGTTTCTCATTTTATTGATAGAATTATTTTACAACAACATTAGATGTAGTAGTCATTCCATTTGATTTAATAGAAACAATGTAGCTTCCTTTTGAAATAGATTCAGTTGAGAAAGAAATCAATTGAGTACCAAAAGCATTTGAAAGCATTTGTGTACTTACTACTCTTCCTTGAAGATCCATTAAAGAAATTGCATAATCAGCATTTGAAGCTTCAAAAGAAACATTTACAACATCAGATGCAGGGTTTGGATATACATTCAATGCAATAGTGTTTAATTCATCTACGGAAAGAACTCCTGTCTTAAATGACTTCACTTCAATATCTCCAAATTCCCCACCAGTTGCCAATACAGCACCAGTAGCATCTTTAACCGTGTAAACACCATTTCCGTATGAACAACAAATTCCATCTCCATAAGCATCTAAAATTTCAAATGTGTAGCAAGTATTAGCTTGAAGGTTTGCCGTTACTTGTGGTCTAACAGTTGTACCTGCAGCACCTAAATCCGTCCAAGATCCGCCACCTTGAGCAACTACTGTTCCTGCTGGATTCTTGATTTTCCAAGAAGTTTCAGAAGCATATTGGTCAGTTGTGATATCAACTGTTACAATTTGAGACGCTGCATTTACAGCTGATGAAATCGAAGCATTAACAGTGTTGTTTGTAGCAGATGCATCACCTGTTGTAGAAACTGTAACTACAAGTGCTCCTCCTGTAAAATTAGCAATCGGCGTACAATTAACAGTTGCAACTCCATATGTTGCTAAGCTTCCTGAATAAGTACCAGTAGAAACTGTTGTTCCACCTTGAGTAACTGTAACAGTAGCAGCTGATAATGCACTAGTACCCATATTTTGGATATCCACTTTAGGTGTGTAAGATCCCTCACAATGAACTAAATCACCACCATAAGTTAATGCAGAAACATCAACTGGTTGAGACGCCGGTGGAGGACAACTTCCAACAGAATTGTAAATATTTGTTGCTGAAGCCTGACCTAATTCAGTTATAACTCTGTTAGGACAAATTTTGTATATAGTCGGGTAAAAAGCAATGTTATAATCATTATTTATTTGCGTAGCTGTAGCAGAAACAGGATTTGCCATAGGGAATTGAATTTGACCTAAAGTAGCATTTGGTTCAATCCAGTTACCAATTGTACCTGAACCATCTAGCATTGTAGCGTCAGCAGTAGCACCATCACCTTCAATCCAAATTACCATAACATCATCCGTTGTACCAGCAGCAACACCTGGATATCCGGCAGGACCATGATTGATATACACATCATCCAATGCTCCACTTAAGTGATAGTTCCAACAAGGACCACACCATGTAGCTGATACATCAAGAATTACAGTATAACCTTGATCTAAATAATCGTACAAAGTATATGTACCATTTCCATTTTGTCCTGCAGTTGAAAGCCATGTCTGATAGGCAGTAACTGTAAAATCTGGTGCAATACTTCCATCAGCTAATTGAGCTTTCGCTCCAAAAGCACCAGCGAAAATTGCAGCACTAAGTATAAGTTTTTTCATGTTAAAAAATTTAGTTTGCGTAAATTTAGCATAAAGTTTTAAATATGCGAAAAAAGATTGTTTTTTTTTCAGGGGCAGGCATGAGCGCTGAAAGTGGTATAAGTACTTTTAGAGATTCTGGCGGGCTTTGGGAGCAATATGACATTTATGATGTCGCTACTCCCGAGGCATGGAAAAAAAATCCAGACCTAGTTTCGAACTTCTATAACCAACGAAGAAAACAGATAATTGACACTTCGCCAAATGAAGCCCATTTTTTCATTGCTGAATTGGAAGCCTATTTTGATGTATTTGTAATTACGCAGAATATCGATGATTTGCATGAGAGAGCCGGATCGAACAATATCCTTCATCTTCACGGCAATATTCGATTGGCGAAATCATCAGGACCACATCAAGAAAAAAAACTTTATCCAATTGATGGATGGGAATTAACCAAAAATGACCTGTGTGAAGAAGGATATAGACTTCGTCCTCATGTGGTTTGGTTTGGAGAAGCTGTTCCCGCTTTAGAAGATGCTATTCCAATAATTGAAAATGCTGATCTATTTGTAGTTATTGGCACTTCTCTTCAAGTGTATCCTGCTGCCGGATTAATTCATTATGCCCCAAAAACTTCAACTAAAATACTAATCGATCCAAATCTAGATTCTTTTACGATACCATCAGACTTTATCAAAATTGCGAAAAATTCAACAGCCGCAATTAAGGATTTAAAGGACCTTTTAGAAATGTAGCGTCTTATTTTTTCACTATTGAACGGAATTGACCTTCAGCAACTTCTGTTACGATTTCAACTTCATTTTCAATTTCAGAGGAACTTGTAATTGCCTTGCCATTTTGTCGAGTAATAGAAAACCCTCGCTTCATAACATGAATTGGATCGAGCAAATCCAAATTCTTTTCAAGTTCAACGATATTTCGACTTGTAGAGATTAACAAATTGGAGGAACGAAATTTTAATTTTTCCTGATATTGATTGATTATATTGAATCGTTCTTTTATATCAAACTTGGCATTATGACTAATCTGAACAACTATATTTTTTAAATGATTTTGATTTTTTGTTACACACTTTTGACTGTTATACTCAAGTGATTTTGTTAAATCAACTAAGTGCTGTTTCGAGATTCCTGCACTATGTTTTGAAATTTGTTTAAACAATCGCAACAATGCATCTAACTGTTGATTTGCATTGAATAGTACATCCATTGCTTTTGTTCTCGTTACTTGTTGACCAAATCTAATTTCTTGATCAAATTCTCGAAATGTTTGAATGAGAAATTCGGCCAGTTTGGTTGGCGTAATCGCATTTCGATAAGCAATCATTTCAGCTACATTCAAATTAGTAGAATGGCCGATTCCTGTCAATATTGGCAATGGAAAAGTTGCAATGGCCTTGCACAACTCATAATGGTTGTAACATGTCATCCCGACCTCAGCCCCTCCCCCTCGAACGATGACGACCAAATCAAAATGATGTCGGACTTTCTTTATTTTTTCAATGGTTTGAATAATCGAATCTACCGCTTGATCACCTTGCAAGTAGGCATTGAATAAAAATGTAAAAAAAGTATATCCTTCTTCATTGGTATTCAAAACTTCCATAAAATCAGAAAGACCTTTGCTTGAATCCGCAGAAATTACTGCAATTCTTTTAGGCAGCAAAGGAAAAGTAAGTGACTGGTTTAAATTTAGGATACCCTCCTTTTGTAAGCGCTTTAATGTTTCTTCTCTTTGTTTTTGAACTTCTCCCAGAGAAAAGGAAGGATCAATATCTATGATTTGTAAACTTAAACCATAGAGTTCACTAAAGGTGATTTTTACCTGCATCAATAAATTACTTCCATCTTTCAATGGTTCTTTGACTACTTCAATAAATTGTTGATTTATTCGTTCGTAATTTTGTTTCCAGATAGTGCCAGTTAGTTGAGCGACTATTTTTTCATTTTCACGTTGAACAATTTCGGGAAAAGCATGCCCACTTGGAAATCGATTGAATTTATAAATTTCTGCCTTCACCCAATACGCATGCATGTAGCGATCTTCAATCGTTTTACGAATTGAGGAAACAACTTGTTTAAGGGTGAAAACTTGACGGTCAGGGGACATGAAAAATCTTGAACTATGAAGATACAAATTAAAACAAACCGAGACGTTCAGCTAGAAGAATAAATTCTATTTGTGTGATTCCCCCTTCAATTACATAACTTGGATAAAATCCTTTATTCCCAAATTCATCACATAAATAAACTTTCGTATTATCAAGAATTATTGAAACGTTGAAATTTTTGGAGCCAAACTCATTACATAAATAGAATTTTCCATTTTCAATTACCGCTAAATTGTTAAAGTCTTTCATTCCTATTTCATTACAACCATATAATTTGCCATTCTCCAAAATATAGGCTGGCTGAGAGTCGGCAAAACCCGTTTCATTACATTTGAAAATTGAAGAACCTTTTATTTGTCGGATTGGATAAAATTCTCGCATTCCAACCTCATCGCAGATGAATAATTTTCCTGCTAGAATTTCGTAGGACGCTCTAAATTCCTTTCTGCCAAATTCGTCACATGAATAAATTTTTATTTGAGCAAAATACGTTAAAATTTGAAATAATAGGATAAGAAATAAAACGTATTTCATTACTTATAATAGGGAGAGATCATAAGATATACAATAACTCCAGTCACTGCTACGTATAACCAAATGGGAAAAGCAAATCGTGTCCATTTTTTATGCTTATCAAACTTTCCTTCCCAAGCAAAAAGGTACGTAAATAAGACTACAGGAATTACGGCAATGCTTAAAAGAATGTGTGAAATCAGAATGAAGTAGTATAACACTTTCATTTCACCACCATATGGGGTTGAATCAGATGTCATGTGATAAGCGACATAACATAACAAAAACAACAATGATAACATAAGACAAGTTTGAATCAAGCGTTGATGAAGATTCATGTTTTTACTCTTAATTGCTACCAATGCTCCGATAAGCAGAACTGCAGTTAATCCATTAATTCCAGCGTAAAAAGGAGGCAAAAAAGACAAGTCAACTCCATCAACTTTAATTCCAAAAAGTGCCGCTACCGCTATCGGAATTACAATTGAAATTACAATAATTAATTTTCTAAACTTAGCTATTTGCTTGTCATTTTTTAATGTTGTACTCATCGTTCAATAATTTTAAAATTTCAGTCTTCATTCTCTTATACTCAGCCAAATCCACATTTCCATTCAAATCAGTAACACGATACACCCCTCTCACGTGACCTTCTTTGTCAACTAGCGTAAAAGAACCAGAATGTGCATAGCCTCCTTCTGCTTCATCATCTTTACCAGCAAATGTGAGAAAACTTTCAATCCCTAAAGTATGAGTTTCTGCTTCATCACCAGATAAAAACGTCCAATTTTTTGAATCAATTCCCGTCTTTTTTTTATACTCTCTCAATTTACTTGGAGTGTCGTGTTTTGGATTTATAGTGAAGGATAAAAATTGAACATCATTTTGATAAGCCTGCAGTTCTTGGTTTAATTTTTTCATTTGTGAATTCATGACTGGGCAAATTGTTGGACAAGTTGCGAAGAAAAATTCAGCTATCCAGATTTTGTCTATAAAATCTTTATTTGTTTTTAAAACGGAATCTTCGTTAAAATACTTAAATTCTGGGATTTTATGATACACAGTATCTACCGTTTTGTTACCATCAACTGTTTTATATTCCAAATCGTAATTACCTAAAATAGGCAGCACTCTTTTTTTCGAAGGTACTTCTTTACAAGCGAATAAAACGATTGATAAACCAAAAATCAGGATAGATAACCGCATAAATTCTAAAACAGTAATCAATTAATTTTGTTTCGCTTCTTTATCATATTGTTTTTGAAGCAAGGCCAAATGTTCTTTCATTGTTCGCACCATTCCTTCTTGATTCCCTCTCAATGCCATGCGCAAGTGATTATTCTTATCTATCAACAATAGGATTTCTTGAAAATATTCACCGCCGAAATACTGCTTGCCTTTCTCAAGCAATGATTTACCATTATTTGTGAAATTATAAACACTTTTCACGTCACCCGTTGCTAGAATCCACAATTCAGGGTCATAGCCCTCTACCCTTTCTTTTAGTATAGAAGACATGTATTTTAAATCTTTAACAGGATTTCCTTTTCCATCGGTGATAAATGAGATTAACTTCACTTGTTTCAACTTTTTTGATTTATTTTTCCGTAAGTGCTGATAAAGTATTTGATCAACATGCCACAATGAGATTGAACACGTATCAGGACAGGATTCCTGAATAGTACTAACAAGAACTATTGAATTATTAAATTCAGCATAGGTTCTATCTTTTCCATTTATATCTTTAAATGAATATTTTGAAGCCGAACCATAGTCGGCAAGTTTTTCAAACTTGTGATCACATCCTCGTGTTCCAATAAAAACTAAAAAAGATGCAGGGCCAAAAATTAAAAGAATTGAAATTATTGCTTTTAACTTATTTCTCTTTCGCCCAGTAGTCATTAGATTTTAAATTGCATTTAATTGAAGAGCATCATTTATGGCTAATGCTTCCCATAGAGCAATGAAAATCAAATAAAGAATAAAAATAAAATAAGGTATAAGAATAATATTACGTAAGGTTTTTTTCTCATCACCAAGGTGCATGAAAACCATAACAATATAACCTGCCTTGAACAAAGTCATTATTATAAAAGACCATTTAACTAAAGGCCAAATATCTGAACTTTGTTTTATATAAGCTCCCATAGCTACCTCTACAACTGTAATAGCCGTTAAAAGAGCAGTAACAAACCA
The DNA here is from genome assembly GCA_044361535.1 of Crocinitomicaceae bacterium. GTDB lineage: Bacteria > Bacteroidota > Bacteroidia > Flavobacteriales_D > Crocinitomicaceae > UBA952. Next base: position 18,217 of record JBIKIQ010000014.1, read on the forward strand.
AATTTTCTTTCTAATCTTTTTCCCTTTTTCCTCATCGTGGTGTCCGTGCAATGAGTATTCAATAATATCGTCTCTTTCCATAATTTCTACAATTACAATTTTTACTTATTATACCAAATAGAAGAAGGTAAATACAAATACCCAAACTAAATCTACGAAATGCCAATACAAACCTGTTTTCTCAACCATTTCGTAATGACCTCTCTTGTGATAGATCCCCAACATTACACCAATACAAATAATGATGTTTATTATTACTCCAGAGAATACGTGAAATCCGTGGAATCCTGTAATAAAGAAAAAGAACTGAGCATACTGTTGCGGACCATATTCATTTTGTTCTAAATTAGCTCCGTAGATCACTTTATTTGTTTGACCACTATACAAAGAAGCATAATACATCTCTTCAGCTTTCTTTCCCTCTATTTTAGATCCCACTTTATTGGTTTTACCATTTTTCTTTATGATTAATTCCATGTGCTCGTCAGCTTTTTTATTCACTTTAGCCACCGAACCATCATGTAATTTTATCATTCCATCTTTCAACTTACCCTTTTCAGCAGCATGTTGAAATTCGTGCATTAAATCTTCTTTGATAACATCACCTTTTTTGTGGTGATGACCTGGAGTAACAACCGTAAAGTTTTCTATTTCTCCAAAATGACCTTTCACAATGGCTTGTGAACCATCTGCCAATTCAATTTTTCCAAATTCTGATCCATGAATAAAATGATACCACTCCCACGCTTGAGAACCTACAAAGAAGAAACCACCTATTATCGTAGCAATCATCCATTTAACAACACCTTTTTTATCCATTCGATGTCCCGCTTCTACCGCTAAAACCATTGTAACAGAAGAAACGATAAGAATAAACGTCATTAGAGCCACGTAAATAAGGGGATATCCATGACCTAAAAATGGCAAAGAATTAAATGTTTCTTCTCCAATAGGCCAAGCCTCTTGAGCATCATGACGCGTAAATCCATAAGCAATTAATAGACCTCCAAATGTTAATGCATCTGAAACTAGGAAAAACCACATCATTAATTTCCCATAACTGGTTTGAAAAGGTGATTCTTTACCCCCCCAAAGAGTAGAATTATCTACATGTGATGAATGACCTGCCATATCGAAATAATTTTTTTTTGCAAGTTTAATGAATAAAAAGCAAAAATAACAACAAATACCCCCAAAGAATACCTAAAAAATGCCAGAAAATTGCACCTAGCCTCAGGCTCAACACATCTCCATTATCGTATTTACCTGAAAATGAATTAATTGTCATTTTTATTAAATAAATCAGTGTAACTATAATATGGAGTAGATGTATGAATGTTAATATATATAAATATGAAGAGGCCGCATCAGCTGTTTCTAACGCTTTCACCTGAAGATATTTTGATAATTTTTTACCTTCAAAATAGAGACTTCTATTTTTATAATCTAGCTTTTTCCCTTTAAAATAAAGTGTAAAATCCGTTCCATATTCTCCTCTAACAAAAAAGTCCACTCGTTTATCAACAATATTTCGAGCCAATTGGGATAAGCGCAATTGATCTACGTATTTTAATTCGGTTGAATCTTTAAAAATTAACTTATTATTTACTATCTCAACAGGCATTTCATTATAAACTAATTCAAAATCTTTGTTATCATTAGCTTTTATCAATTTGGACGGGGTTAATGCTAAGAACTGTTTCATATAGTCAGTCATGCGATTGTAATCAGCATCTGACATTGGTTTTCCCTTGTATAAATATTTTACACCGTCTACATCCAAATTCTCCCCTTTGTATTTTATTGTATAGTAATCACCGTAGCGACCATCAACAACCAAAATGTGATTATTTACAGCATGAACTCCGTTATCGGATAATGAGCCATATCCTTTGAACTGGAAATAAACAAACGCTACGCCTGATAATAGTGTTGATAAAATAAAAACACGTAATCCGTTTTTACTTTTATTTCTTGCTTTACGAATAGCGATCTCAAGCAAAATACTGCTGATTAATATCATGGCCGTACTTACCCAAAAGAAAGTTGGTAAAGGATACTTTAGCCAAAAAGAATCACCCATCGAAACAATATATGCGGACGTAAATCCTGCAAAAAGCATAACAACACTAAAAATACCTACATATACAAGGTTCTTTTTCATTTTCACCCGAACAATGGGATCCATTTCTTTGCTGTAGTCAGGTCTCATGGTAGTTTATTTTGGAATTATCTGTTCAACCTTATCAAAAACATATACAAATTGTATGATTGGTAAATAAACAAATGAAGCGAACATAAGTTTACGTGCATCTTTATCTTCCAAGGTAGCATAGAGGCGATAGGAATATACAAAAAATAAAATCCCTAAGACAGAGGCTACAACTAACGTAATATTTCCACACCACCCCATCAACCAAGGAATCAAACTAAATGGTATTAAAGCCAATGAATAAACCATTATTTGAAAAGCTGAAAACTTTGATTTTCCAGATTTGGAAGGCAACAAATAAAATCCTGCGCGTTGATAATCCTCATGTAAAATCCATGCAATCGCCCAAAAATGAGGGAATTGCCACGTAAATTGAACAAAAAATAAAACACCCGGAAGCAAGCCGAAATCATTGGTGGCAGCTATCGCACCTAAAAATGGAGGAATAGCTCCGGGAAAAGCCCCCACAAAAACTGCCCAAGGACTAACTTGCTTTAATGGAGTATAAATAAAAACGTATGAAACGAATGCAAAAAGACCCAGAAGGGCTGAATAAAAATTAATCATGTAAAGGAGTGCTATACCAATGATCAAACTTAATGTCACAATGAAATATGCTTCATTTTTTGACATTAAACCTTGGGGAAGAGGCCTGCGATTTGTACGATTCATTAATTTATCCAAATGTTGCTCCCAAATTTGATTAGCTCCATTTGAGGCTCCAGTTACGAGAATCCCTCCAATAATCAACATGGAAAGTTCAGTCAAATCAGTCCCTCCAGCAAATAAATAACCAGAAATAGCAGAAAGAATTACCAAAAAGGATAACCTGAATTTGATAAAAACGAGATACGTTTTAAATTTACTCGGATGTACAGCTATAGAATCTTCCATCTTATGCTGCAAATTTAATCATTCTCGGGTGGAACTTCTACAAATATTCGAATTTGAAGAGAAAATAATTTTAATATTCGAAAAGCTCGTGCAATTTAGCTTCGACTTTTAGAGCATTTGTCAATAATTCTGTTTCTAGCTCTGAATTTAATGGAATCGCTGGTGTATCAACAGAGCCAACAATCATGACAGGTGCATCTAATGCTTGAAAATTATCTCGTTGAATTCTACCTGCCAAACCCAGTGTGAATGTAGCTTCTATGGATTCTTCAGTAACTAATAAAACCTTTCCATGTTTTTGAACGGTTTCATTTATCAAATCCATATCCAAAGGATTTAAAGTTCTTAAATCAATAATTTCAACCTGATTATCAAAATTTTCACTTGCAGTTTTTGTCCAGTAAACTCCACGCCCATAAGTTATTACACAACAACTATTGCCAGACTTTATCTTTTCAATTGAAGCCTCTTGTACAATTCGACCTTTACCTAAAGGAATAACATAATCTTCATCTGGCTCAACAGACATAGCTCCCTCTGTACCTGGTACTTTTGACCAATACAAACCTTTGTGTTCAAGCATTACCACAGGATTTGGATCGTAAAACGCTGCCTTAATTAGCCCTTTCAAATCTGCTCCTGTTGAAGGATAAACTACCTTTATCCCCCTAATATTTGTTAAAACAGATTCAACACTTGAAGAATGGTATGGTCCTCCTGAACCGTAAGCACCAATTGGAACACGAATCAAACAACTCACTGGCCATTTGCCATTAGACAGATAATAAGACCGACTAACTTCTGTAAATAATTGATTTAACCCTGGCCAGATATAATCTGCAAATTGAACCTCGACAATAGGTTTCAAACCAACCGCTGACATACCAACTGTTGATCCAATGATAAAGGCCTCTTGAATAGGTGTATTAAAAACACGATTGTCACCAAAGGTTTGAGCCAATGTTGCTGCTTCTCGAAAAACACCTCCAAGTCTTCCACCAACATCTTGACCATATAAAAGAGCCTCAGGATGTTTCTGCATCAATTCTCTTACAGCAAACAAGGCAGAATCCACCATTACTGTTTTCTTCTTTCCTTTAGGCTCCCTTTCTCCGTTTTCTTCGGTTATTTCGGTTGGAGCAAATATAAAATCACGAATACTTTTTGGATCAGGTTCTTCAGCATGAATAGCTTTTTCGTATTCGGCATCTACAAATTTTCTTACTTCAGACTCCATAAGAATGAAATCAGCCTCACCGAAACCATTCTTCCTCATGAATTCTTTCAACTTGGGGTAAGGGTCTCTTGTCGCTGCTTCATCTAAATCATCACGGTACCATTCCTTTCGAACTCCTGATGTATGGTGACCCAATAAAGGTACTTTTGCATGCAAAACAAAAGGCCTGCGTTCTTTTCGAATCGCATCAATTATTTCATTTAAAATACGGAAAGATTCCTCAAAATTACTGCCATCTACTGATCTAACCTCAATACCTTTAAAAGCAGAGGCATATTCTGCCATATTTTGAGAACGCGTTTCTTTTGCATTGGCCGAAATATCCCAATCATTGTCTTGTACAAAATATAAAATTGGAAATTGTTTTAATGAAGCCATTTGTAAAGCCTCGGAAACTTCTCCTTCTGTACATGAAGCATCACCGAGCGAACAAACAACAACAGGGTTTTCACCAGAAAAGTCATCTGCTAACCCTTGCTTTTCCTTATATTGAATACCCATAGCAATTCCAGTTGTTGGAATAGCCTGCATACCAGTTGCGGAGGATTGATGAATAATCTTCGGCATTTCATCGCGCTTTAGAGATGGATGCGAATAATATGTCCTACCTCCAGAGAAGGGGTCATCTTTTTTTGCAAATACTTGCAACATAAGCTCGTATGGACTCATACCAATCCCTAACAAAATGCTATCATCACGGTAATAAGGTGAAACCCAATCTTGAGGTTTCAACTGCAAGGCCAATGCTAATTGAATCGCTTCATGACCTCTTGATGTTGCGTGAACATATTTGGATGTAATTTCTTTATTAGCCTCAAATTTTTCAGCCATTGTTTTGGCTGTACACATCAATCTAAATGCCTTTTCAATTGTTTCCTTAGTAAGAATTTTAGACTCTATTAATAAAGGAGATTTTTCCATTTGTTCAATTTAGGGAATCAAAGATACTAAGATTGAAAATAGAAAGTCAATCAATAGACCATTTCGATTGATATTTCCATGTTTTTATCCACTTTAAATGAACAATCACTGAAATCTGGAGCCGAGAGAAAAGGCCTGAAATCATTAGAAAACGCAAATGCTTCTGTTGGAACACCAATTAAATTCGTATTACATTCTTTATCATCGTTTTCATCATGGAATGTTGCAATAGCATATTCTCCAGCGGATAAATTTGTGAATTCATAGGTGATTTCGCCTACTTTAGCATCTATGCGCACCATTTTGTAGGTCTTACCTACTTCAGGAAAAACTTTTGCGTCGTTGTAAACAGATAATTCAATTTGACCATTTGTATTTTCAATTCCATGAACTTTTACTTTTAAGGTATATTGTGCAAAGGACTGAAATCCTACTACTAAAAAAAAGCAAAGAGTAAATAATTGCAAAATTTTCATTTTTTATTTATTTTAAAGGTAGTCCCTAACAATTTATCCCATATAAGGAAGGTAGAAGCATAGTTCCCATTTAACTTGGCATGATGCAAATCATGATGTTCAGTCTTACTCAGAAATGGAAATTTACTTATTAAAGGCAACTTGAGATCTGAATGAATTTGAATTTCATGTAAATTTCTCAATAATCCAAAAATCCAAAAGGCATAGAGATTAATTTTCATAAAAAGTAAAATCCCAACAAATCCTAATACAACACCAAGGGTTCCTGTCATCCACTCTAAAGGATGCGCATATAAATACTCCAAAGGAAATGGCTTTGTTGCTCTATGATGAATTGAATGAATATGTTTCAGTAGAAATTTATTTTCATGCAAATAACGGTGGTAAAAGTAAAAAAACAAATCATCGATTAAAAAAGCAAATATCACTTGTCCTGCTATTACATACCAGGGTGCTAAAGTTGTATCAAGATAATCAAAAATGAAATAAGCTCCCACTCCAGAAAACACCAATAATGTAACAAAATTAAAAATAAACAAAGGCATTCTATTATTAAATACACCTTCCTTATACTCCTGGTTTTGGATTCTGTACTTCTTAAGAACAGAAGTTTTTAATACAACATAGCTATATAAAAAACCAATTGCATTTGAAAACAATAATAATAAAACGGTTCCCCAAGCTACTTTTTCTGCTGTCATGATCGGAGTGCAAATAGGTTATACATAGCAGTTGTTTCTAATCCTGCCTCTCTTTCGGAATGCAGCTTTTCAAACCCATTATCCTTTAACAACTCTTTGATTTTATTCAATCGATCATCAACATCATGAACTTCAATAACCAAAGATTTTATTAGACTCCAATCTTCCTTATTAATTCCTTGTAAAACATCCCATTCCGCTCCTTCACAGTCTATTTTCAATAAATCAATTTTCTGGATTTTTTCCTCTTTAATGAATGATGATAACTTCCGAAGATTACATTTTACTTGCTTTCTTCCACTTACAAGGTATGAAGCAATTAATCCCGAAAAAGCAGTAGGTATTAACTTCATCCATCTCATATTTTCAGGTGGATTCTTCATTGTTCCCTTAACAGCATTACGAAAAGCACTTGGGTCCTTATCCCATTGATCAGGATGCAAAGTAGATAGGGCAGGCGTATTAGGAAAGTAGGTGAATTCAGCCTCAGAATTCTCTGCAGAAACACCATATTTACAGACTGTAATTTGATTTCCACCAACTAAATCCGCATTTTTCTGAAGGGTTTCAGCAATCTCAGGAATTGGTTCAAAACAATACACTTTGACATTCTTGCCTTTTTGAGCCGCACGAACACCAAAAACACCAATGTTTGCTCCCACATCCAGGACTACATCACCGTCATTAATTTGAATGCCATTTGTCAGGTAACCTTCCACATGATGGTCTAGCATTCTTGCCTCGGATGATCGTAATGCAAATACGGGAGAGCCATCAACTAATTTAATCTTTTTCATAATACTATGCCTAAAGATAATAAATTAGGTTAAATAAGGTATTAAATCCTAAAAAAAAGTGAAGAAATTAATTCAAATTGAAAAGAGAAGAATGATTACTTTTTCTTAGCCTTTTTCTTTTTCTTAGTGTCAGTTGATTTAGTAATCATGCTGTATTTCAAGTATACTTCAATTGCACCAATGCTATTTGTAGAATTATTTAAACTAGAAACATTGGCATCAAAGGATAAACCTGCTTGAAAACCTTCAATATTAACACCAAACGTTGCAATAATAGCATCATTCCATCTATAATAGAAGCCATACTGAAGACTTTTGTATTTACGAAGTGTGGTTACTCTTGCTCCTTCATCAAGCATGGTCTCAGCAGAAGTCCCAACAACAAATGATTTATTAGGTCCGTTGGAAATATACATTACATTAGGCCGTACTCTAAAATAATTTTTACGAGTAGTAAATTCAGCACCAGCATGTATCGTGTAAAGAGGGTGTAAATTATCACCACCGAACGAAAAATCTACCTTAGGACGCGTTAAATGTTTTGCAGAAAATCCAGCAAAATACTTTGAACGATCATCTCTTTCAAGTTGGTAAAAAAGTCCCGCACCTATATCAAGTGCTGCATAGGACTTATTCAAATTCTCACCACTAGGTCCATTGCTATTAAAGGTCGTTCCATTCCATTGTGATTCCCAAGTTTGATATCTAGGATTAAATCCCTGTGTGAAAAACCCAGGTGCCAATCCTACTGATAGTTTATTCTGATAATCCATTTGAATGGTGTAATTAACTGGGATTGAAAACGAATTAGTCATAAATCGAGCATCACCTGTTTGATCATTGTAAAAGTTCAAACCCAATCCAAAATTATTATCCCCACCTGTTTGGTCTGGAATTTTCATTTCAGCGGACAAGGAATTTGTTCGCATTGGCGATCCTCCAACTGTAAAGTATTGCATTCTAAAATTAGAAAAAATAGAATAACTGGAACCATCCGTTGCAACAGCTGCTGGATTTACAAGTGCATTAGAAAAATACCAATTGCTCGAATGAATATCCTGCTGTGCAATCAATTCAACGGAACAAACAGATAATAGTAACAGTGATATAATTGTTCTCATTCTTTTATCTAAATAATGTAACATTTCCTTTTAAATTACTTGACCTGCCATTAATCAGGCGATAATCAATTGTGTACACAAATGTAGCTGGGTTTTCCGGTTTGCCTTTGAATGTTCCATCCCATCCTTCATGTGGGTCTGATGTTTTGAAAACAAGAATTCCATAACGATTATAAATCCTAAAATCAATTTCAGCAATGGCTCCACCTTCGACAAAACCATTTGTATAATTATTATCTGCATCAACATTTGTCAACACTTTCAAAAAGTCATTTACACCATCTCCGTTCGGAGAAAAGGAATTAGGAACTTGAACAACCTCTTGGTAATTCACATTTACTATAACGGTATCATAAGCGGTACATCCATTTATAGAATAACTCACAACATAATATGTGTCATAAAATGGATTAACAACCACAGAATCTCCATTATTAACAGTGAATCCATCGGCAGAAACACCACTAGGATACCAAATTAGTTCTCCTCCAACCGGCACCCCTTCAGCCCACAAATAGGCTTCTTGGTACATATTAATTAATGTATCAGGTATTTCGACATAAACACCATTTGTAGTATCAGACAAAGTAGCAGAAACGGATGGTAGTGCTGTAACAGTTATTATTTGAGATGTTGAAACGGTTCCAAAAGTATTACTTGCCGTTAACGTAATTGTATAAGTGCCTGCTACAGGAAAACAAACAGGACCTGGGTCAGGACCTGAATAAGAACTAGGTGTTGCACCTGCTCCAAAACTCCACACCCAACTGGTTGCTGCATTCTGAGATGTGTTTTCTATCTCGATACATTCACCAGCACAAACGGAATTTTCAGAAACTCCAAAGGTTGCTGTTGGGGCTTGAGCAATTGAATTTGAGAATGCAGCACTCAAAACAATCAGAACTAAAACACAAATTAATTGTTTCATGTCAATCTAAATTTCAAAAAGTTTTTACGAAAGTAATGAAAAAAGTTTCAAAAACACACATTATTGGCTAACCGAAATCAATTTTCTAATTTGAGCCATTTCTTTAACGTCGTGAACACGAATGATTTTTGCTCCCCTCATGGTTAAAATTGAATTCATAACGGTGGTTCCATTTAAACTTTCTTCTGGCGTTAATCCTAACGTTTTATATATCATGGATTTCCGAGAAATCCCTACTAAGATTGGATAATCAAAAATTTGTAATAAGTCGAATTTGCGAATTAATTCAAAGTTTTTATCCATACTTTTCGCAAATCCAAAACCTGGATCAATGATGATATCTTGAATGCCTAAACCTTTACAAATAGCAATTTTTTGAGAAAAATAACTAATTACATCGATTAAATAGTTTTCAGAATCAAATGGAATAACTGATTTGATAAAACCTGGTGAATGAGTTAAGACATATGGGATTTTATTTTTCGCTGCTACCTCTAAAATTGACTCGTCTAATTCACCAGCACTGACATCGTTTATAATATTTACACCGGATTCAAACGCATCTTGAGCTACCTCTCCATACATGGTGTCGACAGAAACTAAAATTTCTGGGAATTTTTTTCGAATGAACTCAAGCACGGGTAAAACACGTTGTTTTTCCTCCTGAATTGACGGGAATCGCGCACCTGGTCGTGTAGACGCACCACCTATGTCTATTATATCAGCTCCCTCTTCAATCATTTCAGAAACTGTAGACTCAATACCATTTAGACTTGAAAAACGACTTTTTTCATAAAATGAATCAGGTGTACAATTAATAATTCCCATTATCTTTGGAGTCGATAAATCATAAAGTACCCCTTTAGAATTTATCATTTTAGATTTATTGCTTATTTCTGAATTCATTTTCACTATGAAAAGTACATCGTTAGAATATACAAATGTAATGAATGTTTGTCGAGAAATCTTTACAAAAAAGACGAAAGATTATGGCACTTCATGGCGCATTCTTAGACCAAGCTCATTAACTGATCAGATTTTCATTAAAGCTCAAAGAATAAGGACGGTTCAAGAAACAAAAGAAAATAAAGTAGGTGAGACTTTTGAAGATGCTTTTACCGCAATAGTCAATTATTGCATCATGGCAATTGTTCAGGTTAGAATTGGAGCTGAAACCAAAGATGATTTAAGTGCAGAAGATGCTTCCATGCTATATCAACAGATATCAAGTGAAGCATTTGATTTAATGGAAAAGAAAAACCATGACTATGGTGAGGCTTGGAGAGACATGCGTGTAAGCTCGTTAACCGACTTGATTTTGACAAAAGTGCTTCGCATCAAACAAATAGAAGATAACCAGGGAAAAACTCTTGTAAGTGAGGGAATTGAAGGTAACTATTTCGATATGCTAAATTACTCTGTCTTTGCACTCATTCATTTAAAGAATGGTGTTAACTAAGTGTTAAAAGAAAAAAAGGAATACTTCAATTATATATATTTGATAAAAAAATAGTCATGGCAAAAATTAAAACTATACTTCCTTGGACATTTAGAATTATTTTGTCCTTTTTGTTTCTTTTATCAGCAGCATCTAAATTATATCCAAGTCCGTATTTTGGAATAACCATGTTTGAAGTTAAACAACTTATTCCAATGGGATTCAATGCCTGTTTCGCTCCCTATTTTTCTCGTTTTATTATTGGCGCAGAAATCTCTTTAGGACTAGCATTGTTGTTGCCTCATTTTTTAAGAACTATTGTAATTCCAATTAGCACATTGCTTTTGGTCATTTTTGTTGGACATTTAAGTTATGAAATTATTCAAACAGGAAATCAAGGGAACTGTGGGTGTTTTGGAGCTTTGTTACCTATGACACCTCTTCAAGCTATTTTAAAAAATTTAGCAGCCATTGCAATGCTTGTTTACCTTTATTTCAACGTTAATGACCGTGAAAAAGGAAAAAATAATTTCTTCATTCTTACCTCGCTATTCTTAGGCTCGACCCTTTTTATGTTTGGATTAACGCCTATAGAAAAATGCGAAAGTACAAACACTGTAAATTCTCAAAACATCATCATTAACCCTGAAAATATAGATGATACAACAGAAAATGAAATTGTGCAAAGTAACAATAATGTAGCTGTAAAATCAGACACAACACAAAAGAAGGTAGAGAATACAGGTCCTAAAAAAGTAGTATCTGCTTTTGGTAAATTAGTACCTGGAATAGACAATGGAAAAAAACTATTGTGTTTCTTCGCGCCGGGATGTGATCATTGTCAGGCAGCTGCAAAATCTATTTCTCAAATGAGTAAAACAATACCAGGTTTCCCTCAAGTTCATATTGTTTTCATGGAGGAAGAAACAGAAAAAATTCCAGATTTCTTTAAAAATGCAGGAAAATCCTTTCCTTATCAGATACTTGGAATTGCAAAATTCGTGACTACGATGGGTACTTCTAGAGACACTCCTGGGGTAGTCCTTATGTGGAATGGGAATATTATTAAGTTTTTTGATGGCACTAATGCAAATCAATTCGATTCCGCAAAACTAAAGGCTGAATTATCAAAAATGCAATAAGGAGAGACTCTAAACCTCATTTTTCTAAAAGACCATCTGCATTAAATAAAACGTTAATTTTGAAGAAATTTTCTTCATGAATAAGATTTCGTTTTTACTAATTAGCATATCATTAGTCTCCTTTTCTATGGCTCAAAATCCACAACCTATTGCTACCAAAAAAAGCAAGCAACTAACCATTCACAATCATACTCGAATTGATGATTATTATTGGATGAATGAACGTGATTCAAAACCTGTCTTGGACCATTTAAAATTGGAAAACGAATACACGGAAAACTATTTCAAGCCACTTCAAGGATTGGTTGGGGGCCTAATGAAAGAATTTGACGAACGAATAAACCCAAACGAGGTTAGTTCACCTTTTAAACTTAACAGCCGCATCTATCAAGTAAAAAACATCGAAGGAAAAGATTATCAACAAATTGTGCTTATTGATGGCACAAAAGAAACGTTATTCCTTGATGAAAATGAACGAGCAAAAGGTCATTCTTTTTATGAGTTAGCTGATTGGAACCCATCTCCCAATAACGAATTATTGGCATTAAGTGAAGATTTTGTTGGAAGAAGAAAGTACAATATTACATTTCGGCAAAATAAAACCGGAAAATTTTTGAAGGATAAAATTTCAGATGTAAGTGGAGGATTGGTGTGGGCGAATGACAATAAGACTGTTTTTTATGTAAAAAAGAACCCCCAAACGCTAAGAGAATTTCAGATTTATCGGCACGAATTAGGTACAGATTCAAAAAATGACGTTTTAATTTATGAGGAAAAAGATGAATTATACAGTGTAGGAATAGGAAAAACACTAACCAATGCGTACTTGGTGATTTATTCCTACAGTTCCACAACTTCAGAAATGCAACTTATTGATGCAAATAAACCAACAGAAAAACCTGTTTTATTCTTGAATCGTGAAAAAGGGCATTTGTATGAAATTGCTCATCACGAAAATGGATTTTACATTTTGAGTAATAAAAATGCGATTAACAAACGTCTTTTATATTCAGCAACTATTCCATCAAGTGTAGAATCTTGCACGGAAATTAAAGCTCATGATCCAAATACACTTTTGGAAGGAATGGCTGTATTCAAAAACTATCTATTGATTGAGGAGAGAAATAATGGGTTATTGAAGATAAAATTGAAGAATTTGCAATCAAATGAAGAAAAATATATTTCAATAAATGAAGAAACCTATTTTCTGGGATTAGGCTTGAATGATGACTATAATTCGAATGAGATATTTTATTCATACAATTCAATGACAACACCATCAACTGTTTACAAATACGATATGGCTTCAGGTGAAAAGGTTGTGTGGCATCAAAAAGAACTATTAGATAAAACTTTCAAACCTGAGAATTATGAATCGAAACGGATTTGGGCTGTTGCAAATGATGGTTCTAAAATTCCTGTTTGCCTTGTTTATAAAAAAGGATTGGATTTAGCAACGGCTCCATGTCTTTTATACGGATATGGATCCTACGGATATACACTTCCTGATGTTTTCAGTGCCACCCGATTAAGCTTATTGAACAGAGGTTTTGTGTATGCAACTGCTCATATTCGCGGAAGCAAATATATGGGCGAAGAGTGGTACGAAAATGGAAAATTCCAAAAAAAGATAAATACGTTCACTGATTTTATAAATTCAGCTGAATTTCTTGGAAATATGGGCTACTGTAATAAAAATAAAATATATGCACAAGGTGGAAGTGCAGGCGGCTTGCTTATGGGAGCTATCACTAATATGGCACCGTATCTATGGAAAGGAATTATATCACAAGTTCCATTTGTTGACGTTGTAACAACTATGCTGGATGAGTCTATACCACTTACAACAGGGGAATACGAAGAATGGGGCAATCCTAATGACAAAGATTTCTATAATTACATGTTAAAATATTCACCTTATGACAATATTTACAAGATGGATTACCCGGCAATTTATGTCACAACAGGTTATCATGATTCACAAGTACAGTATTGGGAACCAATGAAATATATTGCAAAATTACGTGAATATAGAACCAACGAAAATCCACTTATTTTTGAATGCAATATGGATGCAGGACATGGCGGTGGTTCTGGAAGAACAAATGAACGATTAGAAGTAGCAAAAGTATATGCATTTATCCTCAATTTGGAAGGTATTAACAAGTAGTATTTTTCTACTAGTTTTTAATTTAGGACTATGTCAAAAAGATAGTTCATCCAAAATTACAGACTTCAAAAAAAACCTTGTTATTTATTCTGACTTAGGATTTACATCTGCTCCATTTACTATTAGTTATCCATTTTCAAATGAAATAAATCAAATAGCTTATAAAAATAATTTCAAAACTTTCCTTGGTCTTGGTGTATCTTATAGATGGTTTTCACTACGTATTGGATTCCCCATATTGTCAAGTTTCAGACCCGTTGAAAAATATGGAAATACCAAGCAATTTAATTTTGGATTTGATTACTCTCTTTACAAAACATATTGCGATTTAGAATTCAAGTATTTAGAGGGATATGCCATTCAAAAAGCTAATCGATGGGATTCATCCATGACACCAAATGATATACAAGAAAACTTAGTGTCATTCAATTTAGCATTAAACGGTTGGTATTTTCATGACAAAAACTTCAAAATGAATGCCTTATTAGGTAAAAGAGCTCATTACAATCAGGAAGTAAAAACATGGTATATCAAAGGAACGATGAACCTTTTTGGTCTCAATAATAAAAATAATACACTAATTCCTGAACAACTTATTGACGATTCTAATTCAAAAACTGCAATTACTACAACGCAATCTTTTGACTTTGGATTAATTCCGGGCTACGCATATGTTAATAGAATAAAGAATTGGCAATTTGCAGGTTGGTTTGGTTTTGGGCCTGTAATTCAGTCTAAATTTTATACTTATTCTGGAAATACAAGAGGGTACTTAGGATTAGCTCCAAGATATGATTTTCGAATTATGGGTGGCTATTCTAAGTCTGAATACTTTATTTTTCTTGTAACCGATTTTGATAATAAGTCGGTGAGATTTTCAGATTTAGTTGTGCGTCAATATTTTTACAGCATTAAATTAATTGGTGGATATCGCTTCGGTATTAAAAAATAAATCCATTATTTAAACAACTTTTTGATTTTGGAAACAATCTTACTCCAAAATGGCTTTTTATCTTCCATATAATATCCTTGGGTATACCCATATCCGTATCCATACCCGTAACCATATCCATAGCCGTAGCCGTAGCCTTTCGAACCATAGGTTCCATTCAGTAAGACGGCCATATTATTAAGTCTTTTTTCCTGAAACAAGTCAGCTGCAATATTTAACATTTTTCGCGGGAGTTGATTAGCGCGAACTACGTAAACGGTTACATCAGCATATTGAGAAATTAACAACGTATCTGTTACAATTCCCACAGGTGCAGTATCAACTAAAATAAAATCAAAATCTTTCTCAGCTTGCTTAAACATCGAATCAATTCTTGAATTCATTAACAATTCAGAAGGATTGGGAGGAATATCTCCAGAAGGAAAAATGTATAAATTTGGGTCTAAGTCTGATTGATATATAAAATCATAAATAGATGTAGTTTGGTCAACAATGTAATTTGTGATCCCTTTGGATTTTTCTTTTCCCAAATACTGTTCAAGCTTTGGGGCCCTTAAGTCCATTCCAAGCAACAAAACTTTTTTTCCTGATAATGCAATTGAAAGCGAAAAATTAACAGCAGTAAAAGATTTCCCCTCCTTTGCAACAGTTGATGTTATAAATATAAAGTTCCCCTTTTCTTTTTGCTTTGAAGATCGGAGTAAAAAGTCAGCATTGGTTCGCAAACTTCTAAATGATTCTGAAATTGCGGTTTTACTACCCCTTGAAATGACAATATTCTTATTTTTTTCACCCAACGGAATATTCCCGAGATATGGCAGGTTTAATCGTGAAATATCTGCTTTGCTGTATACTTTATCTCGAAGTAGATTTTTAAGATAGATAAATAAAATCGTAAAAAATAGTGCTGCCGAAATAAAGCTAATATAAACGGTTGGTATATTTGGTGAAATTGGAACATTGCTGCCAAAAGAATTATCAATAACCTTAGCATTTCCGATTTTTGCAGCCATGGCAATTTGTGCCTCCTCCATTTTTTCCAATAAATAAAGAAATAGGGATTCTTTTATCTTTTGCTGTCTTGATAGCTCCCAATATTCTTTAAATTTCCTAGGTGTTTCAGACATTCGACCAAGCACTTCATTTTCGCTTGAATTTAGTTCAGTCAATTGTTCCTTTTGAGCGTCAATGATATTCCGTAAACTCTTTTCAATATTCTTCTTTGTTTCCGATAATTTGAAATTTATATTTTGAATTTTCTGATTTTTTTCAGTAACGGTTTTGAGTAGCTCACTTCGTTGAAAAATCAATTTATTATATTCTTCTACCGACTTATCAATATTCAAATCAATGCCACCAAGATTTACATCGATAGGATCATATTTATTACCTTCGTTCTGAATATTCTTGAGCATTAATTTTCTAATCTCATTCTCGGTTGATGCATCTATAATTTTCTTACTCAGGTCTGTTTTAAAAATAAAATCATACTCTGTTTCTTTTTCAAGGTCAACGATGTTCTTTGAGTTTTTAAACTTCAATATTTTGCTCTCAATAGAATCTAATTCAGAATTAAGAATTCTTGACCTCTCTGAAATAAAATTGCGCGTATTTTCGGAAACAATTTTTTTATCAATGATTGCATCAATATTGTAAAATTCAATCAATTTATCAATCACCTTAATTCCTTTATCTTGGCATCTGGTCTTCAAAGTAATATTCAATACAGTTGAGCTTGAACTTTCTTGTTCAACGGTTAAATTTGATACAATCTTTTGAGTAGCTAAATCTTCCGTAAGTACCTTAACCAAAATATTCCTCGAAAAATACTGTTTCAAATTTTCACTTTTTGGTTTAAGTGAAAATTTTAGGCCTCGGTATGTAATTAAGGAATTAAAATTAGCTGTTTGTACAACCTTTTCCTCAAGATCAAGAATGTAGAAACTAGTAGCATCTTTTATTTTTATAATAAAACTAAGATTGATCGTGTTAACCGAGGTATCCTTTAAAAGTATGCTAAACGGTCTATTTTCAAAAATTTCTCGTTGTTGAAAACCGGTTAAACTTCCTTTGGAGTAATATTCAATATTCAGATTAAGTTCTTTAACAACCTTTGAAATTAAACTTCGTGATTTTAAAATTGATTTCTCGTTATCAACTGAATTAAAATTGTTGAAAATTTCTAAATCTTCAAATGCGGAATATTCCGTTTGACCAGTGTTTTTCTTCTCGTTATTTTTAATTAAAATTTTTGCGTTTGATTGAAATACGGGTACTGAATAGCGCAGGTAGGTGATGCTTGCTACTATTGCAATACCTATAAAAAATAGAAACATTTTCCAATGGGATGCATAATCGAGCAAAACCTCTTTGAATGTGCGTGTCTTTAGTGCAGTCGAATTTTCAACCTTCTCCTCTACCAAGTTAAACTGATTCATTATTGCTTGATTAGATTAAAAAAGGTTACGATTAAAGAAAGAGAGGAAATCGCTGGTAGATAATATTGAGCATAATTTATTTGGTTTAATCTAACTGATGTTGTAGACACAAAAAGAAGGTCATTTTGTTTGAGATAATAATACTCTTTTCCGAAATGATTTGATTGAGTTAAATCTATAATATACTCCTTTTGCCTTCCATTATCCGTCCTAATTAACTTTACATTTTTTCTATTACCTGAATAATTTAAATCACCTGCCAAAGCAATCACTTCAAATAGTGTAATTCTATCATTTGGTATTTGATAAATACCTGGTAATTTCACATCACCTAAAATTGACACCTTAAAGTTTAACAGTTGAATATAGACGATTGGATCAATAATATATTCTTTCAATAGAGCTCTCAATTCTTCTTGTAGTTCAAATTTAGCTTTACCAGCCGCCTTGACCTTTCCAATATTTGGAACATCGATAAATCCTAAGGTATCAATGGTAAATCCATTTTGAATTGGACTTCCAGAATTATAAGTCTGATTGGTTCTAATGTTTTGTGAAGAGAAGGGGGCAAAAAGTTCATTTACGTCCTTGCTTGTAGTGTAAATAGAAATATCAAGAATATCTCCTGTTTCAAAAATCGGCCCTGTATATCTGAATTTAGAAATTTTTAAACTATCCGATAAACCCTGCTGTTGCTGGAAATAGTTGATTTTAGAGGTAGTCACACACGAACCAAGTGAAATCACAAGAATAACTACGAAAAACAAATAATAAAGAGGTTTAATCATGAACTTCTTTTACGTTTTACAATGATACAATAAATAGCTAAAAAAAAATAATGAAAATCGACAAATTTATTTCTTGAATAATCATTCATATAAATATCATCCGCTTTAACAACTTCTTCTACACTTGACCTCATATCTAAGGAAACATAGGGAGGAATACAACCTGGTTTGAAATTTAATCTTCTATTCTTTATGTATTCAGGTAATTCATCAAAATAGGCTTCACCTACGGGTCTTAGTCCAACTAATTTTAAGTCTCTTTTTACCAAATTATATAATTGAGGTAATTCGTCTATCCAAAATTTACGCAAAAGTCTACCCCATTTTGTGATTCGAAAGTCATTGGATATTTTTCCGCTCGAATTGAACCCATAATTTTGAATCATATATTTGTGAATGTATTCCGAATAAGAATGCATTGTACGAATTTTATAAATTTTAATTTTCTTTCCATTAAGGCCTAATCGTTCAATGGAAATAATCAACCCTGTATCAACTTTTTGTGCAAATCCTTCAGATACTTTCTGTATTTTAAAAGAATGAAAACCAGACTCTTGCGAAAATGAAAGTATATCAAATCCATTATAAATAAATCTTCCAAGTATTTCGGCTTTTGACATAAACTTACTTGAATTAAACCCAAAAATATTATAAAGCTTATTGAAAAAATAAATCTTTGGTAAAAATCGAAAAAAGAAAAATTCTGCCATAGAAAAGAATATTCCAATAACCGGAAGTTTCCTAAGTTTTCTTCTCCTTTTCCAATCTTCTAAAGTTACAATATTTCCAATGACAATGCAATTAATATCCGCTGAATAGCTCTTCAGTAATAAATTGACATCTCTGAAATTATCTAAATTTTCATCCAGCGTATATTGAACCTTTTTTTCTTCCAAACTTCTACTCTTATAAATCCTACATTAAATTAGAAAATGTTTTAAATGCAGCTTATTAGTTTTTCACCAAATTTTACTATATTTACTTTAAATTTAAAGAAGGTTATCTCAAACTATTTTGATAATACTTTAATTCTACGAGTCAATTTAAATTTTGTTTAACATTCTGTCATGAAAAATTATTTAATTTTTATTTACATCGTTCTGAACTCAGTAATTTTTGCTCAACAAGTTCAACTTACAAGTACTTTTTGCAACTCAAATTTAGGTGCATTAGGTTCAAATTTTTATTGGACAACAAACGGTGCTCAGCAATATAGGGTTAGAATTACCCAAGGTACAAGCACTTGGATTTTTGAACCTGGAATTTCAAGTACGGGTTCCCCAAAAACTTTTACAAATCTTATTTTTGCAGGAGTAGGACCGCAATATAGCACCACCTATGCTGTTCAAGTAGACTTTATGTCTGGTGGAAATTGGCAAAACAATTGGGGGCCTAGTTGCAACGTAACTACTCCACCGCCTAATGATATTCAGCTTGAAACGGCATATTGTAACGCTACTTTACCTTCTTTAAGCTCCATTTTCAGAGCCCAAACACTAAGTGGTGGAACTACATGGAGATTTCGGGTGACAAATACGGTGACTGGTGAGGTAAAAGTGGTAGATAAAGGGGCTTCTTATGGAAGTACAACAACGCGCAGAACAACTTCTATTAGTCAATTAGCATCATTACCAGCCGTATCAGGTAGTATAACAGCTATTGGACAAGCGATTTACACAGTAGAATGTGCTGTAAGTGTTCAAGGAGGGCCATTTAGTTCGTATGGTCCACCATGCAATGTTACAATAACGCAATCTTTAAATCCGACGATCGTATCTGGTGATTGTGGCGTTGAGCATAATTATATTTTCCAGGACTATCTAGATGCAGTCCCTCCTACTCCATCAACGGGTTGTTCTTACCAATTTAGGTTGATAGATCAATCAAACTCAGTAGCAATAGAATCAGCTGTTGTTAGTGTCCCAAAAGTAAAAATTTACGATATTCCAGGTTATGCCTACAACAAAACCTATTCTGCTTCTGTTCGATGCATCAGACAAGGAATAATTGGCTCGTATGGACCTTCATGTATATTAAATACAGAGAATACACCATATACAAAAATCCAAGACGGTCAGTTTTCAACGATTGACAATTGTGATGTAACAATACCAACATTCACACAACGACTGTATGCTTTTGCTATACCTGGTGGCTCTTATCAATTTGAGATAACTAATGGAAGTGCTACCTATTATCATCAAACAAATAACATTCGAAGTTTTAGATTATCTGAGATAGCCGGGTATGTTCAAGTATTTAATACAAATCACAATATAAGGGTGCGAGTTTCAATGAATAATTATGCAACCTACGGCCCTTGGGATGCGAGCTGTTTCGCAAAAACACCTCTTGCAATTATGGAAAATGAAGACAATGAATTTATCAGCGATAATCAAGGAAAGCAACTTCAAATTACAGTTTACCCTAATCCGTCAAACCAAAATTTTAATCTAAAATTTGTTGATGAAGATTTATTTGAATTTCTAAATGCTAAACTATACGATTATAACGGAAGATTGATTTTTGAAACGGTACTCGACAAGAACTCTATTCAAGATTTTTCGTTTGGGGATCAACTAACTACGGGATTGTATCAGCTAGTGCTTCAAGATAATGAAGGAAGAATTGAAAATTTCAGGTTGTTTAAGAACGAATAATTCTAATTAACCTCTTCAAAGGATTTTTAGCCTGCTGACCATACTTTTCTACTAGCCAAGGCACTAATTCTTGGTTCCATCTTTGGGGATGAAAATTAATCATAATTTTTCGTGGTAATAAATCGTTTTCAATTGATGAAATTATTTCATGTGTAGATTTAAAGGAGTAATTAAAATCACTTTCTACTTTATCCCTAACACTTGATTCAGCAGCATTCCACGAACGACCTGTATCTGTAAGATAAAGAATATTGTTAAAATCTAAATCGAAATAGGGCTCGCCAATAATGTTGTATTTTTTATAATCTATGTGTTTCCATATCTCTCTATTATCGAATCTTGACAACGGACTTCCATGCATACAGATAGTAGAAACAGGAACGAGTTTTCTCAAATTACTCAAGTTTCCTTCGAAGTCTAAAATTGCTTTTTGTATATCCCCTTTTGAGGTTGCTAAATTTTCATAGTGATAACCAATTTCATGGCCTAAAGAAGCTATTTCTTTAATTATGTTTTCATTCCAACTGCATTTTTTTGCTCTAAAATAAAAGACACTTTGAATTCCTCTTTCAAACTGCAAATTAGCAAAAAGCAAAGAATTAATTGGTTTTTGATCAACATCATGCCTTAGGATGACAACTTTGTCTTTTGGTGAACCTAGAAAGTCATCAAAGCGTTGAAAGGAATAACCAGATGATGTAAGAGCATCTAATAAGCGCTGATAAGCTGATATTGTAAAATCTCTTTGCATTATCAATTAAAATTGAATTGCATAATTGAAAATAAATTCACTGACATCAATTTTACTTTGCCACATTTCATCAACTTTTTCTTTCCATTTCACTTTACTACATTCATCCTCTAACACCTTTTCGAGTTCGTTAATTAAACAATCAAATTGACTAGGTTGAAATGAAAAACACAATTCAAATTTATGTTCAATTTCATTAGGCACGGATAACTTGCCTGCAAAAGTATTGCATTTGAAAGACGGAGTTCCTAAAATTGCCGCTTCAGAAGTCATGGTTTGGCTATCTCCAATAAAGGCAGAGGCGAAGTATAAAACAGAATGAATCTTTTCAGGATTTACTTTAATTCTGTGACTTTCAAATTCACGTTCAATTGGATTTTCGGATGTAATAAATACTTTTCCATATTGCACTAGTAAGTTAATTAAAATTCTTTTCTGTTCTAATGAGATTCCTTTGTGTCCATTATCATGATGCCCTTTTAAAGCAACGAAACGCAGAACAAAAAACCTTTCCCCTTCACGAACATCTAACTCTGTTAAAACGCTTGGGTCAGGGAGGAAATAATTAGGATGCAAATAGGCTAGTTCATGATAACCTGCATATCCGACGACTTTTCGGTGAAACTTATTGAAGTGAATACAATCTGGAGCAAGAATAATTGAAGCAAATGGATAAGAGTATTTCGTAATAAATGGAACCATTTCCTCATCATCATCACTTAAATGAATCGATCTAAAATCTCGAATTAATAAGGTTAAAAGATCATTTGTAAATGAACTCCCCAATCCAACTCTCAACTTATTATTCTTTGCGATTTTGTAAGCCCTGTATGTAAATACAAATTGCTTTACCAATTTACCGATAGTTCCCTCTCCTTTTCTTCCTATATTAATATATGGAATTTGATAACTAGTTAAAAGGTCTGTAATTGACTTTTCATTTTTAGTAATTACTACAAATTTCTTCGCAGATTTTTCCATCTTTTTGATAACGAATCTCAAAAGATGGACTTGACCGGGATGATTTATTTCAATTAAAAAACCCATTTTATCTTTTAATTAAAAAATAAGGTAAAAAGATTTTTTCCATGAACCAAGGTAGTTGATCAGTTCTATCCCAAACTGCATTTTGTTTTTGATAATCTCGAGGTGGAATTACAACATTCATTCCTTTAAAACGCATTCTCAATCGTGTTGGCAAATCGGTTAACTGATGAATAAAATAGGCACTTGTTTGTTTTTGAGCATCAAATTTCTTTTCTCCTCTAGTCAAATACTCGTAATAGGGGCCTAGTAAATCAACATTAGCCGCTTGACATATTGAATGCCATTTCCATGTCCGTGAATTCACCTCCAAAAAGTTAAATTCACCACTTACCTCATCCTGTTTGAATTCAATTTCACAAATACCTGTATATTTTGTTTGAGCCATTATCTTTCGAGAAATATCAAGTATTTCAGAATTATCGCAAGTTATTGCCATAGTGGTTGCATTTCCAAAATCAATGGGATGTTGTCGGGCTCTATTCGTTGTTACCGAACGAATAATTTCTCCTTCTATAGCAAATACGCCAACAGAATATTGACAAGAACCATCTCCTTTTATTACCTCTTGAATGAGTAATTCTTGTAATGGGAAAAATGAACTCGCCAATTTCATAGCGTTGTTGAGTTCATTGAAATTAGCACAAAGAATGACTTTTTTCTTGAACCTGGCATAAAACGTATGCATCACAGTTGGTTTAATGATACACGGAAATTTAACCGCTATTTTTGATAAATCATCAATAGACGTTATTTGAATTGTTTTGGCAATTTCTATTGATAAGGAACTAGCTAATTCATAAGATAGGGCTTTGGAAAAGAACACCTCTATTTTACGCCAATGATCAACTGCACAAATTAACTGAGGATTTAACTCCTCTTTTAATTGGGATAATAGTTTTACGTGAAAATCATTAGTCGGAAAAACAACGCTACTATTGTAATCTGAATTCAATTTTAATGCTAAGAGTAATTCTTTGAGTTGAGAATTTTGACATTTAATAAATTCAACGCAATAACGAGAATATTTAGCAAGATTAAAATCTGTATCGTCAATTACAACAACACGCATTCCTTTTTTAGCAAATGCTCTTACAATGCCTAATCCTTGAACATGTCCACCTAGCACTATAACATCAATTTTTCCTTTACTTTTCATAAAAGTCAATGAGTTTTTCCGCTATTTTATTATGAGCAAGCCATTCAATTCGTGTCCGACCATCTGTTCGATGTACACCAGAAGATAATAGCTCCTTTAAGGCTGCAGAAATGATTTCAGGTTTGGAACTTGAAACAACAATACATCCCTCTGTGTTTCCTATTACCGTTTCAACATCACCAACATTTGTCGAGACAATTGGGCAATTACAAGCCATTGCCTCCTTAATAATGTTTGGAGATCCTTCTCTTTCACTTGTCAATAACAAAACATCACATCCGCTCAAATAATAGGGCACTCTTTCTGGTTCTATATCCTTTAAGGCAATCAATTCTAAATTAATCCTTTGATTTTTCAGCATTTCAACGGCCTTTTCCGCTAACTGATAACGCTTTTCCAAACGATTTGGATCCGAGGCGAAAAGAATGATTTTTTTTGTGACATCCCAATCTAAATATTCCCTTGCTACATTCTTATCCATAGGCTTAAACAACTCAAAATCAACGCCATTCGGAATTACTTCCAAAGTACTCTTTTTGCTAAGGTAAGGTGTTATTTGAATACACATTTCTTGTGACTTGACAATCAGTTTTGACCATTTATTTTGCATAAAAAGCTTGATTATCAGCCTATTAAAAATTGATTTTTTTATATCGCTGCCCATTAAGGAAACAACAAGTACTTTGGAACCAGCTAGACTGGCTATTACGCCACACAAAGAATAATGCGCATGAACGATAGTATAGTTTTCATTTCGGAGTACTTGTCTTAGTTTAAACAATGCTTGAAAATATCCGAATATGCCGCCTTTTGCTACTTCAAAATATGAAACCTCATGGCCTAATTGCTGAACTGAATGCATTTGTCGATGCGTGATAACAGAAATAGAACCTGTAGATTTTAAACGAGAAACAACCAGGATTTTCATTTTTTAAAAGGTATCAAAATCTAGATAATTTATAGCTAAAATCTCATTCCCTATACTGGTTTCATTAATTCTTTTTTGAATAAATGGAAGTCCTTCCCTTTTTGAAAAAGTCGAAAAATTATATTCAACATTCGAATTAGTAATACAATCTAACTGTTGAAAAACAATCTTATGACATCCTGTAAAAAATGCGACAAGTTTTAATTTTCTATGTATTCCGGATAAATCATTCGTAGCAGCATCGTATTTACCTATTTTCAATGCTCCTTTAAATGAAAGTACAAGGTTTACATTGTTTATAGTAACTTCAAACTGAGAATGATTTAATTTATAGTCCTTATAAATAGTTGTCCAAGGAATATGAAACTTGATATCGGGATTTTTGTTCAATTTATGAAATGAGACTCTCTTTGCTAATATTAAGAGTATTACGCGAACATAAAGTGAATAAAACGATCTTAAGAAGTTTAGTTTATTAACTAAAAAACCAATAGGGAAAGTATGAACCTTCCTAGTAAAAATAATGAATCTCCCTATATCCTGCCATCCAAGATGTTTAATAAATCCAGGATAAGAATTAAAATTAGGAACTCCAAACAAGAAATCTATTGAGTTCTTAGCACAAAGGTCATATGTTTTTTCTGCTAGATTTTTAAATAAACCAAGTTTTCTATAATCTGGATGTGTTATGGTATCTGCGCTTTGTGCAATCAATACCTCTTTTCCTTGATATGAAGCAATTACTGGAAGAACACCATAAAAACCTACTGGTACACTTTTATTCTTATCGTAGGCAATGTATCCAATGTTTTGCGCTCCAAATCGTTCAGTACCATATTTTTTTACAAGTTGTTTAAACGTCACTTTTTTACCTGACTGTTTGAACAACAAATGCAAATCTTTCAATAGTTCATTAGTTAGTCTTTTATATTCAAAATCCATTTTACTAACGAATTAGTTTTCTTACCAAGAACCAAATCCCAGTTGTTCGAAGATATAGTTCAGATACCGTACAGGAATCAGGTATAGATAATCTATTCAATTTATAGCTGCTAAAAGTAAAGTTGTTGAAACCCTTTTCCGACGTTAACACTGCTTTGTACCCACTTTGTTTTGATAGTTGAATCTCCCTTTCTCCAAAACTCCCATCCGGAAATGCTAGTGAAGTTACAGGTCGAGCTAACAATTTTTCTAAAAGAACCTTTGAATGTTGGATTTCTTTTAAGGCCTCTTCATCGTTACACATTGCTAAGCAAGGATGAAACATCGAATGCGAACCAAATGAAAAATTTTTCATTGTGTTAATTTCATCAATATTTAACGAAATCCGAATGTCTGATTCTTCATTTTGCACAAAGATTTTATTGGTTTCAAGATATTCAATTCGAACTTTGTTGGGAACAGATTTCATTCTTTTCTTGACATCACGATCTAATTTACTTAAAAACCATAGGCCATGATTCGAATTTAAAATCCCAGCGGTTAAAAAAACGGTGGCAGATGCATTATTCTTATTCAAAACATCTTGAAGATTCTGATTCTCTTTGTACCCATCATCCAAAGTTATAATCAACCTGTGTTTTGTGCTTTCAGGGATTACATTATTTAAATAGTCTTCAAGTGAAACAATAGAATATTTCTTAGAAAGAAACTTTATATGTTCTGAAAAATTTGATTTAGATATATTGTGATAATAAATTATGGTTGTCTTTTTTTTTTGAAGACTTTGACGAATTAAGTCTGACAATCCAATTTTGACAATAAAATCTATAAGAAATCTCTTCATTATAACATCACTTTATTGCACAAAGTTCCAAAGCATGCTTTAATCGCAAATCAAAACATTCATTATCGTTAAATGAACCTTCCTCAAACACCCATTCTTCATTATTAAAATAATACCTTCCCGGTTTGTTATCTACAAACATCTGATGCGGGTCTGACTGTCCGAAAAAACATTGAATCTCATTGACAAGATATTCGCCACCATGTTCAAAAACATCAATTGCCGCCGAATCAATTTTGTGTTTTACGGATAACTCCTTAACAAAATTCAAGAGTGAGAGTGGTGGGCTATCATAATCTTTCAATAATGAACCAGATGATTTTCCAGATTTTACAAGTTTCTTATGAGCAAAGAAAGAAGTTCCAATAACCACACAGCGCCATTCAAAACTATGATTTATAAACTCTTGAAATATCACATAATTCTTATGGAGCTCATTCGATTGTTGCTTGTATTCACTCATTCGATCAATCAAAAAACGAGGATTTTTCAATAACTTCTTCATTTTTTTAATTAAAGAACCTTTTCGAATATTTGGAGCTCCAAGAATCTTTTTACCATCACCAAAAAGCTTATCAATCTCACTAACGGCATCTTCTTTTGTTTTTAAAATTGTAACACCTTTACCTGATGCACCAATGTTGAGCTTTGATACCAATGGAAAACTCTTTGTTAAGTTAACAAAATGTAATGCTTCCTCCTTCGCGTAAAAAATTGAAGTCTTTGGATGGGGAATTGTATTTACAAGTAACCAATCGCTAAAGTATCTTTTATTCTCATAAATCTTTACTTGATCTAAACTAGGATATATTTTATCAGCATAAAGTGTAGATAGATGCTGAACTCTATCATCATAAATTTGCTTGAAAAAACTTGATCTTCCGGGTGGCCTTAATAACAATAAATCAAAAGATTCTTTTTGGATTAATTCAAGCCAATTTTCTGCAACTAATTCAACAACTTTCCACCTAATATTTTTATGCTTTTGACAAGAAATAATCCACCCATTATGATCATGAGGCATTTCATTTTTTAGGATAAGTATGTTAATTTCTTTCAAGTTACTGAGTTAAATATTTGTAAAACATCCAAATTCGCGAATAGTATAACATTTCTGATTCAGAATACGAAGGTTTTGACAACTCTTTCAAACTTTGAAGTGCTTCTGAGACATTAAAATAGGAATGTATGATTGAATTTTGATCTGACTTAATATATTCGATTTGTTCTATTAACCAATTCCAATAATTCGTTGAATAAACAAAATTGGGAGGGTATTTCGATTCTTTTAAATGATTAAACACTTTTTTAACCGACCAAAATAAGGGGCCTTTTTTGTAGTCATTCACGGTATAATTACCTTTTTTTGCAAAAGGAATAGTACGAAGTATGGGAGCTAATTGATATTGAAGTTCACAATTTAACCTATATAAGTTATATCTCTTGAATAAATTCAATGATTGATTATCAACCTGAGTGAAATTAAATTGACTCTGAAATATGCGCTCTACAAAATCAACATCAAGAAAAAAAGAAAAAACATAATTGCAATATTTTTTTGCCAGATGAATATCTTGAAGATGATGCTTAATTCCGATTCTAAAGATGGCATCCAATTCATTTTCAATCTTTACATCGTTTTTTTCTTGGTGATTAATTCGAATTTTTACATGTTCTTTTTCAAAAAAATTTGTAGAACTTTTAAGTTTAACCTTATTCAAAGAACTTAAAATATTTTCCGTAAAAACCAATTTATCTGGGTATATTCCCATCAAAAGTTCGCCGCCAAGATACCCATTAAATAAAACTTTAAAAGTATCATTTTCTTTACCAATAGCTTTAAAGGCAGCCAGACGATGAGCTCTATGAATACTCGTCATGGAGTTACTCTTTATTAGTTCATCAATCAAAGAAAAATATTCTTTTGAGTTTGAGTCAACATTACTATTATGACATTCAATTCCAATTTTATTAGCCAATCTTTTTGCAAAAATCACATCTTTGGAGGCTGGATTTCCATAATTGATTCCAATAGGTGTAATTCCTTGTTTAAGCAAAATGGATAAAGCACTTCTACTATCTTTACCTCCAGTAAGTGTTACATAGGTAGAATCTACTTTAAACCAACGATAAAAAAAGGAAATATTCGAGTCACAAAACTCAATTAGATTTTGAAGTGAATACTTTTTAGAGGATTTGACTTGCAGATTTTTATAATTCCAATAGGTTTTGAAATTAAATGAATTAGCTGAATATTCAATTGCGTTAGCTCCTCCTTTGTTTACGACACAAGCATCATAAGTTTTTTCTCCTAATGTCCGATTATACAAAATATGTTGAGCAATTGCATCCGGATCAAATGTCGTTGATATTTTTTGAAGAAAATTATAATCATCAGACAATATGGCTTTCTCTGAATTATAATAAATCGATGAAATTCCAAAATGATCGTTAAAAATATAAATGACCTTTTCTATTTCCAAAAAAATGACAAAATCACCTTTAACATAGTTAATAAATGTTTGCCCATAGGTTTGAATGAGAGTAACTAACCAGTCTATTCCTTTCGTCGGCTTGTTAAAATCTTGATTTTCAAATCTTGGCCAAGGATTTCCAAAAACAACCAAATGAAAATCTGTTGATTTGTATTCATTGAACGTATCATTTGTACATAATAGTGCATCCAAAAAGTTGATTTTAACTTTTAAATGCTCGCCAATCACTGTATTTTTTGATCCAAATAACCACATATATTATGACTCTTTTTGGAAAATCTCTTCAGTTTCTAGATAGTTGATTAATCTCTTATTATTGACATCAAATTTTGGGAAAAATTTTGGTTCTCTGCTATTTTTAAATTCAACAACACGGTATTTATTGAAGATGTTAGAATCCCTAAACCGAAAATTAGAACTTCGAATAATGAGATATCCTTTTTCCTCGAGAAGCGAATCTAGCGATAACACAATGGAATTATAGCGATGAAAAGGATAAATCGAGCTGATATCTGTTAATTCCTGTGCCTCTGGATTCTTGCACAATACGGACATTGCCAGAATTACATCGAATTTTCCTAGTAGTTTTAATTCGTTCGGTGAACAACAAACAAAATCCATATTAGAATCAGCTAAACTACTTTTTTTAGCCTTATCGATACTCGAAGGATTGATATCAATCCCAGTAATTTTGGCATTCGGCAAATAGTTCCTCAAGGAAAAACACTCCTCTCCGGTAGAGCATCCAAAGGATAGAACACGAATTTCTTGTTCACCAAAATTCATCTTTATAAAATCAAAAATATCTGGATGTCTATCCATAAAGGTTGTGGAAGCAGTTTGCATAATGGCACTTGGTTTTGCTCCAAATTGAAGCGACAAGATCCAATATTTAATCTTCTTGAGTGCGATATATGCTATTTTAAATTTCTGAATTGAAATCATTTAAGTAATTTGTATAAAAGCCTGTTTAAGGGCGAATTTTGATAAGAAAAAAAGAGATGAAAAATCTTCATTCTAACAATTTCAATCTTTTGATAAAGCGCAAATAAGAAAGGTTTTTTTAGCAAAAACAAGTTGCGTTTCCACCATTTTTTATTTTTTGATCCATAGTTGATAAAGGAATCAATTACCACAACATTTCCTCGTTGATCTGTAGATTTGTAAAAACTAAATTCATTATTTTCCAGATTGACAATTAGTCCGTTCTTTGTACGATGAAAAGTAGATTCCATTCCTTTAGAAGTATGAAAATCTCCGAAAACCAACCCTCCAAGGCCAAAAAAAATTCTTTTCCCTTTATATTCTAGATTGGGTTGTATAACATGATTGTGGTGTCCAACGATTAAATCTGCCCCAATATCAATAATTTCCTTCGCTATTTTAATTTGTGTATTTGAAACAAATTTAATGTAATCAATTCCCCAATGAATAGAAACAATTAGTAAGTCGCAAGAAGACCGGTGTTTCTCTATGTCCGTTTTTATTTGGTGAACATCTAAATAATTAATGTAAAAAGAACTTGATTCATTAAAATGTGGATTCGTATTTTTATCAATATAAGCGAAAAACCCAACTTTTTGACCAAACTCATTATGAAAGAGGATTGGTTCTAATTCTTCCTTCTTTGATCCAGCACCTGTGTGTTTAATGCCATTTTTATCTAACCAATTTATCGTTGCTTGGAGACCTTTTTCGGTACAATCAAAAATATGATTATTTGCCAAGGAAACAGCAAAAATATTTAAATCCTTAAGAACTTTTATAGCCTCATAATTGGTAGTGTGAATTAACTTTTTATTCGGATTTTCGGCATTCTGAATATAAATTGGCGTTTCTAAATTGGCAAAAACATGAGGTTTATTTGCAAAGAAGGATGCCGCATTGCTAAATCTTATGGTATTCTTCTCATGCTCCGTAGCAATTAAACCACCCAATGCTATATCACCTAAAAACCACATTATGTTTCAGGAAATGCGGGTCTGGCAACCAAAACACCAATAAATAGTAATATTGTAGCGCGGGGTTCTATAGCTTGAATCAAGCCAGAAAACCCATATAAAACCATACTAACAACCAATGCCAACCCTACTGCAAATTGCAATTGATTAATTTCAGTTCTAAATTGTAAATTCTTTTGCCAGAGGGTTTTAATCATGGAGTAATAATGAAATAATAAAAGTAAAATTCCAATTAGCCCAGCACCTGAAAATAACGTCATATAATCCGTATGAAAAGTCCTTCTTGTTCCGAAATACAATCTTGAATTAAATAACTCTGCACCAAACAATTTATAATCCCAAGATTGTTTTTGCCATTCGTTTTTACCCATTTGATACTCTACATATCTTGCTTGATCCTCTAAATTTTCCTGGTCATCTAATCTAATTGCTTTCTCTCTCGCCTGATAATTATCGATTATTTGCTCATATATGAAAGGACTCAGTAATAAACCTAAAATGAGTATTCTCAAACTATACTGTATTTTCTTAAGAGGATTAGGATAGAAAATAAGAATGATAAAATAGCCTAAAAATAAACTTGAAATTCCGGAACGTTTAAAAGCAAATAAGACATGAATAATCCCAGCAATGGTTAAAACTATTAAAATCCTTTTTAAAATGGTACTTTTAAAATCATAGAACATAATCGGGACCATCAACAGAATTGCTGAGACACACTTCGCGAGATTCACTCCTGATCCTCCAAAATTAATCTCATTTTCTACTCCCTTATACGATGCTGAACCTAGGTTAAATATATTAGAGATAATAAAATCAATGATATAAATACCTAGCATAATTAATATGGAAATAGAAATTCTTCGCATAAAAAAGGGCCTACCTCCATAATACAAACCAAATAATAGATGAAGCGTCGCAACAAAAAACTTAAAATAAACATTAAATCCAACTAAATAATCCTTTCCAACTAGCACACAAAATAAAATGTAAAATAGAAAAATGAAAGTTACTATTGATAGGTTAAACTTAATAGTAAAATAATTGACTAAAAAATAAAGCCCGAAAAGTATAATAAGAAATGCTCTGATCATTCCAATATTAATCAAACCATCTGGTGTGTATGGGACCAATACGGTAGCTAAAGCATTCAGAATCGGGAAAAGAATAACAATATTTTCATCGGTTTTATCCGAAAAAAAACTAAATCTTGAACGACTAATGCTATTCATCAATTACGCATTGATTGTAAAATGTTTCTAGTATTTCCAAATTGTTTTCTACCAACTTTTCGTAATTGGCTAGATTAGCTAGTTCGATTTTAGATATATTGCGATTAATATCGAACCCTTTAAAATGAGTGGTTTTTGTAAAATACAGGTAATATAAATACGATTCTAGTTGTTCTACTTGAATAGGATAAATCCGCGGATTTATATTCAACTGTTTCAGTAATTCAAAATAACTTGATTTATCTTGAGGGGCCATTGCAAAGGGTTTATAAAAAGCTTCACCCGCTGAAACACAAGGCACATCCATCATCATAGCCTCTACCCCAATTGTACTAGAATACGTAATCACATAATTGGAATTTAATACAAGTGAATAGGAATTAATTTCAGAATGAGAGTCAATTAAAATTATACTTTCATCTAAGTATGGTTCAACAATTTCGCGCGTAAACTTCACCGCGGGAGTTGCCATTTTTGTTTCTCCTGGATGAACCCTAATGTAAAGTGGAGTCTCTTTTACATGTTCTTTCCAAAAAGTAATGGTTTCAATTAACCAATTTTCCATAGAACTGAAAAGTGAATTTCTACCTAATACGTAAGTATCAAAATTCATATTCGTAAAAAGTGTAACTCCTTTTTTGAGAGCCAATTCCCCTATATCTGAATTGTGTAGTTTCGTCGAATAAACCTCTCCTTTTTTGATTTTAAACAAAAATTGATGCAGTTCATTCCTTTGTTCTTCCGACAACCTGGAACCATACTTTTCCCATTCAGATATAAAATCAAGATGAATGGCAATACCATTTTTCTTATAAATCCAACTATTCGTTCCTAAAAAACTTTCTTGAGTTATGTAATTTATCTTTTGTTTTTTAGCCCAATATATCATCGACTGATCAAGATTTCCTGAACCATTCATG
The DNA here is from genome assembly GCA_044361535.1 of Crocinitomicaceae bacterium. Classification (GTDB taxonomy): domain Bacteria; phylum Bacteroidota; class Bacteroidia; order Flavobacteriales_D; family Crocinitomicaceae; genus UBA952. The sequence goes on from JBIKIQ010000014.1 coordinate 51,368, forward strand.
GTAACAACTAAGTCTACTTTATTTAAACTTAGATAAGATTCGATACTTTTTATTGCTTGAAGTGTTCCCAGTAAATACTTTTTATATATTTTCAATTCTTCGATTGTATTATATAAAGTACCCTGATAAAAATACCTTAAGACATTTACCTTGGTAATCTCTCCAATGGGAATTAATTCTTTTGTTTTAAAATTTATGCAATCTTCTAGATTAGTTATGGAATTAATTCGCTCAACTTCATCACGATCCAACTGAATTTTCTCCAAAAAAGAAAGGGGGATTTTTGTTTTTTCTTGAATAAATGAATACCCCCAACTGCATTCTGTACACATAAATGCAGTATCCGCTTGTGATTTACCAATTCTTTCTTTGTTGCATGCAGAAGTAAATCCTGAACAGCATAAAAATTCAACCTTCCAATTATTTGATTCTAAGTATTTTGCAATAATCAGTTGTCTCAATAAATATGAACTTTCAGATCCCATTGTGAAAAAAAAGAGCACTTTTTTTGAACCAGAATCAAATGTTTGATTCGACAAAAATGCATTTTCAAAAGACTTCGCATAAATACGATAATTGAGATTAACATTAAATTCCTTTTTTATACCGGAAAATTTAATAACCTTATTTAAAATCGGAATAATATACTTTAAAATACCAATTTTATCGAAAAGCAGAATTAAGCCGATCGACCCTCCCTTAAAACGCTTTGTTTTTCTAAAAATATGTCTGTGATTTGAACTCAACTAACTACTATTTTCTTTTTTATATTTCTAATAAAATAAAAGGAAAGAATTAGAGAAAAAAGAAGGACTGGAGAATAATAAACACCTAATTCAAAAATTGACAAATCAGTGATTGCATTTATTACCTCTTGATTTAAAAAATAAAGCAATAAACTCACAACAATTGCAATCATGTATAACTTAACCGATTTTCTTGTATTAAAAATACCAGATTTCTTTTTATTGAGGTAGTAGTATAAATAAAAGACACTTAAATATTTAGAAATTGTTAGGATAACCGGTATGGTTTGATAAAATGTCGTGATGAAAATAGTCATACCTATAATTTCAAAAATTGATTTACAAGTAATTAACCAAAATAAATGTTTCATTTCTGACTCAATAAACATCGTTCGAGTTAAAAAATTAAACATAAGACCAGGTAAAAAGCCCAACGTTAAAATTTGGTATATAAAAAGTGTTAATCTAACGTCGGAGGAATCAAAAGCTCCTCGTTGATATAATACAATTAAAACAAATGGACTTAGGAGTAAACTCAAAATTTGAAAGAAAAATGCTGTTTCATTTAGTAAAGCATCTACTTTGTTTGAATAGCTTAAATACTTTTCATTTGAAATTTCTTTTCTTTTGTTTTGTTCAATGTAGGAGGTCGTTAAGACAGAAGAAAGAAAAGCCATTTTTGGCAATTCAGTTAGACTTTTCGAGTAATTCAACGCACTTAGATATCCAGGCTGGAGATATTTAAAACTTAACATTCTCTCCCAAAAGGAACTTAAATGATTCATTAAGGTTTGAAGACTTAACGTGAATATTTTTCTATACATAGATTTTAATTCATCCCAGTTTGATTTCCATTCCTCGATATTAAACAATGGTTTTAATGGTAGGTGATGAATTGTTACAAACAAGATCGCAGTTGCAACAGTAGAAACCAAAATTCCATATGCAAATGCCAAAATATGATTCTCTTTTACAAATAGTAGAATAACAATAATTCCCAAAAGCTCCGCAATCAAACTAACTACAATAAACTTTTTATAGAGATTTTTAGCATATAGCAAGTGTTGAAGACAAGAAACTATTGATCCGAAAATCTTACTTACAATTAACAGAAAAGACAATTGCGTAAATAACGATTGATCCGAAAGGCTAACGTCTAATTTATCAGCCACAAATGGTAAAAAAAACCAATACAAGAATAAAACGATGGCAATTAATGCTGTGGAAATAAATGTGAAAAATGTCACAAATGTTTGTTTTGAAGAATCTTCTACTTTTGTCTTTGTAACTAGAATTTCACCTGCGCCACCTGATATCATGCTTCCAATTATATTTGGAATAATTTGAGCAACCAATAATAAATCTACTCTACCGGAAACACCTAAGAAATAAGCCATTAATAATTGCTTCAAGAAGTTACTTGACTTAATCAAAACTTGGCCTGAAAAAAGTAGACCAATACTCTTTAATTGATTATTCAAGTTTACCAGCTATTTTAGAATATAACGACAGGTCCTCAAATTGCTCTTTAAACGTCTTTAAATTTGGTGAATTAACAAACAAAAACTCTTGTACTTGTTTATAAAATCCTGGTTTATACAAGAGATCTTTTGAATTATCAATGGAAATCTCCGTCCACTCAAGTGAACCAATTTTTTGTTCAAAGATATGCTCCATTGGCATCAAACGCATAGACCTTAATCTCGTTTTAACTTCAATGGACCATCTACCCGATGAACTCCAATTTGCATGATAACTAAATGGAATAGCGCTTTTTGAAATCCCTGAACCCACAAAGATTGAAGGATTATGCCAATCCAAATTAGAAATAGAAGTTGATTGAATTAATTCCGGTTTGCCTATGACATGAAAAACTGTATCAATTACATGTGTGGAATTACCGAAAAACCAATTGCTTAATAAGCCTTTCGATTTGTTTAATTTCTCAATCACATGTGACCATTCTGTAAAATCAAAATGTGCACTCGTTATTCCGCCATCCTCTTTGGCTAATTCGATTAATTTCAAAACAGAACTGTAATTTCTTCTATTGTAACCAATATAAACAGATGAATCAATATCATAAAATCTAGTATACAAATTAAAAAAATCGTCAATAGTTAGTGTTCCAGGTTTTTCCAAAAGTATATTTTGACAGTTTTGTTCAAATAAAATGGTTGCTATCGAAAATGAGTTTTCGACATCGGTTGCTACAATGCAATGAGAAAATTCATTCAAAATTGCTTTATTTTGCTCTAATCCCCCATAAATAGCGTTAAATCCAGTACTTTCCGTAAATCGAATTGCACTTTCTTTGGTAGTACACAAATTAATAAAATCAACATTTAAATCATTAAGAATACGAGCATATTCTTGACCAATTAAACCCGTACCAATTACTAAAACGTTCATTTCTATTATGTTAACCAAATTCGCTCATTATTCATCTTGATTACCTGCTCATTTTTTTCTTCGAAAGATGCAATAAATAAAAGATGTTCAAGATAAATGTCATTATAACTAGGAAGTTCACACGCTTTATTTTCTACAATTTGTTTCCAAAAAATTGAAGTTGTCTCTGTAACCATTAGAGGAAAAATTTCCAATGAATTTAATCCCCAAGAAAATTGCATATCACCATTGCTTCTCTCTTTAATTATAACCTGTTTAGAATCAAATAACAGATGAATAGATATTTCTTCAAAATTGCCTTCTTCGCAAATTATTATCGCTTTTCCTTTTGAAGAAAAGTTGAATTCAATACTTCCATTTGCCTCCAAATATCCAATTCTTTTAGATGAAAAAAAATCATCAACCTCAGTTGAATCAACATTATCACATTTGACTTCAAATAAATAATGAATTAAATCTACGAAATGTAATGAATTTGATAAAAGTCCCCAAGATGATCCTTTTATAGTAACTTGAAATTTTTTAGCATTTAAAGTATGTTCTCTCAATAATTTATAGTGTGAAAACATCCTTCTTGGAAGGTTAACAAAACAATTGCATCCCAATTTTTCAATAATATCATGAAATTGAAGGTATTGATTTGAAATTGGAAAAATTATTTTCTCCAACAACACATTTCTTACATGATTCTTTTGAAGCAGATAAGAAGTGATTTCAAATCTATGTCTTGAATCAGTTGCTATTATCCCTAAATCAAAGCTTAAATCCTTTGGTAATTCTGTTGAATACTGTAAATGACAAAAATGAGTTAGCTCAGTACTCAAATCCTCCGCCTTTTTCAGCATTTCCAAATTCTTATCTACCACCCAAATAGTAGATGGAATACCACAAAGCAAAATCGCTTCTAAGTGTCTTATTCCTAATTTACCAATACCAACAATTATTACCGATTTCAAGAGTTAGCTTTTTTCAATAACTACAAAGGTCCATGGTTGAATTATATACGTATTGACTTGCATTCCACTTAGCACAACTGTTAAATTATCAGGTCTTGGGCCAACATAGTTTTCGCTAGTATTGAATGCTTCAGATTGAAAATCTTTATCCTCAATAAATTGAAATTTTGTAATCCCATTCGATGTTAATAAATTTTCAAGGTATGATTTTGAATAAATGTTATGAAAATGAAAATTCAATGGTTCGCCATTAGAGTCAAATACCTCAGGTTTATGAACTTGTTTGATTCTCAGCGTATGCTCACCAATCAATGCTCTTATTATGACTGTTCTTTTTGCGATACGAAGTAACTCAGAAATTGGCTTTTCAATGGATGGTAAATGAAGTAAAACATTATTGCAAATTACAACATCAACTTCCTCGTCATTCAAAGGAAGATTAAAAATGTCTCCCTCCAGAAAAGTTGTTGATAATCGCAACTCATTATAATTAATTGGGCTTGAAAATGCTTCTTTGGCTTTTTGAATGTAATAAGAGGTTTGATCGACACCCACGTAGTGAAATTTCTTTGTTGCTTTACCATCGATACTTCTAAGATAATGTCCACCACCACAGCCAATATCCCCAATCTTGTCCTCTTCTTTGAGATACGGTTGAATTAATTTAGCAAGTGCCTTACTGGATTCCATTTCTGGTAATTCCCCCATTGCTCGTTTGTAGAACAAGTCGCCATACGCGAGCTCATTATCCCAAACTTTCCATGTTTCCATAATTTTTTAATTTTAGTATTTGTTCTGTAAGAAACCAATCAAACTCTTCATCAATATCAATGGATTCAAATGAGCTCATTACATATTTTTTTATTGAAGTAAATTCATGAATTTCTTTTTCTTCTAGACTTTCAGCGTTTATAATGTAGATAGCTCCATTAAATTGATAAAATGTAGGTGATTCTTGCCTATTCCTAACTTGAGTAGGACTAAACGGTTTTAAATTTTGATTTTGATCTTCCAAATACAAATTATAATTTGGATTTGTTCTTGAATGAACAACGGAGACCACCATATCAATTCCATCTGAATACATAGCCATTGCTGCTTCCAAATTTTCCTTTTTTCGCAGCGGAGAAGTGGGTTGCAAATAAATTATATTTCTAATTGTTCGTTTGGCTTTGCGAATTTCATTTAAAATTAAAGACCTCGCCGCGGCATTATCATTTGAATATTCTGCCTCTCGTAACATTGGAATGGATAGACCATTTTTCTCACCAATAATTCTAATTTCAGGGTCATCCGTGGATAAACAAATTATTTCTTTCGGGAATAGCTCCAACGCTACATCAATTGTATATTGAATTAGTGGTTTTCCTAAGAGCAGTTTTTTATTCTTTCCTGGTATTCCTTTAGAACCCTTTCTTGCTGGAATAATAACTATTGATTCCTTTAAATTCATCAATTTTCATATTTTTTTACATCCGTTTGGGCTTTCTTAAAATCAGAATGACTTCCGATATCTAGCCAATAATCGTATAAAGAATAGGAAATTACTTTCTTGTCATCCACAATCAAATCATCAATAAATTCAGTGGCTAGGTAGGTTTTACCTTCAGGAATTTTTTCAATCAATTCTGATTTAAATAAATATATTCCTCCATTCGAAAAATAGGTATAAGTAGGTTTCTCTCGGATATGAACAATTCTATCATTTTTCATTTCAAAAATACCATAAGGAACATTCACCTTGTAAGGAATTCCAACTGCACTGAAATCAGCTTTTTTTTGTAGAAAATCAATAAAATACTCCTCGTAGTTTAATGAGGTAAGTAAATCTGAATTTAAAACTAATGTATGTGGATGAGTTATTGATTTTTTTAAACTAAGGGCACCTATTGTTCCCAAAGGTTGATTTTCCTCAATGTAGTTTATCGTAATTCCCTTCATTGATCCATCTCCAAGAGTTTCTTTAATCAAATGACCTAAGTGATTGATTGAAATATGAATGGTTGTTATACCATACGTTATTAAACCATCTATAATATGCTCAATAATTGGTTTCTCTCCAACCTTAAGTAATGGTTTGGGGATTTTTTCAGTAATTGGGAGAAGTCTAGTTCCCCTCCCACCTGCCATTATCACCACATCCAGTGGAAGCAATGCTTTTTTTAATCGGAAATTAAGTATCTCTACAACTTGATGGTCTTCATTAACTATAGGAATGATTTTAAAGTTCTTCTCGCGATACTCCCTTGTTTTTTCTGTATTAATGGCGCCGAATAATAGGAATTTTGGTCGGTTATTCATTATCTCATGAACTTCTGAATTCATCTGTTTCCCATTAATAAATGCTCTTCGTACATCTCCATCCGTAATGCTTCCCATCAACTTAAAATCCTCATCAATCACAAATAAAATTGCATCCACGGCTAATCGATCAAGGCGTTGAATTGCTTCTTGCAAGGTTACTTTACTATTTATCAGATGATTCTTCATTTCACAAATTGAATTGCTTAATCCTTTCAGAAATTATTGTTACTCCATCTTTTTGTTCATAGATGTTTTTCCCTAAAAAATCTTGATTTTTATATTTATGTACTTGAGCTAGAATTTCTGCTACATTGAATGGCATATCAATAACATTCTCTCCAGATATTCTTCCTAATTGACGACTCCCCAAATTCAAGGCATATTTTTTAAAGGAAGCAGCCTCGAGAATTGCACTCGAACTATTTCCAATAATTAAATGGCACAAGTTCATACAAGTAAAAAATGACTGAGTACCAAAATGTTCAATTAACTTAATTTTTGGATTAGTCAAATGAACCTCCTTCCACATATCACGGAGGATTGAACTGTTTGTATCCGAATTTGGTAGTGAAACCACTATTTGAAATTCACTACTTAGTTCAAGAGTAACTTCTTTTAAAACTAAAGCAATTGATTGATTGGTTTCAAAATCCTTAGTTTCGGGATGGACAATAAAAAAAAGAGTTGGTATGGTTAAATCAATGCCCCATTTTAACTGAAATTCGTTGATATTTAACAACTTGATTTTTCTCAGATTTTCCAGACCAATAGCTCCAGTAACAAAGGTTGTTTCTTTTTTACCAATTAATTCATGTACTCTTTTTGCATATTCTGCAAGACTAACAAAATGTAATTCTGCAGCCAATGAAATTTGGTGTCGATAAATTTCATCAATAGCTCCCATGGTTTTCTCTCCCGCATGAATATGAGCAAATTTAACCCGAAAAGGAATTCCCGCCTGAACAGCTGCTGCCATTTCATATCGATCGCCAAGAACTAAAACACAATCAAACAGATTTTCATTCCAGAATGAAACAAATTTATTATGTACGCTTGCATAGCTAAGCGCAATTCCATGTGGGGAATCATCTATATAGTTAGAATATATTCGATGTTCTACTTTGAAACCTTCGCGCTCAATTTCTTCAACTGTATTCCCAAATGAATCTAATAAATGTTGTCCAAATGCAATAATTTCGAATGAAATTTCAGAATCGTTTTTCCAGCGTTCCAATAAGGGACGATAAATGCCAAAATCAGCGCGAGAACTTGTTAGAACACCAATTTTCATTCTAAATCCACCCATTTTAATTGCTCACCTGCCATCATATTTCGAGACAACTTTTTAGCGATAACTAAATTAAAATCCATAGGTGAAATGCCATCTCCAGGTCGTTTCATTTCTAAATCATCCAGCAAGAGATTTTGGCCTTTTTGCATTGATTTTTTTAGATGAATACTTTTTCGAGCAATCACATTATTTTTTATTTCTGAAGCTGAAGGTTCTTTTTTTCCAGATCCAGCAAGTATCTTTTCTGTATTTCTTATGGCTTGTACAAAATTTTTCAATTCAATAGGATTCAGAGATGCTTTGTGATCAGGTCCTGGTAAATTCTTGTCAAGTGTAAAATGTTTTTCAATTACTGACGCACCCAAAGCAACAGCAGCAACAGCTACCTCAATTCCAACCGTATGATCAGAATAACCAAAATCCAAATTAAGTTGTTCTTTAAATTGAAGCATGGCTTTAAGATTGACATCTTCTAAGGGTGTTGGGTATTCCGTGTTGCAATGTAAAATAGTCAAATCAGATGAAGAGCCCCCTTCTGATTTAAGAACGTCAACAGCTGCAATAACCTCATGCAATGTAGCCATCCCAGTAGATAGGATCACTCGTTTATTCTTGACTGCTATTTGTTGTAAAAAAGGTTTGTTGGTTATTTCACCTGAAGGAATTTTAATGAAAGGAATGCCCAAATCACACAAGAAATCTAATGCGTCTTCATCAAATGGTGTCGAACAAAACAAAATTCCCAATTCTTCAGAGTAGCTTTTCAATTCAAAATGCCAATCAAGTGGTAATTCTAGTTTTTTTAGCATTTCATACTGATTTGACTCACCAGTTTTACTGTTTTCTCGTTGATATTCAGCTAACTTTGCAGACTCGCTGACTAACTTTTCAGCTGAAAAAGTTTGGAATTTCACAACATCTGCACCGGCCTCTGCGGCCACTTTAATTAGCTGTTTAGCAATTTCAAAATCACCATTATGATTAACTCCTGCTTCAGCAATAATCAATGTTTTTTTTATCATCTTGCTGGATTTCCTTTAACAGATGAATTATCTGGAACATCCTTTACAACAACTGCCCCTGCACCTATAATACAATTCTTACCAATTTTAATTCCCGGTAGAATTGTTGAATTTGCACCAATTAACGACAAATCACCCACTGATACATTGCCAGTTAGAACCGCTCCAGGAGCTATGTGCACATAATTCCCAATGATACACTCATGTTCCACAACGGCTCGTGTATTAACAATGACTCCATTTCCAATTAGACATTGAGGTTGAATAACCGCTCCGGCATTAACAATAATTCCATTTTGACTTATTTCCGACCTAACAACTGAACTGGTATCAATAATTGAAAATAGTGCTACCTTTTGAATTAATAGTTCAGTAAGTTTTTTACGAAGTTTATTATTCCCTATCGCTATGAACACTCGGTCGACATCAGAAAACACAAACTTAAATTCATCCCCAAAAAATGAAAGTTGATAGGGGTTGTTTTCATTTTCTTGTCTTTCAAAATATCCATAAAATTTTAAGTTCATTGATCCTAATGCCTCAATTATTGGAAAACTATGTCCTGAATAACCAATAATAAAACGTCTTTCAATCATCACTAAATTCTTACGCTACTTGGAATATTTACAATGCAATCATATAATTTCATTGCATTCAACTGTTCATCTTTCTGACAGTGTTGATACATTGGCAATAAGAAAGAGGGAGTCCAAATTGGGCGGCACATAATTCCATTTTGATTTGAATCTACAAGAAAAGAATTTCTGAGATCGCTATTTTCAAACTCAATACAATTTAACCAATAGTTTGCTTTTGTATCTTTTAATTCAGCTCTAAAAATAGGCTTACTCGTAAAAACATCCGCATAAAGTTTAGCCAATCCTCTCTTATTTTTAAGAAAGTTGTCCAATTGCTCTAACTGAGCACAAATCAATGCAGCATTAATATTTGGCATTCGAAAATTATATCCAGCTTCATCATGTATAAACTCAAACTGGTGAGGTGTTTTGGCCGTAGTTGTTATGTGTTTTGCTTTTACTGCTAATTCAAGATTATTGGTCACTATTGCCCCCCCTCCACCGGAAGTAACAATTTTATTTCCATTAAATGAAAAAACAGCCAAATCACCGAAGGACCCAATTTTTCTCCCTTTTAACTCACTACCCAATGCTTCAGCAGCATCTTCTACTAATGGAATTGACCATTCCTTACAGATACTTAATATTTCATCAATTCTACATGGGAATCCAAAAGTATGCATTGGAAGGCAAGCTGAAATCTTTTTTCCCGTTATCTTATTAAAACACTGATTTAATCGTACCTCCGCATTTCTTTCTAAAAATTTTGTCAAACTATTCGGTGACATTCCCATGGTGTCATAATCAACATCTACATAAACGGGAGAAGCACCTAAAAAATGAATTGCGTTTGAGGTTGCGACAAAACTTAAAGCCTGAGTAATTACCTCATCACCATGTTGAACACCAACTAATTGCAATGCTACTTGCAATCCAGCTGTACCATTGACTACAGCAACTGCAGAATTTGTTCCAGTGAATTTTAAAATGTCTTTTTCTAATCTATCTACAAAAGGTCCAACGCTAGAAACAAACGTGCTATCTATACATTCTATTAAATATTCTTTTTCTTTACCACCAAAACAGGGCTGATGTAATGAGATTTTATCCTGATTTGGAAATTGTTGCCGTATGAATGAAATTATTTCTTGATTGTTCATTACATCTTTTGATCCAGGTTCTTTCCTAAATCATCGTATTGAAATTCAGGAATGAATTCTTTAAATAATTGAATGATTTTCTGTTTGTCTAACTGTCCGCTTTGTATCAACTCCTTATATTTCAACTTAAATAATCCAAGATTTTCTTGGTCTATAAAGGAACTATTTTTTATGATTCCGATTGAATTGAAGTTGAAAAGTTCAATATCCTCTCCAAGGGTATAAAACTCTTCCTCTTCTTTTTCACCAGTTGTATCTGAATTAGTAAATAAACACGGCCATTGCTTTCGTGAAATAAGTTCGTGAATTCTCGTTCGAGCTTCCTCTTCGGTTTCGCAAATCACAGGCTCATATCCAAGAGTTTGGAGATACTTAAAGGTAATATCCGTAAATGAAGTTAACTTAAAATGCTCATTTACCTTCGGAAAAAAAACATCTCTATTTTTTCCAAACAAAGCTGACATTATACAAAGTTCACCTGATTCTTGTGGAGTAACAAAATAACGTTTTACATCACATGGTGCTACTAATGGCTGTAATTTTTCAATTCGTTTGTTAAATCCAAATAATAATGACCCATCTGAAAAAGCGACATTTGCAAATCGAGCGGTTGAAATATCAATGGAACTACTTTTGTTTAAAAGTACTTTTTCCATCATTCTTTTTGAAGCTCCCATTAAATTAACTGGGTTGGCTGCCTTATCAGTAGAAACTGAAAAATATTTCTTCGTTCCGTGTTCTAAAGATTGATTAATTGTTTTTTCTGTGTTAAACACATTCACATCAATCATCCTCATAAGCGTAAAAATATCCTTTTCACTCCGGACATGTTTTAAGGCTGAAAGATTTAACACGTAATCAAAGCTGTCTTGATTCTTAATGTATTGATCATAAATATCCGAGCCTATATCCAGTGCAAAAGTTTTGAAATCTCCAGTGATATAACCAAATGAACTTCGAACATCACGAACCAGTTCAACTAAGTTATTTTCACTTATATCAACAACATGTAATCGCTTGGGATTTCGTTTAAAAATCTCTTTTACCACCGCACATCCAATGGAACCTGCTCCACCCAGCACCAAAAATGAACTAGATTCAACAATTGTGCGAATTTCATATTCAAAATTGCCAATATCTTCACTGAACAAGGGTTCAGATCTTCCAATAAGACTAAGAATATTCAATTTCAGTTAATTTCTGTTGTTCCAATACCAACTTACAGTCTCAGCCAATCCTTCTTTTAAACTGTGAGAAGGAGCATAATTCAACAGCTTTTTTGCTTTATCAATTGATGCAAGTGAATGAGGAATATCTCCTTTTCTAAAATCACCATAAATACAATCAATTGTACTTACTTCATCGTCAAATTTAGCAAGATTTGACTTGATTTCATGGAATAATTCATTCAATGTTGAGCTTTCACCATAGGCTACATTATACACTTGATTTATTGCCTCAATTTTAGAGGTGAACATGGCTAATTTATTTATTTGAATTACATTATCAACGTAAGTGAAATCTCTGGAAAATGAACCATCCCCATTTATAACTGGAGAATCTTTTCGCAATAAAGTATCAACAAATTTTGGAATTACAGCAGCGTACGCACCAGCAGGATCTTGTCGCCTTCCAAAAACATTAAAATACCTTAACCCTATGCACTCCATACCATAAGTCTTGGCAAATACATCAGCATATAATTCCCCAACATATTTGGTTATAGCATAAGGAGACAAAGGTTTACCAATTATATCCTCAACTTTTGGAAGACTTTCTGAATCACCATACGTTGATGAGCTTGCAGCATATACAAATCTCTTAACACCAGCATCTCGTGTTGCAACAATCATGTTAAGAAATCCATTTACATTAATATCATTTGTTGTGATAGGGTCTGCAATGGATCTTGGTACGGAACCTAAGGCTGCAAGATGAAGAACAATATCAATATTTGCGACAGATTTTCGGCAATCTTCAATATTCCGTATATCGCCTTCAATGAGATGAAAGGAAGGTGACTTCATTAGTTCTTCAATATTACTCCTTCGTCCGGTAATGAAATTGTCAAGACAAATTACATCATGACCTTCTTGTATCAGGTTTTCGCAGGTGTTAGACCCAATAAAACCAGCACCTCCAGTTACTAAAATTCTTTTTTTCATTTTGCAGTAGTGTATAGCTTCGCTTTACGTCAGTCACACGTATGAACGTGCGATGACGCAGATTGAAAAGATTATTTATCAAATTTTTCGAACATAACTTTTGGGTACATGTACCACAAATCGTTGCTCGATACTTTCAATTTCTACAATTAGTTTATGTGTACGACTAACTTCCAAAGATGTTGCAATAAGGCCTTGAAATGGACCTCGTATTACTTCTACTTTATCCCCTGTTTCTACATTCAAATAATCCTCCTTCTCAAATTCTTGGTTTTCTTGTAATAAAATCCTTAAATTTTGAATTTCATAGGATCGAACTTTTGCTGGCTTTCCTAAAAAATGAAGGAGAGAATGAAATCCAACAACATTGTATAAAACTTTCAACTCATCTTCTTTACAATGAATAAATAAGGTGGACGAAATTAGAGGTACTTCAATTTTCTTTTTTCTATCACTCCATTGTCGAATAGTTGTTACCACTGGTAAATACACCTCTAAGCCTAGAGATTCAAGACGCTCAAAGACTTTTTTTTCAGCTCTTGAATTTGTTTTTATCACATACCAATTTGATTCAGAATCCATGTTACCTACTTATTCTAATTTATTCTCTGAATAATACAAGCAAAGATATTAATTTAGCAAGGTTTAAAGTTAAAACTCATGTTAAAAAATCACGTTAAATATAGCTTCCTTCAAGGAATTATCGTTTTATCTCTGACTTTGACCTCATGTTACAAAGGAATCGAAGTCGATCTTGTCATACATAATGGGAAAATTCACACTATGAATGATAAAAATCAGGTTGTGGAGGCTGTAGCTATTAAGGATGGAAAAATCCTTGAAATAGGCCCAAATCAACAAATATTAAATAAATATAATGCGGAAAAGGTTGTGGATGCTCAAAGTAGAGACATTTATCCCGGTTTAACAGATGCACACGGACACATACTTTCATATATAAAGCAAAAACTTAGTGTGGACTTAGTCGGATCTAAATCCTACAAAGAAATGATTTCAAGAATTGAAAAATACCAAACAATAAAAAAACGCAAGATTATTGTCGGAAGAGGATGGGATCAGTCCTTATGGGGCTCAAAAGATTTACCCACAAATGAGCAACTTAATAAATATTTTCCTTCCACACCTATTTGCTTATACCGAATTGATGGCCACGCGGCTCTTGTAAATGATGCCATGTTAAAGCTAGCCGGAATAAATTCTTCAACGTCGGTAGAAGGTGGGATAATTGATTTAAAAGATAATAAACCAACAGGGTTGTTAATTGATAATTCAATGAATCTGGTTAACAAATTACTACCAGAATTCCCCTCAAAGGAAAAAATTGAAGCATTAGAAGAAATTCAAGAAGAATTGTTTCAATATGGAATTACAGGAGTTCATGAGGCTGGGATTGAATTTCAAGACATTTCCTTTTTCAAAAATCTAATAGACAAGGATATTTTAAAATTGAATATTTATGCTATGTTACTACCAAGTAAAGAAAATATAGACTTTGCTTCAAAATCAGGTAAATATGTATATAAAAATTTATCCATTCGATCATTCAAGGTTTTTGGTGACGGAGCTCTTGGATCAAGGGGAGCCTGTTTAAAAGAACATTATGAGGATCACCACGGACATTTTGGAATGTTAACAACTTCTCTTTCTGAAATGGAAACAATCGCTCAACTATGCGAGAAATTAGGATATCAAATGAATACACACGCCATAGGAGACTCAACAAATTCAACCTTACTTAAGTTATATGAGTCTGTATATTCTAAAAACAAAGACCATCGGTGGAGAATTGAGCATGCTCAAGTTGTTGATCCAAATGAGATCAACTGGTTTGGAAAATTTGGAGTGTTTCCGTCTGTTCAACCTACTCACGCTGTTAGTGATCAACGTTGGGCAAAGGATCGCTTGGGTGAAAACAGAATGAAAGGTGCATATGCCTATAAATCATTGTTAAACAGCTACGGAATGCTTGCCATAGGTACAGATTTTCCAGTTGAATTAACCAATCCATTTCTCACGATACATGCTGCCGTTCAGCGAAAAGACAAAAACAATTTTCCATCAAATGGATTTTATGCCAATGAATCTATTCAGCTCGACGAATGTCTTAAAGGAATGACAATTTGGGCTGCATTTGCATCCTTTGATGAAGGTCGATTAGGAAGCATAGAAATCGGAAAAGATGCCACGCTTGTAATCTTTGAAAAAACCATCGAATCTACAGATAGGTATTCAGAAAATTTTGCCTGGAAAACCTATATTAAAGGAATTAACGTTTACGCATCGGATGAATTATAAATAAAAAGAAACTGTATCTCGAAACTTAATTCTTCCAAATTCAACGCCAATTGTTTAATTCAATAATCTACGCAATATTTTCCCGACATTTGATTTTGGCAATTCATCCCTGAACACGACCTCACGAGGTACTTTATAACCAGTAAGTAGTTTTCGACTTGCCTCGATAACCTCATTTTCTGTTAATGTTGGATCCTTTCTCACAACATATGCTTTAACGAATTCGGTACCATCTGGATTCTTTTCACCCCTCACCCCTACTTCCAATACTTTCGGATTTTCAGCAATTGCTTTTTCAACTTCATTTGGATAAACGTTAAATCCTGAAACCAAAATCATTTCTTTTTTTCGATCTACAATTTTAAAGAATCCATCCTCTTCCATCACTCCTATATCACCTGTTAGAAAGAAATCACCCAACATACACTTTGCTGTTTCATCGGGTCTATTCCAATATCCTTTCATCACTTGAGGTCCTTTGATGCCAATTTCTCCAGGTTGACCAACGGCAACCTCATTTCCGTTATCATCAAAGAGTTTAATCTCTGTATTTGGCAAAGGCAATCCAATCGAACCTCTTCGATGAGTTCCATTTATAGGATTGATTGTAGCTGCAGGACTCGTTTCAGATAATCCATAGGCCTCTAGTAGCGGACTGTTTGTGAGTTTTTCCCAACGTTCTGCAACAACATCTTGAACAGCCATTCCACCACCCAACGATATTTTTAATTTAGTAAAATCTAAGTTCCTAAATGCTTCTTGATTTAACAACCCATTAAACAAGGTGTTTACGCCGGTAATAATTGAAAAAGGATTCTTTTTCAAATCCTTACAAAAAGCTTTCATATCCCTTGGGTTTGTTATAAGTACGTTCACTGCACCATAGCGAAAAAACACAATACAATTGGCGGTAAGAGCAAAAATATGATACATTGGAAGGGCAGTAATTATCGTGTCTTCCCCGTCCTTAAAAAGAGGATGAATCCATTCTTCAACTTGTTGAACGTTGGCACACAAATTCCCATGAGATAAACTTGCACCTTTTGAAACACCTGTTGTACCGCCTGTATATTGTAAAAATGCTAAATCGTTAGAGGTGATCTCAACCGAAACACCTTTTTTTGACTTGTGTTCGCCCAAAATTTTCTTTAATGGAATTGCGTGACTAATCGTGTAAGAAGGAACCATCTTTTTAACATTCCTTACAACAAAATTGGTAATTGCACCTTTTACCATTCCTAACATATCGCCGATAGTTGTTGTAATGACTGTTTCTATTTGCGTATCCCCTAGAATACTTTCTAAGTTAGAAGCAAAATTCTCTAAAATTATAATTGCCTTAGCTCCAGAATCCTTGTATTGATGACGCATTTCCTCTGATGTATAGAGAGGATTGGTATTTACAATGACTAAACCCGCTTTTAAACAAGCAAAAATAGTAATTGGAAATTGCAATAAATTAGGCATTTGAAGAGCAATGCGATCACCCTTTTTTAGCGACGTTTTATTTTGAAAAAACCATACCAATGCGTCAACATATGCATTTACCTCATTAAATGTAAGCGTAACATCCATATTTTTATAGGCCACCTTATTTCCATATTTCGCAACAGATTCATCAAAGATATTTACAATATTCTCGTACCTGTTTAAATTTATTGTAGCATTTACAAAATCAGGATAACTGTTAAACCAAGGTTGTGCGTTCATATAATTTAGTTAAGAATGTTATAAATTTACAATTTTATAATGAATTAATTTTTATTTCATCGACCACCTCAGGATTGAGTAATGTTGATATATCTCCAAAATTTGAAAAATCACCTTCTGCAATTTTCCGTAGAATTCTTCGCATTATTTTACCCGATCTTGTTTTAGGTAAACCGGAAACGAATTGTATTTTATCGAGTTTGGCAATAGGGCCAATTTGATCAGAAATTAGTTGATTTATTTCTTTTCTTAGCAATTCAACTTCTCCTTTCTCCACCCCTTCTTTAAAAGAGACAAAGCCATACAATGCATTTCCTTTTATATCGTGAGGAAAACCAACTACTGCTGATTCAGCAATAACGGGATGTTCATTTATAGCATCCTCAATTGGAGCAGTTCCAAGGTTATGACCAGAAACAATAATTACATCATCAACTCGACCTGTGATTCTGTAGTTTCCTTTGGCATCTCGTAAAGCACCATCGCCCGTAAAATAGTATCCGGGGTATGCTGTAAAATACGTTTCTTTGTAGCGTTGGTGGTCTCCCCATATTGTACGAGCAATTGAAGGCCAAGGAAATTTAATACACAGATTACCAGATACATCATTTCCTATTATTTCATTCTTATGATCGTCCATCAATGCAGGTTGAACACCGGGCAGTGGCAGAGTAGCGAAAGTTGGAATTAAATCTGTTATTCCAGGTAGAGGAGAAATGAGTATTCCGCCGGTTTCGGTTTGCCACCATGTATCAACAATCGGACATTTTTTATTTCCAATATTTTCAAAATACCAAGTCCATGCCTCTTCATTTATGGGTTCGCCTACACTTCCTAAAATCCTTAAGGAAGCAAGTTCATACTTATTTACCCAATTAATTGATTCTTTTGCTAATGAACGAATAGCGGTTGGCGCAGTGTAAAATTGAGTTACTTTATGTTTATCAATCACTTCCCAAAATCTACCAAAATCAGGGAAAGATGGAACTCCTTCAAACAATACGGATGTTGCGCCATTTAACAGAGGGCCGTAAACAATATACGAATGACCCGTTATCCAACCCACATCGGCTGTGCACCAATAAACATCATTTTCATTGTATTGAAAAACATTTTGAAAAGTGTAGCCAACATAAACCATGTACCCTCCTGTGGTATGCATCATTCCTTTTGGCTTACCCGTTGATCCTGATGTATATAGAATAAAAAGCGGGTCTTCAGCGTCCATTAATTCAGGTTCGCAAGTATCACCAACAGTTTTTAATTCATTTTTCAAAAGTAAATCTCTGTTTTCAACAAAATTAATAGCTTGAAAAGTACGCTCAACAACAAGAACTTTCTCGACGGTTGGACACGAAATAAGAGCTTCATCCACAATCGATTTTAAATCAATTATTTTATTTCCTCGATACGCACCGTCTGAAGTAATAACGAGTTTTGCTGAACAATCATCAATGCGTGAAGCGAGAGCTCCCGAAGAAAAACCAGCAAAAACCACCGAATGAATAGCTCCAATTCTTGCACATGCCAAGACACTCACTACTAATTCGGGAATCATCGGTAAATAAATACAAACACGATCTCCTTTTTTAATTCCTTGCTTATGAAGGACATTCGCTAATTTACAAACACGAATGTACAGATCATTGTATGTGATTTCTTGAACTTCTTCCTCCGGGTTATTAGGTTCAAATAGGAAGGCTGTTTTCTCTCCATTTGATTCTAAATGACGATCCAGGCAATTTACAGTAATGTTTGTTTTACCGCCTTCAAACCATGAAAATTGAGCCTCCTCCATGGAAAATTTTAATACAGATTCCCAGGGTTTTTCCCACCAAAAATCAGATGCTATTTCACTCCAAAACTCTTCTGGATTAGCAAGAGACTTTTCGTAAGCGGATTCAAATTCAACTTTACTTTTTAAGAAATATGAGGACATACTACAAATTTATGGTACTGCTAAAGATATAAATAAAACCAATAAAATTGAGGGGGAAATAAAAATTGTTTTGGTAATCTGAAATAGGGAAATGGTTAAATCGTTGAAACGATTTTTAATTCCCAAAATGCATTCTATAGGTGCGGGATTAATCCCGTAACTATGGGATAATCAATCACAAAATCGTGTTCTTCAAAGGAATTTGCCCCAATTTATGGAAGTATTTTGTTTTGATGGTTTCTTCCAGAAGGCCTAAATGCTCTATGCGGTGACAATCTGTACCTACAAAATCAATTGCTTGATTGTCGATTAAGGCTTCGGCTTGTTTTTTAATTCCTGGACCGTAATTTCCGGTAAGTGAATTCAGATTTAGTTGAATATTGATACCTTTTTGACGCCATTCTATCGCTTGATCAACTTTTCCAAGGTAATACATGTAACGCTCAAAATGGGCAATTACCACGCGATAACCCGATGATTGTAAATCGAAGAACAATTGATCTACGTATTGCGGAGGTGAATGAAAGCCAAACTCAATCAGCACGTAATCATCACCAAAAGTAAGGAGTTCCTTGTTTTTAATTTTTGGTAATAACGTTTCGTCAAAATAATATTCTGCTGCCGCCTCAATTTGAATCTTCATACCCAATGATTGAATCTCCTCCCTGACCTTTTCAAGTCCACCTAATATAATTTCAGGCGTATTAGGAAAAGAATCAGACATGATATGAGGTGTAGTGATCACCTTTTTATATCCAAGATTCTCAAATTTTGCCAGCATTGCAATGGTCTGATCCATCGATTGAGAACCGTCATCAATTCCAGGTATAAGATGACTGTGAATATCTGTTTTAATTTGTGAGATGCTAAACGCACGTATTTCTTCCTCGTTTGCACCACCAAATAAACGACTAAAAAAACCCATGTGTTTTATCTATTATCGTACATCTTTTCGTAATATTCCTTGTACGATCCGCTTGTTACTTTATTTACCCACTCTTGATTTCCCAAATACCAATCAACTGTTTTAGACAATCCCTCTTCAAATTTTATCGATGGTCGCCAGTTTAATTCATTTTCCAACTTAGATGCATCAATGGCATAACGCTTATCATGCCCAGCACGATCAGTGACATAGGTAATTAATTTTTCAGATTCTCCGTTTTCTCTACCAAGTTTTTCATCCATAAGTTGACATAGAAAACGAACCAATTCAATATTCGTCCATTCATTCAAGCCACCCACGTTATAGGATTCCCCCACTCTTCCCTGATGAAAAATGGTATCGATTGCACTAGCATGATCTTCTACCCATAACCAATCTCGGATATTATCTCCTTTGCCATAAACTGGAAGCGGCTTATTATGTTGAATATTGTGAATCATCAATGGAATCAATTTCTCTGGAAAATGATGACTTCCATAATTATTGGAGCAATTAGACATTTTAATTGGAAGACCATATGTGTGATAATAGGCCATGACAAAATGATCTGACGAAGCTTTTGAGGCAGAATAGGGACTACGTGGGTCATACGAAGTAGATTCAGTAAACAAACCTTCGTCTCCCAAACTTCCATATACCTCATCGGTAGAAACGTGGTGAAAAACATGTGATGAACCCGACCAATTTTCTTTTGCTGCTTGCAATAAATTTACCGTACCAACAACGTTTGTCATCACAAAATCCATGGGGCCTTCTATAGATCTATCAACATGAGATTCAGCTGCCAAATGAATAACGTCTGTAATTTGATACTTAGTAAAAATCGAACGAACAGCTGCTGCATCAACTATATCTACTTTTTCAAAACGATAATTGGGTGAGTTTTCTACATCCTTCAAATTTTCTAGATTACCTGCATAGGTTAGCTTATCTAAATTTACGACTAAATAATCAGGGTAAATTCTCAATAATCTGCGTACAACATGGGAACCAATAAATCCGGCTCCACCAGTAATTAAAACTCGCTTTTTGTATGCTTCCATTACAAACTCCAGTATTCGATTTCTTTAATTTGATCTTTGTATATTCCTTTCACATCTACAAAGATTCCTTTTCCGTCTTTTAACAATCCTTTGAAATAATTTTCATTCAATCCCATGTACTCTTTGTGATTTACTGCAACAATTATCGCATCGTAATCATTAGAAGCATTTGAAATTAAAGGAACACCATATTCGTGTTGCATTTCATCAGAATCAGCATGTGGATCAATCATATCAACATGAACTTGGTATGATTTCAATTCATTCACAATATCAATTACTTTTGAATTTCTTATATCGCTCACATCTTCCTTAAATGTTGCTCCCATGACAAGAACTTTTGACTCCTGAACAATTTTACCTTGAGCAATCATTTTCTTAACGGTTTGCTTTGCGATATAAAATCCCATTGAATCATTAACGTATCTTCCACTCGTAATCACTTTGGAATGATAACCAGCTTGTTGTGCCTTATGTGTTAAATAATACGGATCCACTCCAATGCAATGTCCTCCAACTAAACCTGGACGGAAAGGCAAGAAGTTCCATTTCGTTCCTGCTGCCTCTAATACATCAAATGTGTTTATTTTCAGCTTATTAAATATAATTGATAATTCGTTTATCAAAGCAATATTAACGTCACGCTGCGTATTTTCGATAATCTTAGCAGCCTCTGCAACCTTAATGGTTGGTGCTCTATGAACACCAGCTGTAACAACTAACTCATACGTTTTGGCAATTTGCTCTAAGGATTCTTCACAACAACCAGAGGCAACTTTTATAACATTTTGCAAAGTGTGTTGCTTGTCTCCCGGATTAATTCTTTCGGGTGAATACCCAACTTTAAAATCTTCCTTAAACTTCAATCCAGAAATTTCTTCCAAGACTGGAATGCAATCCTCTTCCGTACATCCAGGATAAACTGTAGATTCATACACAACATAATCACCTTTCTTCAAGACCTTACCAACAGTTCTACTTGCGCCTAATAATGGCTTCAAATCAGGAAGATTAGCCTCGTCAATTGGTGTTGGAACAGCTACGACGAAAAAATTAACATCTTTCAAATCGTTGATGTCTGCTGAAAAAAGAATATCACATCCTTCAAAATCTTTGGCTTCCAGTTCATTACTAGGGTCAATTTGATTTTTCATCATATCAACTCTACCTTGATTGATGTCGAAACCAACGACTTTTATCTTACGCGCAAACTCAAGTGCTATAGGTAATCCCACATAGCCTAAGCCAATTACAGCAAGTTTTGCTTCCTTATTGATCAGTCGATCATACATTAAATTACTCATATTATTTTGTGTAGGTTAGTTGCTCATTTCTTACTTTGTAGATACGTTCAATAATATCTACTACCTTCAATCCCTCTAAGGCATTGGTTGTTGGCGAAGTTCGTCCTTTCAAGGTATCAATCACATTTGAAATTACATAGTTGTGATTAGCTGCTGAACCTTTATATGGACCGTAATCATTCGCGGGATTTGATTCTTTTAAAGTCGGCATTTCATATCCAGAGATGTTGCAGATTTCCACTTCATTCATGTATTGCCCCCCAATTTTAACACTACCATTTTGTCCAATTATTGTCATGGACGATTCTAAATTCTGATTAGCAACGGATGTTGAATAATTTAAACTACCCAAACCCCCATTAATAAAATCAAAACTAACAAAACCAGAATCTTCAAAATCAGTCGTGTTTTGGTGATTAAAATCAGCGAATTTTCCTTGAATATTGTCAATATCTCCAAATAACCAATACATGATATCGATAAAATGTGAGAATTGAGTAAACAGGGTTCCTCCATCTAAATCTTTGGTCCCCTTCCATCCTCCTGCCTTGTAATAACGATCATCACGGTTCCAATAACAATTCAATTGTACCATGTAAATTTCTCCCAATTTACCTTCTGTAATTACAGATTTAATCCATTCTGATGGCGGTGAATAGCGATTTTGCATCACGCAAAACACTTGTCTAGAAACTTGTAAAGCCTTAAATATCAATTCCTCACAACTACTCTTGGTTAATCCCATTGGTTTTTCGCAAACCACATGCTTTTTTGCCTCCAGTGCTTTCAACGATTGTTCGGCATGCAAGCCATTAGGTGTACAAACATTTACAACGTCAAACTCAAGTCCGCTAGATAATAATTCCTCCACGGTTGTAAAGAATGGGACATCAAAATCTACCGCTCCACATTCTTCTTTTGAACGAACATCAACCATAGCAACCAATTCGCCTTCGGCATCACGTCGTATCATTTCTGCATGCCTTTTTCCAATGTGACCGGCGCCAACGACAGCAAATTTTATTTTAGCATCATTTCCCATATCAAATTTTTCTAACTTTATTTTCAACTAATTCATATTTTTCATTGGATTCAGGACAAATTGCCATTCCCTTTTCATCGAAATTTAAACGGTGACCAAACTCACTCATCCAACCAATTTGTCTCGCAGGATTTCCAACTACCAAGGCGTAATCTGGCACATGTTTAGTAACAACAGAACCTGCTCCAATAAAAGCGTATTCACCAATATCATGTCCACAAACAATAGTTGCATTTGCACCAATACTCGCTCCTTTCTTAACCGTCGTTTTGGTGTATTGTCCTCTTCTATTTACACCACTTCTTGGATTAACAACATTTGTAAAAACCATTGATGGCCCTAAGAAAACATCGTCCTCACAAACTACTCCAGTGTAAATAGAAACGTTATTTTGCACTTTGACATTTTCCCCAAGAACAACCTCAGGCGAGATTACCACATTTTGACCAATGTTGCAATTTTCTCCAAGTGTGCAATTTGACATAACATGCGAAAAATGCCAAATTTTAGTTCCTTCTCCAATTGTACAACCTTCGTCAACAAAAGCTGATTCGTGTGCAAAATACCCCATTACTTTATAATATATTTATCAAAATTATTGTGATCTGTTTCTTCTAATTCTTCCTTCTTTAGGGTTTGAAAATAAGCATAAGTTCTTTTCAATCCTTCATTCCTTTCAATTTTCGGCTCCCAATTCAACAACTGTCTTGCCTTCGTAATATCTGGCTGTCTTTGTTTTGGATCATCAACCGGTAAATCCTTATAAATTACCTTTTGTGTTGTTCCGGTCAAATTAATTATTTCTTCTGCAAATTGAGAAATTGTAATTTCTGATGGATTTCCAATATTTACGGGCTGAACATAATCTGAATATAGAAGACGAACGATTCCCTCGACCAAATCATCTACATAACAGAATGATCGTGTTTGTGTACCATCACCAAAAATGGTTAAATCTTCACCTCGCAGTGCTTGTCCAATAAATGCCGGTAATACTCGTCCATCATTCAAGCGCATTCGCGGTCCGTATGTATTAAAAATTCTCGCAATTCTTGTTTCGACATCATGAAAATTATGATAAGCCATAGTTATTGCCTCTTGAAAACGCTTTGCTTCATCATACACACCACGTGGTCCAACTGGATTAACATTCCCCCAGTATTCTTCAGTTTGAGGATGAACTGTTGGATCTCCATATACCTCTGAAGTCGAAGCAATAAGTACTTTTGCTCCTTTTGCTTTTGCAAGACCCAAACAATTATGAATTCCCAATGAACCTACTTTTAATGTTTGAATAGGAATCTTCAAATAGTCGATTGGGCTTGCTGGGGATGCAAAATGCAAGATATAATCCAAATTTCCAGCAACATGAATAAATTTTGAAACATCGTGATTATAGTATTCAAATTGCTCGAGAGGAAAAAGATGTTCAATATTTTTTAAACGACCAGTAATGAGATTATCCATACCAATGACATGGTAACCATCACGTATAAAACGATCACAAAGGTGAGACCCTAAAAATCCAGCTGCTCCTGTTATTAAAACACGTTTCATTTATACTCAATACTATTTCTACCAATACTGCTATAATAGAATCCTTTGTCAGTCATTTCTTCCAAGTCGAACAAATTTCTTCCATCAAAAATAACAGCTTCATTCATCAATTCTTTTATCCTTGCAAAATCAGGATTTCGAAAGATACCCCATTCTGTACAAATCACCAAGGCATCCACCTTTTTTAATACTGCATATTCATTGGTGGCAAATTGTATTTTATCACCATATAATCGTTGAACATTTGGCATTGCCTCGGGATCATAAGAAATTACTTCCACCCCGGCTTCAATTAATAAATCAATTAAATAAAGTGCTGGAGCTTCGCGTATATCGTCTGTATCTGGTTTGAATGCTAAACCCCAAATAGCGATTTTTTTACCTTTCAAGTTCCCTCTGAAAAAATTATTAATCTTTGGAAACAAAATAGTTTTCTGGGATTGATTAACCTTCATCACTGCATCCAAAATCTCAAAGTTGAAATTATTCTCTTTTCCTGACTTTGAAAGTGCCTGAACGTCTTTTGGGAAACAAGAACCTCCATATCCAATTCCAGGAAATAAAAATCGTTTTCCAATGCGACTATCTGAACCGATTCCAATGCGCACCTTATCAACATCGGCCCCAACCAACTCGCAAAAATTTGCGATTTCATTCATAAACGTGATCTTGGTCGCCAGAAATGAATTTGCCGCATATTTGGTCAATTCAGCCGACTTTTCATCCATAAAATATATAGGATTCCCTTGTCGAACAAAAGGTTTGTATAGGCTTTCCATGACTTTTTTCGCACGATCATCAGAAGTACCAATCACTACACGATCTGGTTTCAAAAAATCACTAACAGCGAAGCCTTCTCGCAAAAATTCAGGGTTAGATACCACTGCAAAATCAACTTCAGCATTTTTAGAAATCGCTTGTGTTACCTTTTCTGCAGTCCCGACAGGAACGGTACTCTTATCAACAATGACTTTGTAATCAGCTATTATCTTTCCCAATTCGTCTGCTACACCTAAAATGTAAGATAAATCTGCAGAACCGTCTTCTCCAGGAGGAGTTGGTAGAGCAAGAAATATAATTTCAGCATCTTTAATTCCTTCTGAGAGAGAAGTTGTAAATGTCAATCTTCCTGCAGTAATATTTCGCTCAAAAAGAACATCAAGATTCGGTTCGTAAATAGGAACTTCACCATTTCTTAAACGTTCAACTTTTTTTTCATCAATATCAATACAAGTAACGTTATTTCCAGTTTCAGCAAAACAGGTTCCTGTTACAAGTCCAACATACCCTGTTCCGACAACAGCAATTTTTTTCATTGGTAGTAGTTCAAAAGAATTAATTGTTCAAATACTCTCCAACAGTTTTGGTAATTAACTCTAACTGTTCTGTTTGCATTTCGGTATGAATTGGCAAAGAAATAACCCTTTCAGTTAACCAATCAGTTACAGGTAAATTCAAAGAACCACTTCCAAAAGATTCAAACATTTTTTGGCGATGCGCAGGAACCGGATAATAAATCATTGAAGGAATTCCTTTCTCTGCTAAAAACTCATTTAACCCGTCTCTATTATGCCCCTCCAATGTTAACGTATATTGATGAAAAACATGTTTTGAATCGTGAGAGCGAAATGGAATCTTCACTCCTTCCATTGGTCCAAAAAACGCATCATAATAGTCAGCAACTTCTCTACGAGCATCAATGTAATTATCTAATTGACGAAGCTTTATACGCAAAACGGCAGCTTGAATCGTATCTAAACGTGAATTACAACCAACCACGTCATGGTAATATTTTTTACTTTGACCATGATTAGCAATCATTTTAATTTTCTGAGCTAATACTTCGTTATTGGTGAAAATTGCCCCTCCATCTCCATAACATCCCAAATTTTTAGAAGGAAAAAATGATGTACATCCAATATCGCCAATGGTTCCTGTTTTCACAACAGTTCCATCCGTCAAGTGATAATCTGAACCTATAGCTTGTGCATTATCTTCAATAACGAACAAATTGTGCTTTTTAGCTATGGACATAATTGCATTCATATCCGCTGCTTGTCCGTACAAATGTACAGGAACAATCGCTTTCGTCTTCGGTGTAATCGCCCTCTCAATTGATTCAGCATCCACACAAAATGTGTCTTTATCTACCTCAACGAAGACTGGTTTTAAGCCCAATAAAGCAATAACCTCTGTTGTTGCAATATAGGTGAATGATGGTGTAATCACTTCATCACCGGGCTTTAAATCCAACGCCATCATTGCGATTTGAAGAGCATCCGTACCATTAGCACATGGAATTACATGATTTACTCCTAAATAATCTTTTAGATCTTCCGTAAAATTGGTTACCTCAGGTCCATTTATGAAATGAGCATTTTCTATTACTTCAGAGATAGCTGAATCTATTGCAGGTTTAATTTTCTCATATTGAGAAACTAAATCAACCATTTGAATTTTTTTCATATTTTCTTTTTCTGAAAATGAACTGCAAAGGTATTGAAAAACAGTAAACTTTTGAATTTATTCTGGTTAAAAAATCAAAGCGTTCTAAATTTTATTAGTACGTATAGAAAATACATCTATTTCGTGCAAAACACAATTATATTTTAACCAGATTAACAAATAAATGCCCAAATTAATCTAATTTTGAGTAATTAACCTATTCAAAATCAGTCAAAAGATGAAAAATCTATTTATCATACCATTGTTATTGACATTTCTCTTTAGTGGGTGTTCTGAAAATACCGATGACAAAAAAAATAATGGCTCTACTCAAAATGAGAACACCATGGATCGTAATTCTAAAAAAAAAGGAACAAACCTGCCCCAAGATGAAAGGAACGAAAAAAAACTAACAGTTGAAGAACGCATTGAAGAAATCAGGAATTGGTATACTGAAATTCAAAAGATTGGACTTAAAAATTGCCAAACCAAAAGAAAGACTCGCTTTGAAAATGGTTTAATTCCCGAAAGTGAACGAATGCCATTTGAGCAAGTAGTAAAAACATGTAAACTCAATGAAGATTTTGATATAATAAAAGGTGAATTTTCAGGATACGAATGGGCTCAGCAAGTTTCTATCTGCAAAAAGAATGGCAAGGTGTTTTTTATATTTGTAACTGGTGGCGCGGAATCATGGAGTTATGAATACCGATATTACTTTGATACAGATGAAAATTTAATTCGCCATTTAGAAAGGGAAGCAGAAGGTGGTGAAGAAATTAGCGGACCAAATAAACAAATTAAAATAGATCCTAAAAAGAGATCAGTTCATGATTGCGCTAAAGACTATTTGAAAGAAATTGAATTTGTTACAGGCAGAAAGTAGTTCCTTCAAGTTGAAATGCATAAATTAATGAAGAATTTCCTTGGCTAACTCTAATGATTTTTGCCCTTTAAAATTAGGGAGATGTACAGTTAGATAAGTTATCAAGAGGGAAACAACTTGTTTTGCGTGTAATTCTAAACCTAAAGAGGCATTTTCTCTTTCTAAAAGACAATCTTTAATTACAGTACTTGCTTCTGAATTTATTATCTTGTCAAGATTCATCGGATTTGTAGTAAAAACCCCTTGTTCTAAATCAAAAAAAGATGAATTTTCATCTTCAACATGAGGTCTAATTCCAAGATGTGTAATGTATTTTAAAAGAAATAAAGCTGGATAAGACTTTAAATTATTTTCTTTTTCTAATTGAGCAATTTCATTTTTAATAAACAAAAACAAACTGACATCTTTCTCTTCTGATTTTATACTTTGGTGAAGAACTTCAGCAACGAAAAACGCGATTACAGACTTAAATGGATTGGTAAAAATACTATTCATGGAATTAACTAGTTCTACCTGATTTATTTTCCCCATTTCTGAATCAGGCCTTTTGTAATAAGTCACTTCATAAATTCCAAGTGGGAATAAATTACCTGATTTTTTCTTTCCACCTAAAAAAACAAATTTCTGAATTCCTGAATTTTCTAAAAAAAAAGTAGCAATCATACTATTTTCACTGAAAGAAATTCGGTTTAACAAGATTCCGTTATCACACTGTTTCATCGAAATTATTTCACAAACCGAATGAAAAGTTCCGTTCCAATTCGAGGTTTAATTGAATTGTAACATGAATCTATGTTCAATTCTCTGAAATACTTAGAAAACAAATTTCTGTACTCTTCACTATTCCCGCCAAATGGTGGACCACCGTCAAAATCTCGATTGAAAAGAACACCCACTAATTTTCCGTTTTCTTTCAATAAACTAGATCTATGCTTAACGTATTCCTCTCTTCTTGAGGGATGTATGGCACAAAAAAATGTTTGTTCAAAAATTACATCATAGGTATCGTGATGCTCAAAAAAGTCTTTTTCGATGATGTTTTCAACAGGGAATTCAGGTGATAGTTTCTTAAAATTAACTATTGCCTCTTGTGCAAAATCTAAAACATGAACATTCTTAAATCCTTGTTGCCATAAATAATCTCCTTCATATGAATTACCACATCCCGGAATTAGTATTTTTAGATTTTTATCAGTTAGTTGATCAATATAGTCTTTAAAAGGCGATGTAATTTTCCCACAGTCCCAAACAATTTTATTCTGAATGTATCTCTCTCTCCAATACTCAACAGAATCAACAACATTCATAATATACTAATTAATCAAGTATTGACAAAAAGAGATCACAACAGGAAAACATCAATTAGCTCAGGCGATATTTTTTAAAGAAGGCATCCCAATTCCATACAAAATTACCCATAACTTCATCCATTCGTTTTAGAAATAAAGGATTGGGTGCTTGCATGCGTTTAAAATACTCATCTTGAAAATTATTAAGAGAATATTTATGAAAAACAGCTTTGGACATTCCATAAACCATGTTCTTTGATGGCTGATTTATTCGCGAAATGAATGATTGATAGGAACGAATTAGATTTTCAAACTCTAACTCACCCATGCCATATATTTTAGCTAATTTCTGAAAAACTAATCTTTCAATTCGGGTTGCTTGTTCCACCTCAAAAGTACTTTCTAATAGAGAAATATTTGCTGTCATCACGATTAATCCAAACTCACCACTATTCTTACTGTTGATTTCAGGCGATGTTACAAATGCCGGATCTTCATTTATCATTGTAGATATCTCTTCCCAACCAGAATCAACGGAATCAAACAAGGCGTTAATAAAAATATTCGCCACTTGATTGTCTGATAACTTTTTCTTTAATATAGTGTTAAACATAGTTTTAGGTTTAATCTATTGTGTTTCTCACAAATTTAACAATCAATAAAACTAAAATTCAATTTGGTAATTTTCGTTTATCAACGAAGTTATTAACAGAATCAGGGTGTTTTTGAGTGAAAAAATGTTAAAAACTATTGATTTTATACAAAAAATAGGATTTTGTCAATAGTTCTTTCCTACTCACGTTTATACTTCAGACTTATCTCTTCGATTTTATTTGCATATTTAATAACCAACTCAATGCAGGTAGTTGGTATTTTCCAAGCTTTCTTCCATACACGTTTATTAAATTCACTATCGGGAAATTGTTTTCGTTCACTATCTCCAGATGACAATTCAACACAGCTACCTAACAGGCCAAATTGATAGCGAACATAATTTTCTAATCCACCTCCGTATGTACTTGGATCAGGAGAAACAGGCACCCTGGAGAAATTGCTCACATTCAATGCAGCGTCATTTATCAAACTATCAATCCCGTTAAAATAAGAATGTGTTTTGGAATCAGCCCAATAAATCAAATCTCCTTTGGTATGAAAAGACAAAGTCATCAAGGGACGAATTTCCGAAACAAATTTTTGAATAACCTGTGTTTCGATGGGTTCTGCGGCATACTTTCCTTTAAAACCCTCGGAACATGGAACAGGCGAAGAATTATAGCTTTTATTTAATGCATGTGTGCCGTCATCAAAAGAATCATTAAGATCGATTCCTTTTCCATTTGCTTTCCATTCTCCAAACGTTTCTATTTTCTTAATTTGATTTATTTCTGGTAAGAATTTTTCGATATTCACCCAATCTTCATGTGCAATTTTTAACCCATCAGGGTTAGCAACCGGCATAAAATACAAATCCAAATCAGCTAGATAATCAGTAGCTTTCTTATAAATAATTGAATCTCCTGTAAATGACAAAAGATACATGTTCAAAAATTTCATTACAAACTTTGAACTGTAATCTTCGCGAGCATGTACATTCCCTACAAAAAGCATGGATCTTTTCTTCGGTGTTTTAGAGCCAATTCGCACAACTTTTATGGGTAACCCAAATTCTGAATTACCAATAGAGAATAAATGCGTCCTCTCTGGAAATAACTTAACTAAAGAATCTAAATCCGAAGATATCATTTCATAGGTGTATTTTTCATTATCTTCAATCAAATAACACGATTTTTGACTGTAAATCTTACTTGAAAAAAGCGACACAAAAAGCAAAACTGCTAAAATTATTCGAATGACCATTTTGAAGTTGTTTTCACAAAAATAATTCATTTAGCCTTTGTCATTTTGACTTGTTACACAACTATTTCATTCCCTGTTGTTAATAACAATAAAAAACACCCTGCCATTTCTGGTCAGGGTGCCTTGCAGGTAGTTTGCTTTAACTAGAAAACTTGGATTTCACTTATTTTCTTGCTGAGAGTAGCTTCCTTTTTAGGAATAGTTACATGCAATATTCCTTTATCATATTTTGCATTGATCTTGTCTGAAAAACAATTATCTGGTAATGCAAACGAACGTCTGAAACTGTTGTAGGAATATTCCTTTCTGGAATAATTTGGCTCCTCTTCTGTGGTTTCAACTTCTTTTTCTGAACGAATATGCAATATTCCTTTGTCTACTTCAATTTTAAAATCCTCTCTTTCTAAACCCGGTGCTGCTAAATCCAACGTGAAATCATTCTCGCTTTCGTTAATATTAACTGATGGAATTCTATCCACATAGTCCCACGGAAGTAAATCACCGTTCAAATCAAGCATTGGGCTTAGCAATTTTCCGTTATCAAATAAACTACCTGTCCATGTTGGTAGTAAGGTTTTTCGTTTCATTAATGTTGTCATTGTAGTTGCTTTTGTCATTTGTATGATACAAAGGTAAAATAGACTTGAAGGGTTTCTGTTATAGCAATTTTATGAATAATTACAAGTATTTGATAGAGTTAGTCATTAACATCGTTAGTCTACCTTTTTTATTCTTTGTACCTTTGCCATTGTATGAATAATCATAAATCTGGTTTTGTAAACATTGTCGGTAGCCCTAACGTTGGAAAATCCACTTTAATGAATGCCCTGTTAGGAGAAAAACTATCCATAGTTACATCAAAAGCTCAAACGACACGTCATCGAATCTTAGGGATAATGAATGAACCTGAATACCAAGTGGTATTTTCTGATACACCTGGAGTTGTAAACGCAGCCTATAAAATGCATGAAACAATGATGGGATATGTTAATTCATCTTTAAAAGATGCCGATATTCTACTTTTTATCACCGATCCTTTTGAGTCTGAAATGAACCACAAGGAGACTTTGGCCAAAATTCAAAAGTTAAAAATTCCGGTATTTTGTCTCATTAATAAAATTGATTTGGTTGACCAGACCAAAGTGGAGGAAAGAATGAGTTATTGGAAAGAGCAATTACCAAATGCTGAAATGATTCCCATTTCTGCCTTACATACTTTTAATTTGGAAAAAGTTTGGGATACTATTTTGAATTTATTGCCTGAAAGCCCTCCTTATTTTGATAAAGAAGAAATAAGTGATCGACCAATTCGATTTTTTGTTTCAGAAATTATCCGTGAAAAGATTTTTGAGCTTTGTAAAAAGGAAATTCCATACAGTAGTCAAGTAGAAATAGACACGTATTTAGACGAAGGTAGTTTGATACGAATTCGTGCCGTGATAATTGTTGAGAGAGATTCACAAAGAGGAATTATCATTGGCAAAGGCGGTGAAATGCTCAAAAGAATTGGAACACAAGCTCGAAAAGATTTAGAAAAATTCTTAGATAAGAAAGTGTTTCTTGAATCATTTGTAAAGGTTGATAAAGACTGGAGAATGAGTGACAGTAAGTTAAAGAAATACGGATACGGACATTAAATTAAATATTCAATGGTAAACATTGTTGCAATAGTTGGAAGGCCAAATGTGGGTAAATCAACACTTTTTAACCGCCTTACAGAATCGAGAGATGCAATTGTGAAAGAGGTAAGCGGCGTTACCCGTGATCGCATCTATGGAAAAGGTGAATGGAATGGAAAGGTGTTTTCTGTAATTGATACAGGTGGTTATGCCGTTGGATCAGAGGATATTTTTGAAGGAGAAATTCGTCGACAAGTAGATTTAGCGATTGAAGAAGCTACTGTTATCATTTTTATGGTTGATGTGATGAGCGGAATCATGGATATGGATGAATTGGTTGCTAAAAAGCTACGTAAATCGGGTAAACCAGTAATTGTTGCGGCTAATAAAGTGGACAATACACAACGAATTGGATTATCTGCAGAATTTTATTCGTTTGGTCTTGGTGATGTTTTCGATATTTCAGCAACTAATGGTACGGGGACCGGAGAAATTCTAGATGCTATCGTCCCATATTTTAATTTTGATGAGGATATTTCTCGCGAAGAAGATTCGCTTCCTAAAATCGCTGTGGTTGGAAGGCCAAATGTGGGTAAATCATCCCTAATTAACGCATTGACGGGAGAAGAACGAAATATCGTCACTAATATTTCCGGTACAACGAGAGATTCAATTCATACGCGATATAAATCATTTGGATTTGATTTTATTTTAATTGATACAGCAGGAATTCGCAAAAAGACAAAGGTTCATGAGGATATTGAATATTATTCTGTACTTCGCTCTATACGCACAATTGAAAATGCAGATGTTTGTATTGTAATGATTGATGCATCAGAAGGTATTCAAAAGCAAGATTTGAGTATTTATTACATCGCTGAAAAAAATTCAAAAGGAATTGTTGTAGTTGTGAACAAATGGGATTTAGTAGATAAAGACCATACAACCATGAAAGCATACGAGGCAAAATTACGTGAGGATTTAGCTCCATTTAATGATGTTCCAATTATTTTTACATCTGTCTTAACCAAACAACGTATTTATCAAGCCATAGAGGCTGCTATACGCGTTAATGAAAATAGGACAAAGAAAATTTCAACATCCGTTATGAATGAGGTATTACTTCCAATCATTCATGCTACCCCACCGGCTGCCGTTAAAGGGAAATACATCAAAATAAAATATGTTCAACAGCTTCCAACCTACTCTCCTGCTTTTGCCATCTTCTGTAATTTACCTCAATACGTTCAAGATTCATACAAGCGATTTATCGAAAATAAGCTTCGCAAAGAGTTTGATTTTGAAGGCGTACCGATAAAAGTGTTTTTCAGAAAAAAATAATTGATAAGTTACCTGTCTTAAAAAAAAATCCAGTAATCGTATTGATACTGGATTGATAAATAACACCTCCCAACTAGATTTAATTATTCAGAAATCTCTTGAACCAAATTGTCAATTGGTATTCTATTTTTAGATTCATTTTGCTTGTAGTATGAAGGCGTAATGCCCGTTACTTTTTTAAATTGATTAGAAAGGTGAGCAATGCTACTGTAATTAAGTTTGTAAGAGATTTCTGATAAATTTAATTCCCCATAAAGCAGCAATTCTTTTATTTTTTCAATTTTATTTACAATTATAAATTGTTGTATCGTCATACCATTAACAGATCTAAAAACATTTGACAAATAAGTGTAATTATGATTGAGTTTATCGCTTAAGAATACTGAAAAATTCACCTTAATTGACTCTTCTGAATAATGAACCATTTCTATAATAATCAACTTAATTTTTTCACTTAATATGGTTTTATGGTCATCAATCATTTCCAATCCTGATTGTTTTAGTTTATTTTTAAATTCCAATTCCTGTAATAAGGACAATTCTTGATTGACTACGGCCTCGCCGAGATTAACATTTGTGTAAGTTATCCCCATGTCTTTTATTATTTGTTCTACTTGTGAAATACAACGAGAGCTTACCATGTTTTTAATGTGTAATTTTATTTCCATAATGTATGTTTTTACTTCGAAATTAGGCTATTATATTGTATATGGAGTTATACTATAATTTTTAAATTTACAATTATCATTTGTATTTTTTAAGTAATTTCAAAATTAATTTCGCGCAACAGTTGATTATTTTCAATGGGGTTCTGGGACCACTGATTTAGATCTGTTTTTTGAAATATTTCAGCCTTTAAACCAAAATTATCATAAATGGTATCTTTTAATTCTTGGACATATAAATCCTCATTCAGATATAAATACCCGCTGATGTTCTTGATTCGAAAAGTCGAAAGTTTTTCATCACCAGTCTCAACAAAAAGTTCAGTAAAACTTCCAGGAAAGAACTTATCCATTTGATAAAATTGAATTTTAAGATGTGGGAAGTATTCATTGAATTCCACTTGAATTTCCTGCAGTGTTCGGCTATTTGCTATTTCAATTCTAGACATATTATTGTGATATAATTAAGTAAATCAAAGGATAGTTTTTGTTTTTGAAAATTTTCTCTCCATACTATTTCGTGCCATCAAATAAGTAATTGTTGATTCCGCCCCTTGATTGATGTTCACTCGGTCGTGTTCAATACCATCGCAACAACCACCAGTCAAAGGATTATATACAATTTGATTCAACCTATTATAACCAAGATACCAATCAAAAGCTTTTTTCATTTTTACTTCATAGTTTTTTTCACTAGAAATAAGGTCAAATTTCTCCAGAGCCATAATAGTATAGGCAACTTCAATGGGCTGTTCGCCATATGGGGAGATTTCTTCATTCAATTGTAACCAAGTTCTATTTGAAATTGTAGTAAAATGTTCTTTTTCAAATAGTATCGATAATAAAAAATCAAATGATTCTTCAGCTATTACTTTGTAATTTTCATTTTTCGAAATAGCATAGGCAAACAACAATGCCTCAGATAATATCGCATTTCCATAAGTGAGTTTATCTTCAAACCAATTCCATGAATTACTTTTTGAATCTTGATAGAACGAAATCAGTTTATCTGCCAAGTCAAGTATTAAAGAATGAATAACCAGGCTGTTTTTATCTTCGTTAAAATAATACAATCCTTTAATTGAAAATGCAATTGCTCGAGGGGATAGAAGGGCTCCTACAATTTGAATTGAATTCTCAATGAGTTCTTCAATTCTTTGTTTGAATTGATTTTCAAAAA
Source organism: Crocinitomicaceae bacterium (assembly GCA_044361535.1). Taxonomy (GTDB): domain Bacteria; phylum Bacteroidota; class Bacteroidia; order Flavobacteriales_D; family Crocinitomicaceae; genus UBA952. The sequence continues at coordinate 87,141 of JBIKIQ010000014.1, forward strand.
GTTCATGTTTCGAATAGAAGTAACCTAAGGCCCAGATAGCTCGTCCATTTGAATCCTCAAGATTTTCTTCAAAATTTTGCAAAGTAAAATGACCAGATTTATCGAGATAGTTCAAAAACTCTCCTCCCTCTTGTTGCATGAATTCAATAAATCTAAAATAGGTATGAATTAAACTTAATGAATTTTCATCTTTAGTGAGTTCAAAATACTCTATTACTGCGATTAAGGCCCTTGCGTTATCATCGAGTGTAAATCCAGAAGTGACATCTGGGATTTCTGCTTTTGAAAATTGAATAATGCCTAAGGGATGAGTTAAATTGCTAATGTGAGTTAGATTATAGCTTGGTATTTGAAAATTAATAGCTTGCAAATCTAAATTCGTACTATCCTTTAATAAATTTAGATGTTTAATAGCAATATTTTGCCAAGATGATGGTTTAATCTTTTCAAGTGCATGTATTCGCATAGAATGCATTAACGAAGGATTCCTAAACAAGTAATTTGCAGATTGGCTAAGTTGTTTAGGGTCGTTTAGTTCAATTAGAATTCCGGCATTGCCCAAGGAGTCGAGCGCATGAGGAAATTGAGTTGAAATAATAGGACAATTACATCCCATGGCATATGAAAAAGTTCCACTCACAGCTTGATGTGGATCTTTAGATGTAAATAAATAAATATCGGTCATTTGAAGAAATTCAAGAAGGTCTTCATTTGAAACAAACTCATTTACAAACATTGTATGATTGTGCAATTGTAATTCATCAATAATCTGAAACAAATATTCTCGGTATTTTTCACCTTCCTTTTTGAAAACTTCCGGATGTGTTTTACCGATTATCAGATAAACACAATCAGGATTTTCTTTAATAATGTCAGGTAGTGCAAAAAGGGCAGTTTCTATTCCTTTACCTGAATTTATTAGTCCAAATGTTGTAAGTACCTTTCTATTGGCAAGAAAATACTTGTCTTTCAACTCATCCTTATCTTTCAATGAAATGAGATGGGTTCCATGCGGAATAACCTCTATTTTTGTTTGTTCAACACCATATTCATTTTGAAGAAGCAATGAACTATTTTCAGTCATTACAACTATTTTTTCAGAAAAATCTGAAATTGTCTCAACAATAAATTTTCGTTTAACAGATGGATTAGGAAGAACTGTATGAAAGGTAGTAATTACAGGTTTTTGAAGTTCGTGCAGAATCGCAAGTAAATTTTCACCTAATTCACCTCCGTATAAGCCAAATTCATGTTGAATGAGTACAGCGTCTATTTCAGGATTTTGATTGATACTCTCTGCTAATTTTCGATAACTTAAACTATTTTTTGATTCTAATATATATTCGACCGGAAATTGATAGTTAAGATCGGAATCACCTGATTCAATTGCACAAATTGACACATGGACTGAATTCCCAAAAACAGAAAGTATACTATCTCTTAAATCCTTAGAAAATGTTGCTATTCCACAAGCACGTTCTGGATAGCTTGTTATACATACAATGTGTACTGCTTTCTTTTGATTATAGGTGTGAAATTCTTCATAGGAAACTAATTCTAGTTGTTCCTCAAATGTATTTTGATTAAACATAAGTTAATTTTGTATATATGTAAATTCATTAATTAGTTCTAATAAATTGACCGATGCGCAGCCAATTTGTTTATCCGCCCCACCGTAGTAGATAAATATTGTTCCGTCTCTTAATAGTGCACCAGTTGGAAAAACAACATTATTTACATTTCCAATTTTTTCCCATTCAAGATCTGGCTCAAGGAGCGAATATGGTAGGTAAGCAATTACCTTCTGTGGTTCATTTAAGTCCAACATACAACAATGGGCTTTATAAACCAATTCGCTGTTTACCTCATATACTGCATGATAAATAAACAACCATCCTTTTTCTAATTCAATGGGTGAGCAACCAGAGCCAACATAAAGAGCATTCAACAAATTGAGTTTTTCACAATCTAAGGACATTGATTTAATTCTACTCAGATATGAATTCCAAAATGTTGTGTCTATGTCAGTCAACTCAGAAGCAAACGTCACCAGGATACATGGCTTTATTCGATGTAAAAAACATAATTTACCATTTATTCTTCTTGGAAAGAAAACAATATTTTTATCCCAAATGAACTCTGAATTTGGATCAATAGATAATTGCTTTGTATAGTTATTACTGCAAACATTCGCAGGGATTTTATTGTAGAGAGATTCACTTTTTAAAATCAATGGAACAATCAAACCCCAACGGTAAAAATGCCGAAGATCTGTCGACAATGCCAGTGCTCCAAGTGCATTAGTTCCATCAAAAGCAGTATATGTTAGGTAAAATAAATCATCAATCTTTACAATCCGTGGATCTTCCATTCCAATAATTTCATAATCCTTTACTGGTTTTAGAATTGGAAAATGATATCTTTTTTTGATTTTTAAAGGGGTTTCCATTCTACAGTATCCTATGCATGAATGATTTCTATTGCTCAATGCTCTATAAAAAAGATGAATAATTCCATTTTCAACAATAATACATGGGTTGAAAACACCTTGATTCTCGAAAAATAAACTAGATGGAGATAGAATTACCCCATGTTTGGTGACTTTCAACATTAATTTTTGTTGTGTTTTATATTTCTGATGGAACACAATTTACTTCTGACTTTGTCTCTTTACTCGTTTCTGATGACTCGTTGAACATTACATCAACAAAACGTTTTTGGACAAGAACTTTTATTGTTTGGTTTATCAAGTCAGGTTTAGGAACAAGACTATCAATTGTCTTATTAAGTAAAAGGGTAAAAGTCCGTTTCGAATAGTAAGGTTCTATTTCATCATTTGACAAAATTTCATTCACAGTATTTTTTATTCCAGTTAATGGGGATAAATTAGTCAATGAATGCTGAATAGATTCAAGAACTTTTTTTTCTTCAATTGCCTGTTGATCATATAATTGATTCAATCGCTTTTGTAAATTTTGCATATGTTTTAATTTTAAACTATAAGAAATCTTGAATGCCTAAAATGTAGTTTAGTAGTAATATTGATACTTCTATCAGTCTAACTTGACTCATTCCAGCTATCAAAAATTTTAATAACTGAAGAATTGATTCATACTATTTTACTGTTTCACAAAATCATGAAATCTTGATGGATTGATCTTCACTAAATAGATTATTTATGATTTTATTCTGAATTGACTTTTCAATTTTTCGCTGATTTAATACACTTATAATCATAGCTACAAGTAAATAAATAGTACCAATGAATCCAAAACCTGCAATGTAATCATTGAGGTAGTCTGAAATATAAAATCCAAGAGCAATACTTAGAATGAGTAATGCAATGGTAAACAACATCCATCTAACTACTTGTAATAGAATGTATGAGCTTATTATTACACTTCTTTCTATCAGTTCAAGTTTAATAATTTCAATTGTAGTTCGAACATACTGCTTCAGATTCTGAGTTAGCATATCAATATCTTGATTATTTTCCATAATTTAAGAGTTAAAGAACCCGGTATATTTCAACCGGGTTACCTAAAAATCTAAGGCAGTTGGAGATGAGTAAACCTTAGATAATTATCTTATTATTTGCATTATATTTTAGAAGTTTTTTCATGTTTATCCATTCGCTCTTCTAATGAATTGCTTAAGATAGGATTTATAGTATTTGCTAAATTTTTAGCGCCTCCTACTAATTTTTTCCTTGTTATACTTCCCTTATCTGGTGCGAACAAAACCCCTAAAATTGCTCCAACGGCCGCACCTACTAACGCTATGGTAAGAAGTGTTGTAGTGTTATTTCTTGTTTCCATTTTTCTATGATGTTTGATTTAAAACGCCTAAAAAGAAATCTTCACTTGAACTAGGTCCCTTTCAAATTTATTTATTAGGCGTTTCATGATTAAAAAAGTTAATTTTCTTGGAATACGTATGTGAAATCTATTCCAATGCGGTAGGGATAATTTATTCTATTTGGCCTTTCTTAATAATATTAATAACTTCCTCTGTTTTCTTGTTGAGACTTTTGGAAAGACGGTTCACTAATTCAATCTCTTTACCAGCCTCAAATTTTAAATCTGCATCTTTTAATTGAGGATACTTCTTTTTCAAATCCTTCGCTTGATTTTCCCAGTTTCCTTTAATTTGAAAATCCATTGAACTTTTCTTTGTTTTTGTTTTTGTTTCCATTTTCGTAGTATTTGATGAATAATAACTTATGAAACAAAGTTCAGTAATCAGAAAAGAATTCTATTTATAAGGAACAAATAAGAATTATCAAAATTCACGCTGAAACTAATATGCTGTCCAACCAGCATCAGCAATTATTACTGTTCCGTTAATGAAACTAGATTTTTCACTAGCTAAAAACAAGGCAATTTGAGCTATTTCATTCGGTTTTGCTACTCTCGGATTCAGGACCATACCAGAAAATATTCGTTCCTTTACTAATTCTGAAATTTTAGTTTGATCTATTGTTGAACTAATTGATGTTTCAACAGCTCCTGGGGCAATGCAATTACATTGTATACCTTGTTTAGAATAAAGAAAACCTGTATTTTTTGTTAATCCAATTAAAGCGTGTTTACTTGCCGTGTAAGCAACACCAGCCCTACCTCCATTTAATCCTCCTATTGAACTTACATTAATTATATTCCCTTTTTGTTGAAGAATAAAATCTTTAATTACTGCACGAATAATTTTAAATGGACCATCTAAATTAATTTTCATGACTTTTTCCCAGGTCTCATTATCAACATCAGCTATTGATTCAAAATTGTCCATAATTCCAGCATTATTTACTAAAACATCGATCCTTCCATAAGTCTCTTTTGCAAATTGAATCATTTTCAAAATATCTATTTCATTTGAAACATCAATTTCAATAATAGCAATATCCAAATAATCTTGGTTTAATTCATTTTGTAGAATCTTCAAATTTTCATAATGATTATCGGCAGCTATTACCTTACAATTTTCAGATAAAAATAGCTTTGTAATTTCTTTGCCGATGCCTGAAGCGGCACCAGTAACAATCGCAATCTTATTTTCAAGTATATTTCCCATACATAATAATTTTTGTCAAAGATTGTCTGTAATTAAGAAATAGTACTTATAAGATACCTCAAATAAGTTATAGATAAATCAAATAAACAACAAAAAGGTAGCAATAATTGAAAACAATTCACTCTACAAACGTTTATTCATAGAGGATTTCATAAATCACAATAAACCTGACTGCCTTAACAATTAAGGTATCAAGAAATGAATAATCCTTATATCATCACGATTTGTAAGGAGAATCATTCATTAGCTAAAAAATTATGGATTTGTTGAAAAACAAAAATCCAGACTGTTTAGACAATCAGGGTTTTAAATTTTAGCATCGTCCCGATAGCTATCGGGATACTCTCCCATTATGTTTTCTAATATTGTATAAATTTCTACAAAACAAAAAACCTGACTGTTTAGACAATCAGGGTTTTAAAAATCGGCATCGTCCCGATAGCTATCGGGATACTCTCCCATAATATTTTCTAATGTTGCATAATTTTCAACAAAAGTTGAAAAACAAAAAACCCTGACTGTTAATTCAATCAGGGTTATAAAATCGGCATCGTCCCGATAGCCATCGGGATACTCTCCCATAATATTTTCTAATGTTGCATAATTTTCAACAAAAGTTGAAAAACAAAAAACCCTGACTGTTAATTCAATCAGGGTTTTAAAAATCGGCATCGACTTACTCTCCCACCCTTAATAGGGCAGTACCATCAGCGCTAGCAGGCTTAACTTCTCTGTTCGGAATGGGAAGAGGTGGACCGTGCTGCTATAGACACCCAA
>JBIKIQ010000027.1:0-6572 GCA_044361535.1 Crocinitomicaceae bacterium
AAAGAATTTCACCGACCTTAGATTTTTAGGTTTTCAAGCCGCACTGAGTTTCGTAGTTTTAGAGGAAGCCAAAGGATCACCGATAAAACAGAAACTTAGAAGGTGAAGAAAAGGGTTCGGATAGAATAATATTACGAATTTATATAAGAATCGCCGAACCCAGAAAAATCTAGTGTCTTGATTTTTTGGCTCCACCTTTTTCATCAAGGAAAAAGGTGGAATATATTCAATCCAAATTCCATCAAAATTAAAATAAACTCCCTTTTCCCCTCTTTTCTAAGTGGTTATGCTTACATGCTCATGCAGAGCAACATGTAAATTGACGATGTATTCGTTAAAATAGATTGCACACTAATTAGATTGACGCAATTTTGTCTCATAAACAAAAACACACGGGTCATGAAAACACATTTTACCATTTTTACAATCGCAATCTTCTTGTTAAGTTCTACTGTTATAAATTATTCCAATGCTCAACGAGTTTTGTCGAATTCAAATCCGACCTACTCAATTGTTCGAGTAGTTAATTCTTCAGCGAATACAGTTACGGTTATGTGGAATGAGAAAACGTACGATGAAATCGAAATTATAAATGAGTCTGGTATTGTATTTATGCCAAGTATTCCAATTTTTAACATGCAACAAATCCACCTAAATGATTTGATTGATGGTGTTTATTACATCAATTTCAAACAACAAGGGACGGTCGTAAATATAAAAACAATCCAAATAAAAAATCAAGTAGCACTTCCTGAAAGTATTTAATCAATTAGAAAAACACACAAGTCATGAAAACATCATCAACACCATTTTTATCAGTTAAACCTTGGTAAAAATAATTAGGAAAATTTGTTGAAAAAGCCCTCAAACGAGGGCTTTTTCGGTATTTTTGCGTTATGTCTTCAAAAAAAGCAATCGACTTCTCCATTTTTCTACGATTAATCTCGTTTGCTAAATCCTACAAATCGTTTTTAATCATCTCAATTGCTTGTACCCTGCTGCTTTCGATTGTGAGTCCACTTAGACCCGCTTTGATCGGCTACATGGTTGATTCGTATATTGTGCAAAAGCAAGATGCGGAAGCTTTATTGAATTGGACACTTGTAATAATTGCAATTTTATTTTTTGAGGGCATTATTCAGTTAACAGGAAGCTATTTTTCAAACTTACTCGCTCAATCCGTCATTCACGACATACGACAGAAATTATTTAAACACATCATGACTTTCCGAATGCGCTATTTTGATCAAACTCCTGTAGGTGCATTGATTACGAGAGTGGTTTCTGATTTGGAGGCAATCACAGAAGTATTCGCGTCAGGGTTGATGGAAATTGCTGGTGATTTGATATCCTTAATTTTTGTGTTAATTCTCATGTTTTCAACCAATTGGGAATTATCACTTATGACCTTAATTCCTATTCCTTTACTGATTTTTGCCACACGAATTTTTGCCAAGGCGATGCGCAGTTCTTTTCAATTGGAACGTGAACAGGTAAATAAACTCAACACTTTTGTTCAAGAACGATTGACAGGTATGTCCTTAGTCCAGCTTTTTAATCGTCAGGATAAAGAATTTGAACAATTTCAAGAAATAAACAAAGGACATCGACAAGCGCACATCAATGCTGTTTGGGCAAATTCCATATTTTTTCCTGTTGTTGAAATGTTGAGTTCTCTTTCTATTGCTTTTTTATTGGTTTGGGGTGCCTTGCAAATTTCAGGTAAAACGTCTGCAGAAATAAAAACAATGTATGCTCAAATTATTGCATTTACTTTGTGGATCAATCAGTTGTATCGACCTATTCGTCAGTTGGCAGATAAATTCAATGTCTTGCAACGCGGGACAGTACGTGCTGAACGTATTTTTGAAATTTTGGATGTAGAGGAACATATTCAGCAAACAGGAACACAAACGGATATTGATTTTAATTCACCTATCTCGTTTAAAAATGTGTCCTTCGCCTACAAGGAAAATGACTATGTTCTTAAAAACATAAATCTGACTATTCAACCTGGAGAAATCGTTGCATTTGTTGGAGCTACAGGAGCCGGAAAATCTACCATAGTAAATTTATTAGGGCGATTTTACGAATATCAGCAAGGTGAAATTGAAATTGGCTCAACAGAGTTAAATTTAATAGATTTAGCCTATTTGAGAAAACACATTGCGATCGTATTACAAGATGTCTTTCTTTTCTCCGATTCAATTCACACTAACATTACTTTAGGAAATGAATTCATCTCACGCGATGAGGTGATTACTGCTGCAAAAGCTGTTGGTGCGCATGATTTTATTATGAATTTGCCTAATAATTACGATTATAAAATTGGCGAACGTGGAGGAGTATTATCAACAGGACAGAGACAATTATTGGCATTTATCCGTGCTTATATTTACAATCCGCACATTTTGATTTTAGATGAGGCAACCTCCAGTGTGGATAGTGAATCCGAGGAACTTATTCAAAATGCAACAGCCAAATTAACAGAGGGAAGAACCTCAATCATAATTGCCCATCGTTTATCCACCATTCAAAAAGCCCATAAAATTGTGGTGCTTGAAAAAGGAGAGATTGTAGAAATGGGTTCTCATGCTGAATTACTCAAACAAGACGGGTATTATAAGAAATTGTACGAAATGCAATTTGTGGAAATTAAGTAAATAATGACAGGATTAAAAATAGGTGGGGTTCCCGAACATTTCAATTTGCCTTGGCGTCTTGCAATTGAGGAAAGGTTGTTTAATTCCATTGGTCTAGAATTGCATTGGAGTGACATGACAGGTGGAACGGGGCAAATGATCAAGGGTTTACAGACTGGATCAATTGATATTGCCGTTTTATTGACGGAAGGAATAACCAAATCAATATTAGAAGGACTTGATGCTAAAATAGTGAATATTTATGTTCAATCACCTTTGCGATGGGGTGTGCATGTTCCCGTAGATTCTGAATTTAAGTCTTTGAATGACCTCGAAAATGGAACTTTTGCTATATCACGATTTGGATCAGGTTCTCATTTGATGGCCTTGGTATATGCTAAACAAGCAGGATGGGACGCTTCCAAACTTAAATTCAATGTGGTTGGGGATATTTACGGCGGGCTTTGGGCTTTAGAAAATCACGAAGCCGATGGATTTTTGTGGGAAAAATATACAACCAAACCATTTGTTGAAAAGGGGAAATGTCGCTGTATTGGTGAAGTTGTTACCCCATGGCCTTGTTTTGTTATAGCTGTTCGAACAGAAATTCTGGATCAACATGCTGAATTGATCGATAAAATGTGCCAAATAGTAGGGAATAGAGCGAAATTATTGAAAGAAGACGAGGAATCAATTGAAACTTTTTCATGGCGTTATCACCTGGAACTAGAAGATGTAAAATCATGGCTTTCTGAAACTAATTGGAATTACAACATGAACTTCTCGGAAGATTCATTTGATAACACGATCGCGACGCTCAATCAACTTAATTTAATTGAACCTAAAGCCTTGAATGACTGGAAAAACGTTTTGTTCGATATCAAGTGAAAAAGAATTCCTTTAGTATAAAGATTCAATTTTAGTAATGAAATAGTCATCTAGTTTTTTTCTGAGCGAATAGAAATTTTAATTTATCGTTAAAGAATATTAAGGGCCTTAGATTTTTAGGTTTTTAAGCCGTATTTAGTTTTGTGGTTTTAGAGGAAGCCGAAGGATCACTGATAAAACAGAAACTTAGAAGGTGCAGAAAAGGGTTCGGATAGAATAAAGAATGAAATTGAAACTAACAACCCGAACCCAGAAAAATCTAAAGCCTTGATTTTTTTACTCCACTTTTTTTATCAAGGAAAAAAGTGGAATAGATATAGTAATTAAATTTCCAATCAAATTATTATTCTCATTAACTGTTCGTTTAGGATTTTTTAATCTGCTTTTTATTCCAAACTTTGAATCGCAAAGTCGTATAAAATTCATTTACTCCGAACATCTCTGTCTGAGGAACGACAAATTGATATCCTAGATGTAAATGGAATCTCCCAACTTTCCAGCCTAGCATTGGTGAAACACCTACTTTGTGGTGGGTCAAATCTGTACGGTAAATCCCTGCCGCTCCATAAGTAATTCCAAGAAAGCCTAATTTTCTCCAGATGCCTAGATCGAAACCAATTACTTTATCAGAAAAATTGTAGTTTAATCCTCCGAAAATTGCTGTTGTTTTTGCTTTGAATAATTTCAAATCCTTCCATTGTTTTTCGTAACCCAGCTCTACTATTCCATAATTTCCTTGTTGATAACCAATATAAGGTCCTCTTCGCACAATGTCGTAGGATGGTAGTTGAAAAATGCTTCGTTGAGAAAAACCATACATTCCCAATACGATGAAAAAAGTCAAAAAAATAATTCTCATTTTAAGAGGTTTTTATCAATAGATTTCGCTACTGCACAGCCTTCGCATGATTTTTTTTTTGTAAAAAATTGGTGATAGAATTTACGACCTAGAAAAAATAAGGCAGAAAGCAATGTGAGGATAACTAGTATTTCTTGTGTCATGATAACAACATAAAAGTAAGTAAACTCATTGAATAGGCCAATACCCCCATAAATGCTAACTGAAATAATGGCCATTTCCACGAGTTGGTTTCTCGTTTAACAACCGCTAACGTTGACATGCATTGCATGGCAAATACATAAAAAACTAGGAGAGAACATCCGGTTGCGAGTGTATAGATTGGTGTTCCATCAACTTTTTTCTCCATTCTTAAACGATTGATCAATAAGGTGTTATCGTCACTTGTATCGTGAACGGCATAAATGGTAGCTAAGGATCCTACAAATACTTCACGTGCAGCGAAAGAGGTAAGTAATGAGACGCCAATTTTCCAATCATACCCGAGTGGTTCGATAAGCGGTTCGAGTGTTTTTCCCATTATTCCCATGTATGATTTTTCAAGCTTCGCTGATGCAATAAACTGATTTTTTTCTTCCTCACTCCATGATTTTTTTGCGATTTGTTTGATAGAATCTTTTTCCGCTTTTTCGATAGAATCACCCGGTCCGAACGATGCCAATGCCCATAAAATAACTGAAATTGCTAAAATAACCTTACCGGCATCCCAAACAAAGATGCGTACTTTCTCAAATACGGTAATCCATACATTCTGCCAGCGTGGGCTTTTAAAATCAGGCATTTCAAGCACCAAAAATCCTCTCTCCTTTGTGCGGATGATTTTTTTCAAAATAAATGCAATTACAAGGGCAGAAACCAATCCCAACGAATATAAACTGAAAAGGACAATTCCTCTTAAATTTAAAAACCCCAAAACAGGATCATCGGGAATAACCAATGCTATTAAGAGTGTATATACGGGAATACGCGCACTACAACTCATCAATGGAGCCACAAGAATTGTAATTATGCGTTCTCGCCAATCTGAAATCGTACGAGCAGCCATCACACCTGGTATTGCACATGCAACACTCGACATCAGGGGAACAACACTTTTTCCATTCAATCCAAGTGGACGCATAATTCGATCCATGATAAAGACAACCCTCGAAAGATATCCGGTTTCCTCTAATACTGAAATGAAGAAGAACAACAAGGCAATTTGTGGAATAAAAATTACGACACCCCCTATTCCAGGTACAATTCCCTGACTAAGTAAATTGCTAAAAATCCCTGCAGGCAAAGTTTCCTGTAGATAATTGGAAAGAGTGATAAATAACAAATCGATTGCATCCATAGGGTACGAGGCAAAGGCATATATGAATTGAAATACCACTAATAAAACACCTACGAAAATGAGATAACCCCATAACCAATGCACCAAAATTTGATCAAGTTTGGACTGACTGGAGGACTTATTTTCTTCATTTTTTTGAATCGCTGGAAGAACCGAATCTATCCAACTGGTTCTTTCTTTGGTCTCTGAAACTTGTTTCGAAAGATTATCAATGGGTGCTGCTTCAAAATCGCTAATTATCAAACGATTATTTGCCTCTTGATTCTTAAAGTCAAAGCTTGAAATCGCTTGTAATAGCCGATCTTTTCCGAGTCCAATTCGAGCGTTGGTGGAAACAACCGAAGACCCTGGAAAGAGCTCTTCTAATTTTTGTAGATCAACTGTAATTCCTTTACGTTGAGCGATATCACTCATGTTTACCACTATGACAAGTGGAATTTTCAGGTCGTAAAGCTGCGAACACAAAAGTAAGTTGCGTTTTAGTTGTGAAGCGTTTAGTACAACTAATGCTAACTCAGGAAATTCTTTAGAAGTCGGATCGGTGAGTACCCGATAAACCACTTCCTCGTCTTTCGTTCTCGGATAAATGCTATAGGTTCCCGGAAAATCAGTGAGTGTATATTCTTTTTCTGCAACTGTAAAGGATCCGGATTTCTTCTCAACGGTTACACCCGGAAAATTGCCAACCTGCTGACGCAGACCGGTCAACATGTTAAAAACAGAACTTTTTCCTGTATTCGGATTTCCAAATAATGCAATCTTCACCTTTGCTTCCCGCTTGAATTAATACTCGATAACGCAAATTTACTATAAATCAACAAGGACGAGGAGTAATTTGTTGGAATTT
>JBIKIQ010000013.1:0-93482 GCA_044361535.1 Crocinitomicaceae bacterium
GATCCAGGAAAAGTTACAACACCGAATTTCATTTATTTTAAGTTAAGATCTAAAAGTATATCAAAGGTATATAAAATTACCACTAACTATGGGGTAAGACTGTAAAAAATTTAATAAATGAATAACCCAAACCCATAATGAATAATATCCCTGCAAATAGGGAATAGGATCGATTAACAAATGCGTAGCTAATGAAAAAAGGCAGGGTTGTTAGCATTAATAGTAAACGTTCTGTTTGAAAAAAGAAGATAAAATCATAAATTCCGAATGCCAAACCAAAAACAAAAAATAAAATGAGCGGCAACATCATCTTTCGTAATCGCAGAGTGGATTTTACAGTGCTTGAACGATAGCTCACCAGAGCAATTAAAAACAAAAATGAAATATTTATCAGGGTAAACAACATGTCGAAAACAACAATTTTCCATGATGTTGGGGATTCAAATAGATTAAGTAAAATCTCTTTATCATTTAAAAAATAGTAACTACCAAGGTAAATTAGCGGGAGAAAAACCCCTGTTAAAATCAATATAAAATCTTTTGCTTGAAAAGACTTTAAACTCCAAACAGCCACTAAAAAACCAATAAAATAAACAGCTGATGGTGGGTGAATGCAAAAGGAGACTCCAATAAGAAAAGCACCGTTAAAAACGTGTTTTTGATCCCCTTCTTGTTGCTGTATAAGAAGGATTTCTCGAACAACTGCGATTAACAATGTTTGAACTATGAGCAGATCATTTAAATGATAAAAAGAATGAAAAAAGCTCATTAAAACTATGTAGAGAAAGCCTGACGAATAGATATTTTTGTCAAAAAAGTTATTCTCATTGAAAATACGAGTGATATTAAAACCATTCAGTAGAATTAACAATGCGGAAAAAATTACCGAATAGATGGGAGCAATATTGCTATTCCCAACCAATCCGAGATTCAAAGTTTCAGGAATAAGATAAGCGCCTGTGAATAAATTCAATAAATTGAAAATTAACACTAAAAGTGGTGCGCTTATTAACCATGACAGCTTGTTTTCAACAAAAAATCGAATCATGGAGCGAAGTTAAGGATTCTTTTTACAACAATTTTGTTGAATGGCGCTGATTTTGTTTTTTCATATATCTTTGCGTAAGTCAAATAATTACCTAAATTTGAAATAATGAGTCAAGAGAAAAATAAATATTCTGATGCTGAACTAATTGAGTTTAAAGATCTTATTCACATGAAATTAAAAGAGGCTCAAGAGCATTATGCTTTGCTAATTGCTTCCCTTTCACACAGTGATGATCATGGAACAGATGACACAGGTAGAACCTTCAACATGATGGAAGATGGGTCAGAAACTTTGTCTCGCGAAGAGGTCGCTCAATTGGCAGCAAGACAAGAAAAATTCATTCAAAATTTACAAAACGCGTTAATACGCATTGAGAACAAAACCTATGGCGTTTGTCGCATTACTGGTAAGTTGATTCCAAAGGAACGTTTACGATTAGTTCCACATGCCACCATGAGTGTTGATGCTAAAAATGCTCAAAACAGGTAGGTACGTGAAGAAAAAAATCCTTGTTGCTTCCGCAGTTTTATTGATTATCCTTGTTCTGGACCAACTCATTAAATTGTATATCAAAACGCATTTTATGCCTGGGGAGACGGTTTCCGTATTTGGAAATTGGTTCGTACTGGAATACATAGAAAACCCTGGAATGGCTTTCGGAACAACATTTGGATCTAAAGTTTGGCACAAATTAGCCTTGAGTATTTTCAGAATCATCGCCATTTTTGGTATTGGCTATTATTTGTTTCAACAAATTCGCAAACATGCCAAAACAGAATTTGTAATTGCCGTAACTCTTGTCTTGGCAGGGGCTACCGGGAATTTAATTGATTCGATGTTTTACGATTTATATTTCAACTTTGATCCTTGTATGCCATACAATGGAATGGAAGGGTCGGGGATTTTTGCCGATTGCTACGGATTTAAAAGAGAGGTGCGAAATACGGGATTCCTCATGGGAAATGTCGTTGATATGTTTAAGTTTCAAGCAAATTGGCCTACATGGGTTCCTTGGATTGGTGGAAGTGAAGTATTTCCAGCCATTTGGAATCTTGCAGACGCTTCTATTTCAGCGGGTGTGATTTTGATATTCATTCGCCAAAAGGCCTATTTCAAAGAAAGCAAGACAAAAACCAACTAATCTATTTGGCATTTCTAGGGTGAAATGAGATTATAGCATCACGTAAAAAGCGTTGATCCAAATGGGTGTATATTTCAGTTGTCGTAATCGATTCATGACCTAACATTTCTTGAACGGCACGTAAATTTGCTCCTCCTTCGATCATATGCGTTGCAAAGGAATGTCGAAATGTATGGGGAGAAATGTTTTTTGAAATTCCAGCTATCTCAGCTAAATCTTTCACGATGGTAAAAATCATGACACGAGTCAATTTTGCACCTCTTCGATTCAGAAAAACAATATTTTCATTACCGGGTTGAATCGTTTGATGTCTGCGAATAAAATCATTGTAAATACCAATTTCTTTTTCCACACTCGGGCTCACGGGTACCAAACGCTCCTTATTTCCCTTACCAATTACACGGATAAAACCTTCTTCAAAAAACAAATCAGAAAAGCGAAGATTAACCAATTCACTAACACGCAAACCACAACTGTACAAGGTTTCCAAAATCGCTCTGTTGCGATGACCTTCATTCTTACTTAAATCAATTGAATCAATGAGTAAATCTATTTCCTCAATCGTAAGAAATTCCGGTAATTTCCTGCCAATTTTTGGCAATTCCAACAATTCACTGGGATCATCTTTGATTTCATTTTCAAGTAGCAAATAACTAAAAAATTGCTTAAGTCCTGAAATTATTCTTGCTTGGCTTCTAGCGCTTAATCCCAAGTCGTAAAGCACCGCAACAAAATCTTTTAAATCATTGTAATTCAGATTTATAGCAGTTTTTTGACGGGCAATTGAATAATCGGAAAGCTTCTGTACATCATTTTGATATGCCAAAATAGAATTGTCTGCCAATCCACGCTCGATTTTCAAGTATGAAACAAAATCCTTAATATAGCGGTTCCAAGCAGACATTTTATGAAAATTGCAATCGTTAACGGACCCAATTTGAATTTACTGGGTTCACGTGATCCACAAATTTACGGAACACAATCTTTTGATAGTTACCTCAATTCACTTCGTTTGAAACATCCCAATGTGGATTTTCACTATTTTCAATCTAATGTTGAGGGTGAATTGATCAATTTTCTTCAAAATTGTGAAGCCGATGGAATTATTTTAAACGGAGGAGGATACACACACACCAGTGTTTCTCTTCGTGATTGCATTTCAGCCATAACTCTACCTGTTGTTGAAGTTCATATTTCAAACATAGCCGGTCGTGAGTCATTTCGACATGAATCATTGTTTTCACCCGTTTGTATTGGGTGTATTTTCGGTTTTGGAATGAAAGGGTATGAATTGGCTGTGAATTATTTTCAAAACAGGGATTAGAATCTTCGATTACATTCGTAATTATCCAACTTTTAAACAATATTAACCTAAAACTTTCCTTATACTCCTACTCTACTTGTTTTGCTTTCTATTAATTTTACAATCGAAATTGAAATAACTAGTTTATGAAAGTAGCAGTAGTTGGAGCAACAGGCATGGTAGGAAATGTTATGTTGGAAGTTTTAAAGGAACAAAATTTTCCGGTAACAGAATTAATACCGGTTGCCTCTGAAAAATCAGTTGGTAAAACAATTGAATATAATGGTAGTTCATACAGTGTTGTTGGGCTTCAAACGGCAGTTGACATGAAACCAAATGTGGCCATTTTTTCAGCTGGGGGAGAAACTTCTACGGAATGGGCACCAAAATTTGCTAAAGTTGGAACAACCGTAATCGACAATTCATCGGCATGGAGAATGGATCCAACAAAGAAATTGGTAGTTCCAGAAATTAATGGAAATGAACTTACGTCTTCAGATAAAATCATTGCAAACCCTAACTGTAGTACCATTCAATTGGTGATGGTTATGGCTCCGCTGCACAAAAAATATGGCATCAAACGAGCGATAGTGTCTACCTATCAGTCCATTACAGGTACGGGAGTGAAAGCAGTTGAGCAAATGGAAAATGAGCGTTCAGGTATTGAAGGCGAGATGGCATACAAATACCCAATTGATAAAAATTGCATTCCTCAATGCGATGTGTTTCTTGAAAATGGATACACCAAAGAGGAGATGAAATTAACGAACGAAACGAAGAAAATTCTTGATAATTCCATTAATGTCACTGCAACAGCTGTTCGTGTTCCAGTAGTTGGTGGTCACTCTGAGGCAGTAAACATCGAATTTCAGAATGAATTTGATCTTGAAGATGTGAAAAATCTTTTATCAAATACACCTGGGATTTCGCTTCAAGACGATATTGAAAATTATGTTTACCCAATGCCGAAATATGCTCAAAGCAAGGACGAGGTTTTTGTAGGAAGAATTCGCAGAGATGAAAGTCAGGCAAACACATTAAATTTATGGATTGTAGCTGACAATCTTCGAAAAGGTGCAGCAACAAATGCAGTTCAAATTGCCAATTTATTGGTTGAAAAAGGATTGTTGTAATGGCCACTAAAGTCTTGATGGTATGTTTGGGAAATATTTGTCGTTCTCCGATGGCAGAAGGGCTTTTGCGTCACAAAATACGGCAACTTAATTTGGATATTAAAACGGATTCAGCTGGCACAGCTGGTTATCACATCGGCTCAAAACCCGATCATCGCATGATAGAAACTGCTGCAAAATTCGGGGTTGATATAAGTGATTTACGTGCCCGGCAATTTAAAGCAAGTGACTTTGCTGAATTTGACTATATTTTTGCGATGGATAAAGAAAACCAACTAAATATGCAGCGGTTAGCAAAAAACGAATCCCAAATTGAAAAGGTTAAGCTATTTTTAGAGCATGTAGATTACCCAAATTATTCGGAAGTGCCAGATCCCTATTATGGAAGTATGGCAGAGTTTGAATTCGTTTATAAGATGCTCGACGAAGCAACTAATACATTTATTAAAACAATCAACAAACTATGAAAAGAGCAAACGTTTATCTTATTCCAAATACACTCGGTGGAGAATCCTTATCGGATATCATTCCAGCAGATGTTCAAACAATTGCTATTTCACTTCGTACGTTTTTTGTAGAAGAAATTCGTTCAGCACGTCGTCTATTGCGTAAAATGGACCGTGAATTTCCAATTGATGATTGCACGTTTCACATTATGGGAAAATCGATTAAAGAAAAATTACCAATGATATTACTAGATTTAGCTAAACGTGGCGAAAATTGTGGTGTAATTTCAGAGGCTGGCTGTCCTGCTGTTGCTGATCCGGGAGCTGAAATCGTTTCCTTGGCGCACGATATGAGTATGGAAGTTGTTCCCTTAGTTGGTCCTTCCTCCATCCTACTCGCATTAATGGGAAGTGGATTTTCTGGTCAGCAATTTACTTTTCATGGCTATTTACCTCGTGAAAGACGAGATCGAATTAAAAAACTCAAAGAAATGGAAGCGGATGCTTTCCGTCATGGAAGAACACATATCTTTATGGATACCCCTTTCAGAAACATGCATGTATTAGAAGATATGGTCAATGAATTAGCTGCGTCAACTCCGCTTTGCATAGCGTACAATTTAACCTTACATGGTTCTTATGTGAAAACGCTTTCTATTGCAGACTGGAAACAACGTGCTGTTGATATTGCCAAAAAACCGGCTATGTTTTTAATTGGTAACAAGCGTTAGAATAATCCGTTAACGTTTCTTGGAATTTCTTTGTAAAATTATTCTCTACATTTGCGTATGATTAATTTACGGAAACATACCCCAAGATGGGTTGTTGTGTTGCTTGATCTATTATTGAATATATCTGCGTTGGCATTTGCCTATTTAATTCGCTTTGACCTGAAAGCAGAGTATACGGTAATTCAAGAGGAATGGAATGTGCTTTCAAAATCCATTTTCTTCTACGTATTTATTAAATTCAGTGTGTTTCAATTATTCCGCATTCAAAAAGGGCTAATTCGCTACACATCAACAGAAGATCTGCGAAGAATTTTTCTTGCCGTGTTAACCTGTTCAATCATCTTTACGATTGCTAGTATTATTCGTGCTGAATTTTTAGACGGATTCTATCTTTTCCCAACTTCCATTTTAATAATGGAATTTTTGGTGAGTTTTGCCTTTACTGTTGGCAGTAGATTCATCGTGAAATTAATTTATTTGGAATCGACAAAAGACAAATCCGAAAAGGTCAATGTATTGGTTTATGGAGCAGGGGTTTCTGGCTTAATAACCAAACGAACCATCTCAAAGGACCGATTTATCAATCAAAAAATCATTGGATTTTTAGATGACAATAAAAAACTTCACAATACCCGATTAGAAGGTACACGTATCTATTCACCTGAAAAATTAGAGAATCTCTCCAAAGAGTTCGACGTTAAAACAGTAATTATAGCCATACAAAATCCAGACAAAGAAAATATCAATCGTCTCGTTGAAAAATGTTTGAGTTTGGGTATTTCTGTTCAAAAAGTTCCCCGACCAAAAAGTTGGATTAACGGAGAATTTTCATCCAAACAACTTTCGAAAATTAACATCGAAGATTTATTAGGAAGGAAACCTATTCAATTAGATCAAGCTAAAATTTCAGCAGAATTGACCGAAAAGGTGATTTTAGTTACAGGTGCTGCGGGCTCAATTGGGAGTGGGTTGGTGAAGCAAATTGGTAATTACCAGCCAAAAACAATAATTCTTCTTGACCAAGCTGAATCTGCGTTGTACGATTTACAGCAAGAGTTGCAAGCCAAAGGAAATCTATTTCCTTTTGACATAGTAATTGGCGACATCCGAAATCACGACCGTTTAAAACGCGTTTTTGAGTTTTACAAACCTGAATATGTATTTCATGCAGCTGCCTACAAGCATGTCCCATTGATGGAAAACAACCCTTCAGAAGCTGTATTAACCAACGTAAAAGGAACTAAGAATTTGGTAGATTTAGCCTTGGAATATGGTGTTCAGAAGTTTGTCATGATTTCAACTGATAAGGCTGTGAATCCAACCAATGTGATGGGCGCTTCCAAACGTGTAGCAGAAATCTATGCACAAACGAAAAATCAATTGGGCCAAACAAAATTTGTCACCACCCGTTTTGGAAATGTTTTAGGTTCAAACGGATCGGTTATTCCTCTATTTCAAAAACAAATCGAACAGGGTGGCCCCTTGACCATAACTGATGAACGCATTACTCGATTTTTCATGACAATTCCCGAAGCATGTCAGTTGGTATTGGAAGCTGGATCAATGGGACAAGGCGGCGAAATTTTCGTCTTTGACATGGGGAAATCGGTTAAAATCATTGACTTGGCGAAAAAAATGATTCAATTATCTGGTTTAGAATTAGGCAAAGACATTGAAATAAAAGTAACTGGATTGCGCCCAGGTGAGAAATTATACGAAGAATTGCTTGCATCCGAAGAAAATACAATTCCCACGCACAATCCACAAATTTTGATTGCAAAAACGAAAGAAAATAGTCAAGAGCAATTGAAAGCGGTGGAAGAGTTGATTCACTTATTTGACAGCCAACAAAACGAGCAAATTGTTCGAAAAATGAAAGAAATAGTTCCGGAATATATCAGCAACAATTCAGAATTTGAAAAACTAGATAACAAATGATCTCACCAGCCAAAATTCAAGTTCGCTTTGCCGATTTAGACGTTATGGGGCATGTAAATAATTCAGTTTACCTCAGTTATTTTGAAATGACGCGCGTTCATTACTTCAAAGAGTTGGTTGGCACAAAATGGGATTGGAGAAAAGAGGGAGTACTATTGGTTCGCAATGAAATTGATTATCTAAAACCTATCCTCTTAAACGATGAACCCGAGGTATATATGTCCTTGGAAAAAATCGGTGAAAAAAGCATTTCTTTACTTTATGAAATCAAAATAAACCATGAAGTTTATACGAAGGGGAGATCGGTTCTTGTTTGTTTTAATTCAGAAGAAGGAAAGACCATTCCGGTTCCAAAAGCAATGGCTGAAGCGTTGGGAAAGTTGAACTAAGGTATTTTTCGAGATAAACTTATTTACCCGATTTCGGGATTATTCCAAAAATGACATCTGCTTTTTTTGCTAAATTTTCAGTCACATCTTATTATTTTGTAAGGAGTATTTTTTTCAATTATTTCACCTGCGTAAGTGATCAAATATACATACAAGCAAATTTCATTTCTTTACCGCATATAAACTCACCACGTTTGAGAAAAATAGTTTAATTTCGTTAATGATTAGTAATTAAAAAATAGAAAAAATAGAAAGATAAAAAAATAACATATTGTTGAGCTTTTAGCTCTTATTCTCTCAACTGAAATCGGCAAAATTTCACAGGTACAAATGAGAATAGGTAATGAAGGCTCACACCGTCAAAGGTGTGGGCTATTCGTGCTTATTTATTTGTACAGGCTTTGCCGAGCCTCAGTTGAAAATAAGCAAACGGATAGTTTCACACCTTCTTTTTTGCTTATCGGTTTAAGAGCAGTTCAGCTTTTAAACTGAAATCATGGCAAAAGAGCATTTATCAAATAAAACACAAACTCCTCCCTCCTATTCATCTGCAATTGAACCTGAAAATCAATTCGCGCGATGAAATACAAAAACGTCAAGCGAGAGGAAGAACTCAAAGGGAAGGTTGGAAAAGAATGGTTTTCCGCTTTTGACGACACCCGCATTTTGGGAAACATCGATTTTTGTGTTTCACCTAAAAAACAAAGCAACAAAAAAGAACCAGAATCACTGCTTTGGGCAGAAGCTAAAACCAAGGATTTCGATACCGTTGCGATGTACGCGCAGCTGATTATTACCATTGGCAAGGAGCGAACATTTGATAAACATTTGCCACCCGCATTTTTGGGTGCATTCGACTATAAAAAGTTCGTTTTCATTCCTTACAACGAAGTTTCGGATCTCTTTTATACCAATGATTTTAATTGGAATGTGGCACCATCCAACCATGAAACTAAGGAATTTCATCTGATTAAAACACGCATTGAGCATATTCTTCAGGGGAATAAATATTCCTTTGATTATGAAGAAGACGAAAAGGAATTCAAGCATTTCATTAAACACAACCTTGCATTTGGTTCCGACGAGGTGAAAATCTTGATTGATAAAAACAACTTCGTTCCAATTTACCTGCGCTGGCTAACGCAAGTAAAACCCTACATCGATTTTGATTGGATAGAAGGTAAGAAAAAGAATATTTTAGACAGCGATTTTTACTTAGCAGATTTATTCGTAGATGATAAAGGAACTGCATCGATTGACGACGATACGCCTATCAAAGATGAATTGTTTGTGGTTTTCAAAAACAGTCGCTATGAAATCGCCAAGGAGAATTTGAAATCGCTTTTCAATGCTACGATTGAGATAACCGATAAAACGAAATACGAACAGTTTTGGAAAAAATACCGCCGCGAGCCTTTACAAGAATTTCAGCAATACATCATTGACCGACGAGATTTATTGATACCACAAGATGTTCGTGAGCGAAAAGGGGCATTTTTTACACCGCAAATTTGGGTGGAGCTCTCTCAAAAATACTTGGCGGATGTGTTGGGCGAAGAGTGGCAAGATGAATATTACATTTGGGATTGCGCAGCGGGAACGGGAAATCTCCTAGTGGGATTAACCAATAGATACAATATTTGGGCTTCTACTTTGGACCAAGCCGATGTGAACGTAATGCACGAACGCATTAAAAACGGTGCCAACCTCCTACCCGACCAAGTTTTTCAGTTTGATTTTCTCAACGACGATTTTTCCAAATTGCCAAAAAACCTGCAAAACGTCATCAATGACCCCGAAAAACGAAAAAAGCTGGTGATTTATATCAATCCGCCGTATGCGGAGGCAACTCAGAATTTTGGCAAAAACACAAAAAAAGCGGTCGAACAAAACAAAATAAATCAAAAATATTCTAGTGTTTTACGACAAGCAAATAGAGAAGTTTTTGCCCAATTTCTAACTCGAATTTATTTTGAATTAGATAATGTAATTCTTGCAGAATTCTCAAAACTAAAAACTCTTTCGGGCCAGCATTTTGTAGATTTTCGTAATTTCTTTAAAGCGAAATTGATAAAGTGTTTTGTCGTTCCTGCTGATACTTTTGATAATGTAAAAGGTATTTTTCCAATAGGTTTCAAAATTTGGAGACTTGATGAAAAAGAAAAATTTGCAAATATTTCTGCGGATGTATTTGATAAAAACGGTCAGTATCAACAAAAGAAGAGCTACTTTGCTTACGACAATCATAATTATATTAATGACTGGATTAAACCTTATAGAACTAATAAATCCAGCAATAACTTAATTGGCAAATTTCCTTTTGTAGGAAACGATTTTCAAACTCAAGATATGGTAAGGATTGTTCATTTTAATAATGAATACATTAAATCAGCTGGACAGTTCTTAATTTCTCAAAATAATCTTTTATATACGGCAATTTACTTTACTGTTCGAAAAGTCATTCCTGCCACCTGGCTCAACGACCGCGACCAATTTCTATTTCCAAATGGCGGTTGGGAAAAGGACAATGAATTTCAAAGCGATTGTTTGGCTTTCACCCTTTTCAGCAATAACATTCAATCACAATACGGCACCAACCATTGGATTCCATTCACAGAGAAAGAAGTAAATGCGCGCGCCAAATTTGAAAGTTCGTTTATGACGGATTTTATCAAAGGCAAACTCAAAGCGGAGCCAAGCGGAGATTTATTCAGCGAGCCTTCTAACCACCGAACAACGCCTTTGGTCTTTTCACCAGAAGCAACCGCTGTCTTTGATGCAGGTAGGGAATTATGGAAATATTACCATTCCTTTAAAGCCATCAACGTAAACGCAAGTTTGTATGATATCCGCGAGCACTTTCAAGGTCGCAACGATAATGGCAAGATGAACAACAAAAGCGAAGATCAAAACTACATGCAACTCATAACAGAGCTTCGCGCTAAACTAAAACTCCTCGCCAACAAAATCGCACCTAAGGTTTACGAATATGGTTTTTTGAAGGAGTGAGCTAGATTTTTTCACAAGGATTGTATTTGTCGTGAAAAATCCTTAAATTTAGATTACACCGAGAGATACATAGTTGAATTGTGTCTAGGTTTAAAAACTCACTAGGATGGAAAAAAATACCATTGAAAAACTAAATAAACGTTTTGAAGAATATGCATACGAACAAGACGGCGTAGAATATTGGTTAGCAAGAGAACTGCAAGAATTGTTGGGATATGCTGAATGGCGCAATTTTTTGAACTCCGTAAATAAAGCAAAAGAAAGTTGTAAAACGAGTGGTGCAGGCGTTTCTGATCATTTTGTTGACGTCAACAAAATGATAGAATTAGGTAAAGGTGGGCAGCGAGAAGTTGAGGATATTATGCTCACTAGATATGCTTGTTACCTCATCGCTCAAAACGGTGATCCTAAAAAAGAACAAATTGCTTTTGCACAAAGTTATTTCGCTATCCAAACACGCAAGCAAGAGTTGTTGGAAGAACGGATCCACTTGATGGAACGCATGCAGGCTCGTGAAAAATTGGCCGCAACAGAAACAGAATTGTCTAAAACTATCTACGATAGAGGTGTAGATAATTCAGGTTTTGCACGAATCAGAAGTAAAGGCGATTGGGCTTTGTTTGGCGGATACAATACAAGCGATATGAAACGGAAATTAGGCATCAAAGAAAATAGACCTTTAGCTGATTTCTTACCCACTATTACCATTACAGCAAAACAATTAGCAACTGAAATAACCAATTTCAATATAACAAAAAATAATGTTCAAGGCGAAGAAAATATTACGGATGAACACGTTCAAAACAACAAAGATGTTCGAGCTCTTTTAGGAAAAAGCGGGATAAAACCGGAAGAACTGAAAGTAGAGGAAGATATTAAAAAGTTGGAACGAAAAATTAAAACATTGGATAAAAAAATAGCAGCAAAAAATTTGAAGAATTAACCAATTTTCAAAATAATGTTGATTTTTCATCAACTGCCATCTCATTCCCACATGCAAAATGACCGAGTGGACATTCCTTTTTTCCATGCAAGCCACACGGGCGACATTCTAAATTTTCAACTTGCTTGATTTCTGATTTTTCCGCCAAGGGACCAAAACCAAAATTTGGAATTGTCGAACAGAAAAAAGCAGTAGTTGGAGTGTTCATCGCGGAGGCTATATGCAGAGGGCCTGAATCATTTACATACACATGTTGACTTCTATCAAACAAAGCAGCAGTTTGCAAAAGCGTAAGTTTGCCAGCTAAATTCTGAATAGCATCTCCCCTACTCGATTTATCAATGATGGATTGACACAAAGCGATATCTGCATTTCCTCCAACCATATATATATTTATTTCTAAAGGAAGAGAGTTAATCAGCTCCACCCATTTTGCTTCGGGTAATTGCTTCGTGAACCACACAGAGGCAGGCGCAAGACAAACAAACGCTTCATTCGTATACTCCGTCACTACGTGAAGATCAACTTCTGATGGAAATAAGGATGGTCGACAAAGAGTTTCAGCACCAAATTCTGTAATCAAAGATAAATTGCGTGTTACCTCGTGGGTTCCATTTCCAATTTCATGCTTGAATCGTTTTGAATAGAGAAAAGCAAATGGATTTTTATCAAAACCAAAAATTTCTTTTGCTCCTGAGAATCCGGCAATTAAACCCGATGAACCAAAACGGTGTAAATTCAATGTTAGGTCGTATCTTCTTTTCCTAAAAAGTGTAACAAGTCGCCAAATTTCTGAGATCTTACTTTTCGACTTATCCAATACGATTACCTCGCGAACATAAGGATTACTTGCAAGTAAGGATTCATTTCCTTTTTTCACGAGAACATCTATTTTCACCTCTGGAAACAAACGACTAAGCTCAGAAACAACCGGTGTGGCAAGAATGACATCTCCCAAAAAAGCAGTTTGAATTACGAGGACAGAACGGATCGTTTTCATGGATCACAAATCTTTTTGCAAAACAAAATCATTCATAAAATAACCATTTCCAATGTCAAAATCTTGTTCATCAACTACATAGTATCCAAGTTTTTGATAAAATACTACCGCTTTGTTATTCCGATTTACTTGAAGAGTAATATGTTTGACATTATTTTCTTGAGCAAATAAAACGGTATAATCCATCAAAGCTAAGCCAATTCCAAGTTTTTGTTTTTCTGGAAGCACATAAATCTTCTGAAGTTTCATCCAATGGGGATGGGGATTATGTAACTCTAAATCAATGAATCCAAGAGGCTGATCAGCATCAAAAACAGCAAAAAACGCATGATTTGTTTCATAGCTTTTTTCAAGTGTTTCAATGCTATACATCCAATTCAGCATGAATGTCATTTGTTCTTGAGAAATAATTTGAGCATACGTCGAAGGCCAAATTTTATGAGCTAGATCACTCACAATGTGCAATTCACTTTTAATCAGCCTGCGTATCTCCATTTCTTATAACTTAATGAATTTTTGCTGTTCTATTTTTCCATTAATTAATAAGCGCAACCAATAAGTTCCCGATTCTACATTTTGGAGTGAAATCGAATTGTTTTCTACCTTTTTACGGATTATTTTCCCAGTGAGATCAACGATTTCAACATCTTCGACAGAAATAGTTAGCTTGTTTAAATTTAGTGTTTCGGCAACAGGATTTGGATAAATTGACCATGAAATTTCATTTTGAATTTCTTGTTGACCAACTGTAATCAGTGCCAATTGAACAGCGGCATATGCATTCACTTTTCCAGCTCCCCAACGTGGACTTCCTTCAGGAGGAATTACGCCGGTATAATTATCTTGTCGCGCTGTTTGCATGATGATTTCTTTCACTTGTCGGGCAGACAAATACGGATTCGCATCTAAAATTAATGCAGCAATACCAGCAACAATGGGTGACGCCATAGATGTACCTGAAAGCTTGGCAAAATGGTAGGTCCGACCATTAAAAGGTACAGAAGAAACAGAAGTAAATGAGGCATCTGTATACGAGGACATGGAAGAAATAATGGACACACCCGGAGCAGCAATATCAGGTTTAATAGTCCCATCGTAGCGTGGACCGATACTCGAAAACGAGGCAATTGCACCACCAGCCATAGATGATCCAGATGTTTGATATTGTGTAGCATAGGCTGCAACGCTAATCACATCGTCAGAGCAGGAAGGCTCACTAATTCCATTTAAATTGTCACCTGCTGTACTTCCTACTCCAACAGCAGAAAAAGGCATGCCCCAATTGCCTACATCCGTAGTTAATTCAGTCACGTTCCAGTAATGAACAGTACCCGAAGCTGCTGTGGACTTTAACAGTACTTTTAAGGATGTATTCGTGTTTTTCACTCGTAAACGCATCGTTGGACGATTGTTCAAATAATGAGCGCTATCCGCCGAAATGTTGTACCAAATTGTATCAATTCCAGTCACCAAAAATGTATCAATGTAGGATGATGTTGTATCTGTAGAATAAAGTGGGCTTTCTACTAATGGTAAATTCAAATTACTTGTAACGATAATTCCAGCAGAGAAACTGTTCGCTGGTTCTCCCCATGCGTGGATACTTTGGCCCCACATATTTGGGTTCGATGAATAGGCATAAAAATCAATCTTGGATTTCAATAAATCATTGTTAAATTGCTTTTTGATATGAAAATTGACATTCCCATTATTCCCTGCTGAGTTGACAAAAACAACTCCTAAATCAGTATAAGCGGTAATAGCTTGACTTAAGAGAGACGTTCCATCTAAGGTTCCAAAATGATACAAGCCCCAACTCATATTGATAACAAGTCTTTTTCCATCTGCTTGTGCTTTTTGATACATCCATTCCCATGCGTCAAGGACAGCTGAAACATCTACCAAAAAAGTGACAAACAGAAATTTAGATTCAAATGCAATCCCTCTATTTGGTGTTCCAGCCCCACTTCCTCCAGCAATTCCAGCAACATGTGAACCATGAGTAGCATACGAATAAATGTTTGCCGTATCCGATCCTGCGGCGAGTAAGCTTGAAGGAGAATTATATTCCGTTCCATAACCAA
The DNA here is from genome assembly GCA_044361535.1 of Crocinitomicaceae bacterium. Taxonomy (GTDB): domain Bacteria; phylum Bacteroidota; class Bacteroidia; order Flavobacteriales_D; family Crocinitomicaceae; genus UBA952. Next base: position 15,166 of record JBIKIQ010000013.1, read on the forward strand.
AACCAACTGGTGCCGGACCACTTAATTTGTATTGATCCCATGCGGCTACTATGCGTGTTTGCTGAAGGGCCGTATCGTAAAACATGGGTGAAGTATAATCAAATCCCCAATCAGTAACTCCAATATATACATCTTTTCCCGTGTAACATTCAGGCAATCCTAATCCCAACTGAACGCTATCGGCGCGCGTATCTTTAAGCGCCTTTTCTAAAGTAGGTTGATTTTTCTGAGAAATTTCAACATATACTGAAGAAAAAAATTCCTTTTTCAAGTCACTGATTTGACTAGCGGTTAAACGCAATGAGAATATACCTGAAGAATTAGTCATATTCGATGGATCATTTGCTATAAAACCACTGACCCAATATCCTTTCGCACGTAATTCAGCAAATTTGAACTCTTCTGCCTTGCATACAAACGAAAAATAGGTTTTACTTTCTGTTGGTGTTGTTGATAGATTTAACGTTGGAAATTTGGCCGGTATTGAACGATTTTTTTGTAAAATTGCTTCAAGTTCTTGAAGATCTGTTTTTGTATTGGAAGATAAAATTGCTTGCGAAAAAGCAAATTCAGCACTAAAAAAACAAAAAAGAACTAATAAAAAGTTTCTGCTGAGCATAAATTTCAGTTTAGAGAAATGAAGTTACAGAAGAATTCGCAAATAAAGCTTGAAATTGAATTAAATTTAACCAAAACAAAAATTAATTACCTTCGTGGCATGAATAATTGGATGACAAAATTGGTGGTTTTCGTACTATTTAGTACGTTTTTATCGGCTTGTACAGATGATAACGAAGTAGAGGAAAGCACTCAGAATAATCAAAAAAAAGAACCTGTTGAAGCAATAGCTAAACGCTTTGTTGATGCCAAGTTGGAAATTTTACCATCCGAAAAATACAAACTTGAAATTCATAAAAGTCAATTGGACGGAGACAATTACGAAGATGCTGTTGTTACCGTGAATCGCTACAATTTTGCAGTTGAAAAAGCTGCGCTGTCCAAAAATCCGGGTAAGGTAGCAGAAATTGGCTTCATGGGTCCCTATAATTATTTGTTTTATTATGACGGAGCAACAGGAACGATGAGCGGCCCAATGGAAATACCGTCTACCCCAATTTCTCCACTAAAAGTATCATTTGAAAAAGTTATGAGCGATGCCTATTCTGACGTTGTCATTTCTTACCGGATACGTAACAGCTGTTTCAAACACATATACACCATTTTAAATCAGAAACCCAGACTGGTTTTTGGATGGAAAATTTTTGACGGCTTCGGCACTCCTGAGGCCAAGGCAGTACATTTAGTGTATGAAACAACCGCTGTTAGTTTACCAAAAGACATTCGTGTGATGAAGGCTATCGTTGTGCCATCGTCTGGAAAACAAGATTATAACGTTGACGAACCTGTTCTGGAAAAACTGAACCAAGAAGAATATCGATTTTTCTACAATCCAAAGGAAGGGAAATACGCCATAAGAATGTCTGATTTAAAGCCAGAGGCCAATAAGCCATAACATTAAAAGAATTGCACCGAAAACAATTGCGATCTCTATGTAATCTTGCTTTTTTGATTTTTGGTTAGAAACCGCTAATTTCTCCTTCTTTTTTGTACTTGAAGCCTTTGACTTTTTTCCGGGGTTATCATATTTTTCAATGATTTCCTTCCAATTAAAGAATACATTTTCAGCTAAGTAAACACGATCATTTTCATTTAATTGAATATAATCGAGCAGTTTTGTACTATTGACACGCGTTCCATTTTGGGTATTTAAATCAGAAATAAAAACATTACCATCTGTATCTCTAAACAATTCCAAATGGAATGGATCAATGTTTTCAATTACAATATCGTTACTTGAATCACTGCCAATTTTAAGGTACAATTTCTTACTCATTATTTTCGATTTTTTCTTCGGTCATTTCGAATCCTTTCCGCAGCAATATATACAAATCTTCAGGATGAAGCAAAGCATTTCTGCGATCAATTATGTGTTTCACAAAAACGGTTTTCTTTACTTTGCTTTTCCAATTAAATTCTGTGAAATTATACTTGTATTTCTTAATTAAAACCCCAGTTTTATCAAATTTCGAGATTGTAATCAACAAGGATGGTTTGTAAAACGAAGGCTTTCCTGCTGGCATAGGGATTTCCCTACCTCCCTTACTTAACAAAGTAAATCGAATATCCAAGTATTCATCACATCCTGAAAGTAAAGCCGCTTTTTTTGAATTTCGCGGAAATCCTTCTATCTCTCCACCAGAGGAGGTGAATACTGTATCCTGAGTAGCCGAAATCTTATAAATGTATTTTGCTTTTCCACCCGTTAATTTTTCAGAAAAACGAATAACCTCTTGATTCAATGAGTCAATTAAATATTGTGGGAAAAGTGCTTTTGAAGAAAATCTATTTGTTACATCATTGGATGGATTTGCGGTCTTAACATCATTTACCAAAGGTTCTTCCAAACGCAATCCAACATAGTAGATGCCAACTGTTTTCTGCGCGAAAAAGGTTGATGAACAAAGGATGAAAACGAGAAATAGTTTACAGAAAATAGACATAGATAAGAGTTTTATTCAAAGTTAACCATTAATGAATAATTAGCAAGTGAAGGAAAAAACCTTTTGAAAATTTAATCTATAAAAAATTGAAGTCAACGCAGAAATTTACTAAAAATTAGAACTAACTATTCACATTTTTTTCGGCTTTAAATTCAAAACTGCAAACTATTTTACCCTAAAAATAAATAGCGTATTAAAGAGTGTTTTTTTTGCTATTTATTAACCTTTAAACCCTATTATTGATAAGGCTTTTAAATTATTTTAGTTTACAGTAAACTATTTACTGTAAACTCGTATATTTGCAGAGTGAAAACGAAAGATAAAATACTTAAATTATTGAAAAAACACGGCCAGCTTACAGTACATGAATTAAGCGAGCTATTACACGCATCAAGACAATATGTCCACAGAATGATTTCTGAATTAGAAGAGAACGGATATATAAAAAAAATAGGCAGTGCCCCTCGTGTTTACTATTCAATAGAAGAAGAAAATGAACAAACAAAATCAATTGAAATCATTTCATTTGAAAACGAACAATTTTTAACTACACATTTCCTTGTCATAGACCCTTTTGGGAATTCCTTAGAAGGATTGAAGGCCATGAAATATTGGTGCGAAAAACAACAATTAAATTTGTTGAAAACAACTGAGGAATATATTAAAACAAGAAATATTTATTTACAATATCTTGATGAAAATGGAATGATTGATGGCAAAAGCAAGTTGATCAACACCCAGGGAATTGGAGAAATTGGTGTTGATAAATTATTCTATTTAGACTTTTATGCAATAGAAAGATTCGGCAAAACTCGACTAGGAACCTTGATGCATTATGCAAAACAAGGACAAAATAAACGATTGATGAAACAAATTGTAACAGAAATCAATCAACGAATCCATAATTACATTTCCATGACGGAAGTTGATGCAATTGTTTTTGTCCCTCCAACCATAAATCGCAAGATTCAAATAATGAGTGTATTAGAAAAACTACTTTCACTAGGGTTACCTGCTGTAAAAGTTGATAAAATTAAAACCCCAATCATTATTCCTCAAAAAGCACTATCAAAAATTTTTGAGCGAATTGCTAATGCTAAAAATACTTTTGTTGTTCCTCTGCAAAAAAAATACAATCATGTTTTAATAATCGATGATGCAGTTGGGAGTGGTGCAACAATAAATGAAATTGCTCTTAAACTAAAAAACAAAAAAGTTGCTCAAAAAATTACTGGAATAGCAATTACCGGAAGTTTTAAAGGATTTGATGTGATTTCTGAATTATAACTGATTTCATTTCAACACTACTACTTTCATTAATTAATTTAAACAGAATGACCTTTCCCATTTATCGCAAACTTTCTAACGAGAAAAGCTATTATAAAATAGTTTCAGCTGAATCATTTATTGAATTGCAACGAATTGGTTCTAAAACAAAAAAACATACATTAATTGCAAAGCAATATCCTGAAAAATTACTTATTCAAGACATGATTGCACTTCATACCGGCTATCTTGAAAGTAATGCCTCAGAATTTGAAAGAATTGAACTGTCATTGGAAAATTGAAACGCTTTCCTTTTTGTATATTTGTACTCAAAATTGAGAAAAATGGCGGTTTCAAAAAGTGAATTAGACTTTAATTTCAACGAAGATCAGATGCGTTTAAAAATTAGCGCATTGGAACGTGAACTTGCAAAAATCGCATTAGGCGGTGGTAAAAAACGCATTGAAAAACTTCACGAGCAAGGAAAATTAACCGCTCGTGAAAGAATTGATTTACTTCTCGATCCAAATACAGATCGCATTGAAATTGGAGCCGTAGCAGGATATGGCATGTATGAAGAACACGGGGGTTGTCCAGCTGGAGGGGTTGTAATTGTTATTGGATATGTTTCTGGAAAACAATGTGTAGTTGTAGCCAATGATGCTACAGTTAAGGCTGGAGCTTGGTTTCCGATAACTGGAAAAAAGAACTTACGTGCTCAAGAAATCGCTATTGAAAATCGTTTACCTATAATTTACTTAGTTGATTCTGCTGGTGTTTACCTTCCGATGCAGGATGAAATTTTTCCTGACAAAGAGCATTTTGGTCGTATTTTCAGAAATAATGCCGTGATGAGTTCCATGGGAATTGTGCAAATTGCAGCAGTAATGGGAAGTTGCGTTGCCGGAGGTGCCTATTTGCCTATCATGTCTGATGAGTCGTTGATTGTAAATAAAACAGGAACAATATTCTTGGCTGGTTCCTATTTGGTAAAAGCTGCAATTGGCGAAGACATTGATAACGAAACTCTAGGCGGTGCTACAACTCATACAGAAATTTCTGGTGTTTGTGATTACAACGTGGAAAATGATCAGGAATGTTTGAAAACCATTCGTGATTTGATGGATAAAATGGGACATTACGAAAAGGCTGGTTTTGATCGAAAAGAACCTGTTTCGCCGAAAGTAGATCCAAAAAACATGTACGGAATTCTCCCTGCCGATCGAAATAAGTCTTACGATATGAAGGAGCTCATTCGCTGCTTGGTAGACGATTCAGATTTCACGGAATACAAGCAGGAGTATGGAAAATCAATTATTTGTGCCTATGCACGTGTGGATGGATGGAGTATTGGCATTGTAGCAAATCAGCGAGAGGTTGTTAAAAACGCCAAAGGAGAAATGCAATTCGGAGGAGTTATCTATTCTGATTCTGCGGATAAGGCCGCACGTTTTATCATGAATTGCAATCAAAAGAATATTCCTTTGGTTTTCTTACAAGACGTTACCGGATTTATGGTAGGTTCTAAAAGTGAACACGGAGGAATCATCAAAGACGGAGCAAAAATGGTGAATGCTCAAGCCAATTCCGTCGTACCTAAGTTCACGATTGTTATTGGAAACTCATACGGAGCTGGAAACTATGCCATGTGTGGAAAAGCATATGATCCTCGATTAATTGTAGGTTGGCCAACTGCCGAAATTGCCGTAATGGGTGGTGCTGCAGCAGCGAAAGTATTACTACAAATTGAAGTAGCCACTTTAAAAGCGAAAGGTGAAGAGATAACTCCAGAACGCGAAAAAGAACTATTTGATTCAATTAAAAACCGCTACGACACTCAAATTTCACCGTATTACGCGGCAAGTAGGTTATGGATTGATGCCATTATTGACCCAATTGAAACACGAAAAGTAATTTCCATGGGAATTGAAATGGCAAACCATAAAAAAGCAGAGAAAGCGTATAATGTTGGGGTGATTCAGACTTAAGAAGATTGATAACAAAAAAAATTGAATACTAACTGACCCTTTAGTTCATTAATTTATTTCACAAATACTTGTCTATTTATTGATGATAAACATCAACTAATTGTGATTAAATTATTTTCATTTTTTTCCTATTTTTGAAAAAAATTGAATATGAGAATTATACTTACCATTGCTTTTACTCATTTTATATATTTTGCATTCACACAAGTAAAAGGAACTTTGAAAGATGCAAGAGATGGAAAAGCATACAATACCATTGAAATTGGCAATCAAGTTTGGATGGCAGAAAATTTAAATGTAGATCGATTTAGAAATGGAGATCCAATCAAAGAGATAACATCCAATGAGGAGTGGGTCCAGGCAGGAAAAAATGGAACTCCCGGATGGTGTTATTACAACAATGATCCGGCAAATGGTTCAAAATATGGTAAACTTTACAATTGGCATGCAGTAAATGACCCAAGAGGCCTAGCACCAGAAGGATGGCATGTCCCTTCAACAGAGGAATGTAAAACACTAATCAATCATCAAGGAGGTTTTGGTCAGGCTGGATTAAAAATGAAAAGTTCAGATACCTGGTATGAAGGTGGTGGCTACAACAAGGATGGATTTAATGGTTTAGCAGGTGGACGTAGAGGAAAAAATGGAAATTTCTCTTCTTTGGGAGTTTATTTTTTTTGGTGGACAAGCTCAAAATACAACAATGAGGGAGCAGACTATTGTTACCTTGAAAAATCCAAAGACAGCGTGAAGATTGAATTGATGTACAATGAAAGAGGTTTTTCTGTTCGTTGCATGAAGGAAAAAGCAGAGAAGGAAAGTGATAAAAATCTTAAAGCTGCTGAAGAAGCCGTTGCAGAATATAATAATAAATTAAAGGATGGAACTATTAAACCAATTTCGAAAGATGCTTTTGATAAAAATGTTACTAGTTCTAATGAAAATAGAACTTTTAATAAAGACGATATTTATATTAACTATAATAAAAACTATAAATATTACATAAAAGGAACCGAAAATATCGCAACAGGTTTATTGAAGTATTATTGGAAGAACGGACAACTTCAAGGGACAGTTATGATTGTTGACGGTGACCCAGTTGGGAGTTGGAAAGTATGGTATTCAGATGGGTCTATTTGGAAGGAATTATTTTATAAGAATGGTGAACCCGATGGGATTCAAAAGGAATATCATAATAATGGAAGGGTTAAGAATTTTAAAGACTATAGAAATGGTAAAATTTGGGAGAAAAGGTGTTATGATCAAAATGGAGATGAAGTAAAGCCATGTAATGACTAAATTTTTTCCTTAAATTATTGCAACTGATTAAAAAACAACATGAAAAAAACAATCCTTATCCTTGCACTAGTAAGTCCTGTTTTACTCTTCGCACAGAAAAGTAAAAACTCAAATGGAAGTAGCCAAGCCAAATACGAACATTTGGGAGTATCCATCAATGCGAGTGGTGGTAACGAAACGAAATTATTTTACAATCAACCTCGCGTAATTTCTTTGATTGGTTGTCCAGAGTGTGAAATTAAAGCACATACTATTTTTGAAACAGATCCAAATAAGAAAGTATATCTTGATGCCAGTCAATTTAAAGTAGAGAAAATAAAAAATACCTTTATAATGAATGACTGCGAAGTACAATCAACCTTCATTACCAAAAACAGCTCGGTAGTTACCCTTTTAATAGGTTGGGCACCAATTGCACCAATTACATTGGAGTTTTACCAAAATGGCAAAAAGCTACCGATTGAAAAACAATATGAAATGGAGTATTAAAAGTCGATAAAATCATCAAAAAAGCTCATCCCAATAAGTGATGAGCTTTTTTGTTTCAATAAAAATTTATTGCTTCACCAACGATTTCGTATACACGCGATCGTTCGTTTTAATTTTCACCAAATACGTTCCTGATTTGTAGCTTGAAACATCCACGAAAGACTCAGCGAAATTAGCCGTGGCGTTCATTTTTTCTGAATGGATCAATCTTCCTGTTAAATCAAGTATTTCAAGGCTAGCATCGTTATTAACTGCTCCACTCACTTCTACGGTTGTAAGTCCGCTTGATGGATTTGGGAATATAGCAATCTCATGTGTTAAGTCATTTTCAGGAACGTCCATGGTAAAGCCAACCGAGAAATCGTAGCGGTGGTAATTTCCAAAATCACCCGGGAAAAACTCAATGTAACTCCCTCCTACCAAACGCAAACGCATGGATCCTGCTGTTTCTCCTTCCACTTGTGAAGAATACCAAAATGACAAACCATCGCTGTCAGTATCTTCAATAATAATTGAATAACAACCTGGTGCCAAATTGAACGTGTCTTTGTATTGCGTTTGATTGGTTAATTGAGTACGCTGAAAAATAACATTACCGGCATGATCTTGCAAGCGGTATTTATTTTCATTTGCTTTGTTATTGGTCGTTAACCAAACGAAGAACGGACCATCAATGCGCTCAGGTGCATCAAATCGAACAGTTTTTGTGCTATTTTGACTGTATTCATCGTGGCCGGCAATTCCGTTTACTTCATGAACCATGGCCTTGAACGTATTGCTTCCATCCCATCCGCCCCAGAAATTGTAATCGCTCACAGGAATTTCAACAATTTGCTCCTCTAAAAACCCAAGATTACCTGTCCAATCAAAAGAAATATTATTTCCGTAGGATACCCAACAAGTTATTCTACAAGATGTTAATGGATTTGCTCCTGTATTTTTTAAAATCACTCTTGGATTCGAACAGGTAGGATTCCATTTGCTGAAATATTCATAATTGTTTGGATTCAAAATTTCCTTGATAGCCGCATCATTCTGAAAATTAGGTGCTGAGTACGAAATCAAATCAAAGGCAGCGATGTAATTTCCACCGGCCTGACCTGGGTCATTCACCGGAACTTGATTGATAACATAATCCAATTCCACACTGTCTCCTGCAGTTACATAAGGCGTAAGTTCAAATTCATATTCTTTCACTTGATCTCCCGGACACCAGCCCTCACGCGCATACGGCCATGTACCACCTTGACCAATGTTTGGATTATCGCCACAATCTGTTGCTTCCCAGATGTTCCAGTTGAATCGTGAAACCCCATCCACTTTAATTTGATGATTATTTGGAACCCATTCGCAGCAAGCCATGTTTCCTACTTGACCATGTCCTGACATTCTCGTTTTTATTTTGAAATTATCAGAGGAATCTGCAAGGTGAATTTTCTTTGCTTTTAAATCAACATCATTCGCCATGTTTGCAAATCCATAAGACCTGAAATCCGACCAAATTGGCTCGCGTTTGTGTATGTCTCTTGGTGGAATACCTTCGATAAAAGCAAAACGCAAATCAAGAAGCTCTTGTGTGTTATGTGCCGCTAAATCTACCGTATTTCGCAAGTAATCTTGATAATCCGTCACATCGTAAATCCAAGCGAAACCATTAGGCCCCAAGTCAAATTGAATTCCATAAGGCGTAATATAACGTGCAATTTCAACATCTTTTACAATCTCATACGGTGTATTGTAATAGGTGATTTGCTCATTTAACAATTGATCTGTTGCCACAAAAGGAACTTGTGCCAAAATTTGACCATTTTCATCGTATTGAATGTTATTTCCTTGAAGGGTTCCAACATAGGCATTTGTAATATCAAAATGTCTGTTCAAAGGTTGTTGCTCGAAAATTACCGTGCGTGGTTTTAATCTTTTTTCTTGAACTGAAACATTGGTGGCCGTTGAACTAACCGTTCCTTGTAGTAAAGAAATAACTGGTTTTTCAGATGAATTTTGAACTCCACAAACTGCTGCCTCATCAAAACGAATCATATTGTGTTCGGAAGGCATTAATAAGTTATCGTTTGCTGATTGGTCAATCGCATAATTCTCATTATCAAAATCATAATACACGAGTAAATTATTCCAATTTGGATGCGAATTAGTTATCTTATTTTGGTAATTTGCCTGGATTGTTGCTGCTGAAAGTGCAGAATTGTAAAAACGAAATTCATCAATTTTTCCTTTCCATTTTAACCCTAGATCCACGTTTGCCCCTAGAATTAAACGATGGATATAACCAATATTACGTGTTTTGTTAGTTCCGGAATGCCACAAGGCACCATTTTTATAAATGAACATTTCACCTGTACTTTGCTTTTTCACGAAAGCCCAATGATTCCAGGTATTATCCATTTCTGTTGGAGACATCGTCTTATTTATTCGGTCAAAACCAGAAGAAATACCTGCATCAAAATACACATTGTTATCACTCCAAGGCATGTGAATATTCAAAATACGATTGTTCAAGGTATCGAATGCTTCAAGAAGTGTAGTATTGGTTCCAGCTGTTCCATTTCCTTTTGCCCAAAATTCTACTGTCAATTCCTGACCTACCGTAAAATCGGATAATTCAGTCAATGTGTAATTTGATCCTGACAAATTCAAATACCCATTTCGATCTGGATAAGACAATGCTGGATTTGCCGAAACACTTTCTGTAGAAAAAACTATTCCGTTTGCAGAAGGCTCATCGGATGAATAATTAAATTCAATAATAATATTGCTCGTCCCATCCCAGTTAAAAGGTTGATAAAATAAAAACTCATTCGCTCCAACTACTAATGGATTTCCTGCATCTCGCGTTCTATTATACACTTCCAAGAACCCCGTTGTTTGAAAAGAAGTTAGCGCTGCATCTGTGGTTGACTTTATTGAAATTCGTGGACTCAATAACTGTCCGTTCGAGCCATTATTCAAAATTTCCAATATCATTCCTTGAATATCTCCCGCTTGAATGCCCGCAGCAACCAATTCATTTGCCGTTAACAATTGCTGAAAACGTGAACCTTTGCTCGCTGTGTTGAAAATTGCTGAAGAGCTACTTGTTCCTGAATTAAGAGGGGACGAACCTAGTGTTGTGGGTGCACGCTCCTGTTCTATACGCGTATATGTATCAAATATCGCATTCGGAGCAGGAGTATAATCAATTGTTCCAGGACTTGCCCAATTTGCCAGAAAACGGTTTCCGTCTTTGCGCACAGAATCATAAATTCCAGTATGATCAAATACGCGTGTATAAGTCAGATAATCCCATTCACCACAATCGTATTGATCCCATGTTGTTAATGGACTACACTTCAATTTGTAATACATCAAAACTTTCTCGAATCGTTTGGTATTTAGCTCCTGTGGAAAATTGAAATTTGCTCTTCGTGTTGTAATTGAGTCAAAAGTGAAGGTTTGAACCCACGTAGTATCTTGAGCAAAATCAAGAAATGAGATGCTTGTAAAAGCAAATAATACAATTAATTTTTTCATCTTATTCTTTAATAAATTGTTTTGTTATTGAATTGGTTCCATCAGTAATTTCAACTTGGTAAATTCCCTTGCTCAATATTGAAATGTCAATCGTGTGCATTTTTGAAAGTGTTTTATTCATACTAATAATCCTTCCATTTAAATCCAATAGTTGATATTTGAATTCACTTTTAACGGATTCAATAGTCACGAATTGATTTGCTGGATTTGGATATAGTGTAATTTTTGAATCATACAGTTCATTTAGTCCTGAGGTCATGGTAATTGGCTGACTCAACGCACAGAAACAATATCCGGAAACTTCTACTTGATACGTCGCCCCTAAATCTACAGGAATGTTATAACAAAATTCTGTTTCACCTGCTATTGGTTGACCATTCATATACCATTGGTATGAGCCCCCTAAAAGTGAGGGACAATATACACCAGTTCCTTGATTTGGATCATTCTCTATAACGATTGTTGGTGGTGCATATAAACCAATTGACTGATTTACAGTTCCATTTGTTGATTGCATTGCCTGATAAAAGAGTTGATACGATTGGCACATCCCCTTTAATTTAAAATCCAACCAAGGATCAAGTATGGCAAAAGTTGCAGTTTGTTGTTCAGCTCTAGAAATTGAAATATTCGTTGAAGACGTACTTTCACCAAAATCGCAGTTAAAATTACTATTTGCAAAATAACAATGTGCTCCGCCCGTAATGGATACAAAACCTTTACAAATACTGTTTAATCCTTGATAAATGGGAATATGGTGATCTGCAGGTGGCGTTACTCCATCAGATGAACCAGAAAAAATTAAAGTCGGAATGCCAACATTTGGAGCAGCACCAATTGCAGATGGCGTTGTTTCTGCGGGTGCCAAACCTATAACTGTTTGCATGTGCGGGTAATTTATTGTATTTGACGCGGCAAGAATTGCAGCTCCACCACCCATGGAATGCCCCATAATAGCAGATTTTTGTAAAATAGAACCATAAAAAATAGAGGTGTTATTGGAATTTAATGCCACCATTTTATCGTTAACAATCAATAGATCGCTTCCAAAATCACCATGACTTGGTCCAGGAATTAAACCGCCTTCCGTTCGAGGGAAAGCCAAAACATAACCCCTTGCCACGTAATGTTGCCAAATATTTGAGTAGGCATCCCAAGACATAGCGAAACCATGACCAAAAGTAATTACAGGAAATTGACCTGATGCTACTGCCACATTATCCCCGGCTGTCGAAGCAGGATAATAAATTTCTGTTTGTATTTGTCGACCAGCTCCTCCTCCAGACCCAAATCCTCCTGTTCTCGAAGGATCATTAAATGTGATTGTTGTATGACCAACTTGGTATTGTGCACCTACATTTAGAACAAAAATGAAAACTAGTAGCGAAAAGAGAAACTTCATGAAAAAAATATTAGAACATGAAATTAACACTTTTTCAATTAAATAACTCGGAAAATTTAGCTGAAATACCTTCTTGCCTTAAAATTGTTTCTTTTGGAATTAAAAGTTGATTGAACCATCCTCGACTATTTTCAACGTAAAACACGGCTCCAAAGGGAGAGATATGACACTCATTCTTAACTAAATCCGAATAAAAGGATGGTGAATTGCAATTTAAATTTAAATCTCGCCTGTTTTGAATAGCAATTTTCAAGAACTCCACAAGTAAGCTATCCGATGGAAATAGTTGCTCTCGAATAACTTTTTGAATGGCCTGACCGTTCCAGAAAAAATTAAAAATCGAATCAGGGATTTCCTTTACCTCATCTGCGGAATTCGGATAATCTTGATATGGCATTCCTCCTTGAGAATAGGATGAATAAATAGGATTTGGATCAAGAACATCAATTGAGACTGAAACACAATTTTTTCCGGCGAAGGCGATGCTGTATTTTTCTTGTATAGGGATTTTATAATAGGCTATGCTGTCCTCCTTTTTAATTGTTTCAAGTTTTCCCGTTTTTTTATTCTCCACAAACTGAATATTTGAATATAAACCAAAGGGATTATAGGTTCGCTTGGCATTAGGTGTGCATGAAATATCTGTACTCGATTCAGCGATAGAAAAAGGACACGCTTTGTTTTTCTTGTAGCGTTTATTGAGTTTTTGATAGAGCTCCTTTGCATACGGCATCTTTAAAACATCCACCCAACTATTTTCAGACAGTTTGATCGTAAAATAAACGTAAGATCTATCTGTTTTAGTGAAGGCTGAATGAAATAAAATCGAATCAAATTCCGCTTTTTCAGCTAAATAAATCCTTCCTTTTTGATCAAAAAGCAATTTTTGCTTCTTGTTTGCCAAAAACCAATAATCATTTACTGGGTGAGTTCCGAACCGGGAAATACTTGATTTTGATTTCCAATTGTTTAAATAATGATTGAAAACATATTCGAATTCAGTAAATAGTGTGTCCATAACCCACCTTTTTTTTGGATGAAACACACCGAACTTTTTGCTTGTGGTTTGAACCAAATATAAACTATCAGATATACGATTAATTCCCAAGAATTTTGGTTTAAGCACCCATGTTAAATCTGTATTGACAATTCCTACCTTATTATTTTCTTTTGCAATCACTGGCTCTGTAAATAAATGGATTTGCTCAAATTGAATAGGTGATTTCTTTACTCCGTTGGTGTCAAAAACCATCCATTTTTCACCTGGTGATTTACTCACCCAAACAAGATTATATTGTTCGTAATGCAATGAAATATCTTGATAAAGCGTATCAATAATAAATTTCCCTGTCCTCATATTGAATGCTCCCACTTTTCCTGAAATGGAATGCACCTTTGCCAATTTATGATAGGGTTCCATATACTGAATTCTTGTTTTCTTTTTGTTATCGGCTGAAATCAAATACGTATATTGGTTGCTGTTTTTGTCGTAATAAGTTAATTTTTTGTTTACTCCTATTGGATAAATATCAACATTATTTCTAACAGCACTATCGATCGCAAATGCATCATATTGATAATTTGTAAATTGTAAAACCTCAATGGAATCTAGTCTAAACAAAACTTTTCCTTTTACAATCGATATCGTGTCGTTAAATTGAACCTTTGAGATTTCATTATTGGTAGAAAAGTAATAGCCTTCATTAAACAAGAATTTATCATACTCAATTGGAACTACCACCTGATTCAATTCATTTATCAAACCAAATTTGTTGTTTTTCTTTGCAAGCAAAAGAGTTAAGTGAGTATTGTAATCATCCGAAATATGCGCATTTATTTCTAGAATTTCCAATTCATCGTATTCCGGAGGGATAGTCTCCTTTCCTTGCATATTCAAGATTCCGCAATTACCTTGCTGATAAACTTTATATGTGCAGGTGGCAGTTCTTTTCGAATAGGAAAAAGGCTCTATGGCATCATAAATTGGTTCGGCTAATTGATTTCCTAAACCATTAAAAAGTCCCACTTTATCCTTGCAACGACTTAGCCAAGTATAATCACAGAACAAACATTCAGGAACATGTGTATAACTATTACTTTCTAGAGGCCAAAACTGGCATGGCCATTCTATAAAATTACTCCCATCAGCATCCATGAAGGCAGTTGAATTTGAATCGTGCAAAATGAATTTCTCATTGCAATATTGAATACTTTGATACTTTCTTTCAAGAACAACTTTCCCGTCCTTGTTAATTATTCCAGAATTGCCATTTACGCGTGAATAACCACCTAAATCGCCTATTGGGGCTAATCCAAACTCGTTGAAAGGTAGGCAAAACCCTTTAATTTCTGATTGGAGAATTTTTCCATCTAAATCAATTCTAGTGGTGAAAAACTGCTCCCCTTCTCTGTTATATAAAAGAATATGATCACTTGAAATATGAGAATAATCAAATGGTTTTCTCGTGATTTTTTCGCCATTTCTGTTATGTATCGCATTATTCGCATAAGCGGTCCCTGATGAAATAAAAAAAGGATAATTGAATACTAATTGATAATGAACTGGAGGAATAATTTCTCCATTCCTAAGGTGGTAAATGCCGTAAAAATGTTTTTGACGAATGGAAAAAAGGGTATCATTTAACATACTGACCCATTCATATTTTGGTGGGATTATTTCTTTTCCTTCTTTAGAAATCAAGCCTCTTCCATTTTCATTTAATGTCAAAAAGTAGCTATCCCCTTGTGATTCTATAAGGGTATAATCAGGCTGAACAACCCACTTTCCTTCTGTATTCATTAAGCCATAGCCACAACCTAAATTGTCTTTAACAATAGTAAGTTGGCTGGTTACCCAAAAAGTAGATAGAAAAAAAAATAAACAAATAATGAACTTCATCCAGTTTTAAACGCTTTAAAAAATCAGTCGTTGCCTATCGAATGGCCCGTTCATTAAACAAAACGTATCCATAACTCAACTGAAAAGCAAATGCATATTTTTGGGTTGGGAAATAATTGAGCGTTGCTCGAATTGGTCCCACTATAGAATGAAAAATCAATGAAGTAGAAGCTAAAAATGTTTCTCCTTTAAATGGTTTTATGTACTGAATGGTACCATCGTCATTTTTCTGCAGTTGTAAAAAGGGCTGATAATAGTATGCATCAATACGATAATCGATGTTTTTACGTATACTAAATACCAAGTTCAGGCCTCCACCAAGATGTTGATGCGAACGAAACTCAGGTAAGAAATACGTTTCTTGATCCGGAATTATGGAAAAAGCTGGTAAAGAAAGTAATGAAGCTGTATAATTTGCAAATAACGACTGTGAGGTTAATTGACCCTTTGCATGTATTCCAAGATGAAAGGACTTATTTGAAATAACAAATGATTGAAATTCAGAGGTTACGTTAAACCAAGAATGGTATTTCCGGAATGTCTCTTCAAATGCAGAAGTTGAGCCTGGAGTTGTGTTTTCTCTTCCCTCAACTAAGCGTGCTTTGAATTGAAAATAATGTCCAGAATTAGCAAATTGTTTTCTATTCAAACTATTTCGGGTAAATTCCCAACTTATTGAGCTCCCATAGAATGAAGTTAAATCAGCGGTATCTTTATTGGTGAAATTTGCATTCTGATAATACTCATCATCTAATTCAAAATACCTAAAGTTGAAGGTTGATTTCGAATTATTTCCAATTGGGTGTTTAAATTGAACACCAGCATACATTTCATTTTGCACCAAAAAAGAAGGTTGAACATCTTCAAAAAACGTAGCAAAACTGCGAAAATAATCCCAGCGATTCATCACAAAATATGCAGATGCTGAAACTGGATAAATACTCGGCAACTCAATGTTTACATCAGTTTTTACCGAACCGTAAAATTTTCCAAAATACGATTCCGCATGAATACTTGAAGCTGCAGAACCAACCATTTTATAGGTCAATCCAACATATCCGGTATTAACTGGACGAGATGAAAAATGCCCACCCAAATCCAATTGAAAATCTCGTGCTTTGCGGATAAATAATTTCAAGTTGTAACTTGAATCCTTTTTTAAAGAAAGAGTTGGATAAATGAAATCAATTTGTGGAGTTGAATACAATCTGAAATATCTTTTTTCAAGCTTTTCATAGGTTAGTGTTCTTTTGGAATTACTTCCAAGGATGGTTTTCTTTGCAAATCTGACCCCCCTACTCTTTTGTTCATCTTGTTCCACTGAACTAATTTTCAATGGTACGATTGACCCACGGAAAACCTTTCTTCGTTCAGTCAACTCATCCACTGAAATGCGTTTATCTACTTTCAATTTGAGCGAATCAATCATTTCAATTGTTGCCTTATAACCCGCTTCTATGGCGAATTTAGCATCCTTAAAATCGAAGGTTCCAATATCAGATTTAGGTTGAATAATTAATCCATCGGCGCAAGGGAGATTAAAATTGGAATAACTGACCAACATATTTTGAAGCACACCTATAAAATCTTGTTCATCTGGCGCCGAGGCATTACCTGATACATTACTTCCAATGATAAAATCAGGATGAAATTCATTGTACATCACATCGGCAGGAAAATTATTATACAATCCGCCGTCAAAAAGGAGTGTCCCATTTATTCGTATCGGATTGACATACAAAGGATACGTCATGGAGGCACGAACGGCTTCATTCAAATTTCCTCTTGAAAAAACAACACTTTTTTTATTCAAAAAATCAGAGGCAACAGAGCGAAAAGGCACAAATAAATTATTAAAATCATTGTTTCTGGACGCTCCAACTGTACCCATGATTTGCATCATTTTAAAATCCAGTAGTGCAGGGCTAACTAGGTTTAAAGGAATTGATCGTCGTAAAAGACTATCTTTTGAAAAAGAAAAATCGACGGTTCCTGCGTGCTGATCTGATTCCCGAAAAAGAAATCTTTTTGAGGCATCCAATTCACCCGAAGTCATTTGTTGAAATTCATCCGACAAAACAAAGGCTTCAATTTCTAGAGGTGAATATCCAGCGGCATACATCGCTCCTGTCAATGCTCCAGCAGAGGTCCCTGTAATAAAATCAATGGGGATTCCGTTTTCCTCAAGCGCTTTCAAAACACCGATATGTGCCAAACCAGCTGCACCACCTCCACTAAGAACCAAGCCAATTCGTTCTTGTGAATCCATTAATTGGATATTCAAAAATTGAATAATAAATAGCAGAAAAGGGAGTTTTATTCGGCTCAATTTTGTTCCTTTGTAAACAAAAATAAGTCATTGTCAGCAGACTACCACCAACCCAAAAAAAATGAAAGAAAATTTAACAAATAGCCTTCAAACAATCACGTTAAAAACATTTTACGGTTTTGAACAAACATTAGCTGATGAACTCACAGAACTTGGATACAAAGACTTAACACTTTTAAATAGGGCCGTTCAATTGAAAGGAACGTGGAAAGACATTTATTACTTAAATCTTCACAGTCGCTGTGCCCTTTCCGTTTTGGTAGAAATTACGAGATTTTCGATCAAAGAAGAGAAAGATATTTACAAAAAAGCCAAACAAATTCCATGGACAGAATGGTTTGATATAAACAAATCGTTTGCTGTTAAAGGAGCTGTTTTCTCAACTATTTTCACGAACACCAAGTACCCGATGCTTTTGGTAAAAGACGCTATTACGGATACATTTAGAGAAAAATACGAAGATCGTCCCAATGTTGAAATTACCAAACCTGACGTTTTAATCGACTTGTACGTGCGAGAAAATCAAGCGACAATTTCAATCAATACGAGTGGAGCTCCCTTATTTCAGCGCGAATACCGAAAAGAAACTGGCTTGGCTCCTATGAACGAGGTTGTTGCTGCTTGCCTAATTCGCATGTCTGGTTGGGATAGAAAAACGACTTTTCTCGATCCATTTTGTGGTTCTGGGACTTTGGTTGCTGAGGCAGCATTATTGGCAAGCGGAATACCATCAAACATTGAACGCCAATTTTATGCGTTTAAAAATTTGAAGAATTACGATAGCGAATTGTGGAATTCCATTTATGAAGCTGTTGATTATAAAATCAGGGAATTACCGTGTAAAATTATGGGTTCAGACATCAATGACACGATGGTGTTGAAAGCACGAAGAAACATTCGAAATTTTGCTTTTTCACGTTCTGTTGAAATAAATGGAATGAACTTCAATCAGGTGAAATCAAACGACGAACCTGTTTTCATAATAACCAATCCTCCTTACGGAGAGCGCATGGGAGAGAGAATTAACGAGCTATATGAAGCTATCGGAAATTGGTTAAAGCATTCCATGACCAATTCAGTTTGCTGGATAATCTCTTCAAATGAAGATGCATTAAAATCACTTGGATTGAAAACATCTGTTCGCCAAAAAGTGTTTAATGGAGACTTGGAGTGTAGTTTTCGCAAGTTTGAAATCTATGCTGGAAGCAAAAAACAACAAGAAATCACTGAGTAATTTGTCTTTTTGGTCATGAAAATTCTACTTTCTCCAGCTAAATCAATTCAAACGGAAGGAATAAAAGCAGAAGTTTTTTCGGAAATGCCTCGTTTTGTTTCTGAATCCGAAAAATTAGTAAAAAAACTCAAAAGGCTTAAGCCGAAAGCATTGGCTTCATTGATGGACATTTCTATGGATTTGGCAAACTTAAATCATTCACGATTTCAGCATTGGTCTATTGAACTTCAGGAGGAGTGGCTTCCGGCAGCCGCAATTTTTACGGGTGAGGCTTACAAAGGATTGAATTACAACGAGCTTTCAGAAACCAATAAACAAAGAGCCCAAGAACGCTTACGGATTTTATCAGGATTGTATGGATTACTCAAACCTGCCGATTTAATTTTACCTTACCGCTTGGAAATGGGAACTCCTTTTCAACCTACGCCAAAAGAATCGTCACTTTATTCTTTCTGGAGACCAAAACTTACCAAATCACTGGCAAATGAACTCAGTTCGGATGAAATCATCATTAATCTGGCTTCCGCCGAATACAGCAAGGCACTTGATTTCAAAAAACTAAAAAATCGTGTTATCACCCCTACCTTCAAAGAGTTTAAAAACGGCAAATTTTCTACGGTAATGATTTTTTCAAAACACGCTCGCGGAAGCATGAGTCGGTACCTCATCGAAAATAACTTGGAAGATATTGAACAACTCAAAACGTACAACGTAGATAATTACGAATTCAACGAAGCTCAATCTTCTGAAAATGAATGGGTTTTTGTTCGGTAAGAATTAATTTTTCCGTTAATCCCCATTTTTTACTCATCAAATCACAAAAAGTCGTACGAAAAAATGTGATTAAACACAAAAAGTCGTACGAAAAAATGTGAAATTTGACAAAAAGTCGTGGGAAAAAGTGTATCTTTGAATACGATTTTGAATTTAGAACACATGGAAAGATCTTCATTAAAGGAATTGGAGGAGTGGAAAATTTCACCAACTCGAAAACCATTATTGATTTATGGAGCAAGGCAAGTTGGGAAAACTTGGTTGATGAAGCAATTTGGAAAGAGTGAATTTAAGAATACAGTATATGTGAATTTTGAAAAAGAAATTCAGTTACGCTCTTTATTTGAACAAGATTATGAACCAACGCGAATCATCAAAGCATTAGAGACGTATTTCGCCATAGACATTAAGCCAGGTGATACGTTGGTTATTTTCGATGAAATACAAGAAGCGAAAGGTGCATTGACCTCTTTGAAATATTTCAAGGAAGAATTGTCAGAGCAACATGTAATTGGAGCAGGATCATTGCTGGGCATAGCGGTGAAACAACAAACCTCTTTTCCTGTGGGGCAGGTTGAATTTTTGAATTTATATCCCATGAGTTTTAAGGAGTTTTTGAAGGCGACAGGAAATGAGAAGATAGCCCAAGTAATTAATGAAAAAGATTGGTCTTTATTGACAAGCGTACGCACAAAAATCATCTCTCTCTTAAAATCATACTATTTTGTGGGAGGAATGCCCGAGGCAGTGTTATCGTTTAGTCAAAATGAAAACTACAACCAAGTTCGTCAAATTCAAGAAGGTATTTTACAATCCTACGAGCAAGATTTTGCCAAACACGCCCCTACAGAGGTAATTCCGCGAATTCGCATGCTTTGGAATGCAGTTGTGAGCCAATTATCGAAAGAAAACAAAAAGTTCATTTACGGTTTAATTAGGGAAGGTGCACGCGCAAAAGATTTTGAAATAGCCTTGAACTGGTTGGAAGATTACGGCTTGGTGTATCGTGTGAAAAGAACAAAAAAAGCAAATTTTCCACTTGCCGCCTACAGTGATTTATCTGTCTTTAAACTATATGTACTTGATGTTGGTTTACTCGGAGCGCTGGGAAATATACATCCTCAAATACTTATTGAAAAAGAACTCCTTTTCAACGAATTTAAGGGCGCACTTACCGAGCAATTTGTTCTACAAGAATTAAAAGCCGGCGGACAAAAACAACTCTTTTATTGGGCGAACGATTCAGGCTCTGCAGAAATAGATTTCATCTTCGAGAAAGAAAATACGATCATTCCGCTTGAGGTAAAAGCCAGTGAAAATCTACAATCAAAATCACTAAAAACGTTTGCTACTAAATATCCAGAAATTCACTGTTACCGGGCTTCCTTATCTGATTTTCGCCAAGAAAGCTGGATGACGAATGTACCGTTGTATGGGGCTGGTGGATTTGGGTGAATTTAGGAAATCATCAATCGAGTTTACATGTAATAATTTGCATGAATTTTCAATTAAGACTTTAAAAAAGGAAATAAATATTAAATTCTATTATCCCTGGGACATTAAAAAACTAAATGGGTACTTTACTCCTTGTCGCGCTGATTGAGCTTGTCGTGCTGATTGTGCTTGTCATGCTAATTGAGCGTATCCTGCTGATTGAGCCTGTCGTGCTGATTGAGCTTGTCGTGCTGATTGAGCTTGTCGAAATCAGCATTTTGATTAATACTATATCATTTTATTGATTACTTTTTCGTATATACAATACTAAGAAGTCTCTGGTTTATCAAAATTTGAGAATTCTTTCCAAGAAAAAGAAAAATAATTAGTAATATATTTATTACCTTTGTATGAAATACAATGAGCTTTTCCGACTTCTAAAAAAGGATGGTTGGATTAAATACGACAAAACGGAAGTCATGTAATAATGATACACCCATCAAAAGAAGAACAATTAACAGTTCCATATCATGCTGGAAAAGAGGTTAAGAAAGGACTGTTGACGGCAATTTTGAAACAAGCAAACGTAAAAACAACAAAGCGATGAAGAAACCAAAATTACACGTTACGATTTTAAAAGAGAATGTCGGTTACAGCGCAACAATTGTTTCAAAAAATAAATTTATTGCATCTGAAGCAGATACATTCAATCTTTTATTAACGAATTTAGTTGAGGCCATTAATCTAACATTTGAAGAATATGGTTTTACCTATCAATTAAATGAGCTCAAATTTACGTATGATCTTGAAAGTTTTTTTGAATTTTATTCAGTAATCAACGCTAAGGCTTTATCCGAAAGAATTGGTATGAATCAGAGTTTATTAGCTCAATATATCAAAGGAATTAAAAAACCTTCTACCGCCCAAATACGAAGAATTTTAACCGGTGTACAACAAATAGGTAAAGAACTGTCAGAGGTTCAACTGTTATTTTGAATACATATTTCTTCAATGGAAAATGTATCTGGCATATCCTCAAGCGTTCAAAACCCTTAATTTTAATGAGCATGCAATTTTGATTTAATCCAAAAACACTAAATATCATTGCCAAGAAGGACTTAATTCAAAATTTGATTGCCATTTTCATTTAAGCGATTAATTCTACCTTCAATGGCGGTTTCTTTTTGAAATTTATACCCCATTTTCAGTAATGATTCTAAAAGCAAATCAAAATTTAGCCTCAAGTTTTTAATCTGTTTTTCTGAAATTTCAATAGTATTATAGCTTTCTTCGGTTTCAAATTGAAATTCTAATAATCTTTTCTCTGAAGAACCATCTGTAATTGTTAGTAATACCAATTTAGAAATGTGACTTTTTACTATTTCAATAGAACCTTTTGAATCAGGATCATCAACTTTAATAAAATCCTTAGAAATTACAATTTTATCAAAAAGGGAATAGCGTATTTTTTTAAAGGCTTTTATATAGACAAACAATGCTATCATACTGACTAACATAACTATCCAAATTAATTGAAAAGCGAAAGAAATTATCAGTAATCCTGTGAAAAATAATAATCCTGAAAGAATAATTGATAAATCCAAATTCAATGGGGTAGTGAGCTCAATACTATCAATATTCTCTTTAACAAATAATGAATTATTTTTTTTCTGTTTTTTATAAAATAGAAACAGTCCAATACCTGAAAATGAAATAATTACAGCAATTAACCAATGAACATATACGCTGATTAATGCTGAAATCATAATAAAAATCATATATGATAGAGGAATACCAATAAATACCATAAATATGGATTTTAGATATCCATTTTTTTCATAATATCTATCTATTGACTGTCTTAATTCATAATCTGAATCATTGTGACGTTTTGCATTTTCTCTTTTTGCGTCAAGTTTTTGTTTGGATATATTGTCCATAGCTTATTTTATAGGAGATATAAAGAAGTTGATTTGCTCACTGAACTCTTTAGAAAATGGGGTGTCAATGTCAAAGATCTCATCTTGTAATGTCTTAATACGAATACCAAAGTTGAGACTATTTAGAACGCCAAATCCACCTGCATCTCCCTGTACAATTGGTTCTGCAGATTTAATAGTTGCAATTGGTATGTCAAAATGGTATACATTAATACCGTTTAATACGATATCAATCCCTTGTCGAGGGTAATTTTTATATACCTCTGAAATATCGTAATTTGTTCTATGAACTTGAATTGATGAATTAAAATTAACGACTCTTACTATTGAGTCAGATACGGCAAGCAGAGAATATCCACCGTAAGATCCCATACTGAAATTATTTTGTTGAAAAAATGGATCCTTTTCTAATGTCGTTTTTTTCCATTTATCCAGCATTCCAGCATTTTTTATACTTTTATAAGCCAGCCAATTTATGAAAATTAACGAGGCTATTCCAAAATAGAGATTAAGAGCTAAAGGTATTAAACAAAGAATGTTTGCAATAAAAAATAATAGCACTTTTGCCCATGTAGGTATGGTTGAATTAGAGTAAAGAATTTTCATTTAAGATATTTTAAGTTAGATGTAATTTTAGAGTAAACTATTCAAATTTTTCTTTTCCTCCATGCGTTTCAAAATTAAACCTGTAATTATCGCATATGGAACAGTAAGCCAACCAAAGAAAAGTAAACTAAAAAAAGACAATAAGAAAGCCCCGCCAAATATAAGTAGAATATTTGCAGGTGGCTCACCAAAAGAATCAGTGCAATTCCCTGTCGTCCAATAACATATATTGTAACCAATACCAAGTAAAAGAAAAGTTAAGTAGTGTGATATGGTACCAGTTAAAATCCCAGTTACAATTACTCTTGTTTTGGTCAATTTACCTTTAATTATTAATTTCCAAAAAAGACCTCCAATTAGAAACGCGGAAATTGGCGCTGCAATTAAAACAACACTATAACCATCTCCAATTGCTGTTAATGCAAGAAAAACTCCAACAATCAAGCCGAGCAAAGCATTTAGTAGACCATATTTTAACCAAGCTTGCATATTAATTTCAAGATCGGTTTAAAAATTTATTAATCTCATCGAAAAATTCTTTTTGAAAGGGAGTATCCACGTCGTAAATATCTCCAGACAAAGTTTGTATGCGAATCCCGAACTTCATTCCCTTTGCAAGAAATGGCCAACCGGCATCACCTTGGTTGATAAATGATACTTCTTTTAATTCCGAAATGGGTATATCTAAATAATACAAATGATATCCATTTAAATCAATTTCTAATCCATTTTTTGGGTATTTTTTATATATTTCATAAATTTTATAAGTCCTTCGATTTATATAAATTGTAGGATTAATATTTACAATTCTCAAAACTGTTTGAGATACAGCAATAAAACTATAAAGACCGTTTCCAGCCAAAGTAAAACTTCCTTCTTTAAAAAAAGGGTCTGATTTTAACGTTGTTATTTTCCATTTATCAATTTTTTCCAAAAACCTAAAATAAAGAAAGGGAATTGAATTAAACAAAACAAACGCAATTAATCCCACATAAAGTCCACCTCCAAATGAAATTAGTGAAATAAAAATCGTAATTGAATAAATTAATACTTTTGTCCATGAAGGGACTTTTTTTGAAGTTAAGATTTTCATAGAAATTTGGATTGTTAAATTAATATTTGATTTACTCCTTATTCTTCTCAATTATTTCTAAAATATCTTTGTCATTTTTGAGGGATTCGTCTGCATATTTTGACGCTCTTTTATTTATTCTAACAGCCTCAATAACAAATTCTTTATCCTTTTTTAAAGATAAATCTGCATATTGAAAAGCATCAATTTTTTTACGAATTGCCATTAGCACAACCTCCTTGTCTTTCTTTAAACTCAAATCAGCAAATTTCAATGAATAAGGATTTTCCTTAACAGCAGTTAATACTATTTCTCGATCTTTTTTTAAACTTTTATCTACAAATTCCAAAGCTTCTCCATTTTCTTTTACTGCTAATAGAACAACTTTTTTGTCTTTTCTGAAATTTTTGTAGGCAAATTCTTAAGCATCACCCGATTTATTAACGGCTAATAAAACAATATCCAAATCTTTTTTCAAAGATGAATGAGCGTATTTTAGAGCGCCACCAGCATCATTTAATGCAATTTTGACAAGCTCTTTATCTTTCTTCTCTGAATTGGTCAAAAACTCAAGAACATACCCATTTGTAGTTAATAACATAATTACGTTATTTCGATTTTTTAAAACAGATTTGTCGATGAATTTAAATAAATCAACATCAAAATACAATGCAGTGGAAATTAAATCCATATCCCCACGAAGCGAAATATCAATATATTCAAAATTATTTCCATTTCTTTCTACTGCAAGTGTTGCTATATCTTTATCCTTTTTCAAATTTTCATCTACATACTCAAATAAAGGCTCCATTTCATCCGTTTGTCCATTCAAAGCTTCCAACACTACTTCCTTATCAGCTCTCAAGGTTCTGTCGGCATAAATAAAACTATTTGGATTAATCTGAATTGCCTTCATTACAAATTCTTTATCTTGTTGTAAGGTGATATCTGCATATTCCAAAGACGAATAATCAAAATTTCCAATAACTTCCATATAATCTCTGTCACCAGATAGTGCAGCTAAGATAATTTCTTTGTCCCTAAACAAAATTGGATCAACATCATCCAATATATTATATCTATAGTCATAATCATCCTGATAGGCTTTAATTGCGGCAAGTACAACTTCTTTATCTTGTTTCAATGGATTAGAAACATCTTTAAAAGATGATTTGCAATTTGATACGGCTATCATTGCAATTTCCTTATCTGCACGAAAATTTTCGGGTAATAATTTAAAATTACATGGCTCATCTTGAGTATAACTTAATGCAGTCGCTCGATCATTAATTTTCTGAGAAAATAAGGTTACACTTAAGAAAAACACCAATACTGAAATAATATTTTTTTTCATTGTGAATAAATTGTAAAAGTTAGAATTTTACAAAGTTATTACAATAAAGATAAAAACAAAATACTAGTTTGAAATCAACTAATAAAGAGGTGATTAGAAAAAAAAATACACTTAAAGTTGAACGTTTTAAAAAAGGATAAAATGTCCTGAAAAGTGGTGGAAACGCAGTTTCGACAAGCTCAACTTGCTCCGTTTCTTTTTACAGAAGTTAATAATTACGGAAAATACTATACTTTCTGAAAGTCTTTGATGAAATACTCTTTTCAGAACACGACAAGCTCAACTTGCTCCGTTTCTTTTAATAGACCCTGGTTAAAAAAAAACTACCTTTTTTGAGTGTCTTTAAATTACGCTCGAAGTACAACTGCCAAGGCTTGCTCAACTTGCTCCGTTTGATTATAATCAAGAATTTACAAGAAAAAAGTTCCTTAAAACAAAAATTCCGATTGCAAAAACAACCGGGATTTATAATTAAAAATACTCAATGCCATTTTATTCAGCTTAGAATATAAAATTCAAATACTATAAATTCAATCTTTAATACAACGTAAATACAAGCCATCACCTACATTGGTTGAACCTAAACTAACTCCTTTTCTTATATGATCTAAGCCTAGATTTAAAATTACCATTTCCCCATTATAGTTATCTTTTACTTGTGTATTAGACCACCAAAAACCATCATGTAATAATCCACAAGGACCGGCCCATGCCTCTCCGCTTCCACAATAGCCATAAAACCCAGGCCAAAATCGATAACTCCCAGGCAAAGCATTGAAACCAAATTCATCCGTACCATTTCCTGGTTTATATTGATCAACATATTGCCCATTAATTTCAACTGGGTCTAAATAATCTGTCCACCCAGTCTTTGATTTTAGTTTTTCACCCGCAATTTCTTCACCACCTAGTTCTTTAATTAAACTTTGCCATTCTTCTTTAGATGGAACATGCCAGCCTTCTGGAGCAATTCCTCGTGGATCTGAAACAGCATGAAAATTATACAAAACCCCATATTTTTTTAAATTTGATTTGGCTCCATCATAATAACACCAAGCAGGCTTGCCTTCTTTACCAGCTTTTTCCCATTCTTCATCCGTCATTACTTGTGGAATTGGATCACCATTTCTAAACTTTGTTACATTTAAATTTTCAGCTAACCAAGTTTGATTACCGATAACTACAGTTTTATAATTTTTGTTGTTTCTCTTGTCTAAAAAAGATCCATTAACTTGAGACGATATATAAAATATATTGAATACACAAACCAATATTAAAAATTGCTTTTTCATCATAAAAGAATTAATTGTTACTATAAAATCAAATGCAAAATAAGTAATTAAAGACCATAAAAACAAAAATCCCGATTGCAAAAACAACCGGGATTTTTGGTAGTAGAAGTCAAACTTATCTCTTTACAAAAGAAACTTTATTTCCTTCAACTTCAAGAAAATACATACCTGAATTTAGGTTGCTTACTTCAATTTTATTCAAATCACTCGTTACTAATACTTTTCCTTGCAAGTCCAAAACTCGTTTCGTTCCTTCAATATTGACATTCAAAAAGTCAGTGGTTGGATTGGGATATACAGTAATGTTGGAAGCTAATTCATTCAGATTTGCCGATGTTGAACGAACATCAAAAACAATTGTCCCAGGTGAAACACCCACGTTAAAGCTGGCTAATTCAGTATTTGATGCATTAAAAATATGAACGTTTCCGAATGAAAAGAAATCAGTTTCACTCGCAAATAAGTGACCCGAAACCGGTTCCTGTGCCAATTCATAATAATTCAACGTATGACCACTTACCGGGCCAACAGGGTTCATCAAATTAATATCAAATTCATTTAAAGTTGTTTCCATTGAAATTTGATAAACCAATTTATCGTCTCTTAATGCAGAAGTTCCACAACCAGTAGATGCTGTTGCAATATTTACTGTAGAATTTGAAGATCCATCCAAAGCCACTTTTGAAATGGAAGCACCCGACCAATCTTTATTATTTACGGAATACAAAAATGAACCAACTTTCACTAAGTTGTCTGGGTTTTTTCCATCCGGACCTAGATCAATTTCATTTCCGTAGGTCAAGGCATTTAAATCCAACTTCCCGATGATTCCCTTTTCATTGCCCCACTCATAGCCGTTATTCACAGCGATAAAAGCTGAAGACCCATCCATTACAATGTTTTGTGTTGCCCATTTCGGTCCTTGAATCGTGTCGATTGCAGCAATTAATGTCATATTTGTAGCGTCATACACGTGTAAATAGGAATCATACGTTGTCAAATACTCACCGCGTGTAGCAACTAATTTATTTTGATAGATTCCTAAATTTCTAACTCCCGGACAAGAAACAGCTGAAATTTCTTGGTGTGAATTCAAATTCATTTTGTAGATTTTTGAATCTGCCGCAACGTAATAGAAGTTTCCATCAATAATCAGATCAGATGCAAAGCGCATCCCTTCTAACGTATCAACCACTGAATACGCTTGTGAAATCGGATCATACTTTCCGATAGTAACAGGCTCAAGAATTTGATTGGTTTGATAATCAAAATAGCCCTCATTTAAAATGATCGCTTGGTGTAAATAATTTTGTGCTTGTGAAAACACGGAAAGGAATAATCCTGCTGATAGTAATACCTTTTTCATTCGTTCTGTTTTTAAACGGTTAATAAACTAAAAACAAGAAGATGAAAAAAGAAGGAACCGAACGGGCGCAACTCAACCCATTTACGAGTCCGACTTTATTCTGAAGTCTTCTCTCTGTTCAAAGGCAAGTCTTCTGGCTCACACCAACGCTGGTTACCTTCCCGTTTTCACAGTGGTTAATCAACCGCTTACAGTGCTTACAGCTGCAGATACAGCTCCGGATTCACACCGGATTCCTTTTTAATTTCGCGCAAACGAAAACCAAAGAACAGGGCAAAAGTACTGATTTTATTTCATAAATTGATTTTTATTCAATTTTACATCGTAATATTGCAATATAAAAATATATAATGGGAGTTACTAAATCAGAAGTATACGATAATCAACACAATGCCTTGGCCCTGCAATTTAAAGCTCTTGGTCATCCAGCACGATTGGCAATCGTTCAATTTTTAATCAATCAAAAAGATTGTATTTGCAACGATATAGTAAACGAACTATCACTAGCGCAACCAACGATTTCACAGCATTTAAAGGAATTAAAAAACGCTGGCATCATTCAAGGAACGATTGAAGGCAAATCGATTTGTTATTGCATTAATCCAAAAGTTATCGAAAATTTAGCAACTTTTTTCACTTCAATTCTAACGAACTTACCATCAGATGAGTCGTGTTGCTCATAACCTTAAAAACGAGAACTTATGAAACTTCAAAAATTAAAAGAAATCCTCAGCGAGATTAAATCCGTGCGTTTTCAATTACCAAATGGAAATATTGTTCCAGAACATTTTCACGTGACTGAAGTTGGTTCAGTCAAGAAAAACTTCATTGATTGCGGAGGCAAGATTCGCGAAGAAGAAGTAATCAATTTTCAATTGTGGCAGGCTGATGATTTTGACCATCGATTAGCACCGCAGAAACTAAATTCAATTATTGAAGTTGCAGAGAAAACACTTCATTTACCAGATGCCGAGATTGAGGTTGAATATCAAAGCGAAACCATCGGTAAATATGGTCTTGAATTTAATGGAATCACCTTCCTATTGACCAATAAACAAACAGCTTGCTTGGCCGAAGATGCCTGTGGTATTCCTTCTCAAAAGAAACGAGTTAATCTATCTGAATTACAAGAAAAAACAAGTGGTTGCGATCCTAAAAGTGGTTGTTGTTAAATCATTAAAAAACATGAATCAAGAAATCAAAAATTTATGTGAATCATTGACAAAACAGTTTGATTCCATTCCCGAAAAAAGAAAAGAAATCCTGACTAAAATAACGGCATACATTCAGCAAAGAAAGGATGCAAACAAACCAATTTCCTTGGTTTACATCTGCACACACAATGCTAGGAGAAGTTTTTTTGGACAAATTTGGGCGCAAACCGCAGCCTCTTTTTATCACATTGAAAATTGCACAACCTATTCTGGTGGTATGGAAGTTACTCGTTGTCATCCAAATGCAATTAACGCGCTACAAAATCAAGGATTTGAAACACAAATAGTTTCTGATTCAAACAATCCAATGTATCAAATTAGTTTTGGAGCACCTGTAAAAATGAATTGTTTTTCAAAACTATACAATGACGAATCTAATCCCAAAGTAGATTTTGCAGCAATAATGGTATGCTCAGATGCCGAAACCAATTGTCCATTTATTTCCGAAGCGTCCTTGAGGATTTCAACAACCTATGATGATCCGAAGGCGTTTGATGGCACACCGATTGAATCTGAGAAATACGTGGAAAGAGCCAATCAAATTGCAACAGAGTGTTTATATGTATTTTCTCAAGTAAAGTAAATTTATGAAGGCAAAACGATTAGGATTCTTAGATCGATTTTTGACTCTGTGGATTTTTTTAGCAATGGCCGTGGGAGTTTCAATCGGATATTTCGTGCCAGAAGCATCTGCATTTATGGACAAGATGACGTACAACACAACCAATATTCCTCTCGCAATTGGATTAATTGTAATGATGTATCCGCCTTTAGTGAAAGTTGATTTCACAAAGCTTCACTCCATATTAAAAAAACCGAAATTGCTTACCCTTTCCTTTTTCATCACATGGATTTTCGGTCCTTTTTTAATGTTTCTTTTGGCTATTACATTTCTTAAAGATAATTCCGAGTACATGTCAGGACTTATCATAATTGGTTTGGCTCCCTGCATAGCCATGGTGGTTGTTTGGAACGAGCTTGCTCATGGAAATCGGGAATTAGTAGCTGGATTAGTAGGAATAAATAGTTTGTTGCAAGTATTCTTTTTTAGCTCCTACGCCTATTTCTACTTGAAAATCATGTTGCCCATCTTTGGATTTGAATCGCAAGTTTTTGATATCGCATTTAAAGATGTTGCCTTAACAGTGGGGATTTATCTTGGAATTCCATTTCTACTTGCTGTTTTTACACGACTAATTGCAGTAAAAACCAAAGGTCTTGATTGGTTAAATCGCAAATTTATTCCGGTCATTTCACCATTTACGCTGTTTGCCTTACTTTTTACAATTGTAGTAATGTTTAGCTTGAAAGGTAATTTAATTGTTTCTATTCCGCTGGATGTGGTTCAAGTAGCAATTCCCTTAGTCATTTTCTTTGCGATAATGTTTATTCTTATGTTTTACTTAGCGAAAAAATCAGGTGCGGATTACGCAGAAAATGTGGCATTATCTTTTACTGCCTCGGGAAATAATTTTGAGCTGGCAATTGCAGTATCAATTGGAGTATTTGGAATAAATAGCGGACAAGCGTTTGTAGGAGTTATTGGGCCATTAGTAGAGGTTCCGGCGTTGATTTTAATGGTGCGTTTGGCATTTTGGTTGAGAAGTAAATGGTATTAATCTTTTGATTAATCGATTTTTTCTTTTACAGAAAAGTGTACATTTACAAAAAAATAAACGATGTCATTTCGGTTTGTAGTTTGTGATGACCACCCTTTAATTAATGATTCCATTGAGTTGTTTTTCAATCGTAAGGGACATACATGCCTGGCAAAATTAACTTCCACAAAAGACTTAAAAAATTTCTTTTCAACCAATACTGCAGAAGTATTAATCTGCGACTTAAATATCGATCAAGAAAATACATTTGAGGCATTAGAAATAATTAAAGTGCAACAACCTTCAATTTTCATCGTGATTTTCTCTGCATACTCAGATCGTATTTTTATTCAAAAATCAAAAGAAATAGGAATAAATCTTTACATGTCCAAGATAACAGAACTGAATGAATTATATACGCACATAGATTTTTTGAACAAAGAATTCTACACAAATTGCCAATATGAAATGGATAAAACCAAGTTTATCGATCCCAAAGTTAAATTTGAAGAACTTCCATTCAAAATAAGTGAACAAGAGAAGAAAATAATATCATTAATTTTATCAGGTGCAACAAGCGAAGGAATCGCGAAGAAATTATTTATCAGCAAATTTACGGTTGATACCCACCGAAAAAATATCAATAAAAAATTAAATGTTTCTGGGTTGATTCAATTGCAAGAGAAAGTAACCCAATATAATATTCTGTGAAAAATCTATTTACAAATTTCTTTGCAGTCTTTTTATTGATAACGCCACTGGCATTATTATCTCAATCTATTTATTTTCACCACGATCATTCAGGAAATAAAAACCTACGTTCAATTTTAAACAAATCAACATCGTGGAAAAAGGTTGAAAACAACATTATTGAAATGGGGTTTGTAAAAAATGACGTTGTTTGGATTAAAATCGTTGGTAAGCCAACTAAAAACAACTTAATCGTTCTTGCTAATGCCGGCATAGACAGTGCAACTTTTTTTGCTAATGAAATCGTTTATCATTCAGGCGACAGAGTTTACAACCCAGAGGAAGACAACCCTTTCCCCATTTTTCCAATCATTGACACCATTCAATATATTCGTGTAAAAAAAGAACTTTCAGTACTTAAAATCCCCATAGAAATAAAAGATGAAAAAACATTTTTAAGAAAGCAATCTAGGTATACAATGATTAATTTCATTGCACTAGGTATATTTTTATCCTTTTTGATTTATTCTTTTTCGCTCTTTTTATTCAGCCGCTCAAAAGTTTTTTTATTTTTCTCCTTTTTTATTACCAACACATTAATTTATTATTTCACCTCAAATGGAATGCTTAAAACAATATTTTTTCCTGAATTCTTGCATTTCAGCGAAATAAGGGCCTACAGCAGCTCCTTTGGGCCACTAACTTTATTTTGGTTTAACCAAAGCTTGATTGGGTATAATACTTCTTTAGTGAATAGAATTACAAAGATCATGTGGCGGCTGATACTTTGCTTAATCCTGTTATCTCTTGTTTTTTATGATTTCCTTAAGGCGCATTACGTTCAAGAATACCTTACTCTTGTTTATATTCTCTGCTTCATTTTAACATTGTTTCTTTTGTACATGAATATCAGAGAATTATTTACTCCAAAACAAGATTCAAAAAGACGCTTTGCCTATTTATTCACAGGATCTATTTTTATAGTAATTGCTTTGTTATTGATTGACTGGAGTAAAATTGAATGGATGCCTGATTATGACTATCTATTATTAATTTGCTGCATTGAGATTGTGGTATTTGGTTTATTTATTTCGATAGACTTTATTAGTAAGTTTAAAACAAACGAGGAGATAGCGATTGATTCCCTAAATTCTAAAAAACGTGCATTGGATGAACTAAAAATAATCCAGTTCAAAGAACGAAAAAATATTGCAGCAATTTTGCATAACCGATACCAAAGTAAATTAACTGGATTTAGATTGAATTACAGCAACTTAACCAATCCTGACGAAAAGATAATAAAAGAAATGAAATCCTTGGAGGAAGAAATTCGTAATTTCTCGCACCAGGTTTTACCAAAAGAACTAGAAAATGGACTATTTCATGACGCTATTCTAAGACACCTTGATTTCCTCAAAACAGTTTATCCCATTTGGACAATTTCTTACAAAGTTTTTGATCATGACGAGAATTCAAAAAATCCATGGGCATACGATTTATATCTAATTGTATCGGAATTACTTCAAAATTCACTAAAACACTCAGTAGGGAGAGAAATTCAAATTGAATTTTTTCGCCACGATAAAGAGTGCATTTTGACCTATGCCGATTACGGTCAATCAATTAATTCATCTGAATTTATAAACGGATTTGGCACTTCCTTACTCAAAGATCAAGTGGAAAACATGGGAGCAGAGATTCAATTTGAACTTACCCCCAACCTATTAATAATCATTTCTATTCCACAATAAATACCTATTAATGGGTATTGATTGCCGTGCATCTAACTAATAAATTTGCCAAAATTTAAGTTATGAATAATCAAAAGAAAAAAATTTTAGCAGCAGCAGGAGTTACTGCAGTTGTAGTTTCAGGTTGTGGAAAATATGAGGACGGACCAAACTTTTCTTTATTAAGCAAAAAGTCAAGGGTAGTTGGTACTTGGGATATGAAATCACTTACAGATTCTCAAACGGGTGTAACAGATAACTTTTGCCAAAATGGTGCTTATTGTGTTGAAATCACAATGGATAAGGACAATAAACTGACACAAAAAATTTCTGATGGGTCGTATTCATACACCTACACAGGAACATGGGATTTCAATGATGACAAAACACAATTGATATGGACAACCCCTTCTTATACAACAAGTTATGAAATAAAACGACTAACGAATAAAGAGTTGTGGCTTGACGACGACATTACGTCTACCGATGGGGACATTTATAAATTAGAAACAAAATAGAATAAGTTACTATGAATTAAGCTTTCAAAGAAGCTTTTTATCATAAATTTCAATTAGAGGAAGTTACTTCTAATACAGCTTTAAAAATTTAATTAAAAAATTATTATGAGAAAACAACTAAAAAAAATTGGATTAATTGCAGTATTTACTTGTATTTTGATTGCTAACTCCTTTGCACAAGAAGGCGAAACTAAAAGATTCACAGTAGGTGCAGGTTTTGGCTCTGAACCAGAATACTTTTTCTCTATGCAGCATTTAAAGTTCGATTACAATATCACACCTAAAATAAGTGTTGGATTAAAAAACAACATGCGTTATTGGGATAAGTCCAATACTCAACAAGGTTGGGCCACATGGAGAAATACCATTTATTCTACCACATCTTTAGTCGGAACATACTATCTTTTAGGAACAAACCAAAATGATTCAAAATGGAATGTTTCTCTTTTTGGCGGTTTTAGTTTAAATCATGATATCTACAAATACGAATATGATTTAACGAATACAGATCCGAATGCATTATTGGCAACAAAAGAAACAACTACTTACAGCTACGGACGTCTTTATACAGGTATAGGTGGAAATTACAAGGTTGGTCCGGGTAAGATATTTCTTGAAATCCCTGTGAACTTTGAGTTATACTTCACTAGTAGATATAAAACTTCATTTAACGATGGGGATATTGTAAAAAGTGACTTAGAAGTACGTACCTTGAGTGAAGAATCCCCTTCAAGTAATTACCTATCAAATTTTGTTGGTTTTCAATTTGGGTATCAAATAAATTTTTAATTCATTTATTTCATTCTTTATCGGGTCGATCATTAATTTTGATCGACCCTTTTTTAAAATATACCTATCAATAGGTATTGTTTACTTATTCCATTATAAAGATTTTTGTAAAAAAATTAATTAGTATGAAAAGGGAATTTAAAAAAATTGGATTAATAGCAATTTTGTCTTTGTTTAGTTTTGGAGGCGCGATTGCTCAAGAAGGAGCGAAAAAAAATGTAATTGGAGCTGGTGTTGGTTATAATATGAGTCATGAAGATTTTGGCGGCCATTTGTTTTATAATCGAATGATTACTGCAAAATTTGGTGTTGGTGCAAGAATGTTTGTCACACCATTCAAATACAAAGATTACATTGGTGCATCAATAAATTGGTATAATCAACAAGGAACGAGGTTAGATTTTTCATTAGCAGCGAATTATTATATAGTTGGAAATAATGACAGTAAGTTTGGATTATATGCTGGGTTAGGAATTGGATACGCTTCTGAGAACATGACCTACCTTGTAGAATACACAGGCAATCCATCCATAGACAGTCGAGAATATGAAAATGGCTTATCCGGAAATACAACCCTAGGATTGAACTACAAAGTTGGCCCTGGAAAAATATTTGCTGAGTTTAATTTATCATATATTTTAATTGGAAATAATGGTAACACCTTTGAATACCCTTCTAACTATCCAACTGACGCTAATGGGAACCCATCGCCTTACTATCAATCTGACTATATCCAAAAGGGAGTTTCTGGTGATTACACTCAACCATGTTTAAATTTAGGCTACCAAATTAGCTTCTAATTAAAAAAACAACTTTTTGTTGCATAATTAATCGGGATTTTCAGAAATGAATTTCCCGATTTTTTTTTGCGAAAATGACTATTTTCTAAATGCGAATTAAATCTATATTTGGCTGTTGACTAATCCACGAATTGGCAATCGTAATTTGATTGGCTAAATCCTCCAACAAACTTAAATCTATGCTATTTGCTCGTATTCGGTTGATTTTATGCGAATAACTCATCGCCTCCTCATCGCTCCCATCAACAAAATAGATTTGATAGGAACTCAATCCATTGAGGCTTGGTAGATAATTTAACGGGACATATACGTAATCAGAATCCAATTCATCTAACCAATTAGCATGAGTTACATTATAGGTAATGTCATACAAATGAGTATTATAACCACCGACAGAAGATCCATTTTGACTGATCTCTTGCATGTAATTCTCAAGTTTTTCGGTAGCTAAACCAGTTATTATTTTTCGTTGACCTCGACTAAAATAACCCACTAATTTTCGATAATGCTCACTTTTTTCTTGATTTTCAGTTATCTCATATAGATCCAACAACCAACGATACACTTTTGGAATGTTTTGCGTCATTGTCTCAACTACCTCAAATGATTTGATGGCAGGTTCATACATTTTTAATAAAGCGAAAGCTTCACCTAAATGAAAGTGCGCTAGAGGATAATGATACAACCGATCGATTGCATCTAAAAAGTAAGAAATTGCCTCTTCGTATTTGCACTCTTGCAAATAGGCCATTCCAATTCCATGATACGCATACGGATTTTCAGGGTCTTTTTTGATGATTCGTTCAAAACTTTGAATTGCACCCTGACTATCTCTCATATTATTTAGAAGCCTACCCATATCAAGCAAAATCTCAATAGCATCAGGATTTTCCTTTAAGGCACTTTGCAATAATTTATGCGCAATATCCGGTCTATTCAGTCCCAATTGAACCTTAGATTCTAAAACATCAATATAACCTGCATTCATGAGTTTGTTTTTTCTAACAAAATCCAGGTATTCTTCTGCTAGTTTAAATCGCTTTGTCTTTACCGCACAATTAATAGCTTCAATCAGAATTCTAAAATCGGGTTTTTCTTTACTTTCAATTTCCAATAAAATTTCAAGAGCTTCTTCGTATTTTCCAGCTGTGGAATAGGATTTAGCCAAATAAAAATTATTTTCATTGATTACACCCTTCAGGTAATTCTCCGCATCTTGATGAGGGGCATTAAGATCATCAATATAACCTAAATCAATCAATTGCTGAAGTGCCGTATCATTTAAATCAGTATCCTGTTGCTTTGGAATTACAATCTCTCCACCTGTCTCTTTTCTGTTTTCCCAGGAATCGATATACTTAATCTCCTTTTCTATTTCATAAATATCAACCAATGGCTTTCCAACCATATCTCGTCCAATTGGCAGATCAAACAATGAAAGTAAAGTTGGCGTAATATCTAAAATACTTGATCCGTAAATACTATCCCCTTTTTTGATTCCAGGTCCTTTGATAGCAATTACACCATAAGGTCCATGTTCAATTGCTGGACCTGAAGGAACTTGTGGAACATGGGTAGGCCGCAAATGATCTGAATGAAAGCCATGATCTGAAATTACCATGACCGTAGTGTCATCATCGACCAACTTTAGCATTCGATCTAACATCATGTCGTGGTAGATATATGCTCCGATAACTACATCTTTGAACAGGTTATATGACTCGTCCGTTATTCCCTTCATTTGAGGAGGGTGGAATTTCATAAAAGCATGACTAAAATGATCCATCGCATCATGATATACTGCCATAAAATCCCAAGGTTCAGTAGTCATTAATTCGGTTGCCGTTGCATGAACAGTTGTAGCGTGTGCAAGAAGCTTGGCAATTACGTTCAACCGTTTATCTTGCTTTTTATCAAGCGCCACTGCTTGGGGAACAAATGGCATAATGAGGTTGCCAGTAATCTCGTAAGGATGAACACGTAAATCTTTTATCTTGTCAATAATTCTTTCGGGATAAACAGAGCCATCTGGTATTTTCCAGTCAGCAACTTCAACTATATCTTTACCTACCTTTTCTTGGTGAAAAAGATTGGAAATCATACATCCATTAATGCTTTCAACAGGATTACTCGGCCACCAACCGACTACATTTGATTTATAGCCTTCCATTGACAACATATTCCAAATAGCCTTCACTTTTCTTGAATACGATGATACAGGTCGAACTCCACCTTGCCCGTCTGGCTCAACAAATCCCAATACTCCGTGATCAAAAGGCCGAACACCAGTTGCCATTGAAGTCCATAACATGGGAGAAAGCGGCGGGTCTATTGTTGCCAATTTACCACGCACTCCATTATCTACAATACTCTTAATAGCAGGCATTAAACCATTTGCCATCAATTTGTCAATTATTTTCCAATCAGCTGAATCCCAGCCGACTACTAAAACCTTACTTTTTTTCAACTTGCTGATTTTGTGATTTTTGCCATTCAGTTCTGGCCTTTCTCCACGCTCGGACTCCCACATTGCCAAGTGCTAATAATCCAAGAGAACCACCTGGTGGAACAATGTATTCATCCCCTTTTTGATTTCTAATGACATTCTTTTTATCACTCATTTTAATTCACTTTATTTCTGTAAAGATCAACTTTGATAACACTGAGTAAGTCCTCAATTGGGGTAGATAAATTAAGAAATTCAATCAATTTTGCTAATTCCTGTTCACTATTGTTCAATAATTGCTTGTACTGAATATCCAAGTAAGGGATGGAATGAGAGTCAAAAAAATGATAGGTTTTCTTCAAGTGCATTTCATAAATCGTTCTAAATTTTTCCCGTTCAGAAGTTTGATCCTTGTTCAACATTTTCTCTTGAGACTTCAAAACTTCCTCAATATCTCGACGCATAAAGACAATTCGATAATCCAGTGATTTATCCAAATAAATGGGTAGAGGAGCAACAATTTTAACTACTTTTCCTGCGGCATCCTTTAAAAAAGAGTTATCTCTAACAATTCCTTTTACCGCTTCCAACTCATAATATCCCTCAGGATTACTGATGTCTTTTTGGCGAATACCATCTGATAAAATATCTAAAGAAGACTTGTTTAAAAGCTGCATCATTAAGGAGGTTCCAGAACGAGGCAGACCGGTAACTATTGTAACAGCAGACATAATTTATATTAACACAAAAATAATAAATTCGATGAAAGGGGAAATAAAGGTTATTAATCTAGTTCTTTATATAAAAGATAACAAGATAGCCAATAAACTTTAACTTGAATAAGAAAATCTGAATTTTGAATCGAAGGTAAAGGGAGGAATAAATACTTTTTGAAAAATAACACGCCCTTAACTTGAAACTCCCCCCTTTTCTAACCTTCCGAATCGAAAACGGATTTATCAAACACTATGCCAAAAACTGTTAATTTAACTTCATTTTACTTTTAGTAGTCCAAGCAATTGTAAATGCTCGTTGTTTAGCGATTTCTACATTCTCACCTTCAAAATTCGCATCAAGTGTATTGTTAAAAATCTCAAGCCAACGTTCAAAATGTTCTGCTTTCAAGGGCATATGGATGTGCTTTTCAACAACATTTGTAGAATATCCCGTTTCGCCTAAAAGAATAAAGCACCAGAAATCAATCATTTTAGGTAGGTGCTTATCAAAATCTAACGTTTTAAAAAAGGGCGCAAGCATTTCATCGTTCAAAATACGCTCATAAAATGAATGAACCAAAAATTCTATGTCTTCCCTATTGTTCAATTCTCTTTTATCCTTTAATAGATTTTCAATGATATTCTCAATTTGTTCTAACAAGGGTGATTTTCCATCATTCACAATAACGAAAGGATTGAATTTCAATTTTTCCTCATCCGTCCATTGTTTACTAATCTTTGCCTCAATTTGCTCTCTTGACAAATTATCGCGCTGCATAGATCGCAAAATGCGAATTTCTAAAGGTGCAGTTACAAGAATCATTTTATCATAATTTTGATATGCTCCCGTTTCAAAAAGAATTGCAGACTCACCAAAAACAAAAGGAGATTCAGATTTATTTACAAAATGAATGAACTTTTCACGTACTCTGGGATGAATAATCTTATTCAGTTCCTCTAATTTATACGGATTTTGAAATACGATTTCTGAAACATAACTTGTATTGTATGAGCCATCGGAAAGAAAGGAATTTACACCAAATAATTGAATAATTTCTTGACGCACTTCTCGATCATTCATAACAATCATTTTTGCCTCTTGGTCGGAATTAAAAACAGGATAACCCATTTTTATCAAGATAGATGCAATCAGTGTTTTCCCAGATCCAATGCCGCCGGTTATTCCTATTGCCTTTTTCATTGCTTGTTAATAATTACCAATTCTGGCAATGGAATAAGAACGAGGGAGAAATTTGTTTTAGTTCCTTGAATTGGTTTTAAATGTATTTCATCTTCTGACTTTATTTCAACTAAAAAATCCCATTTTTCTTTTGGAAAGGAAATAGATAGAGTCTTTTGTGCAAAATTTACCTTGTAGCTTGCTTTTTGACCTGTTTGAGTTGCTATTTCGCCAGTCGATTGAAGAATACAAGTTCCGTTTTCATAGAAAATTAACAAATCTCTTATCTCCCCTTTTTTTGCAAAATCAGAGCCGTTAGCTATTAATTCTTTGATCATCCAAACCTTGCTATTACCGTCATGTAAAAGCGAAGAAAAATCATTTTCAATTAAACTAACACCTGTTGTACAAGAGGTAAATAATAGAAGTATAAATAAGTACCCAACACGAATCATAACTTCGTAAAGTTAGGAATAATTTCAGCCTAAGCAATTAAAACGAAGGACATATAATGGTTCTGAATTTTCTTGGCCTTCTCTTGCATTTTAAGTTATATCCCATTGAGATTTCGTGAGAACCACCAGAAATTCCATTGCCTAACTTAGAAACTGTTACGTCATAACTATATCCTAATTTAAATTTTCCTGTATTCAAACCAACCGTTAAAATAAATGCATCTCTGTTTCGGTACCACACCCCAGTATTGATATTACCGTATTTAATATACGTTCCAATATTCAATTCTTGAAACCCATTTTGGTATTGGTAAATGATATTTGGCATTATCGAAGTAACGTTGTTGTATTTTGATTTTTGTCCCAATGGAATGTCTGCACCCATGTGAGCCGTGAAACGCATCGGCAACCTAGATTGACCTAAAATCATTGATTCATCCGGTCTGTTTAGGTGATTAATCGCTAAGCCACCAAAAAATTTCTTTGTGAAAATTACAGCACCAGCAGAAACATCAAAGAAACCTCTATTCCCACCTCTTGGAACGTCACCGGTTTGGTATATAAAACCTCTACGAGGATCAATCATATCACCAAAAGTCAATTTATCCCAATCCAAAAACTTTTGAAACCAAGACGCCTTTGCTCCAAACATCATAGCCGTTTTACGATTAATTTTGTAATGATACGAATAAACCAACCCTATCATCGATGTTTGAATAGTAGCCTGACCTTGTTGATCATGCATGGCCAAAATTCCAACACCACCGTTCACACTTTGAGAATACGTATCATAGGCTGCTGCATAAGTAACATAATTACCTGTTAGCTGAGGCCATTCATTTCTGTAGTTTGTAGCTAACCTCGGACATCCATGAGAACCTGCAAGTGCCGGATTTAGATAAACTGGATTAGCATAAAACTGTGTGAATGTAGGATCTTGAGCTTGAGCTGAGGCACAGATTAAAACTACAATTGCTACGAGTAAAAAATTCTTCATGACTATTTTTTTAAGTGAATATAACGACGAGATGAACGACTAACTTTTGTGTTAAACATTATTGAAAGTTGATGGGAACTTGCTGATGAACCTAACAGATTGGAATAAGTTTGATCAAATTGATACGTAAGCGCAAAGGTTGAGAATCTCAAACCAGTTGATACGGCAAAATTAGATTTGTTAGATAATGCCCCACCGAATTGCCATACTTTGTATTGAAAATTAAAACCACCCCAAGCTTCCTCTCTGTTCTCATATTTTTCATAATATCCATAAGGAGAAAAAGATAGATCTCCTGATTTTGACTCGTATTCGGTACCAAAATTTACTGAGTAATAAATACTCGCTCTTCGTGGACTAGAAATTGAATTTGAATAAATGTTATCTTGATGACGCAGTAAATTATCTGCCTGCGCTCCAATGTAGAACCATTTAGAATGAATTAACAAAGAGGTCCCTATGTCACGAAACCATTGATTTCTTCCAATAGGTAATGAGCCGTCTGTATAAAAATCTAATAAATTATCTCTTTCAACTTCAACCTTATCCGTATTATTCACCAAGTTACCATTCAAGATTTTACTTCCCATTTTCAAACGAATCCCCGGTTCTATCAGAAATGATTTGGAAAGTAAAAGCTTCGGTGAATAAACAAATGCTGCATTCCAATTTTGGATAACTCCGTTTCCGTATAATTGATAATTACCCTGCAACCCAAAACCTGATTTTAAGGATTTTGTAAACCAATCTAGCGACATTTGATTTGAAAATGATTGGTTTGCTTGCCCCACCCATTGAGCGCGTGATAAACTTCTAAATCGCGTACTTGAAATATCACCGGCACTTGAAAAATTAACATCTAATTGAGATAATCCCGGAACGTGAATTTGATGATCTCTTGTATTCTTCAAACCAATTTCATTCCCCATAAAATCATTCAAATTAGCAAGTATTTTTTTTAATGTAAATTTTGAATTGGCAGATTTTCCAACACTTTTTTTCTTTGAATCCATTTTTTTCTTTGAATCTTGACTTAACGATTGTTTTGAATTCGCTATCGTTTCAACATTATCTGACACAGAATCCAGAGAATTTATACTTGTTAGATCAATCGCTAACTGATCAACACCATTATTGGATGGGAAATATGCTGAATCATTCGGATTAAATTGGTCAAGACCATCACTTGAATTTAATTGAAAAGGAGATCTTGTATTGAATGAATATTCCACTTTACTAGAATTACTAGATAATATACTAGATGGAGATTGAGTTAATAAAAGGGGATTAGTAACTGGGGTAAATTTGTTAAATCTACTTGCTGAATAATTAGGAGAAACAGCAGACTTGCTAGCATGTGGATTAGAATTTGAGAAACTCTTTTTAGTAAGACCTAAATTCTTACTACCAATTTGTGCGTCATGGGCTAATCCAATAAAGGTTTCTCCTGACTCTAACTTATTGGTTTTTGTAAGCAAGAAAAATGAGAGGATCAAAAATGTTGTCAAGGTAGATAAACCAATTACATATGGTAATGCACGTCGTCGTTTCTTTTCCTCTCGATAAAGCACTTCTTGATTAGGGAATTCATGCAATACAGGTTCCACCTTTG
This sequence comes from Crocinitomicaceae bacterium, assembly GCA_044361535.1. Lineage (GTDB taxonomy): Bacteria > Bacteroidota > Bacteroidia > Flavobacteriales_D > Crocinitomicaceae > UBA952. The sequence continues at coordinate 58,744 of JBIKIQ010000013.1, forward strand.
TCATTTGCCATGAATCTAGATCTAAATCAAATTCAGGATGATCTAACAGAAAGGCTTCTAACTGATGAATTTGTTCGTTTGTTAAATTCCCTTCAACGTACTCAAAAAACCAGCGATCGATGTTTTCAAATGATGGTCCGCTCATTGTATAATTGTCAAATGTTGTAACTGTTTTTTTACTTTATTTCTTGCTCGAAATAAGTAAACTTTAACTTGCGAAGGAGACAAATCCAATATTTCACCAATTTCTTCGTACGAATATCCTTCGAGATCTCTTAGAAGAATAATACTTTTTTGAAGAGGGGGTAAAATACTTACAATCCTGTCAACAACCTGCTGAGATTCGAACTTTGAATGAGTCTTTTCAGAACTTTCTGGTAGTTTTGATGTCTCTGTCAATACCATTCGTTGATTTCTCGTGACAAAATTCACCATCGCATTATAAGTGCAGGTAAACAACCACGATTTAACTTTAGAATGTTCGACTTTTTCACAGTTCAACCAAAGCTTTTCAAAGGAATCTTGTACAATATCTCTAGCATCTTCCTTATTTCTAAGAAAATGAACGGCAAAGCTAAATAAAGCATTGCTGTGTTCTTTTACCGCCGTATTGTAGTCGAGTTTATCCAATTTCTTCGCTATACAGTTAGAACAATTTGCATGAAGTGAAAGTTACAGGTAACTTCACTTTCTATCGTAAATATAGACCAAAATAAAAAAACCCCACTATCTGATGAACAAAAGTGGGGTTTGCATGAATATTTTGTGATTAATACTTCATCAACTTAGAGAAATAGTTTACCCCGTTAATAGAAATTTCTAAAATATAGGTTCCAGAAATCAATTCTGAAGTTAAAATCTCAACATCCTTTTGATTAAAGGAAATGCTGTAAATCAATTTTCCATTCAAATCGCGTAAAAATAATTCGCCGTTTTGCTTTGATGAAAATGAAAGGGTTGAATTTCCTGAAGTAGGATTAGGGAATAATGTAGAAGCAAACGAACCATTCTCACTAATACCCAAAATCCCATCTACGCCATCGCAATTTTCATCGATACCATTATCCAATATTTCTGTTCCATTTGGATTGATTTGATTATTGCCATCATTACAATCTTGGTTGTTGGTGCTAAATCCTGGACCTGGAACTTCACACAGAGAGACCCCAGTAGATCCTGTCCCAAACCCATCGTTGTCAGCATCTGTGTAGTATGTTACAAAATTTAATCCTTCATCGATACTGCCATCACAATCATTATCTTCTGTATCACAAATTTCGGGTGCTCCTGGGTAAATTTGATCGTTAGCATCATTACAATCTCCACCAACAGTTATCGTATTTTGTGGTTGCGAACAAGACTCAACTCCTGTTGCTTCGTCGCCAAATCCATCACCGTCAGCATCTACGTAATACATGGTAAAAACTAATCCATTGTCTGTAAAACCATCACAATCATTGTCAATTCCATCACATATCTCCGTTGCATTTGGATTAATTAATGGATTTGCATCATCACAATCTCCACCGATTGTTACGTAACCTACCCCTGGATTTTGACACAAAACCAATGCTGTAGAATCAACACCAAAACTGTCTCCATCTACATCAGCATAATACGTTACTGGGCCTGTAATCTGCGGATTTGCATTGTCACAATCACCTGAAGTTAATACGTAACCAGTTGGAGGAACACACCCTACAAAAACAAGAGCGGTATCACCAATTAAATCATTATCTGCATCAAAATACCAGATTGTATTTGGATTAATTAACGAATCTTGATCATTGCAATCCGTATTATCAGTTGTATAATTTAATGGTTGTGTACAAGTTAGTGTATCAATAGCAAAATCTCCAAAACCATCCCCATCAATATCCGCATAGTAGGTCTGAGGTGTGACAGAATTGATATTTCCGAATAATGAAACATCATCCATTCTCCAAGTAGTCGTTGTACCTAAAATTTCAGTAAGGTAAAAACGGAAAGTAACCTGATCTAAATTTGTATGATTTAACAAAATAACTGTATCTGAAATATAGGCACTATTTACATTTGCACCTGTACCTGAGTCTAAATCAGTAGCAAAATTATCAAGACTTGAGCGCAAGTGCCAAATAGGTGAGCCTGCAGATCCACTTGGTCTAAATTTAAATGCAAGACGATCCAAATTCAATTTTTTACAATCATCAGCCGTTAAACTAAATTCATTGAACTGATTTAAATCTACTGTGACAGCTGTATTCCAACCGGATCTATTGAAAACTCCTCCTGCAGCAGAACAATTTGTGCCTACACTTGAAAACAACGAAAAAGTTGCACCAGTTGGCTGAGTTGTTACGGCATTATCCTGCGTTGCACAATCAATTGTCCCAGTAAATTGATACATCCCTAAATTCAAAGGAATCAATGGTGCATCTTGCCCGTTGCAATCTTCGTCAATTCCATTTACTGGAATATCGGTGGCTCCAGGATTAATACCCGAATTATTGTCATCGCAATCTGTGTTGTTTAATACATAACCGGTTGGTTGAGAGCAAGCAGAAATTAGTACACTAGAATCTCCATAAGTATCTCCATCATTATCCGCATAATATGATAAAAACGTTAGTCCATTATCAAATTGACCATCGCAGTTATTATCTAATCCATCACATAACTCCGTAGCACCTGGATAAATTGATACTTGCTGATCATCACAATCTCCTCCCACTAAAACATAATTTGCTCCAGGTGAAAGTATCGATTGAATGGATGTTGATCCGCCAAATCCATCTTGGTCGCTATCTAAAAACCATGTCAAAGGAGAGAATCCTTCATCTGTTATACCATCGCAATCATTATCTAAATTATCAGCTATTTCAGAAACTCCAGGATTAATTGAAGGATTTGAATCATCACAATCTGTACTATCTTGAACATAACCCGAGGGCTGCCCGCAATTTGAAATGGAAACAACAACGTTGCCATAACCATCTTGATCTGTATCCTGATAATAGGTCAAAAGCACATTTAAACTTGAACTAGCATCATCACAATCTGCTGAATTTAGGACATAACCTGCCGGTGGTGTACAACCTGTGAATGTAGTAGTAGTGTTACCATAAGAATCACCATCTACATCCGCATACCAAACAGTATTTGGATTAATTGCCACATTATTATCATTACAATCTGTTGCATCGGTAACAAATCCTATTGGTGGAGAACATGCTTGAATTGTTGCGTTTATATTTCCAAATGAATCTCCGTCTACATCTGCATAATAGGTTGAAGTTGAAGAACATGGTGTAACAGACACCCAAGTAGTGCCAACTCTAATTTCATCAATTTGCAAATTACCCGTTCCTGTTGTAGCATTTCCATTTTGTCTCGCATAAACAGAGCCAAATCCAGATAAAGTACCCGTTCCTTGAGTTGAAAATTGAGAAGAAGCAGGTGGATTAGATAATCCAGGTGATGGATTGATCCATAAAGTTGCTTGCATTGGAGAGGTTGTTCTAATAACTCTTACAACTAAAAAATAAGTTGTTCCGATTTGTAAGTCTTGAGAAAAAACCGCAGGAACCAAAGATGCAGCACCTGAATTTACTAAGGCCAACTGAAATGAATTGGGAACAGTACCTTGTTTAATACGAATTTGACCGGCAAAAATAGTAACCGTCGCACCGAATTGCTGTCCAAATCCAAAGAAATTTTCTCCAGTTGTATTCGTGTTAGGCTGTAGTCCTGTGGTAGCTGGAACGTTTAAAAGTAGAGAATAAAAAGCAGAATCCGAGGTCAACGACAAACTGAAATTTACGTCCTCTGTATTTCCAGCAACATAATTGGCTTTATTACCAGTACTTGCAGCTAGATTAGGAAATGTGAGAGAACCGGCATTATCTGCTTGAAACTGACCTGGTATTGCGCCGCTATGTGTTGACCACCCGTTTGCATTTAATGCCCCTGAGAAATTAAATGATTCCAATGTTTGGGCAAAAATAAAATTTCCAAAAGAAAGCCAGAAGCAAAGTAAAATTAAATTTCGCATAGTATTTGTTTTGCCCAAAATTAAGGAATCAAAGTGGAAAAATGTTTAAGGATAAATTATTTTTTCAATAATGATAACTATTCATTTTTAATTTCCTTGAATGGAATATTTTCTGGCTGAACAATTAACGTTCAATTTATATTTCGAGGTCTTCTTTCGATTTATATTCCAAAAATAATAAACTGTATAAAAACGAAAAAATGGTTATGCCCATCTGAGTTTCAAGTGTGTCTTCTATAAAGAAAGAACTTGTTAGAATCAAAATAAATGTTAGACCTAAAAAATCCTGTCTTTTGTAAAACTCTCTGACAGAAAAAAATAAGAAATAAATGAAATAAAGAAATCCAATGATACCAAAGGTTATGAAAAATGTCAAAAATGTATTATGCGCTTCTAATCTATTTTCAGGTAGTAGTAAAGAATTATTTTCTTGGTATTTCTTTTTGTATTCATCCTTGATATCACCCGTTCCAACTCCAAACCAAAAGTTCTCTTTGATTAACTGCAGTCCTATTTTCCAATATTCAAGACGTTGGAGAATTGTGCTACCGTTGGGATTGTTTGCACGATGTATTTGGAATCTTGCTTCATTTAACTTCCCAATCAAACCAGGAGTTTTTTCATAAATATCAGCCGTCCCGCTCTCTATTTCTTTAATATCATCAAAAGTCAATTGCCGAAAACCTACCGAGTCTGCTGGTAGTTCTTTCGAATGCATATACCTAATCAAGGTTGAAGAAACAGGTTGATTCTTTTTATCCTTTCCATAGAAATCCAATTTTGATACTTTTTTCCAATCTATTATCAATTGGGCTTCATTGACAGGTAACTGATGACTTTTTGGAGGAACCGCTAGGTAAATCACCGTTGAAATCACAACCAAGAACACACTTAGAATAACCAACCATGCTGCTAATTTAAAGCGATTTTGATTTAATTTATAGATTCCATAAACCATAGAAACCACAATTACCGACACAAAGCCTGATAATACTTGACTTAAAATTGTATAAAAAATCAAGTAAGCTCCAATCACCAGAAACGCAATTTTCTTGGATTGTGTAAAATAATAAAATGAAATTGCCAGGCCAAATGCAATGAGAAGACTAAATCGGATGTGAGAACCAAAAAGTGAAAGTTGACGCATGTCGGTATATTCTCTATATCCAAATAGTTGAAAATAGGTTAGAACATTGATTAATGAAATAAAACAAATGGTAGCCAGCAAAAGAGCTATCAATTTTACTTTCAAATCAAAGGAATCTTTTGCTTTTGCAAATACAATTAAGGGAACTGTTACCAGAGATGTTTTCATTCGCAAATCATCTATTCCTTCTGCACTATTTTTGGACCATATTACACCCAAAAGATGAAAAACAAAAAGTAGTCCGATGAGCCAAAAAACCTTATACTTTTTCAGATTTATCCAAATTCCTTTATAATCAGCCTCGAGGATTAGATTAAGTAACCCAAGGAATATCCCCATGGACATGAAGGCTTTACTGCAAACAATCCCAATAACAAAAAGTGACAAAACCAAAAAATGGATGTAATAATGACTTTTTGGATGCAAAAAGCGATTGAGCATTCTGAAATTTTAAGTATAACGCTTATTTTTTCAGAATCGTATTATATCTTGATGAATTTTGAAGGATTTCTATAGCATTTGCAATACTCTTATCCGATGTAAATCCGTTGATAATTCTTCCATTTTGGAAATAATAGCGAGATACAATTTCATTCTCCAAAATATTTTTAATTTCATCTTTAGATTTTTCAAAATTAGCTTCCTTTGAAGATGTTAATTTAGAAAGAATAGCATCATATTCTGATTTAATTTTGTCAAACTCACCCTCCTTTTCGGTGATTTCTTTCCATTTTTTTAACTGTTCCTCTGAAGAACTTGAATATGAAAATTCTTGTTTCAGCATATATTTTTTAAATTCCAATAAATCTTGTTCCGAGAGTTTGAACTTATCAGCAGCATCAATTTCCGATTTATTCTGTCTGTATTCAGTTGCGTATTTAAAAATAATATGATTTTGAATTAAGGATTTGGTGAATTTACTCATCGTTTCAGTACCAGTTTTTTCATCCGGATCAATACCTCTTCCGTCAATAACATCTCTGCCATTAACTGTTTTAAATGTTTTTAAAAGCGAGTCAGCAATTTCTGTAGGTTTATCACCATCCTTCTTATCATAATACTCCAAGCGTTGAACACAACGACCAGAAGGTGTATAATACTTGGCAATCGTTAGTTTTACTTTTGATCCGTATTTCAAATCATAGGTTCGTTGAACAAGACCTTTCCCAAAACTAGTTGAACCTACAATCACGGCTCTGTCCAAATCTTGCAGTGAACCGGATACTATTTCAGAAGCTGAAGCGGATCCTTCATCTATTAAAACCACCAAAGGAATTTCAAGGTCCTTAGGATTATCTAGGGCTTTATAAACCTTATTCTCTTCTTGTATACGTCCTTTGGTTGTAACAACCGTTTGATTTTTAGGCACAAACATATTTACAATTTTAACTGCTTCAATAAGCAAACCACCGCCATTTCCTCGCAAGTCCAAAATAAGCTGCTCCATTCCTTCGCTTTTCAATTTTTCAAAGGCCTTTAACACGTCAGCATGAGCCGTTTGGGTAAAAGAGTTTAATTTGATATAACCAACCTTGTTTTTAATAATACCAGAATATGGCACATCCGGAATTTTAATTTCATCTCTGGTCAAATTAAGCGTTATCTTGCCTTGGTTTGGTCGCTCAACTTCCATGCTAATGCTCGTTCCTTTTGGTCCTTTCATAGCTGTTGAAACCTCATCTGTTGACTTTTTAACCATACTTTTTCCTTCGATTGACAGCACTTTATCGCCCGCCATCAATCCACTTTTTTGAGCTGGATTTCCTTCATAAACCTCAGATACCACAACATTATCGCCCATTTTTATGATTTGCGCTCCCACACCTCCGTATTGACCAGTAGTAAGGAGTCTATAATCTTCAATGTTTGATTCGTGATAATATACTGTATATGGATCCAAATCTTTTAACATTGCATCAATAGCCGCCTTGGAAACCTTACCTGTCTCAGGATTATCGACATAGTATAATTCAAGATGCTCAAAAATCTGATCCATAATCTCCAGATTTTTAAGAACCTCAAAACCTGTGGATTGTGAAAACCCTGTCCACTGAAAGCAGAGAATAAAGAGGAAGGTCAGAAAGGATTGATTACTTTTTTTCAAGAATTTGTTCAGATACATGACTAATTATTTTATTGAATAACTTACCTATTTTCAATTCCATTTCAGAGTAATTTATTTTTTCAGGTGATGAATAAATTAAACAAATCGCCAATTGAAAATCATTTTGAAGTAAAAACGTTTCTAAATTTAATTTATTCTTTCGAATTACCTCACGTATGAGTCTTTTTACATAGTTTCTGTCTACCGATTTTTTAAATCTCTTTTTCGGGACAGAGATCAGCACTTTAAACGGAACATTTTGGGTAAAACTCGCTGATTGTATAATTGATTGAAATGGAAATTGTGAAATGCGATTACCACTGGCAAAAACCTGATCTATTTGTATTTTACTACATAATTTATACTCTTTGCCCAAATTTTCTTTCACCTCACAAAGGTACATCAATTGAATGATTCAATATCTTTGTGTACTGACGAACCTTTAAAAAAATGAAATTTATATTTTTCATCGCTTTAATTTCATTATCACTTTCAACTTTATTAAGTTGTTCTGGTTCATCCAATGATGCAAAACCTGCTCAAAAAAGAATGGACAAAATTGTAGCGGATACTATTAACGCTGCATTTCTTAGAGACTCCTCGCTTTTTTTAACGGTTGAAATTGGGAGTCAAATATGGATGAAGAATGATTTACAATTAACTGAATTTTTGAATGGAGACCCTATTTCTGAAGCTCGGAGCAACGAGGAATGGGTAAAGTTTGCTAAAATGAAAAAACCTTGTTTTCGTAAATCTGGTCAGAGTATTTTGTACAATGGTTATGTATTAATGGACGAACGCGGACTTATTCCTGAAGATTTCAGAATACCAACGTCCTTGGATTGGGATATTTTAATTAATGAATTAGGCGGGATTATTCCCATGTCAAAAAGCATCTCAAGTTATAATTGGAGTGAAAAAACTCAAGTTCAATCCATGAATTATGAAGGAAATAATTCAAGTGGTTTTTCTGCAATACCAACTGGATATATATACACCAGCGGCAATATAGCCAAAGGAACTTGTTCATTTTGGTGGGTAAATTCTTCGCCACAATCTCTTATTCCGACAAAATTGAGTATTTTTAACATTGGTTTTTGTGATTCTGAAATTTCAAGGGGAATGCAATTAGACCCTGCCTTTGGAGCGTGTTTAAGATGTTTAAAAAAGAAATAATGAAAAATTTTAAGTCTATTGTCTTACTTCTATTTACTCTTGGTACCGCATTCGTTTTTTCTCAAAAAACAACTAAAGTCATTCATACGTTTACCGGTGAAGGAACCTTGGGGTCTTCAAAAATCACATTGAATTTAAATATGCATTCGAATGGAGTTTTAAAAGGCACATATTCCACACAAAGTTCGTCATTTGCTTTACAAGGGAATCGACCACTAGGTGACAGCCAACAAACTACGGTATATATCACAGAAAACACGATTGAAAAGGGCTATCTAATCATTCCATATGATATCGAAGAAATTGAAGTCCTCATTGGAAAATGGTATTCAGTAGATGGTCAGAAAACGCAGGATTTTCAAGTAAAACGAACTCACTAATTTTTCTAAGTGCGGCAACTTGCTCTTCTTTTCTTAGTTGTTTTTCCATTCTTTTCTTCTTTTGGACAAAATTTCAAAAACTGTTTACTATTAGACAATTGGCAATCAGATACCTTAATCACCAACTCTTCAAATGTTAGATACAGCGGTTGTTGGGGATTTATCCATGATGGATTTGAATATGCAGTCATCGGATCTACAGAAGGACATCATTTTTTCAAATTAACCGACGAAAATACTTTTCAATTTATTGATTTCGTGCCAGGAAGGTATGTTTCCCCACAAGCAATTACGAGAGAATATAAGAATTATCAAAACTATTTATATGCCTCAGCGGATGAAGGAGATGGTAGCTTACAAATTATCGATTTATCATTTTTACCGGATTCAGTTTCTATTGTTCAAGATATTCAAAATACTGAAATTGGGAAAATTCATAATTTGTTTATTGATTCCACAAATGCAATGTTATACGCTTGTTCTGTTACTCCATTTTTAAATGGACAAGAATTGAATTTAGTTCCATTAAAGGTTTTTTCATTACAAGACCCGCTTAATCCTTCTTTAGTTTGGCAAGGACCGGATGACCTTTTTGAGGTTCACGATGTATTTGTGCGCAATAATTTAGCGATTTTAAATTGTGGCTTTGAAGGAATTAGAGTATATGATTTCTCCATTCCCAACCAACCCATTTACAAAAGTAATTTATCCTTTTACCAAGATCAAGGCTACAATCACCAAGGTTGGCTTTGTCCAGATAATAAAACGTATATTTTTGCGGATGAAACTGCTGGGACCAAGGTAAAAAAAGCACGGTTAAATGCTGATTTTAGCATCACAATAAATAGTTTATTTGGCACCGAAAACGAACCTTACAACAAAACAGCACATAATATTCATTGCACGAAGGACTTTGCGTTTATTGCATATTACAACGATGGTTTACGAATATTTGACATTCGAACAAATCCTCCCGTTGAAATAGCTTATTATGACACTCATGAAGACGAATCCGGAAATACATTTTCCATGTGGGGTGCATGGGGAATTCATGCCATGTTGCCCAGTGGCCGTATTTTAGTATCGGATAGAAATACTGGATTTTATTTGTTTAGTTTTGATAAAGACATGTTTTCAAAAATACCATCTGTCCAAGATTTCGTTATTTTTCCCAACCCAAGTTCCGAAAATACGATCTGCACCTTATCAATTCCAATTACTGCAAAAGACCCTCAAATTACAATTTTTGATATGTTTGGCAAGATTATTAGGAAAGAAGATATAATAAATACAAGTATTGTAACTTTACCTTATACTTTCAGTTCAGGTATGTATTACATTCAACTTGAATACACCAATTATTTAAACGAAAGAGAAACTCAAAATAAAAAATTAATAATCGAATAACATGAAAAATAATCTGTTGATTTTAACCCTTCTTTTACTTACATTTTCTGCTTATGGTCAAAAGAAATGCTACGAAGATAGTATTGACGCTGAAGGATATATTGTTTCAGATTGCGGAAGGAAAAAGGGCATTGTAAATTTTGATGAGAAACTTATGATTGAACCTGGAACCAATATCATACTTTGGGATCATAACAAACAACCTTTCAATGGGGAATGTGAATCCTGTTTTTCACACAATGAGAAAACACGCTTTAGATTTAAAGTTGAAAATGGAAATATAAACGGAAACTATATTTCAAATTATGAGTCAGGCTGCATTCAGGAAAGAGGTGTTAAGGTAATGGGTAAATTTGATGGGTTAATCGAAATGTTTTATGACTCAACGAATGCCGTTAAGGAAATTGCCAATTACGTTCTTGGTAAAGAAGATGGACCTCAATTATATTTGCAACCAAACGGTGATACCATTTCTTTCAACAACTACAAAGTTATTTCGAAAAAAGATCAAATTGAATCCATTTTAGACGGCGTACAAAAAGTGTATTTTTCAAATGGAAAACTAGAATCAGAAGTAAATTATAAAGTAGGACAACTTGATGGGGCCTATAAAAAATTCACGAAGGAAGGTATCCTAATTAATGATCGAAACTTCAAAAACGGCAAAGAGAATGGGAAATGTATTTCTTATTACGACGATGGAAAAAAAATGTATGAAGAAAATTGGAAAGAAGGCGTGAAAAATGGTGCGTTTATTTTCTATTTACCGAATGATTCGATAAAATTTGAAGAAAACTATGTAAAAGGAATTCCCCAAGGATGGTTCAGAGAAAATCATGAGAACTACCAGAAAAAATCCGAAGTTTTATACGAAAAAGGGAAGATTGTTTCGGAAAAATATTGGAATGAATACGGTCAAAACATTACGGAAGAGAAAAAGAAAGAACTAGAGGAATCTGGTAAAAAGCAAGGACAAAAAACCGACAAAAAATCATCTGAAAAGGAGGTTAAAACTGAATCTGAAAAGACGAAAAAATCAACTAAAGAAAAGCCTTCTAACAAAGAAAAAACCAAGGAAACTGAAAAGAAAGAAGAGACAGAATTATAATGTTTCTCGCACTCAAAAATGAGACCATCCTTGAGCTTTTAACTCAACAGCACTACCCTGCTTGTCTATATAATACATACCTTCATTTACGTCGGTTACATGACCAATAATCGTCATATGTGGATTGCCTTTGATTTTCTCATAATCCTTTTGATCAATTGTGAAGAGCAATTCATAATCCTCTCCACCATTTAATGCACATGTACTCGGGTCTAGTTCAAATTCAAGTGCAGTCATAGACGTTTGAGCATCAATTGGTATTTTTTCATCATAAATATGGCAACCTACAGAACTATTTTTACAAATATGCAAAAGTTCAGATGCTAATCCATCAGAAATATCGATCATCGACGTAGGACAAACTTCTAATTCTTTAAGATATGTTATAACATCCACGCGTGCTTCAGGTCTCATTTGACGTTGTAAAATATAGTCATGACCATCAAGATCAGGTTGAATTTGAGGATTCTCTTTAAAAACTTTCTTTTCTCGTTCAAGAATTTGAAGCCCCATATATGCCCCTCCCAAATCGCCTGTAACTACAATTAAATCATGTTCTTTAGCACCAGATCGAAAAACAACATCCTCTTTTTTTGCTCTTCCAAGAACACTAATACTTATCACTAAACCTGAAAGAGAGGAAGTTGTGTCTCCTCCGACTAAATCAACGTTGTAGTTTGAGCATGCTGACTTTATTCCATCATACAATTCTTCAACGGCCTCAACAGGAAATCGATTAGACAAAGCAATTGAAACAGTTATTTGCTCTGCAACCCCATTCATTGCACAAATGTCCGAAACATTAACAGCTACAGCCTTGTAGCCCAAATACTTGAGTGGAAGATATGTCAAATCAAAGTGCACGCCTTCAATCAACATATCAGTAGAAATTAAAGAAACATTTCCATTTCCAATATCTATCACTGCAGCATCATCACCGATTCCTTTTAAACTAGTAGCATTTACCAGTGAAATTGAGGATGTTAAGTGATCAATTAATCCAAATTCACCAAGTTTATCAATTTCAGTTCGTTTTGTTTCCATTTTTTTAAATTCTTTAAGGCCAATGCTAACGCTGCAATCATCAGAAGAAGATCAAATGAATCTCCTAATTACTTTAATTAATAATTATTTCTTTATGAAACTGATGACACTTCTTTTGTCGTTAGTTTGTACATTCAAGTAATACATTCCCGGTAGAAATCCTTCAAGGTTGATTACCACATTTCCATTATCAAGATTCAATGCATGTTCAACATGGATTAATCGTCCATTGATATCCGTAATTTCCAAACTATAGGACTTCAATGCGGTTGGTAATGACAAATTAAGTATTCCATCTGTTGGATTTGGATAAAGGGTAAACGATTGTGTATTTAAATCCTCTATGCCAGAAAAAATACAATCATCAACAATTATCAATGCATTCGATGTGTCACTTGGACATTCGCCATTAGTTATGATATAATCATAATTATACTGACCTGGGAAATTACTCGAGACAATAGACGAACTTTGTATTTGTTGGTTCGATGGATCGTACCAAACACCTCCTGTTTGGAAGGTTCCACCAAGGGCATTAAACAAATCAAAAGGCTGATTTTTACATAAAACAACAGAACTGTCTAATCCTGCATTTGAAACCTCATACAAACTAATAAATGCTGTTGCAGATGTAGATTGACAAGCATTATTTACCAAATAGTTTGCTTCATATATTCCCGTAGTTAAACCATTCAGTTGAAGCATCGACCCATTTAAGTTATTCGGCTGAGAAATAAAACTCCATGAACCTATCGATTGTCCTGTATTCAAAACTGATTCAAGATCAAGTGAATCAGCAGATTGACAAATTCCAATACTATCATTTTGTATGGTTGCTTGAACACATTCTTGAACACAAATTTGATCCAAATAGAGAACCCAGCCATCTAGGCCTCCTTGTGGGATATGAAATGCGATGTACACATTACCTGAAAATAGACCCATATTTACAGATGTATCTTGGTACAAAGTATTTGAAATCGAATCTAAACTCAAAAGGGTTTGTGTAAAATCTGCAGGATTATTTCCTGTGGTTGAAATTTTGACCTTCAAATCATTTGGTTCTACTAAGCTTTCAACTTTGTAATTAAAAGTCAAGATTTCGGTTCCAGTTAGATTTAATTGTGGCGAAATAAGCCAATCATCGTTATTTCCATTGTTAAAATCCGTATTAATAGACACACAATTATTTCCGTTTAATTGATCAAATTGTGTATTCATATCCCAAGCTGAAAAATCATTGTTAAGATTTAAAACAGTCCAACATTGCTCAGTGGCTGAATTATCGTCAAATCCCTCACACCATCCCAAACCTGTAACAACAGAACATGCTGTGGTAAATTCACTTGTTGCCGACCATGAGCTCGTGTTCGGGCCGCAAACAGCCTGATAGTAAAAGTCATACGTGGTAGTTCCGACAAGTCCTGTTAGCGTAAAAGAAGCTTGGTTATTGGTTGTTGTTACTGATTGATTCAATAATAGCGTTCCTGTTCCAGGCGTGAACCCAGTTGGTCCATATTCTATATTGAAAATAGTTGCACTTGAACACCCAAGTCCCCAAGTAAGGGAAGCAATAGTTTCCGTTGCTGTGTAACTAGATAGTAAACCCGCTGAAGGACAAGCCGGAGGAGTGGCAATGGTGATCTCATAATCTTCCGTTTCACCAAATCCGTAATTTAAACAAGGGTCAATTTGATCTCCATTCACATTGAATGCTCCTCTAATTCGTAGGCGGTGAGCCCCTGCAGGTGGAGTACAAGCAAGACTAATAATGAAGCTTGAAGAATCATTTATCTGGCCTGTTGTTAAACCGTTTCCTATCGTTCCAATCGTATAACCAATTCTTTCAGATAAATCAAATAAACCGTCATCATTATAATCAATCCATGCCGCATAGCCTTGATTTCCCCATTCACCTGTGGAGATATTTAAATTATAGGAATTAGAAGGAATAAGAGTTGCCGTATAATTAGGTTGTCCAGTGAAAAAAGTATATGATGGTGTTCCGGCTACAAAACCCGTGTTATTTGCCAAAGTCGTACCTTCAATTTCTACATTGGATATCAGATCACCTGAATCCGTTCCATTAAAATAGGATGGAACACAATAACACTGATTGAAAGGAGCAATTGTAAGGTAGACAGGAGTTGAGTTGGTTGAACTTCCCGAGCAATCCTCAGAGCAATAAAAATAAGTAGGAGTTGAAATTGAGGTTGAATAACTTCCGGCATTTGCACCAACAATTGGAGAATAATTTACTCCATCCGTTGAAGAGAACCACTGATACGTAATTCCCGAACCAAGCATTGGATTTTGCAACGTTAAATTTATTGGTGCATTGGGACATACTGAACTACCCGCAGAACAAAGCGTGTTTCCAGGTGCAGGAATACCTGAACAAGGGAATGCAGGGCTGATGTAAGTAATTGTAGTTGTTTCACAAATGGTCGCCGTACCACAAGATGCATCAGTGCTCCAGTGAGCGTAATAAGTTCCCGCAACAGTTGAGGTCCAATTTAACGGGCTAGGACCAGATGCTATTACAAGACCATTTGGAGTTCCTTGACGAATCGTAATGAATCCGCCATTCAGGATCTCACATTGATAGATTGTAGCAGCCAAGACATTATCTATGGTGGAATACTCCGTTTGAAAAGAACACGTTGAAATAGTTGTAGTTCCAGTTGTCGGGGCAGTCACTATCCCATATTCATTAAAATTTTCACACTGTGAGTTGGCAGAAAAAGTAGTAATGATCAATAAAAATAACGCGATAAAATGTTTCATAAAAGAAAAATTAATAAGTAAAATTTTAAAGAGATAAATCAACAAATTTTGTTGTATAAATAAAAGACGATTCGCTGAATTATTTCTTAAATCTAAACAAAGATAGATATTTTAAGGCTCTGAAATGTCGAAAATCTAAATGTTTTACATAGCGAAGCATTAATTACTTTTAATGAATTTATTTTTAACAGAACTTTTAAATTCAATTGTTGTTCAATTTCTAATTAAATTTGTCTAATTAAATATTCACTTATTAAAATAATAATTATGGCTTTTGAACTTCCAAATCTTGCGTACTCATACAACGCATTAGAACCTCACATTGATGCCAGAACAATGGAAATACACCATTCGAAGCATCATCAAGCTTACATTACAAATCTGAATAACGCAATTGCTGGAACAGAATTAGAAGGAATGTCTATTGAAGAAATTCTGAAAAATTGTATGGAAAAGCCAGCTGTTAGAAATAATGGTGGGGGATTTTGGAATCACAATTTATTTTGGGAAGTAATGGGGCCGAACAAAGGAGGACAACCTTCAGGTGCTTTGGCCGAAGACATTAATGCTACTTTTGGTTCATTTGATGCATTCAAAGAAAAATTTGGACAAGCAGGAATCACCCGATTTGGATCAGGTTGGGCTTGGTTGTGTGTTACTGATGGCAAATTAGAAATTTGCTCAACTCCTAATCAAGATAATCCATTGATGGGCGAAGGGTGCTCAGGAACACCAATTCTTTGTATGGACGTATGGGAACATGCGTATTATTTGCATTACCAAAACAGAAGACCGGACTACGTTCAAGCATTTTTCAATGTAATCAACTGGGATGTTGTATCTGAAAAATATTTAGCTACTAAGTAAGCCAAATAGGGATTTAAAAATTAAAGCCGACCTTGATGTCGGCTTTTTTTATGAAGTGACTTTGTAGTAATTCGCTTATGATCAATTCATTGAATTCATCCCTTGCTTACCTGTTGCAGTGGTGTTTTCCGTTTTGTCTGTTTTAGTTAACGATCCCTTTGCTCCAACATTGTTTAGTTTTACGTAATAAATGATATACGGAAACGGTAATCTAGGATCTTTGTGCATATCAAAAGGAATATAGACACGATAGGTTCCACCCTGCTTCAACTTTGGAAAAGCCAGCGACCAACCTTCATACATTTGTTGTACATTAAATGCAGGTTCTTTCTTTTCGGGAGGCCTGTTAAAACTATTTTCCATGGTATCCCCATATGGAGTAGTTAAAATAAAGTCAATGGCCACATCAGACGAATCGGTTGGAATAGCTCCATTTCCGTCTTGAATAGTTTCAATTAAAATTTCATTTTCAATTTTTTGGACATTTTTCTTTACAAGTACAGTATCTAACATGACTTTTGTTAAATCCTCTACTAATTTCTCGTAGAAATTTTTAATCAACAAGGATCTATCTGATTTCGTTAGCGACAAAGGTTTTTTCTGAATAACGTCCTTAAATCCTAATTTAACAAAGGCCAGATCTAACTTCTGCAATGAACCTGGTTTATTCCAAATTCGCATAAAATTTTGAGCATTCATTTTTCCTATGCAATAAGATCCTTCCTTGATGTACCTGTCATTAAGATCCTGCTGACCATTGCCTAAAAAAAGCTGGGCCGTCTTTATACAAGATGAGTCAATCTCAAATTCTGGTTTTAATTCATTTGAAAAGCCCTCTATCATTTTATTCTGATTAAAATCTTCAGGACTTAAATTCGCTTTATTGAAATACAATTCAGCTTGATTTACCCCAAGCGCGTAGGATAATTTTTCTTTTTCACTTTTAAATTTGATTTTTTCAACCGTCCCTTTGTGATCATCTCCGCAGGAAACAGCAGTTATCAAAATAACAAGAAAAAATAGGAACTGCTTCATTACTTATTTTTTAACATCTAGTAATTCTACATCGAAAACCAATGTGCTACCTGGTTGAATGGGTGGCCCCGGAGGATTTTCACCATAAGCAAGTTCACTAGGTATGTAAAATTTAAACTTAGATCCAACTTTCATCAATTGCAAACCTTCTGTCCAACCTGGAATTACCTGATTCAATCGAAACTCAGTTGGTTTTCCTCTGTCCACCGAACTATCAAATTTTGTCCCATTAATCAATGTTCCTGTATAATGAACTTTAACCATATCAGTTGCTTGAGGCATTTTACCTGATCCTTGTTTTACCACTTCATATTGCAATCCAGATGCAGTCACTTTTACTCCACTTTTCTTTTTATTTTCCTCTAAAAATTTTAATCCAATTTGTTTTTCGCTCTCTTTAAAACCCAACAATTCAATTTCAAAAATTAGTGTACTCCCTGGTAAAATAGGTCCGCCTGGCTGTGGATTTTGACCATAGGCTAATTCTGTTGGAATGTAAAATTTATACTTCGAACCAACGCTCATAAGTTGAACACCCTCAGTCCACCCTTTGATCACTTCGTTTAAGGGAAATTCAACAGGATCTCCTTGATCCAGCGAACTTTCAAATTTTTTCCCATTAATCAAATAACCCGTATAATGAACTTTTACTGTGTTTTCAGCCTTGGGCTTGTCCCCACTACCCTCTTTCAAGATTTCGTATTGCAACCCTGAGACTGTAGTAACGATTCCTTTCTTTTGTCTATTTTTTGCCAAAAAAGCATCACCTTCCGCTTTTTCTTTGGCATAAACTTTTGACACATCTTGAGAATCTGCTGAATTCATCTTATCATAATTTTGCACCTCTTCTGGTTCACCGGAAGAACAAGCTGATAGCAAAAGAATAAAGGAAAAGAAATAAATAGCTTTTTTCATTTGTCGTATTTTATCACAAAATTAGCTATTATTATTTCTGTTTGACGAGATTTGAGACGAACAATTAACAACCTTTAAAGGATAACTTGTTATAGAAACCCAAAAACAAGGCTGTTTACCGAATAATTTTGTTACAATAGTTCAGTTATGAAATTACCAAGAGAATTTACCTTATCAGAGATTAGTGATCTGATTTCCTGCACCTACATTGGAAACCCAGAACATAAAATAACTGGCATTAATGAGATTCATATGGTTGAGAACGGAGACATTGTGTTTGTTGATCATCCAAAATACTATGATAAAGCATTAAATTCTGCAGCAACAACAATAATTATTAATAAGGAAGTGGATTGTCCCGATGGAAAAGCACTTATCCTATCACAAGCTCCTTTTGATGCATTTAATCAATTGACGCATTATTTCATGCCCGAAAAGGATCCGTATAAACCCCAAGATCAACATATACACCCAACTTCTATTGTTTTCCCAAATGTGTTTATTGGCTCTAACGTTACGATTGGTGAATATTGTAAAATAATGGCCGGGGCGGTAATTGGAGACAATACAATCATTGAAAATAATGTGATTATCGGGCCAAATACGGTTCTTGGTCATTCCGCTTTCTACTATAAAAAAAAGGAAACGGGTTATGATAGAATGCATACCTGTGGAGGAGTACATATTGAATCGGAAGTTGAAATTGGTGCCTTGTGCACAATTGACGCCGGTGTAACTGGGATGACACGAATAGGAAAAGGTACAAAGATTGACAATCAAGTTCACGTTGGGCATGACACGCAAGTTGGTGAACATTGCTTAATGGCTTCAGGAGTAGGGATAGCTGGCTGTGTAATTATAAAAAACCATGTTACTTTATGGGGACAAGTGGGTTGTGCGAGCAATGTGACTATTGAAAATAATGTCACGGTATATGCTCAATCTGGAATTGGAAAAAATCTTTTAGAAGGAAAAACCTATTTTGGAAGTCCTTGCGAAGAGGCAAAAGATAAATTTCGTGAGATAATTGCCTTGAAAAAACTTCCAAGTATTTTAGACAAGCTAACCAATGGTTGAGAAAAAAATTCAATTATTAGAACAACAAAATCACCTGAAAGAAATTCAGCTAAATTCCTTACTGGAAATCACAAAAGCAATTAATGAAAACGGCCCTGTAGACCAGCTCATTCGAATATTTACATTTATCCTAAAGGAGCAACTTGGGTTTAGTAAAATTGTCTTTATTCAACGTCAAGAATCGTGGAATACAATAATAAAACAAGGCATTAAAGGGAAAATTGTATTGGACGACTTTACAAAATTACTACTTCGCTTTCGAGAAATTACCATGTTGGCATCTTCGAATTCGGAATTATTAAATGAATTTCAAGCTGTAATTCCCGTGGTACATGAAGAAAAACCCTTATCCTACCTTTTAATTTCAAAAACAGCAAATTCTACGGTATCGAATCCTGATTCTCTTAATCTTACCTTTGTACAAACCATAACAAACATCATTTCTGTTGCTATTGAAAATAAATCGTTAGCTAAAAAAAGTCTCGTTCAGGAACGAATAAATAAAGAGTTGGAAGTGGCTCGAGAAATGCAAAAGTTGCTTTTCCCAACGGAATTACCGTCTAATAAAAAACTAGATATATCAGCTCGATATATTCCCCGTCATGCTATTGGGGGTGACTACTACGATTTTATCCCATTGGGTGATGAAGAATATATAATGTGCATAGCCGATGTTTCTGGAAAAGGGATTTCAGCAGCATTATTAATGGCAAATTTTCAGGCAACTATTCGCACCGTTTTAAAATATCAGAACTTTGAATTGCCTTTCCTCATGGAAGAGTTGAACAAGAAAGTTGTTCGTGCAACTCATGGAGAAAAGTTCATCACCTTTTTTATTGCTCACTACAATGGTTTCACGCATGAATTAAAATATGTCAATGCTGGGCACAATCATCCTGTTTTATATCAAAACAAAGAAATTGTCATGCTTGAAAGCGGATGTACGGGACTTGGTATGCTTGATGAACTTCCCTCAGTTAAGGTTGGACAATTAACCATTACCCCAAATTCAAGCTTAGTGTTATACACTGATGGCATTGTTGAATTGGAAAATGAAGAGGAAGAACAATATGGAATTGAACGTTTAATTAAAAATGTTGAGTTGTATTCTAATTTAGCTATGGAGGATATGAATTCCATTATTTTCTCCAAACTTGAGGAATGGAAAGGAAAACAAAAATACGATGACGATACGGCGATTTTTAGTTGTAAGTTTTTCTAATTAACGAATTAGGTACATCTTTCCTAACTCCTTATTAAAATAGGCATCTGCACCCGACTCCAGGCGTTTGATATCTTCCCCATTAATTTTTGCTTTTACTCGGTATAAGTATACACCATTGGCCAATAAATCACCAAACTCATCCCTGCCATCCCAAGCAAATTCAGAAATGTTTCTTCCAATCGACATTGGACCAAATTCTACTTCATCAATTTCTCGGACTACTTTTCCAGTGACGGTCATTATTTGAATTTGAAAATCATCCGGCACATAGTCACCTGTCAAGGTAAAAACAAAACGAGTGCTTGTAGAGAATGGATTAGGATAGTTCATTATTTGAGTAATCATAGATTCGTGAATAACCTCAAAGTCAATTTTATACTCCAAATCTCCCGATAAATTACCTGATTTATCACTGCCTTGAACCAACAGGTTATACATCCCTGATTTTTCAAAATAGGTAGGGAAATTAATTTTAAAACGTTTGTTTTGACTATTTGCAGGAATCCATTCCATGACAGTATTTCCATTAGCATCCATAAATGGAACTCTTTTCTGAATACCATCAGGATCTGTAATATAGACACCGAATAAGGAGGTATCAGCATCAGTATCCATAATAAGAAATGGATTTTCATCTTTCAATGAAATTAAAATCTCAGTGGTTGGAGAAACAATATCTTCATTCAAAATGTGGCGGCCATTGAAAGTAACATCTAATAATGGATTTATAAATTCTTCGACAACGGTAAATGGAAATTGAAGAATATTATTGAGATGAGACAATTCGGGTTGATCTAACTCAGTTAACTGTTGATCGATGTAAGGATTAACCTCCATACAGAACCAGTTATTTCCTACCAAGTCTTTTGTATCAAAAGAAACGGTGTCTTTTAAGGTTGAGGAAACTAATAATGAATCTTGTCTCGGATAATTGAGATAGTGTTTCACTTGATTTTGATCAATGATGTAATACTTCACAAGTAAAGAATCCATAGGTAAACTACTTATATTCTTTATATCTACAGCGAACTTGCCAATTTGACCTTCTTGCAGTGTATCATTTTGCGGTTGTAACACATATCCATTTGATGCATCAATTGCTGCTTCAGGAACACCATCAAATAACACTTGCCAGTATTTTAATTGAGAAGGAGTGAAGGACGTTGTATCAGAATACTTGGCAACAACTTTTATGTATGTCACGGTATCAGCACTAACAAGGTTACTTAAGTTTATAAGTGAATCACCGGATAAAAAAGTCGTATCTATTGAACTTTTATAATTGCCCAGTGCGTCAAATAATTGAATTTCAAGGTTGGTGTCATCTCCTGATGGTTGCTCTGAAGAGGCGTGTTTCCAAAAAATTGAATTCCATTGTGAGGATGGTCCAATTAATGGTGATGATTCTCTACCAAGAAACTGAATACCAGTAATTATTGTATCCAATACAATGTCCTCATTTCCTTGTGTGAAAATTTCTACAACAAAACTTGGATCTCCTTTACGTGTTAAAAAGATCATCGGTTTATTCGGTCTTCCAGGAACTATTTGTGTTGAACCTAAATTTTGAAATGTTGTGTAAAGTGTCGGGTCTATTACATTCCACCAATCATAACGCGTTGCAATTGGTGTGTAAACAAGAATGTAATCACCATTAGGAACTTCATTTTCAACTAAATTTTGAAAATTATTGATTTGTTGAAGTGAATTTTGCCCAAACGTAAAATAGTTCATTGATCGATTAAAACATAATGAATTATTATCATTTAAATTACCAAAATTATTCTGTGGATTCAATACGGTTCCATTTGGAAGAGTATACCTTGTACCCCAAGCTTTTAAAGTGGATTGATCAATTACAGCTACGTGAAAATTTGGATTTATCCAGTCACAAAAGGCATAGTCTTGTTGAACACCATTTAATGTCCATTCGTTGTCCAAATAACCTGGAGATTGTGTTGTTGTTTTTGCCAAACATGTTATTTGAGCTTCATTTGGTTGAAAATTACGCAACTCTGTTTGACTACTTAAATTAATACCACTAAACGAATTAGATACAAATTGGTCATAATCAGCTTGCCCCCATCCTGATTTGTTTATAATAAATTGAAATGACCGTTTCTTCCATTTTAACGTAGGCTCAACCAAAGCAACCCTCCAATAATATACGGAGCTATCCGACAAAACTAACGTTGATATTTGGTTGTTTGATTTTAATTTCCAATCGGATGGATTGACTTGCTTTAGTCCACCCAAGCCAGATTTTTCCGCATATCGAGCAAACGGACTATTAAAAGTTACATTTGTATCTATTTCAAAACGATAGGTACTAAGAGGAGCCAAAGGATTTATTGTAGAACCGAAAAGAGTTATGCTATCATCAGGCACAACCGCAAAATCAGTAGGCAAAATTGGTTCAATTCCATCTACGTCGATAAAAAAGTTTTTGGTAATTTGATTATTAAAGAGATCGTCATCTTGCTCATCGTGCTGGTTCGGTATATCAACTCGAATAGTAAACTTGTTTAATCCTATTCCAATTGAAGGCTGAAAAGGAATTTTAAAATCAATTTTCTTTTCATAATCTAGCCCTGAAAAACTTACTACATACACAGAATCAGAAAATGAATTCGGAAAATCGCGGGTTACATCAACAACTATAGTATCTGTAATTGATTTACCCAAGTTTCGAATCGTGATAGATACATCCAAGGAATCTGTTGCATAACTAATAAAACTCGGTCCAAAACTCACCCTTGAATCTGTTAATTCAATTTCTGGTTTGTTGTGATAATTTAGTCTCAACATGGGATCTCCATTCAACGTCATCTGACAAAATGTTGCCTCAGTGAGTAAAGAGCTTGACGTAGAAAGAACAGAATCAATGCTATTTTTTATGTGTTCTGCAATGGTACCTCCATAATTATGCAAACTAAACTGCTTGTAGAAGTTAGAAGAATATTGATTGAGTGAAGTTGTAAAACCATAGTTAATTGTACCGATATAGGCTATTACTCCCGCATTGGGAATGAGAACAAAGGATTGAGAATTAGAGGATGTATTGTGGAAAATATTTCCGTTGTAACACGAATTCGCCAAGAGTATTGGATATTTCCCCTGATTCTCCCAATTTTGAGGCTCATCTATATTCACATCGAATCCTGATTCAGATGTTGTAAAATGGCCGAAGAAGTTCATTAAACTCACTCCATCTGAAATCCGTTCCTTAACTACTTCCAGTTCCGCCGGTGAAATTGGATCATTATTATCTTTAGCAACCAATGTAGCCTTACCTGCAAAATAATTCGCTTCGGCAAATTCAGCCATACCATTTAAATAATTTTTGAACAAAACTTGTTCACCAGATGTAGTACCTCCCGAAAAATGTAATATCTGTTTTTGCCAATCTTTAGTAGCCGTTGAATACGAAGATTGTTGATCTTGCTGCTGCTCGTATTCAATGACTTTTGTTAAATACGTTTGTAACTCATCTTCGGTTTGAACTGAAATTCTTCCTGTTGGGATAATTGGAGTGTATTTATCGTAATTTTCAAGATTAGAAGTAATGCATTGATCACACGAAGGTTGACCAAATGATGGAATTAAATTATTTTGATAGGCAGAAGCATTTGTCCGTGATCCTGGACCTATATTTGTAGTTGACGTTATATTTGCCTCTCTAATTCCTTTTCCCACAAGAAATAAACCAACTGGTTTTTGTGTAGAATTCTCAAACATATAATGCGCAAATCTCCTGACACCATTAATATGTTTAGGTATTCCACCTCCAAATTGCTGATACAATTCTTCTATTTGTGCAAGTACTACGTTGTAGGAACCGCCTGCTGGTGAACTTCGATATGAGGCATATTCAATCGCCTTATTACGCAGTTTAGCTGGAAAAACGAAAAGTAATGCACTTTCTGTATTTACAATTGATCCGTAATTAACAAATGTTCCTGAAGTGTTTACTGGTTTTATTTGATTTACTGTTATTATTGCACTAAAATCCTGGATAAAAACGGTTTGATTAGCACCTGTGGGATCATTAGGAATCAAGCATTGCCATTGTCCTCCAGATTGAATCATTGGGATTTTGTGAATTTGCGAACCCATCGAAAAAGCAACCGGATTTGTAACGTTTAAACTGGAAATGTTTAAACGAATTTTTGGTGATGAACTTGAATTAATTACTGAAAATGTTGCATTTGTTGCATTGCTAAAATTTGGGATTCTTGGGTATTTAAACGACCAATAATTAATGGATTGAAAGTCCGTGGGTACACCTAAATCATTAATCAAAGAAACTTTAAAATTTGAATTTCCGCTCGCAGGAAGTACAGATACAGGAAAAGATTTATTTACATAAACACTTTTGTATCCAGAGAAAATGGAATCAAATAAAACGAAATTTGACAAGCCAATCGTATGACGTGTATGGTGATTACCCAATCCGGAACCAAAAAAAGCATTTGACGTGCCTACAACAACTGCCGAATAGGAAACTTCAGGGGCACCCAATCCTTGAAAAATATTATCAAGTTGTGTTGATCCAAAATCCCATAATTGAGGAGTTGTACTTACCCCATTGATAGGTGTTTTCCCCCACCCTTCTCCCTGCACATAAAACGAACTTGAAGCATCGGAACTTTTTTCTCCTTCGTTATACTTTTCGTTATACCAAGCAGACTTTTCAAAGAGGACAAAGCTTGCAGGTGTATGCAATGAAACATTAACATCCGTCTGATTCTGAACCCTTTTGTTGGTTGTTAAATTATTCCACGTGAAAAAATACTGTATAGTATCGTTGTACAAGCTATACTTTGGATTCCCTAACCAAGATGGATCATCATATAATGTTGAATCTAACCAACTATCATTGCGTTCAGCATAAAAAAGTATGTAATCACCACTATTGAGTGTATTATCTCCCCCATCTTCAATATATAGAGCAACTTCTTTTTCCCTTCCAATAACTTGAATATTCGCTGATTGAAACGTATTTAAAGGAATTCCAGCAGATTGAAGAGTTGAAAAATCCAGTTTGTAAATTCCTGATTGAACAATAGGAAATGAATAGTATTTTTGATTGTAATTTATCCATTCATTTCCAAAATTTTGCGCTTGAAATGCAAAGAGATTGAAAAGAAAAAAACAAACTAAAATATTCCTCATTTTATAGCATTCTTAGGTTTATCTAATTTCAATCGCAATGAGATAATGTGTGAGTACAAGGCCACAGAAGCATCCCCTATATCTGTAAAGGCATAATCTAAGTGAAACCCTTTAAGCGCAACACCTAACCCAATATTCGGCTGTAGATTAAATTTTCTTGAATTATTCATTTCAGTGGTATATTGCAAATTGGTAACACCTGCTCTTACCTTTACAAACTCTTTAAAACCAATTTGAATTCCAGCATGTGGATCGATAGAGAATGGTTTAGCGCTGATAACAGTATTCCTTCTCCCATCGGTAGTGATATCAAAATCTATTTCGCCACCAATTGTAAAGCCATTTTTGGAAATTGGGATATTACCAGCCACACCGATTATCATTTTTGGTAAAGTCAATTCAAGACCATTTTGAGGAATCTCATTACCCGTATTCAAAAATACGTTTTTAGTTTCTTCATCCAATGAAAAAGTCCAAGCATTAAATGTTGACGTCGCATCCCTCAGCATTGCTCCTAATTTTAATCTCGGATTCACCTGATATTGCCAGCCAGCATCCAACCCAAAGCCCCATGAACGTGCAAAATCCCCTACCCTTCGATATACTATTTTTGACGAACCGCCAAGAGTCATTCCTTCAATAGGAAGTTTTCTTGCATACGAAAAAATAAAGGCATAATCACCAGCGGAAAATGAAGAAATGTTGTCGTAATTAATATTTCCATTGTTATCAATTAATTGAGTTGTATTAGGAATGTCATCAACACCAAATCGAATTGCCGTAAAACCAAGCGCACTTTTTTCGTTGATTGTATGTGCTAAGCTCAGCTGATCGTATTTCGCTATGCCCGCAAAATATTCGGCATGCATAAAACTCACTTCCATCCATTTATTAACGCCAATTAATCCAGCAGGATTCCAATACGAGGAACTCGCACCTGAAGTTTGAGCTACGAACGCATTTCCCATACCCAGGGCATCAGCACCCACTCCAATGGCTAAAAATTCATTTGAATATTTTGGGGCAATTGTGTTGTTTTGTGACCTGAAATACGATACACAAAAAAGTACGAACAATAGAGAAATTTTTAATTTCATTCGGAAAGTTTTATTAACTATAACACCCCAATTTTCAAAAAATTGTGTACTTTTCCCAGCAAATGTAAAATTAAATCAAAATTGCGAATTTTTGTACAAAAATGAAAATTTTAAAACATCCAATTTTTAATCTACCTAACCTGTTGACAGCCACAAACTTTTTGTGTGGGATATTGAGTATTGTAGCATGTTTTTCAGGTAGAATGGATTATTCATTGGTCTTGATTTTGAGCGCAATGATTTGTGATTTTCTAGATGGATTTGTCGCTCGTTTACTTTCTATTTCAAGTAATTTGGGGAAACAACTGGATTCTCTTGCAGATGTAGTTTCCTTTGGGGTTGCACCGGGAATTATAATGATGTTTATGATTGCTGTTTATACGCAGAGTTTTCAAGCAATTTTTAACAAAGATTTGGATGCGCTGACATTTATACAATACCAGTCTGAAAGTTGGCTTCAAGCACTATTTCACGATATTCCAAATGATTTTGATGCCTCAATAAAATACCTTCCACTTTGTGCATTAATAATCCCATTCTTTTCGATTTTCCGTTTAGCAAAATTCAACATTGATGAAAGACAAACAGATAAATTCATAGGCATCCCTACCCCTCTAAACACCTTATTTTTCTTGTTTTTTCCATTACATTTCATTTTGAATCATGACACATGGTCTGATATCTATACAGGTTCAATTGGGTTCATGTTTGAGGCGTATACTGTTGCCACCATCTGCCTGCTTTTCCCGGTTCTATTGGTGGCTGAAATTCCTTTAATGGCTATGAAATTTAAATCATTTGGCTGGAAAAGCAATCAATTTCGTTACCTATTGTTGATAAGTTCAGCATTAGTAATTCCCATTTTTCTTGTTTGGTCAATACCAATCATTGTATTTTTGTTCATTCTTTTATCTGTAATTGAAAACATTTATTCCAAAAAAGTAACCGTATGAAATTTAAAGCTGAAATTGATGTAATGCCCTTGGACGCATTGTTAGATCCTCAAGGAAAAGCTGTTAGCAACTCAATGACAAATATTGGTCTCCCTGAAATTGAGGGTGTTCGAATAGGAAAACACATACGTTTATTTTTGGAAGCTGATAATCAAACTGTTGCTGAACAGAAAGTGGATGAGGCGTGTAAAAAATTACTAGCAAATCAAATCATGGAAAGTTACAAATTTGAAGTAACTCCTGCCTAATATACAATGTTTGGGAATCAAATTTTAGGTTCCATTTCTCACCAAGGAAATCGTTCTTTCTCTTCCTTTAATCCAAAGGAAAACATTGAAAATACCGAGCAATTTCTTTGTGCATCTGCCTCTGAAATTCAATTAGCACTTGATTCTGCTTGGACTTCTTTTCTATCATTTGCTCAATCAAAAGCTCAAAACAGAAGTGCTTTACTTCGTTTGATTATGGATGAACTACTGCATGTGAAGGAAGAAATTAAACAGAGTTATTGCAAAGAAAGTGGACTTTCATCTGAAAGATTTGAAATAGAATTTAGTCGGACGATCAATCAACTGCAACTATTTGCTAATTTTCTTTCTGATAATTATTCGGAAATACAATCAGAAACACCAGAGAACACGTTTCTATCTTTGCCAAAATTGATTAAAAAAAGAATCGGAATTGGTCCCGTTTTGGTTTTTGGCGCAAGTAATTTTCCTCTGGCTTATTCAACTATTGGAGGAGATACAGTTTCTGCGTTAGCAGCTGGATGTCCAGTTATTGTAAAAGCACACCCTTTTCATCCAGAAACGAGTTATCGTATAGGAATAGCCATACAAAATGCAATTGCTAAAACTGAGTTTCAATCCGGTATCTTTTCACAACTCTTTGATAATGGACATAACTTGGCAAAAAAACTCATAAAAGATTCAAGAATCAAAGCCGTTGGATTTACTGGGAGTTTTTCAGGAGGAAAAGCCTTATTGGAATTAATTCATGAACGAAAGGAACCAATTCCTCTCTTTGCTGAAATGGGAAGTAGTAATCCGGTTATTATTTTTCCAGAGCTACTTAACGAAAAATCGGACGAATGGTCAAGTATGTTTGCTAAATCAATTACCAATGATGCTGGGCAATTTTGCACAAAACCCGGAATTTTCTTTGTTCCCGAAAATAATGAAGGCCAAAGCTTTGTTGATCAACTGACGAAAAAAGTTCTTGAAGAACCTTCATTCACAATGCTACATCCAAGCATTTACAATGCATTTGAACAAAAAAAATACGAGCGAGTTGATGAATGCAAAGGGGATTTAGTTGAAAAAAAAGATGATTTAGCACCCTTGGAAGGAAGACAAGCTTTACTAATTTCTACACTTGAATCTTTCTTACATTCGCAAATGCTACAAAAGGAAGTTTTTGGTCCCTTTGCGCTTATCTTATATTACTCTTCAGTATCAGATTTACTTGCTGCAATAAATCATTTGGATGGCCAATTAACCGCCTCTTTGTTAATTTCAGAAAGTGAATTTGAAGAAAATAGCGATTTCATTTTTGAACTAATGCAGAAGGTGGGACGAATAATAAAAAATGGAGCCCCAACCGGAGTAAGAGTTTGTGAAACTATGCACCACGGAGGTCCTTATCCAGCCACCACTGATTCACGTTTTACGGCAGTTGGAACAGACAGTATTCATCGGTTTACGAGACCAGTAGTTTTTCAAAATTAAATGCAAGTTTTTCAGCAGCGAAAGCTATTTTTTCAATATCTGCTTATTCAGATTTCTCAAAATCATATCTGACAGTTGTTAAAATATAACTATTCAATCCTATTCCATTAATAGCTAATTTTTTCATCTTTTCAACATGAAAACTGCCGGCACTTTGGTAGCTATATGTGTATGGATGCGGCGAACATTTAAAAATAATTGTAATGTAATCAGAGCCAATTTTAAAAGAAATTACATTTGAATTTCCACTTCGATTTTGGTAATTTTTCATGGTAGAATTATTTGTTGTTTTCTCTCAATTCGTTATTCGACAAAGAAAATACTATTATGAATGCTCATTTTTATGAGATACTCCAATTATTACATGATCAAAATCCTGCATTATACGCAACACCTTTGGAATTAGGATTTTCGATAATTAGACTAAAATTGTTAGTCAAGAAAAATTAGTACAAGTACTAGAATTATTTAGTACAAGTACTATTTTTTCAGATTGTAAAATTCATCTGGAGCCTTATATTTATCGCGTTTAGCAAAATATTGTTGTTAAACGGTTAAATTTGAGTTTTACGTGAGTGTCTATTTTTGAGAAACTTTAAAAATTTATAACATGGCATTTAATGGAGATGAGGGTTCAGTGGTAACCCTGGCAAAAGCGTCCGAGTGGACAGCTAATTACAGAAAAACAATTCCAGCAGGAGAGATTATTGCTCATTTTATTGGCAAGAATCAACTACAAAAAATACTCAGCCAAAAGGGCTGTATGGGAGTTAGGGTTTATTATGGCATTGGTGATGATGGTAAAAAGAATTTAATATTTGTTGGAGCGGGTAGTGATGAGAATGACATGACTTCGGGTGTAATTTTAGAATATGCATTTCCTTGTCCAACAAGGTGCTCGGCAAAAAATGAACTAAATAGTTAAGCTTGAATTTAGAACTACTTCATCATATTTTAGGTTATCTTGCAGTCGGAAGCTCAATACTTCCGACTTTAGTTTTACTTTTTAAACGTGGTAATTCCATATCCAATTATCTTAAAGTATATAGTATCGAACTGTTTTTGATTAACGTTACGAACTTACTATTGTATACCTTCACTAACATTGATCAAAATAATTTATTTTCTATCCATTTATTGGTAGAATTAACATTGATTATTTTGATTTTCAGAGTGTATTCAACGGTGAAATTGAGAAAGTTTTACAACCTATTATTGTTTGTAATAATCTGTGTTTTTGGTTATTCCCTTTCCTTTTCTGCCGAAATCCGATTTAGCATGTTTGGATTATTTTGCAAGCTTCTTTTGTCTTTTCTATCTGTATTTGTTATTGTTAATCAATATTTTAAAAGCGAAAAAGATTCACTTTTGATTGATGGGGTTTTCATTTTTTCATCAGGCGTATTGATTTACAACGGAATTCAAATTTATATTACCATAAATTATTCTTTAATAAAAGATCAAAAATTTGACTTAATCCTTATGATTTGGCCGATTATTCAAATTGGAACTGTAATATATCACACATTAATCTCAAGAGCGCTATGGATATTGAAAAGCTAGTTTTAATTAGTGTGATTTCAGGTTCATTATTCAGTTTTGGGATGATATTAACTTTATTAGGCCTTACATTTTCATACCGTAAAAAGCGAATTCTGCAGCAGAAGGCGTTTGAAATCGAAATTAAAAACAAGGAACTTGAAATGTTGAATGCAGTAGTTCAAGCCCAAGAAACTGAGCGAACAAAGATTGCCAGAAACCTACATGACGAAGTAGGCTCAATTCTATCTATAGCACAACAAAATCTGAGTGTTGTTATTCAGCAAGTACCTCATGATTCACCCTTCCTGGAGGATGTGGAGTTTACGATGGATGTCTTGGAACAATCGGTTTCAAAAATTCGCGCTATCTCTCACGGAATGTTGCCCCATTTTCTCGTAAAGTTTGGTTTGAAAAAATCCCTACAGCGACTCATGGATCAAACACAAAAGACGCTGGGTAATCCTTGTTCTTTTTTCACTTCAATTGAAGAGGATTTAATTCTAGAACAAGAAGCTGAAATTCATTTTTACTCGATTTCACTAGAACTATTGAACAACCTATTGAAACATGCACGTCCACAATCTGTGCATTTATTTCTTGAATTTAAATCCAGCCATCTTTATTTAAAAATGAAACACGATGGAGTTGCTATTAGCCAAGCAGATTACGAGTACCTGCTCCATCACGGTGATGGAATGGGATTAGAATCTATTACACATCGCTTAAGCTTAATTGCAGGTGAACTACAATACCAACGTCAGGCACTGGGAGGTACTATCGAACTGGCAATGCCATTAACAGAATCATTTAAAAATCTAGCACATGAAGAAATCTAAATACCGCAAACCAGATCATATCGTAAGGATTGCAATTGTGGAAGATCATACGGTAATGAGGCAAGCATTGGTGTTAATGCTAAAGAAGGAACCTCAAGTGGTTGTTGTTTTTAATGCTGCAAATGGAGAGGAATTTCTGGAAAAATTACCTAATCACGATATTGATATTGTGCTGCTTGACTTGGATATGCCTGTAATGGATGGCAGAGAAACACTTAAAGTTTTAAAGCGTGATTACCCACATGTAAAATCCATCATTCTGAGCATGCATGATGACCCTTGGATTGTGACCGAATTGATTCGAGAAGGAGCTCGTAGTTTTTTGAAAAAGAATTGTTCCTTTGATGAATTAGTAGATGCGTTGTTTGATGTAAAATTTAAAGGCACCCATACAACAGAGGTGGTTGAACAAGCTCTATTCTCAGAACATGAATTCCGAATCAAAAAAGAAGAAAGTATAATTCGTTTAAAATTATCTGCTCGAAATCAATTGATTTTACAATTAATTTGTGACGGAAAAACTAGTGAGCAAATTGCTGAAAAAATGAATCTTTCCAAAAAATCAATTGATGCCATTCGAGCTGACCTTTTGAAACTCATTGGCGCCAAAAACCCAATTGAACTTGTTCGTAAAAGCATCCTTTTAGGGTTATATAAAGCTCGAACGGACAGCCAGATTTTGGAGGAAGAGATTTTAGAAAAACTTGAAAAAAGTGAGCGAAAACAACTTCACCAGAAAAACGACAGACAAGAAAATAATTAGAATTATTAGTACTTATACTATATTTTTCTAGTACTTATACTATTTTAGTAAAACTGAAATCCTTATATTTTCTAGGCTTGAGTAAAAATGAGCCAATACATACAATTTACTACTTTGTGCTAATTACTAGCTTCGTCAATGAATCAGTAAGAAATGGCAAAGTTTCATTTAAACAAATATCTACTCAATCAGAATAACAATTATGAAGTTCATCAGGAGACTTGCCCAAGTATAAATAACATTCGTCAAATTGTAGAATTAGGTGAGTTTTTGTTTTGCTCAACAGCCCTACAAAGAGCACGTGCTCTAGGCTATAAAAATGTGGACGGTTGCAAAATTTGTTGTTTGGCATGCCATCGTGGACAGTAACACGTAAGAATAACTATTTATTCCAAAGCAGACTTTGAAGTTTGAGACCTAAATGATATACTTACCAGAAATTAGTTAATCAAAGACGACAAAAAGGTTCTAGGATGAAAAAAGATTTTAGATGTAACAGAAAACGAAATCAGCATTTACAATGACGAATTAAAGATGCTGCATACAAGCCAACCTTAGGGAGACCGGGGTTGGTTTGTTTTTTTTAGATCACTTAGCTACAACAGATAAATTGAACCAAAGATTTTAATATTCTGATTTCATTTAAAAGAATTCGAGTAACCTATTTATCGATATTCAAAACAATGTTATTGAAAGATTGATTTAGCCATGTAAATTAATTCCCTAAAAAATTGGAACGACTAATTTATGAGAAACCCTATTCTTTACTCAATAGCTTTTTTTGATTTTCTATATAGGTAAGTTTCGTAGATAAACCTTTTGGCAAAACGAACTTGTTTATCTGAATTGATAAGTTTTTTATACACATTGGCATTTACTCCGAAATACTCATAACACGTGCCATCGGTAAACGTGATTTCCAAAAGTAATCCTTTATGTTTGAAATCTGCAATGCCACACTCCATGATGGTTTTATGATATTCTGCCAGGTTAGCTTCCTTTGTTTCTGGTGCGATGCTTACAAGAAAGTGATATCCATCCGTTACCTGTCTACCCATTATATTTGCCTCCTCTTTCATAGGGTCATCATCTTGGAATTTATCAGGATGCCACTGTTTAACTAATTTTCTATAGATTAACTTAAGAGATGCAAGATCAATTTCGTTTTCTATTTGAAAGAGCTTTTTGTATTCGTTGATGCGTTTCATTTAAATATTTTCAGAAATGGGAACAAAAAAAGTATCACTGAGGTAGTTTATAATCTAATTACAAGGTAGTTTAATCACTTATTTTAAAGCAAAAACCCTAAGAAACTTGATACTTCCTAGGGTTTTCTATTCCTCCAGCCATAGAGGCGTACTTTTATATTTTTAAACTAATATACTTCTTATTAAAGAATCACTTAATAAAATGTAATTCTTAATGAATACAAAAGTAACTATAATAATCTAAAATTAGTGTTTTTCTGTTGATTTTATCTAATTGAAAAATAACCGGTTTGAAATTAAGTCATGCATTGTTGTACTGACTGGATTTCATTCTCATAAAAAAAACCCTGTAAATCAATGACTTACAGGGTTTAAAATCGCTCGAAGCGGTCTGGACGGGTGAACAGTCCTATATGTAAATGCTTGTAAATCAAACCCTTAAAGTAAGTGAAAATGCCTTTGTTCGCCGATGTGTTGACCGAATATTTTGGTCGCTAATGAACGGTTTGACACTTACCTTCGCATCAAAGATAGTATTTTTTTCATATTCAGGCACTTATTTCAGTACAAACTGATATAAATTGAATTAAACAAGGGCGGGTTTTTCAGGAGACGTTGTTGGTCTTAATCAATAATGAACTGCTTGACTGTTTCAATGTCTATGCCAACGTGATGTGCGAATTCTTCAATGGTTATGAATTGATGGGATTGCTTGTTGAGGTTTTGCCTGATTGTGTGGAGCAATCTCCTGGCATATTTCTCACTTCTTCCGGTTATTCGCTGTACATCTTTTGGATAGACACATACTCGTTTGGGTATTTTCATACTCTATCTATGCTTTATCCATACACTATCTAGGGAGTATCTATCCAGTGCTTGATTGCAAAGTTAGGATTTTCAAGTGGCTATAATTTATCCTTTTACGGACAATTATGCACGTTTCTTTCCACACGGACATGCCTATGGTGATGACGTGTTTTGACTGCTGTACTTTTGATTTATCTGATTGAACTCGCGAGGTAAAAAAGATAGCGGTTGAGAGGGTCTCAACTGGGAATTATTAATCAAAATACACTTTAAAAATGGCAAAGCAAATTGGCATTATTAAGTTGAAAGGCACAATCGGAGATTTG
>JBIKIQ010000023.1:0-22342 GCA_044361535.1 Crocinitomicaceae bacterium
GCAGAAAATTTAACCTTGTTGCCTGTGGTTGTTTTACTGATTTGAAATCCTTTCAAATGATAGCGCTTTTGAATAACACAACTAGTTAAGGAAATATAACACAAGAAACTTAAGGCAATTATTTTTTTCATACAATGCAAATTTAAAAATTCAAATACTTTATAAAAGTATAAATAAAGACAATCTCGAACAAACAAAATTTATAGAAAAGTTTAAACTAGTTGAAGGAAATTACTTCAAATAGAGTTAGAATTACAATTCGAAAAGAGATAGATCATTAGTTTTGTTCACGATGCAGTACTAAAAAAAAGCTAGCTTATTTTATCGAAGAATGACGAATCTATAGCTTACTGAGTCTATCGAAGTAAGCTTGTCATGCTGAGTTCATTAACTGGAGTTTATCGAAGTTCATCGAAGTATATCGAATCCCGCTTGTTGAGCTTTTAATGAGTTTGTCGAATTATGTCGAATCTAGCTTATCGAGCCTGTCGAGATAAGCTTTGTTTTCCCAATTATTTTTCGTAAATTCAAGTATGTCAAAACCAACCATGTATATTTTGAAATGTGCAAATCATAAATTCTACACCGGTAGCACGAAAAGCTTAGAACGCAGGTTGAAACAACACCAAAGTGGTCAAGGTGCCAATTTCACCAAAAAGCACTTGCCAGTAGAACTTGTTTATTCTGAAACGTTTGAACGAATAGATTGGGCATTTTACCGAGAAAAACAAATTCAAGGGTGGAGTCACAAGAAAAAGGAAGCCTTGATTAACGGAGATCTCGCAAAACTGAAAGAGTTATCGAGGAGTAAAAAGTGCTGATTTCAACAGGCTCAATCAGCACGGCCCTCAAAAAAATCGAAATGAGCTTGCTGAGTTTATCGAAGTAAGCTTTACATACTGAGTATATCGGAGTATGCCGAAACTTTCTATGTTGAGCCCGTCGAAACCCGCTTATCGAGCTTAATATACCGAGTACATCGAGGTAAGTCGAAACCCGCTTATCGAGCCTGTCGAGATAAGCCCCCACTTTTTTTTCTCCACAATTGAATCTCCGAATTTTAAAAAACACTACCTTTAATGATTCAATTTTCGATTCCATGTACCTTATTTTTGATACCGAAACAACTGGGCTTCCTCGCAATTTTAATGCGCCAATAACCGATACAGCCAATTGGCCGCGCATTGTTCAGATTGCTTGGCAGTTGCACGATGAATTCGGTAATCTCATAGATCACAAAGACTTTTTGGTGCGTCCGGAGGGCTACAACGTTCCTTACGATGCTGAAAAAGTGCATGGAATTTCAACCGAACTTGCTACGCTTTGTGGTGATTCAATGGAAGATGTGCTCTTCCTTTTTTCCAAAGCACTCGAAAAAACAAAAATTTTAGTCGGTCAGAATCTCAATTTCGACCTAAATATCGTTGGTTGTGAGTTCGTTCGCCTCGGTCAAGAAACTCCGTTTTCAAAATTCCCAGTTTTAGATACGTGTACCGAACGCACGGCTGAAATGTGCAAACTTCCCGGCGGTAAAGGTGGGAAATTTAAATTGCCTACACTTACGGAGTTACACAGTCATTTATTTGGAGTGCCTTTCAACGAAGCGCACAACGCTACTGCCGATGTTGAAGCAACAACGCGTTGTTTCTTGGAGCTTATTCGCCTAGGCCAATATACCACGCAAGAATTGTTGCAAGAACCAGATTTTCTTCAACGTTTCAGAGATACAAATGCGAATGGAATTCCCAGTTTTGGAATTGAACATGTGAACCTCAAAGCCGAGTCTGATAAACTCCGAGAAAAAAGTAAAGGATCGAAACCAGCTGAACCAGTTCAATCATTTTCTGAAGACATAGCTGATTCTCCTTTCGCTCATTTGCACGTGCATTCCCAATATTCCATTCTTCAGTCAACCGTTGAAATTCAAAAGTTGGTAGATAAAGCGGTTGAATTGGATATGCCAGCCGTTGCATTGACAGATACGGGGAACATGATGGCCGCATTTCACTTTGAAAAGGCCGTTTCTGGATACAATAAAAAACTGAAGGAAAAACGAAAAGAAGCAGAGGAAAAAGGCGAATCGTTTGACAAAAAAGACCTTATTCCTATTATCGGATGTGAATTCAATGTTTGCCAAAACCTAAAAGATAAAACGCAAAAAGACAACGGGTATCAAGTCGTTCTTTTAGCGAAAAACAAAAATGGCTATCAAAACTTAATTAAGCTTGCCTCCATCGCTTATACTGAAGGAATGTATTACGTTCCACGGATTGATAGAGAGGTAATTCAACAATACAAAGAGGATATCATTGTCTTGTCGGGAAATATGTACGGCGAGATTTCCAGTTTGATTTTAAATGTGGGCGAAACCCAAGCCGAACAAGCATTGTTGTGGTGGAAATCTATTTTTGATGCAGATTTTTACCTTGAAATTATGCGTCACGATATCGAAGTTGAAAATCGCGTGAACGAAACGTTGGTTGAATTTTCAGCCAAACATAACGTGCAATTGGTTGCTACCAACAATATTTATTATTTGAACAAAGAAGACGCAGATTCTCACGATGTTTTGTTGTGCGTAAAGGATGGAGAATTGGTTTCTACGCCAAAAGGCAAGGGGCGCGGCTTTCGCTATGGACTTGAAAACAACGAATATTATTTCAAGTCCTCTGAGGAAATGAAACAGCTTTTTGCTGATTTACCACAAGCAATTACGTCTATATCTGAGTTGATTGATAAGTGCGAACCCTACACGCTGGCTCGCGAAGTTTTACTTCCTGCTTTTGATATCCCGGAAGAATTTGTGGATCCACAAGATTTGGTGGATGGGGAGAAACGAGGAGAAAACAATTATTTGCGATTTTTGACTTATGAAGGCGCCAAGGAACGCTACGGAGAAATCACAGATGAAATTTCTGAACGTATTGATTTTGAGTTAAAAACAATTGAAAATACAGGATATCCAGGTTATTTCTTAATTGTTCAAGATTTTTGTCGAGCTGCTCGCGAAATGGGTGTTTCCGTTGGCCCTGGACGTGGTTCTGCTGCCGGATCAGTAGTGGCCTATTGCACGGGAATAACGAATGTTGATCCAATTGAGTACGATCTCCTCTTTGAGCGTTTCTTGAATCCAGATAGGGTTTCCATGCCCGATATTGATATTGATTTTGACGACGAGGGCAGGGGTAAGGTTATCGATTACGTAATCAATAAATACGGAGCAAACCAAGTAGCTCAAATCGTTACCTATGGTACAATGGCCGCAAAATCTGCTATTCGAGATACGGCTCGTGTAATGGATTTACCGTTGCAAGATGCCGATCGTTTGGCAAAACTCGTTCCCGATATTTCCTTGAAGAAATTATTTTCGTTCACAGATTTAGAATTGGCTGATAAGTTTAAATTAAATCAAGACGATTTGAATTCTGCCCGGGAATTGCGAAAAATTGCTGAAGGAAATGATCTTTTGGCGGCTGTTTTGAAAAGAGCGAAAGATATTGAAGGGTCGGTAAGAAACACAGGGATTCATGCTTGTGGGGTAATTATTACACCTGATGACTTAACTAATTTTGTTCCGGTGGCAACTGCCAAAGATTCAGTAATGGTTTGTACGCAATACGATAACTCGGTTGCAGAATCAGCTGGTTTACTGAAAATGGACTTTTTGGGGCTGAAAACACTTACGCTCATTAAATATGCGGTACGTTTTGTGAAGGAAATACGTGGCATTGACCTTGATCCTGACAAGTTTCCGGTGGATGATCTAAAAACGTATGAATTATTTCAACGTGGAGAAACAGTTGGTATTTTCCAATACGAATCTCCGGGAATGCAGAAATACATGCGAGAACTTAAACCAACCGAGTTTGCCGATCTCATTGCCATGAACGCCTTGTATCGTCCGGGACCATTGGAATATATTCCTGCATTTATCAAACGAAAACACGGAATTGAACCAATTGTCTATGATTTAGATGATTGTGAGGAATATCTGAAAGAAACCTACGGAATTACCGTTTATCAAGAGCAAGTAATGTTGCTTTCTCAAAAATTGGCCGGTTTTACCAAAGGTGAGGCGGATACCTTGAGAAAAGCAATGGGTAAAAAAGACCGTCCAACGTTGGATAAAATGAAGCCCTCATTTTTGGAGAAAGGACAAGAGAAAGGACATGACAAAGAGAAATTAGAAAAAATTTGGCGTGACTGGGAGGCTTTTGCATCCTATGCTTTTAATAAATCGCATTCAACGTGTTATGCATGGGTGGCTTATCAAACTGCCTATCTGAAAGCGAATTATCCGGCTGAATACATGGCTTCAGTGCTTAGTAATAACATGAATGATATCAAGCAAGTTTCTTTTTTCATGGAGGAATGTCGCAGAATGGGATTGAAAGTATTGGGACCAGATGTGAATGAATCCAATTATACGTTTACGGTAAATAAAGAAGGAGCAATTCGTTTTGGATTGGGAGCCATTAAAGGTTTAGGCTTAGCTCCAATTGAAGCACTCGTTGATGAAAGAACAAAAAATGGCGCTTTTCAATCCGTTTTTGATATTACAAGACGCTGTAACTTGAGATTGATGAATAAACGTGCCCTTGAAAGTTTGGTTTTTGGTGGCGCGCTTGATTCTTTTCAAAATGCACACAGAGCTCAATATTTTGTTGAGGATCAATCGGGAAGAACCTTTCTTGAAAATGCGTTGCGCTTTGGATCCAGCTTTCAAGGGGAAAAAGATGCCGATCAAATTTCACTTTTTGGTGGAGCAGAATCTGTTCAGCTTCCCGAACCAATAATTCCAAAGGCTGAGGAGTGGAGTTCATTATTAAAGTTGAACAAAGAAAAAGAAGTGGTTGGAATTTTTATTTCAGGACACCCATTAGATGATTATAAGTTAGTTATAAATTCATTTTGTACCGGAAATGTAGCCATGTTGAATGATCAAGAAAGCTACAAAGGAAAAGACATTGTAATTGCCGCTATTATAACTGATTGTGAAGAGAGATTAACCAAACGTGGAGAAAAATTTGGGTCACTTTCTATTGAAGACTATTACGATTCGCATAAATTATTTCTGTTTGGCGAGTCTTATTTGAAAAACAGCATCTATTTCAAACCAGGAATTTTTGTTGCCTTGAAAGGTAGAATTGAACCAAATCGATTTAGAAATAATCTTGAATTTAATGTTCACTCTATTGAGTTGTTGGATCAATTTAGCGAAAAAAGAGCTAAAAATATTCATTTGAATGTGCCCGTTTCAGCGCTTAACAATTCCTTTATCAATGATATAAATGATCTGTTTGCAGCGAATGAAGGCAAATGCGCCGTTCAATTTACTGTGTATGATCCAGTAGAAAAATTAGATATTCAATTTAATTCAAAAGATATTAAGGTAGATCCTAATAAAACATTGACAAGAGAACTAGAACGACTTCAAGTTTCGTTTAAGTTGTCTTAGTTTTTATCCAACTTGATTTTTGAATATTCGTTATTCTTCAAGATGGATATTCCTTTTTGAAGAATTTCGTTTCTCTCGTTGTAGATTTCGTAAAACTCTGGATATCCCCATAAATTTTGAGCAAGTTCTGCTTTTAATCTCAGTTTAATCAAATTTTCACTGGTTTTGTATTCAGCTTCGTTAAATTCTAAATCTGGTTTTTCCTTTTTAATATAGGCAAAGAAACCATCCATAAACTCTTTGTCGATGGGAAACTCTTTTTTAAACTTTTGAAAATCAGGATATTTTGCTTTCAGTTTTTCTCTTTGACCATTTGTGTATTGCAAACCGAAGTTGTTGAAGATTCCACCTCGGTTTAATGCTCCAAAATAATCTGAAATATCAGCAGTATCAAGAGGAACAAAGAAATCAGGAACAATACCCCCCCCCGAATAAACATCTCTTTTGGTTATCATGGTCTTGAATTTCAATGAATCAGGTAGTTTAATGGAATCTGCATGCATTAACTCACCGCTTAAATAACGTTGTGTAATATCCTTTTTATAACGCTCTGGATCTTCATACGGTTTTTGGATAAATCTACCTGTTGGTGTATAATATCGAGCAATTGTTAAGCGCATTTCTGAACCATCAATCAAGTCAATAGGACGTTGTACCAAACCTTTACCAAAGGTTCTTCTTCCTACAATTGCACCTCTGTCCCAGTCTTGAATAGCACCTGAAACAATCTCACTCGCAGAAGCTGAAAATTCATCTACCAAAACCACTAAATCGCCTTTTTCAAACATCCCGTTTCTACCAGCTCTCAATTCAGATTTTGGCTGCATTCTTCCTTCTGAATAAACAATCAATTTATTTCCTGAAAGAAATTCATCGGCTAATTTTTGAGCAACATCTAAGAGACCACCGCCATTGTCTTGTAGGTCTAATATAAGTTTAGACATTCCTTTTTGCTTCAAAGTTGACATTGCCTTTGTCATCTCTTCCATAGTAGTGCGGGAAAAACTATTAAGCTTAATATACCCAATTTTATCGTCAATCATGTAGTAAGAATCCACTGAAAAAATTGGAATTTTGTCTCGTGTTATTGTAAAATCTAATAGTTCAGATACACCCTGTCTTTTCAACGAAACCTTTACTTTTGAATCCTTAATCCCCATTAATTTTTTGCGAACATCGTTGTTTTTAATGCCCGTTCCTGCGACTAAATCACCATCTACTTTTATTAACTGATCGCCGGCTTGGATACCAATTTTTTCAGACGGACCTCCAGGAATTGTATTAACAAACATTACCGTATCCTTCACAATTTGAAAACGAACTCCAATACCAACAAAACTTCCATCAATTTGCGATTGAGCTTCATCTGCATCCTCTTTTGGAATATAAGTTGAATGAGGGTCAAGTTTTTCTAACATGCTAATTATGGCATCTTCTGTGAGCTTATCAGCATCTACTTGATCAACATACATATTTTTTATGTTGCTAATCACCTGTTGGAATTTTTGAGAGGCCTCTGTTTGTTCAGAATAATACTGAGAGTAGGAATAACAAGAGAATAGAACGGTAAAACTAAAACAGGCAATTGACTTTATCATAATTGGATATCTTTAAGGAAAGTTTCTAGTGTAACAAAATTCGTTCCTAAAAGTAACAAAAAGTAATTAATTAAAATTCCTTTAAAATGAGTTTGTTTCGATGAATTTCGATAAGTCCTTTATTTTCAAGCTGTTTTAATAACCTTGAAATAACAACCCGTGAAGAGTGAAGATCATCGGCAATTTGTTGATGCGTATGATGAATTTCCAATGAACCCAAAAGCTTTGCTTGATCATTCAAATACTTTAAAATTCGCTCATCCAATCTCATGAAAGCAATTGCATCAATGGTTTCCATTAATTCGGTCAAACGCGTATGATAACTTTGCAAAATAAACTCCCTCCATCCTTTGTACCGATCCATCCATTCTTCCATTTTTTCAACTGGAAACATGAGTAATAGCGAAGGCTCCATCGTGGTAGCTTTGATATGGCTATCCACTTTTCTGACGCAGCATTGAAGAGTCATTGCACAAGTATCACCTCCTTCGATGTAATAAAGCAATAGCTCTTCGCCGTCATTGTTTTCTCTTGAAACCTTTATAGATCCAGAAATTACAAGTGGAATCATTTTGAGTACATCACCAACATGCACAATTACTTCATCGGTTGTTG
Organism: Crocinitomicaceae bacterium; assembly: GCA_044361535.1. Taxonomy (GTDB): domain Bacteria; phylum Bacteroidota; class Bacteroidia; order Flavobacteriales_D; family Crocinitomicaceae; genus UBA952. The sequence goes on from JBIKIQ010000023.1 coordinate 7,672, forward strand.
TTTCTCGTACGCGAGCTACTTCACCCATTTCTTGAATCAATTCTGGCTCAAGAAGGTAACCAAGTACCTCGTTAATGAGTTTTTGTTTCTCCAATGAACTTAGCATCCTTGTCGTAATGTATGAATAAATTAGCCCAAATTATTTTTGATAAGGCAAATAAGTAAGGCCCTAGAATAATAGATAATACTATCACTAAACCAATTTGAGTCCAAACTGAAACATCAGTAAAAAACCAATTACAAGATGCCCAAACCGTAACGAATAGAGCAACTCCTAGTGCATATGAAACATACATTGCACCGTAATAAAACCCTGGTTCTTTGGCGTATTTCAGATGACAAACAGAACATTCTTCGCGAACATCACCTACTTTTTTTAAATCATAGGGAGTTGATACAAGAAACTGACCTTCATGGCATTGAGGACATTTAAAATGAAGAATGCTGTATAACTTATTTCCTTTTTTCACTTTGATTGTAATTTTAATTCAAAGTTACGGGGTTTATATGGAATTGAATGTAACACTAGTTACTGTTAACGCCATTGTTTCGAAACACGTTTTGTGAGTTTTTTACGGAATTTTTTAAGTACCGAATTTCGATCAGCAATACTCATGCATCGAATAACTTCTCGATAAACTACTTGGTCATCTCTGAAAAAGCTAAACTCAAAACTAATTGACTCAGCTTCATCTCGGTATAAATGGAATAAACTTCCAAAACCAAGCGCTTCTTCAAAAGTAATTTTACGTTCGGAGACTTTAAAACGTTTGTCATAGCCAATAACTTTGACAATTATATAGGTATCAAATCCTTTTGCTCGCACCAATGCCTTGATAGAATCGGTAGCAAGCAATCTTGAATCCGCTCCTGCTTTTAATAAATTTAAAGAGGGAATTGCTTTGATTCCTTGCGAGCACAGAATTTCAGTTGTAGTTATTTCTATAGAAAAACGATCTTCAGGCTTATCAAATTGTCCAATTACCACAGCATTAGTTAGTTGGAAATTAGTTTGTGATAAGAATAGAAATTGATTAAGTGCAACAAAGAGTGCCAAATAGTATTTCATAAATCTGCTTAAATTGAAATTATTAAAACACCTCTTTTGCTATAGCTTTCACAGATGTAGAATTCGACATTGTATAATAATGAATACACGGAACATTTTTCGTTTTGAGTTCTTTTGATTGCTGGATTCCCCACTCAATTCCTACTTGCTCTACCGCTTTATTATCCTTACACTTCAATAATTCCTTTGATAAAGCATCCGGAAAATCAATTTTAAAAAACTTAGGCAAGAAGGTTATGTGCGTCAAATTCTTAATGGGTTTAAGCCCTGGAATAATCGGAACATTAATTCCCATTTCTCTACAAGCATCAACAAACTCGAAATACTTTTGATTGTCAAAAAACATTTGTGTTACAATGTATTCCGCACCTGCATCAACTTTCTTTTTTAAATAATGCAAATCAGTTGACATGTTCATCGATTCAAAATGTTTTTCTGGATAACCAGCCGCTCCGATGCAAAAATTAGTAGGTTCAAGTTGAACATCATCTACAATGTAATTTCCACTATTCATATCAGAAATTTGATTGATGAGGTCAACTGCATAAGCGTGTCCATCCTTGTGTGGGCGAAATGCCGACTCGGTTTTAATTGAATCACCACGCAAAGCAAGTACATTATCTATCCCTAAAAATTGCAAGTCAATTAATGCATTTTCGGTTTCTTCTTTGCTAAATCCACCACAGATTAAATGCGGAACAGCATCCACATCGTATTTGTTCATGATTGCAGCACAAATACCCACCGTTCCTGGTCGTTTACGAATGGCTATTTTCTCTAATAATCCATTGTCTCTTTCCTTGTAGATGTATTCCTCACGGTGATACGTAACATTGATGAATTTAGGTTTGAACTCCATCAAAGGATCAATTCCATCAAATATGGATTGAATGCTTTTTCCTTTTAACGGAGGAAGTATTTCAAACGAAAAAAGAGTGTCTCCTGCTGAGTTTAAGTGTTCAATAACTTTCATTCTCTATTCTGTACAATCAATTGATTTATTAGAAAGAATTATTTCTTTTTCTCTAGTTTTTGACAAGACTTAACAGCGCTTACCAAATTAATTACGCCAGGCATAATACTATAGTTACCTAACTCTTTTTTATACATTGTTGAACTTGACACCAAAACTGATCTAATTTGTGTCATAGTTAACGTTGGGAAATAAGACTTTAAGAAAGCCGCTGCTCCAGCAACCATAGGAGCCGCCATCGAAGTTCCTTGTAGGTTCTTATACTGATTGTCAGGCAATGTGCTGTAAATCTCTTGACCTGGTGCAAAAATGTCAACTGATGATGTTCCAAAATTTGAAAATTCAGCTTTTAAAGCCTTCAAATCGTTTGTGGAGGCACCAATTGTTAAAAAGTTTTTCAACGTAACAGTTTGGAAATCATATTTCGCTGTTGGGAAGTTTGGTTCTACATCGATGTTTTTGTTGTCATTTCCAGCGGCATGTACTAAAAGCACACCTTTTGAATCTGCGTATTGAATTGCATCATGCACCCATTGTGCCATAGGAGAATATGCTTTCCCAAAAGACATATTGATAACTTGAGCTCCATTGTCAACCGCATAACGAATTGCTAGAGCGACATCTTTGTCATGCTCATCACCATTAGGAACAGCTCGTAAGGACATTATTTTAACATCATTTGCAACTCCGTCTCCACCTTTTCCATTTCCACGAACAGCACCTATAATTCCAGCAACGTGGGTTCCGTGTAAAGCATCAGGTCCTTCGTAGTTATTGTTTCCATATTTTCTGTCGTTTATGTCTTTCGGATTATCACCTATCAACGAACGATCGTCAAAATCTGGATTTAAATTGAATTTTAAGTTGTCATCATAATACTTTTTATACTCAGGATTTAAATCAATAATGTCCTTATATTGCTCGTATTCAGCTTGCATATTTCGAAATTGCTCACCAACTTCTTCAGCTACTTTTAAAAACAATTTGTATTCTTCATCTTGCTCTATTAAACTCGCATCTACATCTTCGTATTTGTCTCTTAACTCAGCGTAAATTCTTGTTTTTTCAAGACGTGTTGCATCAACATTTTCTCCCTTGCCATTTCCTAAAAAATTCCATCCGTGAATATCGTCTACATATCCATTGCCATCATCATCTTTTCCATTTCCTGCAATTTCTTTCGCATTTACCCAAATTTTTCCTTGAAGATCCTCGTGTTCAACATCAATTCCTGAATCAATTACAGCAACCGTAACTGTGGAAGATTTTTTCTTTTTAACTAATTTGTAAGCAGCCTCCGTGTACATGCCCGTTCCTTCACCGTTGTACCAATTTATTGTACCTTGAGCAACAACTGAAATGGAAAATAATCCAATTGCTAAAAAACTAAAGAGAGATTTTTTTATGTTCATATCGATTTTTTTTGTCAAAAATAAGGCTAATTCAAACAACTTTCACAAGGAAATAGAAAAATGTGATGAGGATAACCCCAAAAATGTTAAGAATAAAACCAATTTTTGCCATTTCGTGAATCTTAATAAAACCGGATGAAAATACAATTGCATTTGGAGGTGTTCCAACAGGCAACATAAAGGCACAACTTGCAGCAAGAGTCAATGGAATACACAAATACTCTGGAGGCAATTCCAGTGATAGTGAAAAATTACCGACAACCGGAACCATAAGCGTTACTAAAGCTAAATTTGACATTATTTCAGTTACGAAAATCCCGATAAAAACCACGATAAATAGAATTGTAAGAATTGAAAACCCGGAATAACTTGCCAGAATTTGATTCACTGATTGCATTATGCCATTGTTTTCAAAAATAGTTGCTAAGGCTAATCCTCCTCCAAAAAGTAGTAAAATTCCCCAAGGAAGCTTTTCTGTATCTTTCCATTCCAACAATGGTTTATTCTCATTTTTTGATGGTAACAAAAATAAGGTAATGGCTCCGAGCAAAGCTATCCCCTCATCGCCATATTTGAAGCCAATCAGCTCGGTAATAGGAACCCGAAAAATCCATCCTAAGATCACAATTCCGAAAATAATTAAAACTTTGATTTGATTACTCGTCCAAGGTTCTTTTTTTAATTCAAAATGGTGTTTTTCTTTTCGCTCTTTTCCCAGTACAAACAAAAAAAATACATACATGCAAAGTGCAATTCCAATACTTATAGGAAACCCGAACTTAAACCAATCCCAAAAAGTAATAGTTGTTTCAAAATTCTTATTTAAAAGTGCGGCCATTTGTGTGTTAGGGGGCGAGCCTACCAATGTGGCCATACCTCCAATACTTGAACTGTATGCGATTGTCAATACCAATAAAAGGGGGAATTTCTGTTTTTGCTCCTTTTTTGGCATTGCATGAATGACGGCCAATGCCATGGGTAACATCATTAGTGCAGTTGCTGTATTTGAAATCCACATACTTAATAAAAAAGTACTTGCCGTAAATCCCAGTAAAATACGTTCAACACTATTTCCTAAAATGTGGATAATCGTTCGCGCTATTTGCTCGTGAACCTTCCATTTTTCCAAAGCTAAAGCCAGAATAAATCCTCCGAAAAAAAGAAATACGTTGTTGTTTCCGTAAGAAGAGGCAAGGTCAATTGGACTTATTAATTTCAATGGAATAGCAAAGATCAACGGGAAAAGTGCTGTAATGTAAATAGGGATTAATTCAAAAACCCAGCAAACAATCATTAAGACACCTAATGCCGATGCATTCCAAAATAAATTTGAATTAGCGGTTAGTACTATTGAAGAGAAAAATCCGAGTATTAGTGCGAAAAACAGATAGTTTTTCCAATTAAAAGGCATTGATTGTCCCATCGTTGAATTTGACTTTAAATATACCTAAATTTTAAAAAACACCTTCTTTTTATTGTATTTTTGCCAAATGAAACGCGTTGTAGTTGGACTTTCAGGCGGTGTAGATTCTAGTGTTGCAGCATATTTACTTCAACAAGAAGGATATGAGGTGATCGGTATGTTTATGAGGAATTGGCACGATGAATCTGTAACTTTATCCGATGATTGCCCATGGATTGATGATTCTAACGATGCACTTTTGGTGGCCCAGCAATTAGGTATTCCATTTCAAGTGATTGATTTGAGTGAAGAATACAAGGAGCGTATTGTGAATTACATGTTCGATGAATACGAACAAGGCCGTACTCCAAACCCTGATGTGCTTTGCAACCGTGAAATAAAATTTGACGTATTTTTGAAAGCCGCTTTGCAACTTGGTGCCGATTATGTGGCAACAGGTCATTATTGTCGTAAACGAATTAATAATGATGGAAGTTCTTCACTTCTTTCGGGTATAGATAATAATAAGGATCAGTCCTATTTTTTATGTCAAGTTTCTCAAGGCCAACTAGCTAAAGCGCTTTTCCCAATTGGAGATTTAGAAAAGTCGGAAGTACGAAGAATTGCATCAGAACAAGGATTGTTGACAGCAGAAAAAAAGGATTCGCAAGGACTCTGCTTTGTAGGGAAAATAAGTTTGCCCGATTTCTTGCAGCAACAATTAAAGTCGATAAATGGCGATGTGATTGAAATTTCCCCTGAATTAAGTCAATTAGTTGATTATCATTTGATTGAAAGAACTTCTGAAAATATCGAAAAACTAGTAAAACCCTTTGTTTTTTCTCCACATGAAGGTCAGAAGGTAGCGATGCATCAAGGTGCTCATTTTTACACAATTGGTCAACGAAAGGGCTTACAAATTGGAGGCAGACCTCTTCCTTCTTTTGCCGTTCAGATTGATGTTGAAAACAACATTGTGTATTCCTGTCAGGGAGATGATCATCCAGCCTTAAATCGTTGGGCATTGAAAATCGCAAAAAACGCCATCAATTGGATCCAATTTCCAGAATGGGCTCAAGAACCGGAGTTTGAAGTGGAAATTTCTGCTCGAATAAGATACAGACAGCCATTACAAAAAGCCAAATTGATAAAACGAAATGACCAATTTTATATGTTGTTTACTAAATTGCAGCGAGGAATTACTCCGGGTCAATTTGCAGCATGGTATATCGACGAAGAACTAATTGGCTCAGGTGTAATTGAGTCCTAAATCTTTACCAAAGTTTTCGTTAATCTCTGCCCATTTGTTTTAGTCATAGTGACGTAGAAGACTCCTTTTGACCATTCTGAAATATCAAAATTATGCGACCCAAATGCGATGGATTCATTCAATATTATTCTACCTTGAACGTCTGTTATTGTCAGTTCGAAATTTTCATTTTCTTCAGACAAAATAATTAAGTCATTTATTGCAGGATTTGGATAAATCACGACATTAAGATTTTTAACCGCTTCTTGAATGCCTGCAAAACAATTATTTGAAGCCAAGGGAGTAGGGGTAACGTTATTAAATGAAACTCCTCCATCTGGACAACGAGCATAGGCGATATCCGTGCTTTGTACTCCGAATGCTACTTGGTCATAGATCATGGCACCATTACTAAAAGTCAAATTTTCACCTAATGAACTTAATTTGAAATTGGTATGTACCCCTGTTTGTTCTATGTCATTATCGCACCAAACCATGAGATAGCCATTTGCAGGAATGCTCGTGCCTAATGGAAAAGCCCATTTCATTAAGTTAATTGGTTCATCTGACAAATACATACCTGATAAATCAATTGGAGTTGCTGTTGTGTTGTATAATTCAACCCAATCATCTGCCTCCGCGTTTAAATCGTAAGCAGAACTCGAATTAGATGCAACAATCTCATTAATTAATACATCTCCTGAATTGCAAAATGGAATTGAAACAGTTAGTAAATGATATTCGTGTTCTGCACGTTGAGGACTGAAAAGACCCGCATTCGTATTTTCTGCATAAATGTAGTATTGAAACTCAGCACCATCAATCATTACTTGATACCCATATACATGATCTCCAGCAGCACCGTCACCATGTACTCCATCATCAAACATTTGCACACGATTAAATTTAAGCTGGTGATTCGTGCGGTAGCCTAAATAGACAGTAGTTTCATTGGAGCAAGTCGCGGTTAGATAAATTGATTCACCAAAAGTGGGAGCGTTATTACTTGCACCAAATACCGCAATGGTTGGGGCATTTAATTCATAATTAGCGTTGGTTGAAAAATAGGTAGCTCGAGCATCCATTAAATTTTGCAAACCAGGAATAGTTGATCCCGGAGGGCCGCCACCGGCAATATTTGTTGTTAAACTGTTTTGAAACTGTGTGTAGGAGTAAAACTTGTAAGGATCCGCTTGAACAGAAGCGTCAATGGTAGTTCTTAATGTATTTGCGGTGCTTAAATAATTTTGATTGGCAAAATTTTCTTGAACAATCGTTCGGATATGAGCCATGTACATTCGCTTGTACAATGGATTAGATAACATTTTCACAATCAAGGGATGGTTTGCAGAGGTGCTATTGGACATCGGGTCAAGACTAGACGCAGTAAATGCACCTGACCCCGTTCCTCCAGGAAAACCACCAAAACTCATGTTTAAATCCCAAATAGTTGGGGCAAATCGATCGTTCAGGTCCCACGTTAAATGATAGTTTTGTCTAAATGCACCGTTGTAGGAATCAAGGTTGACCAGAACATTGTTAAAGGCAAGCATCCATAGGGCACGATCTACATCTAGTTTACTTTCAATATTCGCAAAATCATTATTCAAGGTATTGATCAAGTCAACAAGTCTGTTCCAACCGTAAGTAGATTTCAATTCATATCCGTTGAAATAAGAGGAACTGTCCATATTAATGTACTTTAAATCTGGACTTGCTGTAGATCCCGGACCTGCGCCCCCGATAGGATTGCATTTAAAATAGGTGTCGTTACCAAGATAAAAATGCTCACCGTTAAATTTTTTATTAATGCTTTCAGCACTTGAATACATGCCTCGAAGGGTCCCATTTATATAAACATTTGCAAAATTTGCTTGAGGACAATCCATGTATTGTTCAAGAATAGCGTATGAGAGCACTTCACGAATCATTGATGGGTCTGAATATCCATTTTGTAATTTGATATCCGTGTATCCTTGATAATCTTGACTGCCGATTATATGATCTAATTCTATATGCAAGGGGTTTTTATTGTTGTTTGCGTTGTACGAGCTATTTCCTTTGTACTTAACCCCAACACTATCGAATACTACACCATTAATTCGAACTGAATCAGCAATTATATAGGTGTCTGTTACCGTAGCGGCATCCAATTGAGAATCCCAATTAGTAAATCCAAAGAAAATTTCTATCGTTTGAACTGTTGATCGATCATAGAAATTTTGCGCGCTTAAGGGCATCGAAACTAAACACGAAATAGCAAAGGAGCAGATAAGTTTTTTCACAAATAATTGATTTTATTTTAACTTGGTGTTCATTTTAAGATAATAATTGCGACACACACGAAGTTATTTAAATAATCTTAATAAAAAATTTACGCGCGAACATTGTTCTTCTTTTTGTGTTTAAAAGAATAAAACCTATGAACAAATTCATTTGGATTTCACTTTCAATCCTAGTAATAGTTGGAATAACTTTTTTTATCGTGTCATTCACATCTAAAGATATCGAAACACCAGAATATAAGCTCTTGAAAACAATTGATGAGGTAGAGCTTAGATTATATCCCAAGATGTTGGTAGCAAAAACCTCTTTATCTGATAAGTCGTTTGAAAATCAAGGCAGTAATGGTTTTAGAACAATCGCTAATTACATCTTTGGAGGAAATGAAAAAAATCAGAAAATTGCAATGACAGCGCCCGTTGTTATGGAGATGAGTGATTCAGCGAACATGTACTTTGTGATGCCAAAGCAATACAAAAAGGAAGAATTACCTAATCCATCCTCTAAAAATGTACGAATTGTTGAAGAAGCTCCTAAAACATTGGCTGTTGTATCTTACGGTGGTTTTTCATCGGACAAGAGAATTGAAAAACATCAAAAGGAACTGAGGAAAGTTCTTGTAAAAAATAACATTAAAACCAAAGGAGCCTTCATGTACATGGGTTACAATGCACCTTGGGATTTAATTAACCGTCGAAATGAAGTGGCAATTGAGGTTATTCTCGATTAAATATGCATAGCACGAGAATCTGTCGCATCCATTGCAGCCTCTTTTACAGCCTCTGAATACGTTGGATGTGGATGACAAATGCGAACCAAATCTTCAGCAGATGCTCTAAACTCCATTGCAGTTACTGCCTCCATAATTAAATCCGCTGCTCTTGGCGCAATCATATGAACACCTAAGATTTCATCTGTCTTTTTATCCGCAATTATTTTAATCAATCCTGCTGTATCCATGCTAGCCCTTGCTCTTCCTAATGCTTTGATTGGAAATGAACCCACTTTAATTTCTTTCCCCGCAGCTACCAATTCTTCTTCTGTCTTACCAACATTAGCAACTTCTGGCCATGTATAAACAACGCCTGGTATCAAGTTGTAATTAATATGGGGTTTTTGACCAGCAATAGTTTCAGCAACATAAACTCCTTCTTCTTCAGCTTTGTGAGCCAACATTGCTCCTCTAACTACGTCTCCAATTGCATATATGTGAGGAACGTTTGTTTGTAAATGATCGTTTACCTCAATTTGTCCTCGTTGATTTACGGTTAGACCTGCATTTTCAACATTTAATCCTGTTGTAAAAGCTTTCCTTCCCACCGCAACCAAACAATAATCACCTTCAATTTCTACGGTTTCATTTTTCTTATTCAAAGCAGTTACTACAACACTTTTTCCCTTATTGACAACTCCTTGAACGCGATGCTCCATGTGGAATTTGAATCCATCTTTTTTCAAGATTTTTGTAAATTCTTTCGAAATAGTTCCATCCATTGTTGGAAGCAGGGTAGGAGCAAACTCAATTACTTCTACCTCAGATCCTAATCGTTTGTATACAGAGCCTAATTCTAATCCAATAACTCCCGCACCAATTACCAATAATTTCTTTGGAATTTCTGAAAGTTTTAAGGCTTCTGTTGAAGTAATAATTCTCTTCTTATCAGGCTCCATACCTGGAAAGTAATTTGGTTTGGAACCAGTTGCAATGATTATATTTTTTCCTGTAACTTCTGAAGTTCCATTTTCGCCCGTAATGGAAACGGTATTTGCATCCTTGAATGACCCAATTCCTTGATGAACGTCAATTTTATTTTTATCCATTAGAAACTTTACTCCCGAACAAGTCTGAGACACAACATCATCCTTTCGCTTTATCATCTGCGTCAGATTGGCTTTCACTCCTTGTACCTCAATTCCGTGTTCTGAAAAAGTATGAGTTGCATTATGATAGTGTTCAGATGAATCCAACAATGCTTTTGAAGGGATGCAGCCTACATTCAAACAAGTTCCGCCAAGCGTGCTGTATTTTTCTATAATTGCCACTGATAATCCGAGCTGTGCACAGCGAATGGCACAAACATATCCCCCAGGTCCTGAACCAATAATAACAACGTCGTAATTTTTCATGCGTAAAAATTTGACTGCAAAAATACGATTTAACAAGGATTAACCCAAAAATATTTTTTTGATTTTTCTTTACAAAGTCGTAATTCGAAATCGTTTTTCTTTGAAATAGTTCAATAAAACCTCATTTTAAAATGACTATATAACTTACGATGGGAATAACTCATTTAATAAAAGTCTACCGGATGATTCTAAAGCTTTGGAAGAGTGAAATTTAAATCCATATTTTAATCACTGACGATAACCTCGCTCTTTTCAATTTACTGAACTGGCTAATAAATTTAAATGAAACAAAGAATTGGCAATCTCGTCCTCTGAAACTAATTGATCATACAAACACGAACCGATTCCAGAAAGCAAACAGCACCGTATTTGATCATTCGAGTTTTTCTTGTCGTTGTGAATCAATTTTAAAATCTCTGAGATTTCTTCAGCTGTTATCGAAATAAAATGAAAAGAGCGTCTAATACAATTTTCTATATCAATATATTGGTCTTTAGACAGAAGGCCTTTTTGTTGCGATATATAGGACTCTGCACACAAACCGAGAGCCACGCAGTGTCCATGAGCGAGATTTGTTTTTCCTAGAAAATAACCTTCCAATCCGTGGCCAATGGTGTGACCGAAATTCAATATTTTTCGTAACCCACCCTCCATTGGGTCCTCATCAATGATTTCAACTTTTATTTTTATCGATTTAACCAGGATAGCTTCAGTTGTCAATTCTTCATCATTCCTGACAAACTTAATTTCTTCCCATAGATTTTTATCTCTAATTAATGCATGTTTTAACATTTCAGCATAGCCATATATTATTTCCTCTGCAGGCAATGAATGTAAAAAAATAGGATCTGTAAAAATTGCTTTCGGGTGATTAATGACCCCTAGATGATTTTTGTAATTACCCATATCTATGCCAGTTTTTCCGCCTATAGAAGCATCAATCATCCCTAATAAGCTAGTGGGTATGTGTATAAAATCCATTCCGCGCTTGTATATAGAAGCAATGAATCCGCCCATATCCGTGACTAAGCCTCCTCCCAAGTTAATGGCCAAATCCTTTCGCGAAAAATTATATTCGGTCAATGCTTCCCAAACCTGAAAACAAACCTCCATCACCTTATTCTCTTCTCCAACAGGCAATAGTATTATTTCGGCATTTTCAAATTTAGAGTGAAGCGATAAAAGGTAATCCAAACAGTAATCATGCGTGTTTTCGTCAACTATAATGCAAACGCGGGAAGAAGCGTATTTCTCTTCAATTAAATGAACCAAACTTGAATCATACAAACCTCCTACCTCAATGTGTGAATACCTGGATTTAATTTGTTTTATTTCAGACATTAAATTTTATATTTTATTTTAATGCTAAATCTACAAATTTTTGAATAATTTGAGGGTAAAAGGTATCTTTTGAAGATATGAACACTTTGATTTTTTTTTAACAATATTTGGAGTTTTATAGAATATTTGTGTATTTTAGTCCCCAAATTGGCTTTGATTTAGCCAGATTTTACAAGTATAAATGCAAGAAATTTAAACCTATGCGATTGATTACAAGGGCTTTAGGTCTTTTAATGTTGTTAGTTCAAACATCAATTATTGCTCAACAAGATAAGTTGTTGACACACTTTATTTATGATAAAATGAGTATAAATCCAGGGGCCACAGGTTTGGATGATGGAATTTGTGCTACAACGTTATATCGTAATCAATGGGACAAAGTGAATGGCGCTCCAAATTCAGCTATTTTGAATATTGAAGCGAACATGAATCGCTTTTTTCCGGGTGGTCTAGGTATTTCACTTTATCATGATGCGATAGGGTTTGCTCGTCAAAATAACGCTTTGTTAAATTATTCTTTCCCTATTGAAATTGGAAATGCTGGAACACTAGGATTGGGTATTGGTGTTGGGATAATGAATTATGGAATGAATCCTGATTGGGTGCCGCCTATGACATTGAATGATCCAACATTACCAACTGAGTTTGCAGCAACAAATTTAGATTTAAATTTCGGCGCCTATTTTAAAGGGAATAATTATTATGCTGGATTTTCATCAACGCATTTATCCGAATCATTGTTGGAGCAAAGTGTTGTTAACAGTGGTGCAACCTTGACTCAGAGCTATCAAACGGCAAGACATTACTATTTGATGGGAGGTTATAAAATGCTTAATGTTGGTGGGGGAGATATAGATGCGAATTTGTTAGTGCGTACTGATCTTGTTAAAATGTCAATGGATATTAATGCAAGATATATATATGAGAATAAATATTACGGAGGATTAACCTTTCGTACATCCGATGCTGTGGCAGTAATGTTAGGTTACATGCCAATGGATTACTTAACAATAGGTTATTCTTATGATATAACTGTTAATAAACTTGCAAGTATTTCGAGAGGTTCTCACGAATTAGTTGTGAAATATTGTTATTATTTACCATTGCCTAAGCTTGAGAAATCTAAGCATCCGCGTTGGTTGTAAAAAAAAGTTAAATAAAATTGTAACCATTTTTAGTGTTGACTCGTTATACCCTAACCCTGAAAAAGATCCTGTAGCTTGTTGGTTTGGTGAATGATTGACAAAAATGAATAAAATGAGAAAAGTATTTTTATTGGTTTTAGTAGGTGTTCTGATTTATTCTTGTGATAAGAATAGACCGTACGAAGTAATTGGTGCTGAAGGACGCAAACCATTTTACCCAGAGGTTCCTACCGGAATGACGTATATTCCAGCAGGTGGTTTCACTATGGGGTTGCATGAGCAGGACATGATGCAGGTTGATGATGCACGCGCGAAAGTTGTTACTATTTCAGCATTCTACATGGATCAAACTGAAATTTCTAACAACGAATATCGTCAGTTTGTGGAGTGGGTGAGAGATTCTATTGCCCTTGAAAAATTGGTAGACAGGGGATTGAGAGATCAAATGGATGAATATATCAATTTCGATCAAGAGATTTTGTTTAGTATAGAAAATGCTGATGGGGATATAGATATTAATAATTTTTACTACGATAATAAAGCTACAAGTTACAAAGATCTCACTGTAGAGTCAATTGAGACTTTGGAAGGAACCCCTGATTTGACTGATGGAATTTTACTTCCTGAAAGTATGGATCGAAATGCGATGGAAATTTACAGTTTATTGTTTGAGGGTTACACTGATGAAAAGAAAGGCATTGTGGATGGCAAATTAGAAAAATTTGATGCAAAAAACATCAAAAAGAATTGGTTAAACTTAAATTGGAATTCTAAATCGAGTTTCAATATGTGGGAGAATCCACAATTAATGCCTTTACTTTCTGATATGTATTATTCTTCAAAAGAACGTTATTACAAAAGACGTGAAATTGATATACGCCAGTTGGTATACGAATATTATTGGATAGATTATAAAGAGGCGGCCAAAAAAGGGGAAATAGCGTATTACGATGCTGCCGGTGCTTACGATTTTTCGGAAAAACCCCAAGATGCGTCTAAAAGATTGGATGATAGAGATGGCGCTTTATTGTATCAGAAGTTGGGAGATGAGAATAATCCAACTAAGTATACTCCGAATGGCACTGGACAACCTATCTCATACGTAAATAGTAATGGTACATTTACACAAATTAATTCTGATGGTAAAAAGAGAGGACCAGGTGTAGAACGAGATACACTTTTAGTTAATGGAGAAACAGATGATGATTCTTTATATCGCGATGGTTTTATTTCAGGTAAAGATCTCGATTTAGGTTACATGAACCGTAAAATGGAGTGGAATGCCTACAGAGGTCATTCAGATAGAAGCAGATTTATAATTCATGAGAAAATTCGTGTTTATCCTGATACACTTTGTTGGGTTAATGACCTAACGTATTCTAACGGGAAGGAAATGGCCAATTATTTCTGGCATCCTGCTTATGACAATTATCCAGTTGTAGGGGTTACTTGGAAGCAAGCGAAAGCATTTTCTGTTTGGAGAACTCAGTTGTTAAACAATTATTTAGTATCAGAAGGTGATATTTATTTAAATGATTTCCGTTTGCCTACAGAAGCTGAATGGGAAAGAGCTGCTCGCGGTGATTTGGCTTTACAATTCTATCCGTGGGGTGGTCCATACATCAGAAATGCCGCAGGTTGTTTCTTGGGTAATTTCAAACCAATGCGTG